>CAIJYD010000037.1 GCA_903824785.1 uncultured Bacteroidota bacterium
CTCAATTCTAAAATACTAACAAGTTATTATTTTGACGAGATTTCCATTTCTCGCCTGGTTGTTTACTTCATAATTTCAAAGAACTTTATCCGCTTTTACCATTTTGTATCCGCAGATCTTTTTGCTTTTGGGACGACAAAGATAATGCTTCAATTATTTCTTCCAAAGAAATTGATATTTATTTTCAGCAATAATTGATAAATAAACTTGTCCATTTAAATGCCGGTCTCATGAAATGTACTATTTTCGTAAATATTTATCTGATATGCCGAACATTGTAATTATTCCAACTTACAGGGAAAAAGAGAATATAGAGGCGATAATAAAAGCCATATCCTCTCTTATTATCCCTTTCGACATACTTGTTATTGATGATAACTCTCCCGACGGCACTGCAGACATCGTTAAAAAGCTTCAATTATACCTTCCAAATCTTCACCTCATTGAAAGACCAGGAAAACTGGGACTTGGTACTGCCTATACTGCCGGTTTCAAATGGGCTCTTGATAAAGATTATAGCTTTATTTATGAAATGGATGCAGATTTCTCCCACGATCCAAATGATCTGTTGAAGCTTTATAAAGCATGTAAAGATGACGGCGCGGATCTGGCAATAGGTTCAAGATATATCAGCGGGGTTAATGTTGTCAACTGGCCACTCACCAGAGTACTGATGTCATACATTGCTTCAATTTATGTGAGAATAATTACAGGCATGAAAATAATGGATACCACTGCCGGATTCAAATGCTACCGGAGAGAAGTCCTTGAAAGTATTAAACCAGATCATATCAGATCTGTAGGCTATGGCTTCCAGATTGAAATGAAATTTACCGCCTGGAAACTCGGATACAAAATTGTTGAGATACCTATCATCTTCACAGACAGAAAACTAGGCTCATCCAAAATGTCGGGTGGAATTTTCAACGAAGCATTGTGGGGTGTTCTTAGAATGAAAGTCAGAAGTATTTTCACAAAGTATCCAAAGAAATAGGATACCATATTATAAAGGTATAACTTCAGTCCCATCCCAAAAATAACCAGGAAGTTTTGAACCCCAACCAATCCACCTGGAAAGGTGATTTTCCAGAACACTTTGGCTGACCGGGACAAAAAAATGAACAGATAACAAAGTAAAATAAGAATCCACACCTGTATATCATTTATAATGAGCAATATATTAATAAAAAACGCAACAATAGTCAATGAAGGAGAGACTTACTTAAGTGACCTTCTTATTATAGAGGAGATTATTTCTGCAATCGGATCTGCTGACCAGATGACTATCCCTCCGGGGACAAAAACAATTGATGCCACCGGGTTATTACTTATTCCCGGGGTCATTGACGATCAGGTTCATTTCAGGGAACCCGGCCTGACCCATAAAGGCGATATCCACAGTGAATCGAGAGCCGCTGTTGCCGGTGGTGTAACCTCATTTATGGATATGCCAAACACAAACCCTCAGACAGTTACAATAGACATACTTAATGAAAAATACCTTATCGGCTCTGAAAATTCCCTGACTAACTACTCCTTTTATATCGGAGCAACAAACACAAACATCGGCGAGGTGATGAGGGTTGATCCATCGGAAGTATGCGGCATAAAGTTATTTATGGGCTCCTCAACCGGGAATATGCTTGTTGATAACGAAAGTGCTTTGAAGGAGTTGTTTGCAAAAGTATCATTACCCATTACTGCCCATTGCGAAGATGAGCCGACAATAAGAAAAAATACCGGCATATACCGGGAACGATACGGAGAGGATGTTCCGGTTAAAATGCATCCCCTTATACGAAGCCGGGAGGCCTGTTTCCTCTCTTCATCACATGCCGTTAATCTTGCAAAAGAGTTTAATACACGACTTCATATACTTCACCTTTCAACTGCCGATGAGATTAAGCTTTTCAGCAACGAGCTTCCTCTTAATCAGAAGAGGATAACAGGTGAGGTCTGTGTGCACTATCTCTGGTTTGAGGAATCCTCCTATGATGATCTTGGGGCACTTATAAAATGGAACCCGGCAATAAAAACCCGTTTCGACAGAGATGCCCTTATTAACGGGGTGAATAATAATCTGATCGATATTATTGCAACAGATCATGCTCCACATACATTGGAAGAGAAACAAAACAGTTATTTCAAAGCGCCTTCGGGCGGCCCTCTTATTCAGCACTCGCTCACTATAATGCTTGAACTCTGGCACAGGAATGTTTTCAGCCTTGGGAAAATTGTTGAGATGATGTGCCATAATCCGGCTATTCTGTTTAATATCAGAGAGAGAGGGTTTATTAGAGAAGGGTATAAAGCTGACTTGTGCCTTATTGATCCTGACAGCGGATGGAGCGTTACAAAAGAGAACATATTATATAAATGCGGATGGTCTCCATTTGAAGGTACTTCATTTCGATCAAAGGTTGTTAAGACTATTGTAAACGGAACAATTGTCTTTGATAACGGAGTAATTAAAGAGGACTACAGAGGCCAGCGATTACTTTTTGACAGATAATTCACTATTGTCATAGTATTATGCCGTCCTGACTACGAACCTTACAGTGCTTCTCGTACGCTGTTCAAGAAGGATTTCCCTGGCATCAGTAATTCTTCCGACAGCTTCCTCAGTATAATGCCTTATTGAAAGCATTTCCACATTATCGTTATAAACAGCTGAAAATTCGGTTTTTAAATCTTCGATCAAAGCATCAACTTTTTCTCTTTCGTCATCGACACAAACATCTATGCTTACTGCACTTGCTTCAACCAGGTTAACTTTAATACCGTGTGTCATGAAAAAATGGAAGATCCTGCTCAGATTATCTCCCATGACAAAAGAAAAATCATTTGGCTGCAATGAAATAAGGATCTGATCTTCCTTTTTAATAAAAACAGGGATTCCCTTTTTAAGAGTTGCATCCGCTTTAATTACAGTCCCTTTCCCTGCAGGTAAAAGAAACGAACGGACATGCAGAGGTATATTCTTATTATGAAGAGGCTTAATAGTTTTAGGGTGTATGACTTTTGCGCCGGAGAATGTCATCTCAACGGCCTCTTTATAAGAAATCTCATCAAGTTTCTGAGCATCGGGCAGCCATTTCGGATCGGCATTCAGGATTCCCGGAACATCTTTCCATACCACAACACTTTCAGCATCAAGCATATTTGCAAGAATTGCCGCAGTATAATCAGACCCTTCCCTCCCAAGAGTGGTTGTATGTCCGGCTGATGTTCCCCCTATAAAACCCTGGGTAACATAAATCCTCTTCTTTTTAAAATCAAGAATCTTCTTAACCCTTTCAGTACTCTCGCTCCATAAAATATTTGCATCCCTGTAATTGTCGTCAGTTAAAAGGGCATTTCTGATATCAACCCACTCTGTGCCGGGGAGATTTATCATCAGATATTCGGCAACAATAACTGTTGACCATATTTCACCATAAGATACAACCTGATCATAATTAAAATCATAACCAGGACTCTTCTCAGATAACAAATATTCTTTCAGGAGTGTGAACCAGACGTCTATTTTCCCTGACGGAACTGTTTTATCCGTAAAAAGTTCCTGAATTACTGATTGATGATTATTATATATCTCCTCCAGCAGGAGCAGATATGCTTTATCTCCCGCGAGCCATGCCTTAAGCACTTTCTCAAGAGCATTTGTTGTTTTTCCTAAAGCTGAAACAACAACTACCAGATCAGCAGACTCTTCTGAGACAATCATCGAAAGATTTCTCATACCTGAAGCATCTCTGACCGATGCTCCTCCAAACTTAAAGACCTTCATATAATCAAATTTGGTTTAAAAATAACATTTCCCCGACACATAGCAATTCACCCGACAAACATCCCTTTTAAGATTCATTTTAGTAAATTTGCCCGCGAAATAAGTCCGATGAAAGAAAACCAGATATCCGTTCACTATAATAATCATCCTCTCCTTCCTGTTCTGATTGAGACAATAAATGATGATAAGAGAAGAAACATGCGTGTTGAAGGTCTTTCCGGTTCTTCCAGAGCAATGGTTCTTTCACTGGTGTTTCATAAAACCCAAACCACCCATTTGGTATTGATCCCCGAAAAAGAGGATGCTGCCTATTTTTATAATGATCTTGTTTCCCTTCTGGGTGAAGAATCTGTTTTCTTTTTCCCTTCTACATATAAACGTTCGGTACAATATGAACAAACCGAGCCTGCAAACATTGTTCTGCGAACTGAAGTTCTTAACCATCTTGCTTCAGGAAAAAGGAAAGGGATAGTAGTTACCTACCCCGAGTCGGCAATGGAAAAGGTGGTGAGCAAAAGAAATCTTAAAAAGAACACTTTCAATATAAGCAAAGGCGATAAGATCTCATTAGAGTTTCTTGAAGAGATTCTTCATGAATACAATTTCGTAAGGACCGATTTTGTTTATGAGCCCGGTCAGTATTCAATCAGAGGAAGTATTGCAGACGTCTTCTCATACTCAGCCGATCTGCCATACCGTATCGATTTTTTTAGTGAAGAGGTGGAGACAATACGATCGTTTAATACCGACGATCAGTTGTCGGTGAGTATTCACAAGCAGATATCCATAATCCCCAATATTCAGGATATATCAATAGAAGAGATCAATGATTCCTTTACTGACTTCCTTCCCCCTTCTTCCCTGATCTGGATTGAAGATGCAGCATACATAAAGGAAAAGATCAATAACATTTTCTTTCAGACGACCCAGAGAGAGGAGTCGGGGCAGATCTCAGACAAGAAAGAGATTGTGATGACAGGCAACCACTTTTTTGACCATTGCAGGAAGTTCAGGATGGTCGAATTCGGC
Source organism: uncultured Bacteroidota bacterium (assembly GCA_903824785.1). GTDB lineage: Bacteria > Bacteroidota > Bacteroidia > Bacteroidales > VadinHA17 > LD21. The sequence goes on from CAIJYD010000037.1 coordinate 4,817, forward strand.
AGGCAGAGCATGTTTGAACCGGAATCGCTGTTTGAATTCCGGACTGAATCGCAACCTGTATTCAATAAGAACTTTGAATTGCTTTCAGGAAAGCTTCTTTCGAATGTTGCCGAAGAGTATACAACTTATATTATTTCAGAGAGCGAATCGCAGATTGAGAGGCTGAAAGATATCTTTAAGGAGATAAATCCGGCGGTTCATTTTAATCCGATGCTCCTTAACCTTCATAACGGATTCACCGATCATGATCTGAAGATCTCGATATACACCGACCATCAGATCTTTGACAGGTACCATAAATTCAGGATCAGAGGATACTTTACAAAGAAGGAGAGTATCTCTGTAAAAGAACTTACCGGACTCAACCCGGGAGATTATGTTGTGCATATCGATCATGGGATAGGTAAATTCGGAGGGCTTGAGAAGATTGAAGTCAATGGAAAGATACAAGAGGCTATTAAGCTGGTTTACAGGGATAATGACATACTTTATGTAGGTATTCATTCCCTTCACCGGATCTCAAAATATAAAGGTAAGGATAATGCAGAACCCAAAATCTACAAGCTTGGTTCAGGTGCCTGGCAGAAACTGAAGCAGGCTACAAAAGGACGGGTGAAGGACATCGCAAAAGATCTGATACTGCTATATGCAAAAAGGATGGATTCGCCGGGATATTCTTTTTCTCCCGATTCATATCTTCAACGCGAACTTGAAGCTTCTTTTATTTATGAAGATACACCTGATCAGCTCACTGCATCAATTGCAGTAAAAGAAGACATGGAAGCAGGGCATCCGATGGACCGTCTGGTATGTGGCGATGTGGGGTTCGGTAAGACTGAGATTGCCATAAGGGCAGCTTTTAAATCGGCTACTGACAGCAAACAGACCGCTGTGCTCGTCCCGACAACTATTCTTGCCCTTCAGCACTATAAGACCTTTTCGGCACGCCTTAAAGGATTTCCTTGTAATATTGAATATATCAGCCGCCATAAAAAAGCTGCCGATCAGAAATTAATCCTGTCCCGGCTGGCTGAAGGAAAGATAGATATTATTATTGGAACACATAAGCTTGTCGGGCAGGATGTTAAATTCAAAGATCTGGGGCTTTTAATAATTGATGAGGAGCAGAGATTCGGTGTTTCTGTAAAGGAGAAACTTAAAAAAATTAAGGCAAATGTTGATACTCTGACACTTACAGCTACTCCGATACCACGAACTCTTCAATTTTCACTTATGGGTTCGCGCGACCTGTCAATAATAAATACCCCTCCTCCAAACAGAATGCCCATTATAACCGAACTTCATGGATTCAACGAAGAGATAGTTAAGGAGGGCATTGAATATGAGGTCTCAAGAAACGGACAGGTCTTTTTTATTCATAACAGGGTTGAAAATATTAAACAGATACAGGCACAGATAAACAGGATCTGTCCAAACGTTAAGACTGCAATTGTTCATGGGCAGATGGATGGCACTCATGTAGAAAATGTGATGTACGACTTCATCCAGGGCGATTATGATGTGTTACTTGCAACCACAATAATTGAATCAGGCCTTGACATCCCGAATGCCAATACAATCTTTATCAATGATGCTCATCACTTTGGCCTGTCGGAGCTGCATCAGCTAAGAGGAAGAGTGGGCCGATCAAATAAAAAAGCATTTTGCTATCTTCTGGCTCCTCCCCTGACCACTCTTACCCATGAGGCCAGACGCAGACTGAAGGCTATAGAAGAGTTTTCGGAACTTGGAAGCGGATTTAATATTGCCATGCAGGATCTTGATATCAGAGGCTCTGGAAACCTTCTTGGAGGGGAACAGAGCGGGTTTATTGCTGATGTAGGTTTTGAAACTTATCAGCGAATACTGAATGAGGCACTCATCGAGTTGAGAGAGTCTGAGTACAGGGAGCCTTCGGATGATACAGAAAAAGTAACATTTCCGGAAAAACCTCAACATAAAAAAATATACGTTACAGATTTTCAGATTGATACTGACCTTGAAATTATGTTCCCGGATGAATATATTTCAAATATCTCTGAAAGAATAAGGTTATATAAAGAGCTGAATGAGATTGAAAACGATGATGCTTTAGTGTTATTTGAGAAGAAGCTTATCGACAGGTTTGGTACTATTCCTCCTCCGGCTGAAGCTCTGCTCGATATTGTAAGAATCAAATGGATCGCCATAAAGCTTGGTATCGAAAAGATATTCTTAAAAAATAATCTGCTTATTGCCAATTTTGTCTCGGATCATAACTCAAAGTTCTATCACAGTTCGCTTTTTGTTTCAATAATGAACTACGTTAACAAAAAGCAAAACAGGATGAGCATGAAACAAAAGGCTGCAAAACTAAGCCTCACTGTTTCAGATGTAAGGTCTGTAAAATCGGCGATACATATTCTGAATGAGATTCTGGGAAACACAACAAGCGCAGGCTAGTTTCTGATGTTTAAAGCTGCAATTCTGTTCCTGCTTTTTATTACCTTTGCACCATGAATCTTATCGTTGACATTGGAAATACCAGTACAAAGCTGGCTGTTTATGAAAAGGAGAAAAAGCTTTCTGTCTCCCGGATAAATGAGTTAAGCTGTGAGGAGATGGAAAAGGAGCTAAGCGGGTTTAAAATTAAAAAGGCCATCGTATCATCAGTAAAAAAATTACCTCCTTTCATCATCGATCTGTTTCTTTCGAACATCCCCTCTGTTCATGTTCTTTCGCATAAATCCAAACTTCCTTTTAAAATTGAATATGATACTCCTGAAACACTTGGAACAGACAGAATAGCAGCTGTTGCAGGAGCATGCAGACTCTTCTCCGGGAAAGAGATCCTTATTATTGATGCCGGTACTGCAATTACATTTGACTATCTCTCTGCAGATATTTTTAAAGGTGGTAACATTTCTCCGGGTATAACAATGAGATTCAAGGCATTAAATAGTTACACAGGAAAACTGCCCCTCGTTACACTGACTGAAAGCTATACATTCCCCGGACGAAATACTACTGATGCAATAAGAGCAGGTGTTATTACGGGGGTCTCATATGAAATAAATGAGTATATTCGCACGTTTGAGAAAAAGCATACTGATTTCAAAATAATACTGACAGGCGGAGACAGTGAATATCTTAAAGACAAAATCGACTGCCAATACACATATATGCCTGATATTGTGATTGATGGTTTAAATTATATTTTAGAATACAATGCAACATAAAACGACAATAGCCATTTTTCTCTTCCTGTTTTCCCTTACCTATACAGCCACCGGTCAGAAGCTTATTAACTCTCCTTACTCGAGATTCAATATTGGGACCATGGAACCTGCAGGAGCATTCAAAAGTCTGGGAATGGGTGGTATAGGAACTGCATTAAGGAGCAACGCAACCATACATTTTTCTAATCCGGCATCGTACAGCAGCCTTGATACAAACTCCTTTATCTTTGATTTTGGAATTGATTATGGCAGAAATATTCTTTCCGACGGAGCATCAAGCTTCACTTCTGAAGATATGAATTTTGATCATCTCCTTATTGGCTTTCCTCTGGCAAAAGGATGGGGGTTTGCAGCTGGGATCGTCCCTGTCAGCAGTGGCTATTACAATCTTTCAGAAACAGTTCTGAAAATTGATCCCGGATATGATCCGATAGTAGGAGAATATATTTCTAACCATACCGGCGAAGGAGGATTTACAAATTTCTTCCTTGGTTCAGGAATCAACATCAATAAAAATTTCTCGGCAGGAATTAATATGACAATGCTTTTCGGTCAGGTAAAAAGAAATTATCTGGTCTCGTTTAACGACATCTTTGTTTATCAGAATAACACTTCGGAGAAACTGGAATTGAGTGGTGTTAATTTTGATTACGGCATTCAGTACACTGCAGCACTCAAAAACAATTACTTTATTAATGCCGGTGTCTCTCTTAATTCCGGCAAATATTTCACCTCCAAATATCAGCACCTCTCCTATAAATCTACAACAAACGGGGTAACAGATACCATTTCAGATATTTCTGACAATTCAACCTCTGCCTTCATACCGGGTACATTAAGGCTTGGTTTATCCCTTGGCAAAAAGAATAAATTTACAACAGGATTTGATTTCGTCTCTACCAAATGGACAAAATCAAGAATTCCGGGGGCAGAAGGTTATTCAGGTGATACCAGAACATTTCTATTCGGGGCAGAATTCACTCCTGACCGATTTTCAAATTTCAGTTTCCTTAAGAGAATGGATTATCGGATCGGCGGCCATGTTGGAGATAATTATCTGGTTATTAATGGGGAACAGTTGAAAGAATATGGTGCCAGTATCGGCTTTGGAGTTCCATTAAGGCGATCATTATCGACCACCAATTTTTATTTCGATATAACCAGAAAAACGGGTGCTGCCGGCAGTAGTCTTCATACCGAAAACTATTTTACATTTGGCATCAGCCTCAACCTTTACGATTTCTGGTTTATTAAACGCAAATATGATTAGCAGGTAATTACCTTATCCCAACCTTCCCGCTGCATTGAAGGAGTTTCGCAAGATTCATCAGCTGCAGAAGCGGAAAGGGGTTAAATAAATGGATACTATGAAACCCACATGTTTTTCAACCAGAACCAGGCTTGCGGGCTCAGCATTTAAATCCGGTAATCTTTTCCTGATCACAATAATCATACTTTCATTGGTGACATTTTCATGTGAGAACAAAATTAATGTCCTACCAAAATCAGATCTCTTAACCCTTCCTTCTCTTACAGTTAAAGATTTTGAAACTGTCTTTACCGATTCCGGACGCATCCAGCTTATAATGAATTCCCCTCTCATGGAGGAACATAAAAACGCTGAAATCCCAAATACTGAATTCAGATTGGGTATCAGGGTGGTTTTTTACGATGGGAAAACTGATCCTGTTGCAAAAATAAATTCAAAATATGCAAACTATACAAAACCCGATAATTTATGGGAACTCAAGGACAGTGTAGTTGTGATTAATGAAGGAAAAGACAAACTTGAAACTGAAGTATTATACTGGGATCAGCAAAGGGATCTTATATATACCGATCGTTTTGTAAAAATAACCAATGAGGATCAGATTGTTATGGGAACAGGGTTTGAGTCTGATGCACGTCTTGTCAAGCGAAAAATTAAAAAAGTGAGTGCCACTATATATCTTAAAGATGAGGAATAGCTCACTCCTGGTGATGGAAATAATCTGGATTACAACAGGTGTTTTATCTGTTGTTGCCGGCATCAGTTATGCAATAACAAGTGGCGGCAGCAAAGTATTTATCTTTGCATCAATGGCTTTGATCTCCTTTGTCTTTGCATGGTTAAGGCATAAACAGAGAAAAAAGGATTAACTTTGGTCTATGAACGGAATCCTTATCATACTTCTCGCAATAATTCTTTCTGCGTTCTTTTCAGGTATGGAGATTGCATTTGTTACATCTAACAGACTCCGGATTGAACTTGACAGAAAACAAGGTGTTTTCGGTTCTGAGATCTTAAAGTTATTTACAAATAATCCGGGACAGTATATTGCAACAATGCTTATCGGGAATAATATTGCCCTGGTAATCTACGGACTTGTCTTTTCTAAATTACTTGGACCGCAGCTATCAGAATATATTGATTCCGACCTACTGATATTAATTCTTAACACATTTATTTCCACTGCATTAATATTATTCGTTGCTGAATTTCTTCCAAAAACAATCTTTATAATTTCTCCGAATTTTTTCCTTAAGTTTCTGAGCATCCCAACGATGATCTTCTTTTTCCTGTTTTATCCTATCAGCAAATTTACACTGGCAGCATCCAACATTTTTATAAGGGTGTTTTTCAGGATCAAACCCGGAGAAAAGAAACAGGAGAATCTTGTTTTCAGTAAAGTTGACCTCGACCATTTTGTCAATCTTAGTAAACAGAGCCGGGAAGAATCAGGTCCTGATCATCATAACATTAGGATTTTTCAGAATGCCCTCGATTTTTCAAATGTAAAAATAAGAGAGTGTATGGTGCCACGTACTGAAATTGAAGCTATTGAATGTACAAGTACAGTTGCGGAGCTTAAAGAAAAATTCGTTGAGTCAAGGCTCTCAAGGATATTGGTTTACCAAACCTCAATTGACAATATCATAGGCTATTTCGAGTTGAAAGATCTCTTTAAGAATCCTTCAGATATCACTTCATCGATGAGAAAACTTGCAATAGTACCTGAAACGATGGCAGCAAATAAACTATTGAAGCTTTTTGTTGATGAGAAGAAGAACATTGCCCTGGTTGTTGATGAGTTTGGAGGTACATCCGGAATGGTTACAATGGAAGATGTACTTGAAGAAATTGTTGGAGATATTGAAGATGAACATGATACCAATGAGCTTTCTGAAAAAGTTACAGGTAACAATGAGTATATTCTTTCAGGAAGGATTGAGATAGATTACCTTAATGAGAAGTATCATCTTAACCTTCCCGAAGAAGATGATTATGAAACCCTTGCAGGGATGATATTGTTTTACTATGGCAGTATCCCCGGAAATAATGATGTTATCAGAATCGGAAATATCGTTATTAAAGTATTGAGGGCTACAACCACCAGGCTTGAGCTGGTTAATCTGAAGATCGAATAGAGGCTCAGGGCGGAAAGCGGAGGGTCGAAGATGATGACAAGATGAAAGGTTCGTCAGTAGCGATAATCAAAAATAAAACGAGATTTGCTGCAGCTGAGCATCCGACTATAAGGTAAAAAGAATTCCCTTGCTCATGAAAAGGCATCCCGAAATGGTGACATATTGGAAATACGTTGCTGCCTTTTATTGTTGCAATAACTTTTTTATCGCATGAATAAAATCGGTCATTTCAAGTAACATCAGATCAACTTCGTTCCTGGGAAAGTCTATAAAAGCATCATAATCTCCTTTTGTCCTGTTATGAAATGCATTGCGAAGAATTTTACCGAAATGAGGATCAAGCCTCTTATTTAAAATATACTCTTTGTTAAACCAACCGATTAATTGTCCATGGTTTGAGGTTTCAAACCCGTTTTTCAATGCTAAAGCGGTTAGTGCATAATACATTCCATAATAAATCCGGTTAACCGCTATAACATATTATTCGTTAATTGCCAGAAAATTAGCTAATTCAATCGTATCGGTCTCTTGTTGCAATCGATAATCAACAAGTGATTGCCTGTCTTTTTCGTCAATCATGCGTATAAGCCATTTGCCATTGCATTTATAAATATTGGCTGTTTTCCCCGCAATGTATTAAACTCTGGTTCGCCAATAACATGTGCATCAGTAATAATGTTATACTTCAAATCGACTTCATAACATATATCAGAAATCTCTCTTTCAATTTTCCAATCCGCTTTTTTCTTAAGTATGATTAAAATATCATAGTCAGAATCATTATGAGCATGTCCATACACATGAGAACCAAAAAGCACAATGTCCTTTAATTCATCAGCAAATCTTAACTTTAACAAATGATTCAAATCCTTTAATACCTTTTTTTTATCAATTTTCATCCGTATAAAATTTCTTTTTTTAAAGGTCGGATGACCCCACTAATGAATGAAAAATATATTCAAACATGTCTCGCTTCGCTGAGTTCAAAAGCCTGATTGTGATTGAGCTCAATCATGTGGATTTCATCTGACTAATTGTATAAAAGGTAAATAAATCCTGTCGAATAATCAATCTACACAATATTTTTAGTGAATACAGATATCCTGTAAGAATCGTAAAAGAATTGAGGAATACAATAACAAGGGGTGAGGAGTGAGAGTAAAAAAAAAGGTGACCGTATTTGGTCACCTCTTTCTTTAAAAGAATTTATTATTTAGTAGCTTTTGTATAAGTATGAACTCCCTGCTCGATAACACTTGTACCATACCATATTGTATAAGTACCAACCATCTTGCCGGTTTTAGGCTCAATAATACCAGCCTCAATTGCTGAATAAGAGCCCCATACAGTTGTTGGCATGGAATATGTCATCTTAGTCAGATCAAGTGTAAATGTCCCGGCCCAACCTGAATTCCAGTAGTTGGTAGTTTTAATCGTAGTAGAGGTAACCTTTGCAAAGGAAATATCATAGCTATAATCTTCAGCAGGTTCATCACATAAATAGTTGCCGGTATAAGTAGAGATAGCTTCCAGACCGGTGGTGAATGTCTGAACAGGACCTTCTGTAACAGCACCATTTGCATCAACAGCAACAACTTTCCAGTAGTAAAGAGTACTAGCAGTAAAGGTAGTAGCAGGCGTATAGGATGTTGTATTCAGAATCTCAGCAGCCAAAGCTAAAGTTGATGTTTTGCCAAGATAAACTTTGTAGGTAATATCATCACCTTCAGGATCTGAACAAACCCATGTCAACGGGCCATTAACGCTTCTGTTTACTGCAGCATTAGCAGGAACATAAGTAGCCGGAGCTGCAGGTTTGGTGTTTACAATAACACTCCAGAGAGGACTAGTTGATTTAACACTCTTCGCATCAATTGTTTCAACTTTCCAATAGTATGTACCTCCGGTACGTACAGTAACATTAAAGGTATTTCCTGTAATTTCTGTAGCAACCTGATCTGGTTCCTCAGAATCACCAAAAAAGACATTCCATTTAATTGTACTTGTTGCGGTACCTTCCCACGCCAAACTAATTGTAATAGGTGTTCCAACGAAGGGGATAATAGTAGCATCTACTGGAACAGGATTAGCCGGCACTGCTGCAATTAATACAGTTGGCGCTGTTGCGGTCTCATCTTTAGTACAGCTTTGCATTACAAATAAGCCGGATAAGACGAGCAACATAACTAAAATTATACTTTTTCTTTTCATAATTAACTTTTCTTTATTGATAAATAATTATCAAATGAATTATATCCTGGTTAGTTTTTCATACATAATACGATTACCAGCCGAGCTGACGTAATAAGCATTCAGTATAAAAGTCTTTGTAACAGGATTATAATAATTAATCTCATTATTGTTTGCAGGAGCCGCCGGAGGTGTAGCAGCGTCACCGGCCCATGTAGTAAACATACCTTCGCCACCAGCCAATGGAGCACCTGTAGCAGGATCAATTACTCTAAGCAATACTTTATAGCAGTTTACGCCACCAACAACAATAATATTAGATGTAACCTCAATCGTGATATCATAAGGATAGTTTCCAAATCCTGATTTCTTAATTGTTTTACAATCAATTGTTGAAGCAGTTTCAACAGCAACAATCGGTTCTGTAGGGTTGCCCGGACGAATACGATAACCAACACAATTATAATCGCCAGAGTAAGGATTTGAAATTGGCAAAGACAACAGGTAGGTCTTCATATTTGCAGCAACAGGAACATTATTGCTTACGGTTTCGATAGATACGGCAGCAATAAAATTATCGCACGCATTGAGTGTTTCAGCACCCCATACCTTACATTGAACCATAGCAGTTCTGGTACCTTTAGCTATGGTAACTGTAGGTGTCAGGATCTGAATATTAGGATAAGGCAGATAACTTTTACTTTTAAGAGTATTATAAGCTGTAACTGCAGCCGGATCGATCTTCAAAGTAACAGTTATGTCCTCTGTAGGAAGCGCATCGGTTGCAATATTTACCATAAACTCATAGTTAACATCACCTGCAACAGGCTGTAAAGCCATAGCCTGTAAGGTAGGGACAAGGACAGTAGCATACATTTTTCCTGCTACGCCTTCTTTCCAATAGTCAGCATCATCCTTTAGGCAAGAATTCATTATAAATAATCCTGCAAGGAGAGTTGAAATTACAATTATTTTATTTTTCATATTATTTCACGTTTAAATTTTAATATTTAAAATTAACGGCTCTGCCAGAAAATCTTGGAAGTAAACGCATCAATCGTTCCGACAGCTAAAACACTTTCATTGTTTACGTCAATCTCATTTTGCGGATAAAGTAAACGAACCGGAGGGGTATCAGATACTCTGGCTGGATCAACACTAAAATGCAGGAATGAAGGGAAACCCGTTCTTCTGTAATCAGTCCAAATCTCAACAGGAGCCACACCATTTAAAGCGGCCCATTTCTGAGTGAGTATAACCTGCAGCTGATTAGCACCGGCATTGTCATAGTTTACAGTTGCAAGACCCTGAGCAAGGAAGTTTGTTGCAGCAACAGTTGTTAAACCTTTATAGATAAATGACCGGGTTACGGCACTTTCATAAAGTGCTTTTGCATCACCTGTAATAAGAGCCCTTTTTGCAGCTTCAGCCTGAATGAACAGACTTTCGAAATCGGTTAATAAAGGAGCTGATTTTGTAGGAGTTCCAATCATAGTACCCGCATCACCAGCAATATAACCAAGTTTTGAAGTTAAAGCAGCCGCAACCAAATCAGCAGGAAGTTTACCAAAAACGTTACCTGCATAAGAAGTACCACTATAAGGAAGATAGAATTTCCCTAAACGGGGATCGTTGGTTGAAGCATAGTAGTCAACACCATCTTTACCTGCAAAATAGTAGGTTATACCATCAGACTGTGATGTAGCGGCAGCATTGTAAAATGTTCCATAGAATGGATTCATTTTACCTGCAGATACAAGATACCCGGGGTTTACCAGACCACCTTCACCAGCTCCGATATAACCTATGGAGGCAGTTGCAGCGATTGCAGTTGTAATATATGATGTTCTTCCCGACATATCAGCCTGATGAACAAGTATTCTTAGTTTTAGTGTATTTGCGAATTTCAGCCAGAGATCCATATCACCTTTATACATAATATCACTTGATGCCGGAATTGCATTGGCGTCCGCTGCAGCACCCTGGATAAGGCTCATAGCTTCATCAAGTTTAACAACGAGATCTTCATAAATAGTCTGTTGTGCATCATATTTAGGTTTCAGGTTCCCTGTTGAAGTCTGGAAAGCTTCAGTATAAGGAACATCTCCCCAGCAATCAACCAAATTCTGAAAGATATAAGCTTTCATGATTTTTGCAATTGCAGCATAATAAACATTCTTAGGATCGGTTGAGGATTTTTCAATAGCGTCCAGGTTATTTGCTGTAGTATATGACTCAAGAAAAGCATTCTGATAATTGCTGTTGAGGAGTTTATACTGAACCAGGTTCTGTGGTTGTGAATAACCGGCACTTATTGACCACAAACCATGCCACAGGTAAACGAAATCAAACCTGCGGGGCAGATTCATAGTACTCGCCACACTATTGAGTGTGACAGGCAATACCAACTTTGCATCAACTTTAGAAGGGTTGTTTGGATTCACTTCATTAACAGTAAGAAAATCTTCGCAAGAACTTCCCAGAAAAGCCAGTGCAACTAATAATATAACAATATTTTTCTTCATCTCTAATTAAGTTTTAATGTTAGAAAGTAAGTTTTACACTGAAACCATAAACCCTTGTAGGAGGTGTCTGGTCTTCATTAGTATAACCAACAGCATTACTTGTAGCTGAGGAAGTATTAAATTCTGGATCGGTCCATACGTTTGTTCTTGGACGCCACATAAGAAGGTTTCTTCCAACTAAACCCAACTGTGCTCCTTTGACGAATTTGCCACCAAAAAGGTTATTTACAGGAACATCGTAAGCTAAAGATATTTCTCTGAGTTTCCAGAAAGCTGCGCTTGTTACATAAGCAGCATTTGTATTATGATAATCTGAAGATACCCAGAAAGCTCTTGATGCGTTTGTTACAAGAACATCAGTATTTGGAGTAAAAGATCCATCAGCATTTTTAATTACTGAATTCGGAATAACAAATGGCTGACGTCCATTAAGTGTTGAATGTTCAGAAACTCCTGTAAAATCGAGTGCATTACCAACAGCGTTGAGAATGTTGTTTCCTGAACGGTAATCAACTACCATATTTAAATTGAGCCCTTTGTAAGAAAGATTATTAATGATGCCGAAGATATGATTTGGATTACCATGACCCATCTGTACAAGAGCAGGGTTTTTGGTAGGCAGACCTGTTACAGCATCAACGATAATACGACCTTCTGGGTCTCTGAGAACGTCGGTAACTTTAATAGCTGGAAATTGCTGACCAACAATTGCATAAGATGCACTTGTATTAACTCCGTCAGTAACCGGCAATTCATTTAAGCCCGGGAATATAGAAAGAACTTTACTTGTTGAGAAAGAATAATTAAGAGTAAGGTTCCAGGCTAAATCACCTAAGTCAACCAGTGGGGTAAAGCTCAAATCTGTTTCCAACCCTTTGGTTTCCAGTTCACCTGCATTGATGTATGCAGAATAATAACCAGTTGAGGAAGATATAGCTGCAGGAATGGTCTGGTCTTTAGTATTTGATTTAAATGCATTTGTTACTAAATGTATCCTGTTATTAATGAAGCTCATTTCAACGCCACCCTCCATTTCAGTTGTTATCTCAGGCTTCAGTGTTGGATTGCTAAGTGTTGTACTTAATCTGAATCCGGCATTGGCGCCATAAGGGAAACCAGCTCCTGCAGAATAAGAAGGTATGGTTGCATACCAGTTAGATATAGAGATCTGACCAGTCTGTGATAAACTTCCTCTTACTTTCAGGAAAGAAAGGATCGGACCATCTTTTAATGCCGGGAACATGTCTGACAGAATAAGACTTAAGTCAGCCACCGGATAGAAGAATGAACGATTTGCCTTAGCTAATCTGGAGTCCCAGTCGTTACGACCGGAAACATGTAAGAATGCATAATTTTTATAACCGAAAGTTGCATCAGCAAATACACCAAGAGAATTTCTTTGATTTAAAGACTGAGACACACCAGCTTCTCCGATACGGTTGGAAATATTATAAAAATATGGTATAACCAACTGACCGGCATTTTGAGACATATAATTAATCTTACTGGTATACAAGGAACCTCCAATAATAAATTTGGTGCTGATATCACCGAAATCCTTATTAATCTTAGCTAAAAGGTCATCAGTTAAATTTATTGTTGAAGACATGCTATCGAATGCTGTTCCTGAATATGGAGATGTTACACCCATGTGGCCCTGGCTCCAGGGATCACTGTGTGAATAGGCACTATAAATGGCCTCGTCACGATATGAGTTATAGTTCTGGCTATTATAAACAATACCTGTTCGATTAGAGAATTCTAACCATTCTACTGGTTTTAATGATAAATTCACTGAACCTAAAACGTCATTACGTTTTGTAATCTGACGTGAATGTTCAATCTGCCAGAAAGGATTAGGATAATAAGCATTATAATAACCGTCGATAGTAGCAAATGGGTTATTTACAATGTCTTTATAACTGTTTATCGGAACATGTGCAGGAGTGTTTAATACGTTCCAGTAAACGCCTCTTCCCTGGTTCATGTCACCACCTGATACATTGGTATTTGTTTGTGTAATACCAATTGTGAAATCTGCGCTGAACATGCCATAAGTTTTACTACCCGACATACGAACACCTGTTCTTCTGTTTTTATCACCCGGGATAGTACCTGTTGTATTTACATCCTGACCTGAAAGGTATATACTGCTGTTAGCATCACCGCCGCTGTATGAAACATCGTTCTGTGTTGATATCCCTGTCTGGAAGAAATTTCTTTTTTGATTTTTGATGGCACTGTAAGGAACCATCTGGTATGAACCATCAACTAATTTACCACCCAATATTACAAGTGCTCCGTTATATTCAGGACCATAACACTGGTTTTCGTAAGAAGTATAAGGATCTGTATTCCTATCAGGACCAATCCACATGGTATAGTTATTATCAGAATTACCAAGACTTTCGCCTGAGCCTGATCCAAACCGCTCCTGTAAATTAGGAAGATAAGAAATCTGTTCAAAGGTTGTTGTGTTACTAACTTTAATAGTTGGCTTCTGGTTCCCACCTCTTTTTGTGGTAACAATCATAACACCGTTTGAAGCTTCATTACCATACAACGCAGAAGCACTTGCACCTTTCAGAATGTTTACGCTTTCAATGTCGTTTGGATTTATTGAATTCAGATAAGTTGCACTTACAGGAACACCGTCCAATACTACCAACGCCTGGTTGGAGGAGAGGAAGTGACGATTACCACGCAAGGTTATCTTAGTTTCAGGGTTAACACCATTATTAATGGTATTGATTTGCAAACCTGATACTTTTGCGGTTAATCCGTTCATGACATTACTTACACCTGCCTGGGTAAGTTGTTTGTCTGATACCTGAGCAGTTGCAACACCAAGTTCTTTTGCAGGTCTTTTAATACCGAAAGCTGTAACAACAACTTCGTTTAAACCTACAAGGTCTGATGTCAAAATGCCATCGATTACTGTACGGCCAGAAATAGCCACTTCTAATGATTTCATCCCTATATAGGAGAAAACTAAAGTAGTTGCATTTGACGGTACTGAAATAGAATATTTCCCATTAAAGTCTGTTATTGCACCTATCGTGGTACCTTTAACAATAACTGTAACTCCGGGAATCGGACCCTCCCCCTCTACCGAAGAGGTGACCGTGCCTGTAATCACTATTGTCTGTGCCAATAAAGTGTAGCCACTTACAAACACAAACAAAACAATCAGCAGAAATAGTTTCTTCATACGAATTAGTTTTAGGTTTTAATTTAACCTGCCAAATATATGGCTTCTTATTTAAATCTCCAAACTAAAAATTAATTTAAATAAATCAGGTTTGTTGCGGAGATGTTGCCTGTTAGATACTTGGACAGGCTGAATAATTATTTGTTTTTCAACTAATTGGAATGACAGTCCAAAATACAGGCGTTTTATCTTTCTTAAGTAAATTAATAACTATGAAGTTGATATATGGGGCAACCATACTACCATAATCAACTCCAAAGGGTGAAAAAAATGATTTCTTATGACAAATCACCTGTGTTTTCTCAACAATAATACATTGCCCGCCGGGCACCTGAGTGGGTTTTGTGGTATTATTCTTCCACATTAAGCAATTCGACTAAATGGTAAATGCTAATCAGGATGAAACTACTTTTTAATAGTTTTATTCTTCCGCAGCTCATCTGCCGCAGTGCAAAGGTCTTTATACATCTCTACTCCAAAGGCCCTTACCAAAGGTTCCTTAAGGAATTCATACACATAAATTCCCTCATCAACCCCTGCTTTACGGGCCGGAGAACAAATAGCCAGTTCCTGATAATTCACAGCCCTGAAATCGGAATAGTATTTAATGCGGGCAGGAAAGAGATGACATGATAATGGTTTCCTGAATGTTATTTTACCATCTGACCATGCTTTTTCAATTCCGCACATGAAAACATTACCCTTCATTATTGAATAAGCACACTCTTCATTGCCAATGAGCGGAGTAACTCTTTCATTTTCAAAATCCGTAATGCTCTTCCCTTTCTCTTCAACAGCAGCCACCCCTTCCGGTCGGAGATACGGTTTAACCGCCTCCCATATATCATCGAGAATATGCGCCTCAGAGGCACTCAAAGGCGCACCGGAATCACCATAACGGCAACAACTGCCCTGGCATGCCGCCAGATTACACCTGAATTTTTTTTCGAGGATGTCGAAACTGAATATAGTATCGTCAATACGTAACATTAAAAAATATCTTATTCACGCCCTGCGTATTATCTGCCTGCGCTTTGTTCCCTATGAGGCCTGATAAGGGATTCTCAAACCAAAATCTTCCCCGTCATATCTTTCGGGATCTCCACACCCATTATTGTAAGTAATGTAGGTGCTACATCGGCAAGAATTCCCTCGTTAATTTTTTTATAATCATTGCTTACAAGAATAGATGGAACAGGGTTTAATGAATGAGCCGTATTTGGTGATCCATCCTCATTAACTGCCATATCAGCATTTCCATGGTCGGCAATTACCAGAACGTCATATCCTGAAACACGGGCAGCTCTGATAACTGCTCCGGCACACTCATCAACTGTTGCTACTGCTTTTTTAATAGCTTCATATACACCGGTGTGGCCAACCATATCGCCATTTGCAAAGTTAAGACAGATAAAGTCAAATTTCTCTGACTCAAGAGCTTTAATAACAGCATCTTTTACACTATATGCACTCATTTCAGGCTGCAGGTCGTATGTTGCCACCTTCGGCGATGGGATCATTACCCGCTCCTCATTTTTGAATTTCTCCTCCCTTCCTCCTGAAAAAAAGAAGGTTACGTGGGCATATTTCTCAGTTTCGGCTATTCTTAGCTGCGTTTTCCCTGCGGCAGCAAGAACCTCTCCAATTGTATTACAGGCATTCTCTTTCGGATAAATTATATGAAGACCCTTAAAGGTAGAATCATACGGAGTCATAGTACAATAATATAATGGTATGGTCTTCATTCCATTCTCGGGAAGATCATTTTGAGTAAGAGCCATTGTAAGCTCCTTGGCTCTGTCGTTCCTGTAATTGAAAAATACAATTACGTCTCCTTCCTGAACTGTACCCACCGGCTTTCCATCCTTGCCGGTAACGACCACCGGTTTCATAAACTCATCGGTTATGCCGGCATTGTAAGATTCCTGCATCTCATTTAACAGGTCAGATGTTTGTGTTCCTATACCACTTACAATCAGATCATATGCTATTTTAACCCTCTCCCATCTCTTATCACGGTCCATGGCATAATATCTTCCAATAAACGAAGCAACCTTGCCGTTCGATTTTTCTAGATGTTCCAGAAGGCTCTTCATATAACCTATACCGCTTCTGGGATCTGTATCCCGACCATCCCCAAAAGCATGGATAAAGACATTTTTTAATCCATAATCCATTGTCATGTCGCAAAGGGAATAAAGATGTTTATCCAGGGAATGCACTCCCCCATCGGATAATAATCCAAGGAAATGAACCTGCTTATTATTGTCGCGTGCATAGGAAAAGGCTCCTGTCAGCACCTTGTTTTTTCTTATCTCCCCTGTCTTACATTCCAGGTTTATCTTTACCAGATCCTGATAAATAACCCTGCCTGCACCTATATTAAGATGTCCGACTTCCGAATTTCCCATCTGTCCTTCAGGCAGACCAACATCCTCACCTGAAGCATGCAGCCTGGAATTAGGAAAGTTATTTCTAAAATATGTCAGTTCAGGTGTTGGCACCTGACTTATCACATCTGATCCGGAGCCATCGCCAATTCCCCAGCCATCAAGTATCATCAAGAGAGTCTTTCGGTTCTTCATATAAATAATGCAGATAAATAATACAATAAAAATCAGATGCCCATCTCCGGGTAGCTGTCGAGGCGCAAATTTAGTCAAAATTGGGAAATACAGATATAATAAGATAGCTGATGTAATTTCGTCCTTCTGAATTCAATATTATCTTAAAATGGTTTTTTGGCTTTAAGGATAAGATTGATTAATTTCATTGCCTCGTCGCGCTGAAATTAAAAATGTATGTCGTATATCAAAATCTGGCTCCACTGTGTGTGGGCCACAAAGTACAGGATACCTTATTTAACTGACAAAATAAGAGGTGATGTTATTTCGCATATTTATTCCAATGCCATGACAAAGGGTATTTATATTAATCAATTGAACGGATATTCTGACCATCTACATGCATTGATTTCAATGGGAGGGACTCAGAATATTTCAGAAATAATGCAAAATATAAAAGGCGAAAGCTCCCATTGGATAAATAAAAACAAATTAACAAGGTTGAAATTTAAATGGCAGAATGATTTCTATTGTGTCTCAATAGGCGAGACACAATCAGAGCGCATTCGAAAATACATACAAAACCAGGAGCAACATCATAAGAAAATCAGATGGGATAAGGAGTTGGAAAAATTAATAAAAGAAAATAATCTGATGAGAATGACTGATTAAAGCCGTCGGCAATTAAATCCTTCTTTATAATACACTCTCACAAAAAAGATATCTGCTAAAGCCGACAGCAATTAAATCCTCCTTAATAATACAATTCCTAAAAAATCTGAATAGCCAATAAATTTGTTTTTTTTGCTATATAATTGATTTATTGATATTTGAAGTTGGCTAAAGCCAACAAATTGAAATGCTCCAACAAAGAGAGGGCGATAGCCCAATAAATTTTTCATTTTTTGCTATATAATTGATTTATTAATACATTTTCAGGAATATATTATGTGCAATTCTATGGAAAGTAAAGCTTTTACTAATCAGATATGCAGTCTGCTCATAACATGCGAATGCAATAAATGGATATCATGATTGAATCCTTTAACTGTTATTTCTGCCCGGTTGTACCATTTTTCCCTGGCTGCAAGTTTCTCCTCAATAAAACCAAGTAACTCCTCTTCGGATAAATCCTTGATCAGGGGTCTTTTGCCAGTCGATTCCAAAAGCCGGCTTTTAAGCTGCGCGGGGGTTAGTTTCAGATAGATTGTCAAACCGGTTTCAAGCATGTAATCCATGTTATCGCCATAACATGGTGTACCTCCGCCGGTTGATATTACAGTATTTGTATGATGCTTAAGGCTTTTCAGAATACCGGCCTCCACTTCACGAAAGTAATTTTCTCCTTTTTGTGAGAAAATTTCCGGGATTGTCTCTCCCGTATTTGCTTCAATTGTTTTATCAAGATCGGTGAACGACCAGCCAAGCATAGAGGCGAGCTTCCGGCCGGCAGTTGTTTTTCCGCATCCCATAAAACCAATAATATAAACTATATGGGTTTTATCCATCACAACTCGAGCTTCATCTGTGCCGGGTCTTCATGAGTTGCCGGAGGTGCTGGTTTCTCTTCAGCTTTTTCTGCCACCGGAACTGATTCCTTTATAACTACAGGCTCAATCTCTTCAATATTTTCAACCATAAAGCTGGTCATCCTTTTCCCTTTAGCTTTGAAACTTTTTACGCCGATAAATTCAGCCACCTCAATTATCTCATTACTCTTTTCTTTATGTTTTCCTCCGAAATGGATCTCGAAACGGGGATATTCCACCTCTGTAAGACTTATCAGTTTAGATTCAGGATCTTCATTAATGAAACTCTGAAGTTTTTCCGACTCTTCAATTGTGAACCGTTTAACATAATAAAACTTCTGCTCGGCATCCCAGTAAATGACTGAATAGACTTTCCCGGATTTGTATTTCTCAATTATCAGAATGTTGTCTTCAAAATGGTTAGAGAGATCAAATCCTGCGTTTCTGAAATATCCGTTTCTCGTAATTACAAGTATCTTATCATCTGAACTGAACTCGCCGAGGAAGAGACCTCTTCCTTCAACATTGAGTCTGAAAACAGCATCATCAAACCAGATTTTCCTTCCGCCAAGTGTAGAAAGGCCCTTCTCTTTAAGGGTTACCTTATGAACTGCATTCTTTGTAAGAATATTCCCCAGAGACGATTTTCCCTTTATGGTCATCTGGCCAAAATCGAACTCAAAAACCAGTTTCTTAAGCCTTGCCTTTGGTTTATGATGTACCTTTATTACCTCCGCTTCTCCATTCGGATTGGCACTGAAATATACTATTTTCGATCCCGCTGCTCCCCGGGTCAGGTTGTATTCCTTATCACGGGTAAGACCTGAAATGGCACATCTTTTTGCAAGCAAAGGTCCATCCTTACCATCTTGATATACAATATTATAGATAGTACGTTCGTCGTTTTTAAGAAAGATCTGGGCATAGAGAACATCATTACCCACAAACACTTTTTCTGCTACCTTCTTAATGAGATATGCACCGTCTTTTCTGATGACAATCACATCGTCAATATCTGAACAGTCGCAGATAAACTCATCTTTTTTCAGACCTGTACCAATAAAACCTTCCTTGTAATTAATATATAGTTTTGCATTATTTGCAACAACTTTAGTTGCCTCAATGGTGTCAAAACTCCTGATCTCTGTTTTTCTCTCTTTTCCTTTGCCGTACTTTTTCTTTATCTGTCTGAAATAGTTGATAGCATAGGGAATTATGTTTTTGAGATGGTTTTTTACCTCTTCAAGTTCTACCTCAATTCCTTTAATATGTTCATCAGCTTTTTTTACATCAAATTTTGAGATTCTCTTGATCTTTATTTCTGTAAGCTGAATAATATCCTCTCTTGTAACTTCTCTGAGCAGCAGTTTTTTAAACGGATCAAGCCCATGGTCAATTGCCTTAATAACAGCTTCCCAGGTTTCACTCTCTTCAATATCGCGATATATCCTCTCCTCAATAAATATCTTTTCAAGTGACGACATGTGCCACTCCTCCTGAAGTTCACTCTGTCTTATTTCCAGTTCAGTTTTCAGAAGCTCAACCGTTTTGTCAGCAGAATGTTTCAGTATTGAGCTAACCCCCATAAAGGAAGGTTTGTTGTCGGTAATTACGCAGGTATTCGGAGATATTGAGTATTCACAATCGGTAAGCGCATAAAGGGCATCGATGGTCTTATCGGGAGAGACACCCGGAATCAGATGTACAACTATTTCAACATTTGCCGAGGTATTATCATCGATCTTCCTGATCTTGATCTTTCCCTTATCGTTGGCCTTGATTATTGAATCGATAAGTGTAGTTGTTGTTTTTCCAAACGGGATCTCAGTGATTATCAATGCCTTTTTATCTACCTTTTCAATCTTTGCCCGTACTTTTATTGCTCCTCCTCTTTGCCCGTCATTGTATCTCGATACATCAACCATGCCACCGGTAGGGAAATCGGGATAAATAACAAAATCCTTACCCATGAGGTAATCTATGGTAGCATCGATAAGCTCATTAAAATTATGAGGAAGAATCTTTGAAGCAAGTCCGACAGCAATTCCCTCAACGCCCAGTGCAAGAAGCAACGGGAACTTCACCGGGAGAGTTACAGGTTCCTTATTCCTCCCGTCGTATGATAGTTTCCATTCTGTTGTCTTATGGTTAAATACCACATCAAGTGCAAACTTTGAGAGCCGTGCCTCAATATATCGTGGAGCTGCAGCGCCATCGCCTGTAAGAAGGTTACCCCAGTTACCCTGTGCATCAACAAGAAGATCTTTCTGGCCTAATTGAACAAGGGCATCGCCGATTGAAGCATCGCCATGAGGGTGGAATTGCATTGTATGTCCGATGATGTTGGCCACTTTATTATAACGCCCGTCATCCATTCTTTTCATTGAGTGAAGGATACGGCGCTGAACTGGTTTTAGTCCGTCATGAAGATGTGGTACTGCCCTCTCGAGGATTACATAAGATGCATAATCCAGAAACCAGTCCTGATACATACCCGATAATGCGGTCACTGAATGAAGAGCAGCCGGCCCCTGAGGTACCTCTGTTATTTCATCTGTACTGCCAATATCAAACTCCAGATCTTCCATATCTTAACTAACACTCCCTTTGAAATATTCTTTTACTTTTCCTCGTCGATAATATCCTCTTCAATTCTCAGGTTTTCAATTATAAAGTCCTGCCTGTCCGGTGTATTCTTCCCCATATAAAATTCAAGAAACCCATTTACCGAGTCGTTTTTCTTCATCCTTACCGGTTCAAGCCTCATATCTTTTCCGATAAAATTTGCAAACTCATCGGGAGAGATCTCTCCCAGACCTTTAAACCTTGTTATTTCAGGTGTAGGTCCAAGTGCTTTCATTGCTTTTGCTTTTTCATCGGGAGAGTAGCAATACCGTGTCTCTTTTTTGTTCCTGACCCTGAAGAGTGGTGTCTGAAGAATATAAACGTGACCCTTTCTTACCAGGTCGGGAAAGAACTGAAGAAAAAAGGTAAGCAGGAGAAGTCTGATATGCATTCCGTCGACATCAGCATCAGTTGCCACCACCACATTATTATATCTCAGATTTTCGATTCCATCTTCAATATTAAGAGCTGCCTGAAGAAGGTTAAACTCCTCATTCTCATAAACTATTTTTTTGGTAAGGCCGTAGCAGTTAAGCGGCTTTCCGCGAAGACTGAAGACAGCCTGTGTTTCAACATTTCTCGATTTGGTAATGGACCCGCTGGCTGAATCACCTTCTGTTATAAAGATTGTTGAATCAAGTTTGTTTGTATCGTTGGTATTATAATGTGCACGGCAATCGCGAAGCTTTTTATTGTGCAGGCTGACTTTTTTGGCCCGGTCCCTTGCCAGCTTCTGTATTGAAGAGATAGCCTTTCTCTCTTTTTCTGAATCCTGTATTTTTTTCAGAATGTTCCTTGCTGTTTCAGGGTTCTTATGGAGATAATCGTCTAACTGTTTTTTAACGAACTCACTTATGAAGTTCCTTACTGATGGCCCATCAGGCCCCATATCTTTAGAACCCAGTTTTGTCTTTGTCTGCGATTCAAAGATCGGCTCTTCAACCTTTATGCTGATAGCGGCTATTATTGAAGAACGGATATCAGACGGGTCATAATCTTTCTTATAAAAATCCCTTATCGTTTTGACGATAGCTTCACGGAAAGCCAGCAGATGGGTACCTCCCTGCGTTGTATTCTGTCCGTTAACAAAGCTGTAATAATCTTCGCCATATTGCAAACCATGTGTAAATGCCACTTCAATATCTTCTCCGGTAAGATGAATTATAGGGTAAAGGCCTTCCTTGCTCATATTCTCATTCAGCAAATCGACAAGACCGTTACGCGATAAAAACTTATTCCCGTTAAAGTTAATGATAAGACCGGTATTAAGATATACGTAGTTTTTCAGCATTGTGTCTACGTACTCGGAGATGAAATAGAAGTTCCCGAACATTCCTTCATCGGGCTGAAATACCACATCAACTCCATTCTCCTCGTCTGTGGCCTCCAGCGGATGTTCATTTATTGTTATCCCATGTTCAAATTCAATGACCTTCTTCTGACCTTCTCGAACTGACTTTATTACAAATCTTTCCGACAATGCATTAACTGCCTTGACCCCAACTCCGTTAAGCCCTACTGATTTTTTGAAGGCTTTTGAATCATATTTTGCACCTGTGTTCATTTTTGAAACAGCATCGAGCAATTTTCCCAGGGGTATGCCACGGCCATAATCACGAACTCTTACCTCTTTGCCGACAATGGAGACGTCAATTTTTTTGCCGTTTCCCATCATATATTCGTCAATGGCATTATCCATGACCTCTTTGAGAAGCACATAAACACCATCGTCCTGTGAAGATCCGTCACCAAGCTTCCCGATATACATACCGGGTCTGAGCCTGATGTGTTCTCTCCACTCAAGGGTTTTAATATGTTCTTCAGAATAGGCGACTGACATTTTTCAGAATTTTGCGCAAATATAACTAATTACAGGAGGCGTTTTTTGTGAATTTTTCAACAATCGTCACGAATTTTAGCACCTGGAAAGCCTTAAATCTAAAGGAATCAGAATATTTATCTGATTAATTGACAATTACAATAAACCGGAGATGTTGATAAATGATGTCGTTAATCCAGAATCCCCATTTGTTTCATCAGCAATGCCGCATTCATCTTTTGGGTAACCCCGTTTTGAAGCTTATAATCAAACTTAATTATCTCCCCGTCAATTTCAATTTCAAAACACTTATTAAAGATCAATCCCGGGTATTCATTCTCCATCACGCCAAGAGAGGTGTCGTGCGTGGCTATTAATCCGGTTGCGCCCAGTTCAACAAGTCTTTTAAGGAATAACTTTGATCCCAGACTTTTATCCGCTGAATTAGTTCCTTTGAGTATCTCATCGAGAATGAATAACAGTATCTCTCCGTTTTCAATCCTGGATTTCAGTAACTTAAGCCGCTTTAGTTCAGCATAGAAGTAGGATTCATTATTTGAAAGTGAGTCAGATGTACGCATGCTGGTAAATAATTTCAAAGGAATGAAGCTCATTTGCGCTGCACAAACAGGAGCTCCCGTCATTCCAAGAAGGTAATTAACAGCGAGAGTCCGGAGGAAAGTACTCTTGCCTGCCATATTTGCTCCGGAAACTATAAAAATCGTTCCATACTGTTCTACTGTAAAATCATTGCACACTCTTTTGTCTTCATCAATCAACGGATGGCCCATATTTCCGGAAGAAAAGACAGGACTCTTATCCGATAAAACCGGATAGGTAAAATCAGGGTTATTGTATGCATAATTCCCCAGACTTACAAAAGCATCAGCCTGACCCAGCATCTCCAGCCATCCCGGAAAAAATTTCCTGTTTTCAGTTTTCCATTTTTCAAGCTGATAAATAATATGATAATCCCATAATAACAACCCGTTTAATACAATACTTACAATAATATTCAACCTTGTATCAAATGCCTGTATCAGATGGCCCAGCTTTCTAACAGATAATGCAGCAGAACTCTTCTCTCCGGAGATATTCATTTTAATTCTGGTCAGTATTTCAGATGAAAACTCTTCATTCTCAAATGTTTTAAGCAACCCGTTCATAGAAGATAAATAGTTGTATCTGCTGGTTAAAACAGCATGTATCTTATTACTCTTTTTCAGCCCGGCAGAGATATATAACAGGTTCGAAAGAAAGATAAATGTGAAATAAGAGTAATGCAAGATTCCGGCAGTAAGGAGCAGAAGTGAAATAAGAGCTGCAGCAGGGAGAAGATAATCCACTATTTTAATAATTCCTGAGTATTTCGTCAGGGAGCTCTCTTCAAGCCATTTTAACAAGCCCGAAATTTCCCTTTTCTCCAATTCCTTTCTCATGCCTGATGCCAGAAAAACATGTCTCCAGTTTTCTTTTCTGGAGAGCTCTTTTATTGCTTCCTGACGCAGTATTAACTCACTTGAAATGGCAAAAGGGTCTGATAACCAGTCTGCCAGAATATCCTGCCCATAGCCTGTAACAGTTCTGTTAAGGTATTGAAAAAGTGAAGCCTCTCCAAAAAGATCAAGATCATTTGAAAAATCATGCCCGGTGTCTGTATAGGAAGTACCTGATTTAAACCCCGAGAAATCACCTGAAACAGCGTCAGCTTCATTCTGGTTTATTAGAGCAAGATTATTCAAAAACTCCTTCTTTTCCAGATGGGACGAATAAAGCTTCAGAAAAAAGAAGAAGAGGAAAATATCGAGCAATAACAGAACTATCCCTGCTAAGGCACTTATTTTAAATCCAAGCCAGATAATGAAAAACCCTGCTATGAATGTAAGGAGACGTAATAATGACAGGACCAGCAAAAGTCTCTCTTCTTTGGACTCAAGAAGTCTGAAGTACGCAACTGAACTAAGGTATTTTTCTTTATTCTGGTCTCTTCTCATATTATCAGATTATTAAGGCAACTACATTCAGGATACTTTTGCTTGTAAAATAATCAGCCCCTGCCATATCAAAATCCCAGCTCCATTTTTCACTGAATTTCCCCTCAGGAAGAACAGCCTGTAAAGTAGGAATTGTTTCAATGATACCCGACTTATGAGTTATAACTTCCTCATAATCTGTAATAAGGACTGATTTAGATCTATTCAGAAAATCAATATGTTTTTTTTGAATTTCAGAGGAGAATACAACAAACTCCTCCTCTTTTATGTTTGACCTTTTCTTTAAATATTTAACAGGAAGTGATTCGAGCTGAGTAAGTATATTGAGTGAAATAACCATTCCCGGATCCTCATCCGGGATATATTCGGGGATAGTGATACAATCGAGTGACTTCAGGTTTCTGAGTATACTGTACCTCCCTGCCTTTTTCCATACCTCTTCGATAAGGCCTCCGGTAATGTCAAATTCAATAAGTTCTACATTCTTAATAGTACCCACTTGTTTTTTAACCTCAGGAGGATGAACAATATCTAACAGACAGATCTTTTTTGTCCTTTCAATCATCTCTGCAAGAGGCAGATCGAGCAGCCATCCACTACCCAGAACTGTAATCTTTTCCGGTTTGTAATGATCCATTGCTTTAATGATAAACCTTCTGGAGTGCTCATTATGACTCTCCCATCCACCGTTCTGGAAAAGGTGACGCCGGATAATCATGTCCTGGTAATTATAATAATCCATTTTACCAAGCATCCTCCGGTATGTGGCGCTATAGGTCATCTGCAATCTTTTCTGTTTCTCAGTTCTTTCAATTCAGATGTCATTAATGATTGAATCTTAAGGGCAAGTTCTTCCGGCTTGTCAGTGCCAAAAGATTGCGGATTAACCGGATCAAGGACCTTTATCTTTACCTCAGATCTGCTGCCTAATATGAGACCGTGTTTAGGAAGAAGTGAACCTGTTCCGTCAAGAACAACCGGCAGAATGGTAACACCAGTCTCCAAAGCAAGCTGAAATGCCCCTCTTTTAAAAAAACCTATCCCGCCGGTCAGTGAGCGGGTGCCTTCAGAGAATATCATGATAGAGATTCCCCTCTTCAGACATCTGTACGATTTTTCCAGCATCTCTGCTTTGCTCTCCTCATTTCCCCTGTTAACAATAATATAATCAGCCATCTTCAGATACCAGCCAAGGATCGGCACTTTTACATTTTCAATTTTTGAAATCCATTTGAACTTATATCTCAGACAGCTCAGAATTAAAACATCAAGAAGAGACTGATGGTTTGCCACAATAATATATGTAGTACCACGAACAGCCTTTTCCCTGCCGTCAATATCAATCTTCCACATGGGGATAAACCGGGAGATGATTAATCCCTGATAAACCAGGATCCAGTGGATAATAACACGTTCCCTGTCGAATGGAAAAACCAGTATCCATATTATAAAGGTGAAAGGAAACAGTACAATTAAGAAGCAAATAACTGTTAACCAGACGATTATTGATTTTATTATATTCATATACAAATTTCGTACTATAATCCCTCCGATGTTCCAGAGATATTCTGAAGAGCAAATTAAAAGAAATAATAAATCTCTTCCCCTGAAATGTCAATATTTTCTTCCGTTAAAACTTTTTGAATATCAGCAACCATATGCCGGCAACCTGTAAGTTTTTTTGAAGCTGATATCAGCTGATCGCTTCCCTCCATGATGCAATTTACGATGATCCCATCTTTAACTGAAAGAGAGACTGAATGGAGTTTTCCATCTTTCTGAAAGTTACTGTTAAAAGTATACTCCGGACCATAGGCCCAGTTCCACTCCCAGCTGTTGTATTTTGTTGCGGCCAGGGATGCGGCTGCCTCCTTTTCTGTCGTCGAAAGGCTGTAGATTGCTGCATCCGGCAGATTAAGAAGAGCATAGTTCATCATTTCCGCCTTTAGTTCAGAAATATCATTGAACATTTTCAGTTCATCTATCAGATTCATTACCGGCGAGGGGTTTGACTCAACAGCTCTGGTACTGTAGCGGGATGTATCCTTCCGTAACGAATTCCTGAGCATATTGAGCGAGGAATTAAAAAGAAGAGTTCCATGATGAAGAACCCTGTTCCGATGAACATGCTCAGCATTTCCAGAGACCTTTAATCCTCTCACTTTTATATCGTTTTTCCCTTCAAATATCGCTTCAACTCCGTAAGATAAAAGAAAATCAATAACCGGCTGAGTATATTTTCTGAAGTCAACCTGCTTGCCAGCCTCACTTTGTCTGATAAAAGTAAAGTTAAGATTACCCCTGTCGTGGTATACCGTTCCTCCTCCTGAAATCCTTCGCAGGAGAGGAATAGAATTCTCCGTTACAAAACCTGTATTTATCTCCCTGTGTGGCGTCTGATGCTTACCAATGACAACAGATGGAGTGTTGATTCCCAGTATAAAATAATCCTCTTTACTGTTTTTCAGCAGTACTTCCTCAATAGCAAGATTAAGGCAGGGATCCTCAGATTCCAGATTAAGGCAGAGCATTGAATTGATCTAATATTTTACTTTTATGTTACAGCTTTAATCTCTGAATTCCTCCATTCACCAAAATCTTCATGAACTCACCCTTCAGAGGCAATCATTCTTTGGGAGTATGATTAAAAAATGGTTTGTGCTGCAGTATCTTATTGTCGGTAAGGATATAAAGCGAATAAATACTCCATCCGACGAACGCTCCGAGAAGTGAACCGCATATCACATCGCCGGGATAGTGGACACCAAGATAGACTCTGCTGTATCCGATAACTACCGCCCAGGAAATTATAGTGATTGTATACCACCTTTTCCTGATGAACAGCAAGCTGAGCAGTGCCACATTAAAAGAATTTGTTGCATGGGAAGAGACAAAACCGAACTTGCCTCCGCATTCCCCATTGAAAAGATGAACAAGACCCTCGAGAGACGGCTCATGACAGGGACGCAGACGCTGTACAAGATTTTTGAAAAGTTGTACAGAGATCTGATCGGCAAGAGCTATTGCCAGGATAATAAACAGAAGGATAACGATGAATTTCCGTTTATACTTCATCCCCAGATAGATAAGGATTCCCAGATATAGTGGCGCCCATATCAGTTTCCCGCTGATGGCATGCATAACCAGGTCCCAGAAAGGGGAGTTTATTGAGTTGAGAAAAAGAAAAAGCTGTTGATCAAGACGTTCAAACATCGTTCGTTAATCATGTGTTTGTTAATTCTTTCCAGATCATATCCTTCAGGGTGACTATTCCCTGACCTGTAAGAGAAGAGATAAATACCCTTGGAATATCAGGCAGGTCCTTTCTTATCTCATTAATAAGTTCTTCATCGAGCATATCGGATTTTGATATAGCCATAACCCGCTTTTTATCAAGCAGTTCAGGGTTATACATTTTTAGTTCATTTATCAGGATCTCATATTCCTCTTTAATGTTCTTGCTGTCAGCCGGCACCATGAACAAAAGCATAGAGTTCCTTTCAATATGTCTTAAGAATCTTATCCCCAAGCCTTTTCCTTCATGTGCGCCTTCAATGATTCCGGGAATATCGGCCATAACAAATGACCTGTCGTCACGATAGCTGACAATACCCAGATTTGGAACCAGAGTTGTGAAAGCATAGTCGGCAATCTTTGGTTTAGCTGCCGATACTACGGAAAGGAGTGTTGATTTACCTGCATTTGGAAAACCAACAAGCCCGACATCTGCAAGTATTTTAAGTTCAAGGATGAATTCTTCTTCAACACCAGGTTCACCGGGCTGGGCATAACGCGGGGTCTGGTTCGTAGGAGATTTAAAATGGGTATTCCCCTGTCCACCCCGGCCTCCTTTGGCCAGAATTTTTTCTTCTCCGTTGACAGTAATTTCAAAAATGATCTCACCGGTTACACTGTTTTTTGCAATTGTTCCAAGAGGGACCTGAACAGTGATATCCTTACCATCAGCACCGGTGGAGGTCTGTCTGCTTCCTCCGACTCCGTGTTCGGCAAAAATATGACGTTGAAATTTTAAATGCAAAAGGGTCCACATCTGTTCATTACCTCTCAGAATAATATGGCCACCCCTGCCTCCGTCTCCTCCATCAGGTCCGCCTTTAGGCTCAAATTTCTCCCTGCGGAAATGAGCCGATCCTGCGCCTCCGTTACCGGAGCGGCAGAAAATTTTTACATAATCAACAAAGTTAGATCCGGACATTTAATAATATTTTGTGAACTTTAACCTTTTAATAATCAGGTGCTAATCAGTACCTGTTTTTCTGAGCGCAAACCATAAGCCCTCCAAACCAATCAACCGGGATGGAAGTTATACAAGCTTATTCATTGAATCAGAGAGTCTTTTGAAGATGTCATTAATAGTTCCCATGCCGTTTACCGGCTGGTAGATTCCTTTCTCCCTGCAATAGTTTATAATTGGTTCTGTTTTGGATTTATAAACATCAATCCTGTTTTCAATAACTGAAGGATCTTTGTCATCCGGCCGCCCTGACAACTCCGCCCTGGCAATTAATCTTTTAACAAGTTCATCATGATCAACATCCAGAACAAGCATGCTGTCAATTTTCATTCCACGTCCGTTAAGCATATTCTCGAGAGCTATTGTCTGAGCTACAGTGCGGGGAAAACCATCAAAGAGGAATCCCGCTGAACCTTTGCTGTTATCAATTTTAAAAGCAATCATTTCAATAACAACCTCATCAGGAACAAGCTCTCCTTTTGACATAATAAGACTCATCTTTTTACCAAGTTCCGTACCTGCGGTGATCTCTGCACGAAGCATGTCACCTGTTGAAAGATGGATAAGATTATACTTCTCAGCCAGCTTTACCGACTGTGTTCCCTTGCCTGAACCGGGAGGACCAAAAATCAAGAAACTAATCATAAAATAAATAGATTTTAATGTATTAATGTATAGACTGATGGAAGGTTGCGACCGTAACCGTCATAGTCGAGGCCATAACCAACCACAAAATCATTTGGTATTTCAAATCCGATGTAATCAAGAGGGATGCTTTTTGTGTAGGCTTGAGGCTTATAAAGCATAGTAGCTATTTTTACTTCGCTTACCTTCCTGATTATCAGCTCATCAACAATTCTTTCAAGAGTGTTGCCTGTATCAACGATATCTTCAATAACAACAATGGTTTTATTTCTGATATCTTCATTCCATCCAATAAGTTCTTTTATTGTTCCCGAAGAGCTTGTCCCTTCATAAGATGCAAGTTTCACGAAAGAGATCCTGACCTGAAGTTCGATCCGTCTGAACAGGTCTGCAGCAAAAAGAAAAGCCCCGTTAAGAATTCCAAGAAAGACCACATCTTTCCCAACAAGGTCGGTATTCATCTGTCTGACAATTTCATCTACCCTCTCCTGGATAGCCTTTTCGGTGATAAATTCCCTGAAATTTTTATCGAGAATCCGGATTTCTTTCATATGGGTAACTATTGAACTGTAAGCCGGTGCGAAAATATGAAAATAATAGCTTATTTTTGTCCTTATCAGCAAGTTAAATTAAAATATTTTAAATGGAACCGATAGTAAGCATCATAATGGGAAGCACTTCCGACCTTCCGGTAATGGAGAAATCAGCAGAAATACTTAACGAATTCAGGATCCCTTTTGAGATGAATGCCTTGTCTGCACACAGGACGCCTGAAGAGGTTGAGAAATTTGCAAAAAATGCTGCTTCCCGTGGGATAAAAGTAATTATTGCTGCAGCCGGTATGGCGGCACATCTGCCCGGGGTTATTGCCTCAATGACACCGCTTCCGGTTATCGGAGTACCAATCAAAGCTTCACTTGAAGGTATTGATTCTATCTTTTCAATTCTACAGATGCCTCCCGGAATACCTGTGGCTACAGTAGGTGTTAATGGTGCACAAAATGCCGGTATTCTTGCCGCTCAGATAATTGCAACAGGAAATGAAGAGATCATGAAAGAGGTAATAAAATATAAGGAAAGTCTTAAAAAAAAGATCGTCCAGGCAAATGAAGAGCTGAAAAAAGTTAAATATCCCTACAAGACAAATTAGAATTTTTTTCTTTATAGAATTGCCTGCAATCATAAAAATAATTAATAAATATTGTTACCCTGTCTGATTAATTAGTATCTTGGTGTACTAATTTGAAACAGTTGAGCTCGCTGCTGAAAATATCTGTTTCTGCCATTTTTCTATTTTTCTCTTTAACTGCTTCTGCCGGTGATTTGTATCGCCCTTCGGCCGGAGCCGGTGAAGCAGGAACAGGATATGTTTGTATCATGAAGAAGGGTTTCTGGTCTTCATTCCAGAATCAGGCATCACTTGCAGATAACGGTTCCCTTTCCTTCGGCTTCAACTACGAGAACCGATTTGGTATCAGCGAGTTGGGAACCCGTACTGCCGGTATAACCATCCCTGCCGGAAAGAGCTCAATTGGAGCTGTCTATTCACATTTCGGATATGCCGGTTTCAAAAGAGATATGACAGGACTGGCCTGTGGACTAAGGCTATCCGATAAAATAAATGCCGGAGTACAAGTCGACTATTTTATGGAAAAAACTCCCGGAGAAGATTATAATAACCAATCTGTTACATTTGAGACAGGTCTGATTTTAATGCCTGCTGAAAACACCAGGATAGGGATCCATATTTTTAATCCGGTACCCAATTCAATACGAAAAAGCTATCTGCCTTCAACACTCCGGATAGGTGTTGGGACGGACCTGAACAAACTGCTTTTTGCCGGAGTGGAAGCAGAAATGAGCTCAGGAAGTAATCTGACCATCCGAACAGGTTTTGAATATGAGGCTGCAAAAAATTTCTGGTTAAGAGGCGGGTTCAGCACTGAAAACAGTTCATTCAGTTTCGGTCTTGGGTACATTGTTAAAACTGTCCGGATCGACCTTGGTTTCCGTACTCACGAACAACTGGGAGTAACATCTTCCGTTTCTCTGATTTTCAACATCCCTTAATTGTATAAAAACAATCTGAAATAACAGGTAGATAATCAGCTGAATGTTAAAGTATATATTGATACTGTTTTTTCTTTCTCTCTCATTCCGGAGCTCTGGTCAGGAGTCAAAACTATCGGAGGCAGTCGTCAGCATCGCTGAGGAACTGGCAGCTGATGATTCCGATCCCGAAGCTGCTTCAACATATATCGAGAGGCTTTATGAACTTTCAGAAGATAAGGTAAAGCTTAATTCATCAGGTGAAGAAGAGCTCTCCAGACTTTTCTTTCTTTCTGATTTTCAGGTGAAAGCGCTGGCAGATTATGTTCATTCATCGGGAAGGATCAATTCTGTTTTTGAACTGGCTAACATCCCCGGATTTGATAAAGAGACTGCAGGGATGATGATCCCCTTTATTACCCTAGACAACAAGACGACAATGAATTCAGATTCTGCGCACTGGAGAAACACATCAGTAACAAATCTTACCTGCAAACCGGGGAATGATGATTCGTCATCATCAGGCTCTCCATGGAAAATCCTGACAAAATACAAATTTACCTCCGGGTCATTTTCCGGTGGAATGACAGCTGAAAAAGATCCCGGCGAGAAATTTATCTCAGGGAATACAGCCCTCCCCGATTTCTTTTCAGCCTCACTTGAATATAACGGAAGCGGTATTGTCAGACGAATCATTGTGGGCGATTATTCTGCACGTTTCGGACAGGGAACAAATATCAACACCGGGATACGTTCAGCTCTCTCGCTGACCTCACCCGGTTATATGTCGGCAAGTAATGAGGTAAAGCCGTATACTTCTGCTGATGAAAATAACTTTTTCAGGGGAGCAGCAGCCGAGTTTTCAATAAAAAACCTCTCCGTTTCACTCTTCTATTCAAAGAACAGGGTTGATGCAACGCTCGGCTCATCATCAGGTTCTTCAAATAATTATATTGAAAATTTCTATACCACAGGATTACATAACACCCGTGCACTTGAGATGAAAAAAGATGTTGTCTCAGAACTGGCATATGGTACAAATCTATCATACAATTTCAATAATTTAAGAATCGGTATGACCTGGTCGGAAAACCGATTCTCTCTGCCTGTTAACCGTTCTGAGAATAACGCTGAAAAGCTTTTTGATTTTGAGGGTGACAGAAACAGTCTCTTCTCACTTTATTACAACAGCCTCATCAAAAGAATATTGTTCTTCGGGGAGTATTCGGCCGGGAGGAACAATAAACATGCAATTGTACAGGGGGTATCACTTCGACCATCAGACCGTCTGACAATTAACTTCCTGATCAGAAACTATGATGCAGGGTATTCCTCTTTTCATGGAAAGGGTCCCGGAAACTCCTCCTCCGGGAATGAACATGGTATTCTCGGTAACTTTTCATTTGAAGCAGCAAAACATCTCTTTTTAAGTGCAGGGTGTGACATCAGTTCCTTTCCCTGGTTAAAATACAGCTGCAACTCCCCGTCATGGGGAAGAAAACAGGAAGTAAGATTGAAATATCTGCCTGTCCCGGAGCTGACAATAGATGCTGCCTTTAACTACAGGCTATCAATCGCAGATGATCCGGAAGCTAACGGGATACCCGGGCAGAAGAGATTAATCACAAAAAGTCTGAAAGGTTCTGTAAAGTATTCTATTAATGATGATCTGATTCTCGGAACGCGGATAGATTATAAATATGCTGAACCTTCGGGAAGCCGTGGCATGCTTATGCAGCAGGAGGTAAATTACCATTTCAGACAAATCCCTCTTACATTATGGATCAGATACTGCCTGTTTTCTACTGATGACTGGGATTCAAGAATCTACTCTTATGAAAATGATCTGCTCTACAGCTTCTCTATTCCTTCATTATCCGGGGCCGGAAGCAGGAGTTATATTATGGCAAAATGGGAAGTGAACGACATAGCTGAGATGAGGATAAAATATGGAATAACAACCATTATAAGAGGAGCAAACCTTAGCGAAAATAACGACGAAATTAAAGTTCAGTTCAGGATTATGTTTTAAACCGGCTGTGAGAATGTTACACTTATCTGACTTTAGGGGTTTTTATGTCCCTGATGTTCAGCTGAAGGTTTTTGTTTCCTCTGAATTCGTTCATTTCGAGGGAATAGCAAATATCAAACGGATTACCACCCCTGATAAATTCAAAATGGTTAGCCTGGCTGAAAGCTATAGCTGAAAAGCTCTTTTGTCCGGTCGACTCCTGGCAAAGATCCAGTTTCAGATGTTCCCCGCTTGAACCAACCATACGTCCTGACCCGGTATCAAACACATTCCTGGAAACAAATACAGGCGACATATTTTCAGGTCCGAATGGCTGGAACTGATTCATCGTTTTAAAGAAGCCTTCATTGATTTCCGAAAATGAGAGCTCAGTATCAATAAAAACACGAGGAACAAGTTGTTCTTCAGTGATGGTACTGCTGACATACTGTTCGAATCTGTCCATAAACGGTCTGATATTCTCTTTTTTCAGAGTTAATCCTGCTGCAAACATATGACCTCCAAAACTCTCAAGGAGGTCGCTGCAAGCTTCAATTGCCTGATAAAGGTCATAACCCTGAACCGATCTGGCAGATCCGGTGGCAAAACCATTCGATTCGGTAAGAATAACTGTAGGCCGGTAATATGTCTCTATAAGCCTTGAAGCGACGATCCCGATCACCCCTTTTTTCCATATAGGATTATACAACACTGTAGTTTTGGAATTAACGGTTCTCTGATCTTCAGAGATCATTCTCATAGCCTCAGTAGTGATTATACGGTCAACATTTCGCCGTTCAATATTGAAATTATTAATCTCCTTACTGATCCCTGTGGCAAGCTTTGTATCGATTGATACGAGCAGATCGACAGCTTTACTTCCTGTCTCCATTCTGCCGGCAGCATTTATTCTCGGACCTATTTTAAAAACGACATCCTCAATTGTAAGTGCCTTATTTACTTCCGATTCACGTATTATCTCTTTCAGACCGGTTCGGGGTGATTCATTAAGCTGTTTTAGTCCGATAAAGGCCATTATCCTGTTTTCGCCTGTAATAGGAACGATATCAGATGCAATGCTTACAGCTACGAGATCGAGATAATGAGATATTGCACTGAATGGAATGCCGTGTACCCTTGAATAAGCCTGGATAAGTTTAAATCCAACTCCGCATCCGGAAAGATCTTTGTAAGGGTAACTGCAAGCCGGCTGTTTAGGATCGAGTACAGCCAGTGCCTTGGGGATTTCGTCGCCGGGATAGTGGTGATCGCAGATTATAACATCGAGCCCTTTTGTACGGGCATATTTTACTTTTTCAACGGCTTTAATCCCGCAATCGAGAGTAATCACAATCTTGCAGTTATTCTGATATGCATAATCCAGACCTTCGAACGATACTCCGTAACCCTCTTTATATCTGTCGGGTATATAATACTCAACATTTGAATACTGATCTTTGAGAAATGAATACATCAGGGCAACAGCAGTTGTTCCGTCAACATCATAATCACCGTAAACAAGTATTTTTTCGTTTTTCTTTACTGCAGCAGAGATCCTGTCAACGGCTATATTCATATCCTTCATAAGAAAAGGATCATGCAGAAAATCGAGACTTGGATTAAAGAAGGCATCAGCTTCATCTGAGGATGTAATATTTCGCTGAACCATTAAATTTGCCAGGGACTCCGACACATCAAGTGTCTTTGCAAGTTGTTTTACAACAGCAATATCTCCCTTATCCTTCACAACCCATCTTTTTTCCATCATATTACTGTTTTATCCAATTCAAATCAAAAACTTCCTGCAGGTTTCTTTTCACAATATTTTTCAGAGAGCTGATATCCTGCCGGCAGCCTAACTCTTTCTCAAGTGATGTAACCCCTTTATCGGTATATCCGCAAGGGTTGATATAATTAAAGTAGGATAGGTCGGTATTAATATTGAAAGCAAAGCCATGCATTGTTATGTATCTGCTGGCCTTAACTCCGATAGCGCAAATTTTCCTTGCAATCCCGTCGATTTCCGGATCGAGCCAGACCCCTGTTCCACCTTCAAGCCGTGAAGCGATAAGACCAAATTCGCCTACAGTTCTGATTATCGCCTCTTCCAGCTTACAAATATACTCTTTCAAACCTATTCCGATCGCATCCAGATCAAAAATAGGGTATCCTACAATCTGACCAGGTCCGTGATAAGTTATATCCCCTCCCCTGTCAACTTTGCAGAATGTAGCATCTTTTGCCTTTAGCTGAATATAGTCAAGCAGGAGATTATTCTCCGATCCGCTTTTCCCAAGGGTATAGACATGAGGATGTTCAACAAAAATTAAAGTCCCGGGGAAATCAGCTTTTCCTTTACTCTGAGATTCCGGTATTCTCTTTTTGTTCCCTACAAGAGCTGTAAAGATATCTGTCTGATAGTCCCAGGTCTCTTTATAATCTTTTTGTCCAATATCTTTATATACAACGTTATAGCTCAATTGTGTAATAGTAGTTTAGTTATGTCAATATAAGTAAATTTACTTTGGCAAAATATGTTTTTCAGCATGAAATGATGACCTTACAAGCGGACTGCATTCAACAAAAGAAAAGCCTGCCTGGAGAGAATAGATCCTGTATTCCTCAAATTTTTC
This sequence comes from uncultured Bacteroidota bacterium, assembly GCA_903824785.1. GTDB lineage: Bacteria > Bacteroidota > Bacteroidia > Bacteroidales > VadinHA17 > LD21. The sequence continues at coordinate 41,493 of CAIJYD010000037.1, forward strand.
AGGTGTAACATATTCCGTCACTTCCATAAAATTCAACCCCGGCTGAAGATACTGTCCGATAGTAAGCACCTTGCAGCCTGCATTATACAGATCCCTGATAGTCTCAAGTATTTCATCCTCATGTTCTCCAAGCCCCAGCATAAACCCCGATTTGGCAATTTTCCCCTTTTCTGAGATGTATCTGATTACGCTCAGGCTCTTTTCATATTCTGCTTTAGTACGTATTATGGGAGTAAGGCGCTTAACTGTCTCAATGTTATGAGATATCACGTCGGGCCCGGCATCAATAATTTTTTGAATATATTCACTCTTTCCATCAAAATCGGGAATCAGGGTCTCCATAGTCATATCAGGATTTACCTCTTTAATGCACTTTATCGTCTCTGCCCAGAAAGCAGCCCCCTTGTCAGGCAGATCATCACGATCGACAGATGTTATTACACAGTGTTTAAGCCTCATCGTTTTTATTGAGGTGGCCAGCCTGTAAGGCTCCTGAATGTCAGGGGGAAATGGTTTCCCGGTTTTTGTTCCGCAGAACTTGCAGGCTCGGGTACATATATCCCCCAGAATCATAAAAGTGGCTGTGCCGGCATTCCAGCATTCACCAATATTAGGGCAGTTTCCACTGGTACAGATTGTATTAAGATGATTCTCTTCAACCAGATGTTTTACAACGGAATAATTCTCTCCGCTTGCCCTCTGCATCGTGAGCCATTTTGGTAATCTCCTGCCTTTTTGCATATCAAACATATTTTTCCACAGAACAAAGTTATTATAATCTGAGTTGATCAACTGATAAAGAAGAATAAATTTAATATTCAATCCCTGAAAATGATGCAACATAAGTCTTAAAAAAAGATTTCAATAATTAAGCATGATCACCCGGGGGAAAACAAATTGTAGGAAAAAAAACTTATATTTGTTACTCTTCAGTTTATAAATTTTAATCGTTTAAAATATAGAATAGAATGGCTAATAATGAATTAAAAGTAAATCAGAACTATCAGACGGTTATTGGTGATTTCCCAAAGGTAGGTATTCGTCCGGCAATTGATGGCAGGATGCGTGGAGTAAGGGAAGCTCTTGAAGATCAGACGATGAATATGGCCATTAATGCGGCAAATCTTATCTCATCAACTCTGAAATACCCGAATGGGAAACCTGTAGAGTGTGTTATTTCAGACACCTGCATCGGAGGTGTTGCAGAAGCAGCAATGTGTGCCGAGAAATTCAGTAAAAATGGTGTTGGGGTTAGCCTTACTGTTTCTCCATGCTGGTGTTATGGAAGCGAAACGATAGACATGAATGCCGATATTCCTAAAGCAATATGGGGATTTAACGGAACTGAACGTCCGGGAGCTGTCTACCTCGCAGCAGCACTTGCAGGTCATACCATGAAAGGGCTGCCTGCATTCGGTATTTACGGACAGAATGTTCAGGATGCAGGAGATCAGTCAATTCCTGATGATGTTCGTGAAAAAATCCTCCGTTTCGTCAGAGCAGGGCTCACCGTATCGCTGATGAAAGGCAAATCTTATCTTTCTATGGGGTCGGTTTCGATGGGGATTGCCGGATCAATCGTAAGGGAAGATTTTTTTCAGGAATATCTCGGAATGAGGAATGAATATGTTGACATGAGCGAATTTAACCGCCGTATCAACGAGGAGATCTTTGACAAGGAGGAATTCAAAAAAGCCCTTGAATGGACAAAGAATAACTGCAAAGAGGGAATTGACATTAACAAAAATCCAAAGTCAAGAAAAGAGAAAGATACTGATTGGGAAACTGTTGTAAAGATGACGCTTATTGCACGCGATCTGATGGTTGGTAATCCGAAACTTAAAACCCTTGGTTTTGGTGAAGAGGCCCTTGGGCACAATGCAATTTTGTCAGGTTTCCAGGGACAGCGCCAGTGGACCGATCATATGCCAAACGGAGATTTTCTTGAAGCTATTCTATGTTCATCATTCGACTGGAATGGGATAAGGCCTCCATACCTTGTTGCCACTGAAAATGATGCAATGAACGGAGTGCCAATGTTGTTTGGCTATCTGCTGACCAATACTTCACAGATGTTTTCGGATATCCGCACCTACTGGAGCCCCGAAGCAATAGAAAGAGTCACCAAAATAAAACCTGAAGGACTTGCTTCCAACGGAGTTATTCATCTTATAAATTCCGGAGCATCATCCCTTGATTTCTCAGGCCGACAGTTGAAAGACGGAGAATCGTGCATTAAACCATTCTGGGAAATAACAGGTAAAGATGCAGCAGCTTGCCTTGATGCAACTCAATGGCCACCTGCCGATTCCGAATATTTCAGAGGTGGAGGCTACTCATCACAATTCGATACAAAAGGCATTATGCCGGTTACAATATCAAGAGTTAACCTCGTAAAAGGGATCGGACCTGTTCTTCAGCTTGCAGAAGGCTGGACAGTGGAACTCCCTGAAAAAATGAACAAGATCCTGACTGACAGGACAAGCCCAACCTGGCCAACAACTTGGTTTTCACCAAGACTAACCGGAAAAGGGCCATTCACAGATGTTTATTCCGTAATGGCTAACTGGGGAGCCAACCATAGCGCCTCAAGCTTCGGACACATCGGTGCTGACCTTATAACCCTCGCATCTATTTTAAGAATACCTGTCTGCATGCATAATGTTCCTGAAGAAAAAATATTCCGCCCAAGTTCCTGGAATGCTTTTGGCATGGATAAGGAGGGTTCAGATTACAGAGCGTGTGTTACTTACGGTGCCATGTATAAATAATAATGCTTTATTAAATGGATGCTGCCCCTGAAATCAAAAAGATAGAACTTGAACAGGAAACTCTCAATTACCTGAATACTACCAGGAAATGGAGCATGTTTCTTGCAATATCAGGTTTTATCTTTATTGGTTTGATTATTGTCATCGGAGTAATTGCCGGCACATTTCTGACAGCTTTTAACACGGGCGAATCCGGATTGGGATTTTCTGATTCCCTGATGGTTGGAATCTTTCTTGCAATTGCAATAATCTATTTCTTCCCGGTACTTTTTCTTTTTCGTTTTTCAAAACATACTGCACTGGCTGTAAAAACTCTGAATAAACAGGAACTTCATAAAGCTTTTAAGAATCTCAAATACTTTTTTGGCTATATTGCGACACTGTTGATTATTTGTTTTACACTTTATTTAACAGTATTAATATTGGCGGGGACTTCAATGGCATTTCTTAAAGAACTTGTATAATGCAAAATGGGGATGTAGTAATTGTATTCGATTGCGGGGCAACAAATGTCAGAGTTATTGCTATTGACATCAAAGGTGAAATTCTTGCCTCCGAATCATTTCCTAATAATACTCAACCGGATCCGTTCTATCCTGCCTACAGAATATGGGATGTAAATGAGATCTGGGACAAAATGTGCAGGGCATCACGAAAGGTTATCAGCCGCATAAATAAAAGCAGGGTTACCGGCGTCACAGTCACAACCTTTGGAGTTGACGGAACATTTTTTGACAAGTCAGGAAAAATGCTTTATCCGGTCATTTCATGGCAATGTGAACGGACGAATTCCATAATGGCTAAAATCAGCAAATATATCTCAGTAAGTGAATTGTATACCGAATGTGGCGTTCTTCCTTTCACATTCAATACAATAAATAAACTGATATGGTTTGCCGAGAAAAAGCCTGAAATTATAAGGAAAAGCAGCCGGTTTCTTTTTATGCCGTCCATTTTCTCTTTCCTGCTAACAGGAGAGATGGTAAATGATATGACCATGGCGGGAACATCAATGTTAACAAACCTTTCAACAAGAAGCTTTTCAGAAAAAATAATCAGGAAAATAAAATTCCCTTTTGAAAAAATTGGCTCTCCTGTTGAAGCCGGAACAATTATAGGTCAGGTAAATACCATCGCATCTGAAGAGACTGGTATCCCTGAGGGCATTCCTGTTGTTGCTACCGGACACGATACACAGTTTGCAATTTTCGGATCGGGGGCTGAAAAAAATCAGCCTGTTCTCAGTTCAGGAACCTGGGAGATACTGATGGCACGATCGGAGGGTTTTATGGCGGGAAAAGATCAGCTCAAAATGGGTATAACAACAGAGTTCGATTCTATCCAAGGATTATACAACATTGGTAACCAATGGATTGCTTCAGGAATGATAGAATGGGCCCGCAGGAATCTTTACGGAGATATTAAAGATGATGTTTATAATATTATGATATCAGGAGCGGAAAAAGTTCCACAGGGCTGCAATGGGGTTAAGGTCAATCCAAAATTCTATGAAGAGCTTAAAGGAAAGCCCGGTGGACAAATCACTGGTCTTACTCTCGAAACGACCCGCGATGAGATATACCGGGCGATGCTTGAAGCTCTCTCATTAAGGCTTGTCGAGGGGAAAAAAGCTCTTGAAGATGCCGGGGGATTTAAAACCGAAAGCATCCTTTGTGTCGGCGGCGGATCAAAAAACCGTTTATGGAATCGCCTGAGAGCAAACTATACCGGTGTTCCCATTAAAATAATCAGTCATAAAGAGACAACGGTACTCGGGGCATCATTATTTGTTCAGGCTGCATGCGGAAATGCCTCATCTCCTGAAGAAGCCCGCGCTGCCATTGATTACAAAACCGAAATAATTGAGCCTGAAACATAGATCAGGCATCTCCCTTTGAGTTATTTCATTGTTGTGCCTAACACTACAAAACATGAACATCGCTTACTTTAATGGAAATTTTCTTCCTAAAGACGAAATAAAGATCAGTCCTGATGACCGTGGTTTTCTGTTTGCTGACGGTATTTACGAAGTTATGAAATGGACCAGTGGTTTTTTCTATGATCTGGAAAGTCATATCATCAGAATGAAACGGAGCCTGAAAGAAATCAGCATCAACTGGCCTGAGGAGGATACTTTTTCCGGGTTTGCACATAAACTTATAGAACTCAACGGATTATCTGACAAACAGGCCCTTATCTATCTCCAGGTCACCAGGGGAGCTGCTCCCCGCACTCATTACTTTCCGGGTCCCGAAGTAACTCCTACAGTGTATGCGTTTGTGAGGGAATTTATTCCTTCCGGTATACTTCCCGGAACAGGCATCAGGGTAATGGTTAAAGAAGACATCAGGTGGAGCAGATGCGATATTAAATCAGTAGCTCTTCTGCCAAACACCCTCAGCTTTCAGGAGGCCCACCAGAAAGGTTTGGGTGAATGTATATTTTTCAGAAACGGACTCATTACTGAAGGATCGCACTCGAATATCTTCTTCGTTGTTGATGGGACACTCTTCACTTACCCCGAATCTGGATATATCCTTTCAGGTGTAACAAGAAAAAATATTCTCCGCATCGCACGACAAGCAGGGATTCCTGTAAAAGAGGAGCCAATATCTGTAAATGACCTCGCAACAGTTCAGGAAGCATTTATCACAAATACTTCAGCAGAAGTAACACCTGTGACAGCACTTGGAAGCCACACAGTTGGCAATGGAACTGCCGGAGCCGTCACTATGCTCATTCATAAAATATTCCACTCTGAAATAGCTGCACAAAGAGGCTGAAAATTCGCTGTTCACAAAACCTGAATTTTTCTATCTTTGCAGAAATTTTCAAACCATTATGAGTAATCTAAATTTAAGTGAACAGGAGCAGATAAGAAGGGAATCTCTCGACGAATTAAGAAAGCTTGGCATTAACCCCTATCCTGCTGCTGAATATAAAACCAATGTTTTTTCAAAGGATATCCTGAATAATTATACTCCTGAAAAAAACAACTATCAGGAAGTCTGCCTCGCAGGGCGTATTATGGGCAGGCGAATAATGGGCAATGCCTCATTTGCCGAACTGATGGATTCTTCAGGAAGAATACAGATCTATGTCCGACGTGACGATATTTGTCCGGGAGAAGATAAAACAATGTATAACACTGTGTTTAAGCGCCTTCTCGACATAGGTGATATAATAGGTGTAAAAGGGCATGTTTTCACAACCCAGATGGGCGAGATAACCGTTCATGCTGATGAGTTTACAATCTTAAGCAAATCTGTCCGGCCTCTTCCTGTTGTAAAAGAGAAAGACGGAATCTTATTTGATGCTGTTACCGATCCTGAGATGCGTTACCGTCAGCGTTATGTCGATCTTATAGTGAACCCTCATGTACGTGATGTTTTCAGAAAAAGATCACAGATCATCCAGTCGATGCGCGAGCTGTTTAACTCCAATGGCTATCTTGAAGTTGAAACACCTATACTTCAGCCTATTCCGGGGGGTGCATCTGCCAGGCCTTTCATAACTCATCACAACACTCTCGATATGCCTCTTTACCTAAGAGTTGCAAATGAGCTTTATCTTAAACGTCTTATTGTCGGCGGGTTTGAAGGTGTTTATGAATTTGCAAAAGATTTCCGAAATGAAGGAATGGACCGAACCCATAATCCGGAGTTTACGGTTATGGAGATATATATTGCCTATAAGGATTATAACTGGATGATGAGCTTTACTGAAGAGATTATCAGTAAAGCTGCCATGGATCTTCATGGAAAAACTGAAGTTGTTTACGGAGACAAGATAATTAACCTCAATCCTCCTTTCAAAAGAATCAGCATGACTGATGCCATTCTGGAAAATACAGGTATCGATATCTCAGGAATGGATGAAGCAGGGCTCAGGGCTGTCTGCGATAAGCTTGATGTTCCTCATACTCCGTCGATGGGTAAAGGAAAGATGATAGATGAATTGTTTGGTGCAAAATGCGAACATAATTATATCCAGCCTACTTTCATAATTGATTATCCCACAGAGACATCTCCTCTTACGAAAATGCACCGCAGCAAACCGGGTGTTACAGAAAGGTTTGAGTTGATGATTAACGGCAAGGAGATTGCCAATGCCTATTCTGAACTGAATGATCCGATCGACCAGATGGAGCGTTTTCAGGACCAGATGAAGCTATCGGAAAAGGGCGATGATGAAGCTATGTTCATTGACATGGATTTCGTCAGAGCTCTTGAATATGGAATGCCTCCCACATCAGGAATGGGTATCGGCATCGACAGGCTTACCATGCTCCTCACCAACCAGCCATCAATTCAGGATGTGCTTCTCTTTCCCCAGATGAAACCTGAAAGTCAGAAAGCAAAAGCGGAAAGTCAGAAGGAGGAATATCTCGCAATTGGAATCCCCGAAATATGGATTGATCCTTTGAAAAAGCTTGGATTTACTACCATTGCAAAATTTAAGGATGTTGAAAAGCATACAAAGCTTCACCAGGATCTCTGCGGATATAATAAGAAAAATAAACTCGGACTACAGAACCCTTCTCAGGAGGAGGTTCTTTCCTGGATAAGTCTGAAATAAATAAAATTTAAAAATCATCCGGCATATCTTCTTCTGCCGGAATTAACGGGGTAAATATGAACTTTCTAAAAAAAATTCTTAAACTGTCCGGAACAGGTTTTACTCATGGCCAGTACTATGAGTCAATGAATCTTGCTCTTAAAAGACTTAATAATGAACATACTATGCTTCATTATCCTCTTTTTGTAAATGAGTCCGATAGTTTTATTCAAGCCCAGAGAAACCTGACAGATTACTGCATTTCATTGCTTGATCCACTATTAAATAAAGAAATCCTTGAGATCGGTTGCGGAAATGGGGTACAGGCCATTTACATTTATAAAAAATTTGGCCCCGCAATTATTACCGGAGTTGATCTCAGCGAAGCCAACATAAAAATTGCTCAAAGTGAAAAAGAGCTGGCAAAAACAGATAATGTCCACTTCCTTGTTGATGATGCACAAAATCTTTCACAGGTCAGGTCCGACTCTGCAGATGTCCTGCTGAATATTGAAAGTGCATTTCATTATCCCGATAAATCTGCTTTTCTAAGTGAAGTTCACCGTGTTCTGAAACCAGGCGGCCAGTTTCTGATTGCAGATATTATTTCTACCCGTAAAAAGAGGGAGGGGATAATGAAAATATGGGGGAAACCAATGGTCCATCATTTCTGGAACCAGAGCCGCTATGATGAAGAGTTCTTAAAATCAGAACTTGAAATAAAAAACTGTGAGGATATAACCCTGCAGGTCAGAAAAGGCTGGAGCATTTACCGGAACTGGATTCCGGCAATAAAGAGGAAATCATTCTTTCTGAATGTGGCCTTCACAATTTTCTATTTTATTAATGCCCGTCTCAATATATATTTTTTACAAAAAAGACAACAATATTTTATTTATGTTGGCATTAAACCTGCCTGAGAATTACTTTTTTTATAAAGAAGAGCTATTTAATTTAAAATAAGTTACATGTCATTAAATAGAATATTATGCTGAACCTGCTTAAACATCCGCTGCTGACACATAAGCTTACTCTATTACGCCGGAAAGAAACCGGGACTAAGGATTTCCGGGAAACACTTGAAGAGATTGCCGGACTCATGGCATATGAAATAACAAGGGATCTTCCTGTGAAAGACATCACCATTGAAACACCTCTTGGTGAATGCCACACTCAGGAACTTGCAATGGATGTTGTGTTGGTCCCTGTTTTAAGGGCTGGTCTGGGAATGGTTGATGGCATCTCAAATCTTATTCCTACAGCCAGGGTTGGCCATATTGGAATGTACCGCGACCATGTGACCCTAAAACCTATGACATACTATTCGAAATTCCCTGAAAATCTTCCTGAGGCAATTGTAATGATTCTCGATCCCATGCTTGCAACAGGAGGAAGTTCTACAGCGGCTATTCAGATTCTGAAGGAGCATGGGGCAAAAACAATAAAACTTGTTTGTGTTGTCGGTGCTCCCGAAGGGGTTAAACGCATAATGAAAGATCACCCTGATGTGCAGATCTTCCTCGCCGGCTTAGACGAGAAACTAAACGACAACGGATATATTGTTCCCGGATTAGGCGATGCCGGCGACAGGATATTCGGAACAAAATAATATTACAATTGTTTAATTAATACTATGTCGTCTGAAAATGTAATTGAAGTAAAAAATGTCTGGAAATCATTTAAAACGGTTCAGGCAGTAAAAGGGATTGATCTTAAAATACCTAAAGGCCAGTTTGTCGGTCTCCTTGGTCCCAATGGAGCCGGAAAAACGACTCTCGTTGAGATGATTGAAGGAATTCAGAAGCCCGATAAAGGCGAAATAACAATACTGGGGAAAACCTGGAAAGGAAACGAGGATGAGCTTCATAATATTATCGGCCTTTCACTTCAGGAAACAAGATTTATCGATAAACTGCGGGTCTCCGAGACATTAAAGCTCTTTGCAGGTTTCTTTAACCTCGGGGAAAAGAGGGTTAACGAGATTATAAATATCATCGGATTAGATGAAAAGAAAAAATCATTTGTCGTAAACCTTTCAGGCGGCCAAAGACAGCGGCTTGCAATCGGGATTGCACTTATCAATAACCCGGCAATCCTTCTTCTTGACGAACCTACTACAGGTCTGGATCCCAATGCCAGACGGGAGATCTGGGAAATACTCCGGAGCCTGAAAGAGAAATCGGAAACATCAATGATACTCACAACACATTATATGGAAGAAGCAGAAAATCTCTGCGACTACATAATAATTATGGATAAAGGTGTTATCCTGAAGGAGGGTACACTCGAACAGCTTCTTGAGGATGTCCCATACCGGGTAGAGCACCGTTACAAAACGCTTGACGATCTGTTTGTTTCATTAACAGGAAGAAAGATAGATGAATAGATTATTCCGGTTTAATCAGTTATGGCAGCTTACCTCAGCTCTATTCCGGGAAATTATCCGTGAACCGGGTGTGCTTTTCTGGGGAATTCTCTTCCCGATTCTGATGTCCCTCGGCCTTGGTCTCGCTTTTACAAAGAAAGCAGATACAGTCCGTAAGATTGCAGTAATAAACGAACAACCGGAACAAAATTCCTCTTCAGACACTACAGCTTTACCCTATTTTCTGAATACCAGATGTGAAAAGAACCTTACTGCTGAAAAGGGTGACTGGCGATGGAAACATGTTATTAAAGATGAAAAGCTTGGAAACTCTGTTTTTCTTTTCTACCCTCTGAAATGGGATGATGCAATGAAACTTCTGAAAAGAGGGACAATAAATGTACTTCTTATAAATAGAGCCAATACCGTCGAATACCATTTCGATCCCATGAATCCCGATGCGGAACTCACATACCTGAAGCTGAGTAACCTTATAGGCATCGGGGAATTGCTTCCCGTTAAGAGCAATTCGGAAATAAAACCACTTACAGTAACCGGTACAAGATATATCGATTTTTTGGTTCCCGGACTTATTACAATGGGCGTAATGATGTCGTGCATGTGGGGAATAAGTTACGGGATAATTGAAAAAAGGTCAAAAAAATTATTACGCAGGCTGGTGGCTACTCCAATGAAAAAATCTCACTTCCTTATTGCCCTTATCACAGTGAGGATTACCATGAATTTTATTGAATCCCTGGTTTTGCTTCTGTTCGCACTCATTACCTTCAAAATTTCAATACAAGGCGATCTCTCCGCCCTCATTTTAATGTTCCTGGCAGGAAATATTGCATTTGCAGGTATTGCTGTTTTTGTATCATCCCATACTTCAAATACTGAAGTAGGCAACGGCCTTATCAATTTCGTCGTTTTTCCAATGATGATACTTTCCGGGATATTCTTCAGTTATCAGAATTTCCCCGACTGGAGTCTCCATGTAATCAGTAATCTGCCTTTAACAATCATGACTGACGGGATGAGAAGTATTTTCAATGAGGGAGCCGGGTATAATGAAGTTGCCCGCCCGGTTATGATTTTGTTAGCTACCGGGGCACTCTTCTTTTCTGCCGGATTGAAAATATTCAAATGGCACTGAAACCTGTCTTTTGATTCATATTTCCACTTCCCTTAACCGGCAGACATCTCCTGTGTTTTTTTCAATACCGGGGCTTTCATCATACATTAATTGCTTTTTATCATCATTTTGAATTTCCAAACTAAAAAAAACCTATTTTGTAAATTCAAGCAAATTGACTTTCATAGGGGTCATCCAATTTTTATTTGTTAATATTCTAATCTTTTGAAAGAATGAAAAATATTAATGTATTAAAAGTCATGTTATCAGCCTTTTTGCTAATGGTTATATCTTCCGGTTTAACAGCGCAGTCGCCGGGATTAATTTCATATCAGGCAATAATCAGATACGCTAACGGCTCCCCAATTGTTGATGCAGACAAGGTCATTGTATTTAAAATATTACAGGCCAGTATCACAGGAAGTGTTATCTATACTGAAACTCAGTCAGTCAAAACCAATTCATATGGCCTTGTTAATCTGCAAATTGGAAAAGTTACTTCAGGCCTTGAAAATATTAACTGGGCAGCAGGGCCCTTCTTCCTCAAAGTAGAGGTTGACGGAACCCTAATGGGAACTACTCAGCTTATAAGTGTCCCGTATTCACTATACTCTAAAGTTGCAGGAAACGGATTCCAGGGCAGTTCTCCATACTATATTGAAAATTCAAATGTCGGTATCGGAACCAACGACCCCAGAAGTACCCTATCCGTTGTCGGGACATCACCATCCGACTCCGCAATTTTTGAAGTGAAAAATAATAACGGACTAACTGTATTTGCTGTCTATAACGAAGGGGTAAGAATAAATATCGACGAAACAATGAAAGCCAGCAAGGGTGGGTTTGCAATAGGTGGCTTCAGTAATGCAAAGGGAGTGTCGAGAGATTTGTTAAGAATATCCAGCGACAGTATCAGAATGTATATAGATAATACCACTCCTGCAAAAGGAGCAAAAGGAGGTTTCGCAATCGGAGGCTTCGATAAAGCCAAAGCAGGGTATTCAAGATACATGAATATTTCCGGAAGCGAAGGTAACAGCACGGGATACAACACTTTCATCGGTTATAAATCAGGCAACGCTACTTATGGAGGAACTCATAATGTTGCAATTGGAAACTTTTCCGGTTCAAGTCTTACTTCGGGAAATAATAACATCTTTATCGGAGATTCATCAGGCTGGGCAACAACTTACGGATTTGAGAATATATTCATAGGAAGAAGCTCAGGAGCCAAAATGTTTGCAGGTTATAATAATGTATATATCGGATATCAGACCGGATCTGAAGGGCATGGTCAGTATAATGTATTTATCGGAGACCAGTCTGGAAAGTATAACAATGATGGCTGGTCGAATGTGTTTGTCGGAAATGAGGCAGGTAAGTTTGTTACCAACGGTTACCAGAATACATTTATGGGAACACAGTCGGGATGGAAGATTGGAACAGGAAGAGAGAATACATTTATCGGCTCTTCCACAGGGTTCAGTGCCGTAAACTCCAACGGGAACACTTTTATTGGTGCATCTGCCGGTGTTTATAATGTCTCCGGAACTGATAACGTTTATGTTGGAAAATGGGCAGGAATGCAGGCAACCGGAACAGGTAACATCTTTATTGGCTCAGGTTCAGGATATCAGGTAACCACCGGAGATAATCAGCTTCTGATTGATAACAGCAGCTCAGCCACAGCATCTACTGCACTTATCAGTGGCAATTTAAGTTCGGATGACCTAAGGTTCAATGCCAGTGTCTCCATAAAAAGTGCGGCTCAGGCCGGTCTTGCTTTTTATGTTAATGGTACGGCAGGAGGTACAGGGGCATGGACAACTCCTTCTGATATCAGTTTGAAGAAGAACATAGAAACAATAAGCCACCCACTCGAAAAAGTACTCGCATTAAGAGGAGTTTCTTTTGAATGGATCGATCCGCTAAAGTACAGTGCAGGAGCTCAGATCGGGTTTATTGCCCAGGAAGCAAAAAATGTTCTGCCTGAAGTGGTAAATAAGAACGGAGATTATTATTCCATGCAGTACGCACCTGTTACTGCACTTTTGGTTGAAGCAATAAAAGAGCTTAAAAAAGAGAATGATATCCTTAAAGAAAAAATCCTGAAAATCGATGAACTTCAGGCAGAGATTGATGCTCTAAAAATATTAGTCTCTTCTCCCGGGAATAAATAACCGGATTCTGATCAGCATCTGCTTCGTTCAGCAACCTCTTTGGTTAGCATGAACTCACCCCCTGCATCGCTTCGCTCAGCATCCCCCTCTCTGCTCCGCAAAGAGGGGTGGTGTAACATGCTGTATGTCTGTGCATTCCACCCTCTTTGGTTAGCATGAACTCAGATAGGGGTAAGAGTGTTCAAAAAATAATAATCTCACATTATGCTGCTTTTTTTTCTGATAATGCAGCAAGTCGGATTCTCTGCAGTCTTTATTCAGGAATTGAGTTAAAACCTAAATAAAGAAATAGTATGAAAAGTCTGAAAATCTTAACAATCGCCATCGCAATACTGACCATTTCAGCATGCTCTAACGGACAGGTCCGGAAAACAGTACATGGAAACAATAATGTTGTGACAAAAGAGAGAAGTGCCGAACCTTTTACAGGAATCAAGGTAAGTACAGGAATCGATGTTTTCCTGAAACAGGGAGAAAACGAGGCAATTTCAGTTGAAGCAGATGACAATCTCCAGGAATATATTCTTACAAAGGTAAAAGACGGAGTGCTGCATGTTTATACTGAAGCCAGTATCCGCAATGCAGGAAAACTGAAGGTTCATGTAACAATGAAAGAGATAAACAGCATCAGAACAAGCAGCGCAGGTGATGTTACCGGAGAAACACCTTTTAAAAGCGACAATCTCGAACTATCTGCGAGCAGTGCAGGCAGTATAAGTCTGGAAGTAACGGCAAATAAAATAGAGGTCGATATAAGCAGTTCTGGTGATATAACCGTTTCAGGCCAGGCGGATATGCTTGAAGCAGAACTCAGCAGTGCAGGTGATCTGAAGGCTTTTGATCTGAAGGTCAGAGAGGCTGATGTATCGGCATCAAGCGCAGGAGATGCTGAAATCAATGTATCCGAAAAATTAAAAGCAAGAGCTTCAAGTGCAGGCGATATCAATTACCTGGGTGATCCCAAATATGTAGATGCACATTCTTCAAGTGCCGGTGGAGTTCATAAACGATAGCCTCTACTCAATATATATTCCACACATTATTACACGCCGCCGGTTTTATTCCGGCGGCTTTTTTATTAACTTTGCGATATGTTTCAACAATTTAAAAAACATTCTATCTGATAAACAACGGAAATCAAAATGAAGGAAAATTTAAGTATCAACCTGAAGAATGCAAGTGGTTTCATTTCTTACGAAGAGGTTATTGCCCTTGCACAGCAATCAGTAAGACATATCGATACCCTTAACGCAGGTACTGGCGCAGGAAATGATTTCCTGGGATGGCTTTCACTTCCCGATGATATCATTCAGCAACTTGACAGAATAGAAAATACAGCCCTGCACCTCAGGTCTGTTTCTGATCTTACCGTTGTAATCGGTATTGGGGGGTCATATCTCGGTGCCAGAGCCGTTATTGAAGCGCTGTCTCATTCTTTCTCTCCTCTTTTGAAATCAACACATCATGATATAGTTTATGCCGGACAGAATATTTGCGAAGACTATTTGTCAGAACTGCTTGAGATCCTTGATGGAAGAAACTATTCAATTATTGCAATTTCAAAATCAGGAACTACAACTGAACCGGCTATTGCGTTCAGAATACTTAAAGATCACCTCGAGAAAAAGATAGGAAAAGAGGCCGCCGGCAGCAGAATTATTGCAATAACAGATTCCAGAAAGGGAGCTTTACGATCGATGGCTGAAACAAACGGGTATGAATCATTTGTAATACCGGATAATGTTGGTGGACGCTATTCGGTACTTACCCCGGTAGGGCTTCTTCCGATTGCCATCAGCGGGATTGATATAAGGATGCTTGTTAACGGAGCCAAAAAGATGGAGGAGCTGACAAGAAAAAACAAAAATGCTTCGTCAAATCCTGCACTTTTGTATGCAGCTGCCAGGAACCTTATTCTCCAGAGCGGAAAATCAATAGAGATAATGGTCGGCTTTACTCCAAAACTTCACTTTATGGCAGAGTGGTGGAAACAATTATACGGAGAGAGTGAGGGAAAAGATGGAAAAGGGATATTTCCCGCTTCAGTTGATATGACTACTGATCTGCACTCATTGGGGCAGTATATTCAGGATGGTCAGAGAATCCTTTTTGAAACAATGATCTCAGTAGAAAGCCCATCCCGGATGGTTACAATACCTGAAGAGAAGGATGACTCCGATCAGTTAAATTACATTGCCGGCAAACGGCTCTCTGAAGTCAATCATAATGCAGAAAAAGGAACTACTCTGGCCCATAATGATGGTGGCGTACCTATAGTTTCAATTACAATCCCGACACTTGATGCATATTATACCGGGCAAATAATTTACTTTTTTGAGATAGCATGTGCTATAAGCGGATACATACTTGATGTAAATCCTTTCGATCAGCCTGGTGTTGAGGCATATAAAACGAATATGTTCGCCCTTCTGAATAAACCCGGATTTGAAGCTGCCGGAAAAAAGCTGAAGGAGAGAATCTAAGAACTTCTTCTGATCCTTCAGCTTTTCACGGATACCTCAGTAATGTCACTGATCAGGCAAATGTGAGTTATGCCTGATTCAGATTATTCTTTTTTACAAACTCATCAATAACCTGAGTAAGGTTCGGATCCCCGATCTCCTGAAGATCATAATATACCCTGGTATTTGGTTTCCTGATATTAATAATCCTGTTCAGATCGATAGGGGTGGCAATAATGACACTGTCGCAATCTGTGTTATTGATTGTTGTTTCAAGGTCTGTCAATTGTTGTTTTCCGTAGCCCATGGCAGGCAGAAGGGTTCCTATATTCGGATATAACCTGAATGTCTCACTTAATCTTCCTACTGTAAACGGCCTTGGGTCAACCAGTTCTGAAGATCCGAATTTTCTGGCAGCCACAATCCCTGCACCCAGTTTCATTTCACCGTGTGTCAGAGTCGGGCCATCCTCAACAACAAGAACTCTTTTTCCTCGGATTAGCGATGAGTTGTCCACTTTAATAGGGGATGCTCCATCAATAACAATGGCACCCGGGTTTACCTTTTCAATACTCTCTCTTACAATCTGAATTGCGTCAGGAGCAGCGCTGTCCATTTTGTTTATAACAACCACATCAGCAATTCGGAGAGTTACTTCACCAGGATAGTATTTCAGTTCATGCCCTGCACGATGGGGGTCAGCAACTGTAATCATAAGATCAGGCTTGTAGAAAGGAAAATCGTTGTTTCCTCCATCCCATAGTATTACATCACAACCGTCCGGATCTTTTTCAGCAGCACGAAGAATAGCCTCATAATCCACTCCTGCATATATTACGTTTCCTCTTACAACATGGGGTTCGTACTCCTCCATCTCTTCAACCGTACATTTATGTTTTTCAAGGTCTTTGACATCTGCGAAACGCTGAACTTTCTGGGCATTAAGGTCTCCATAAGGCATGGGGTGCCTGACTGCAACCACTTTTAATCCCCTGTTCATAAGAAGCTCAATAACCTTTCTTGATGTCTGGCTCTTGCCGCAACCAGTGCGTATGGCGCCAACTGCGATGACTGGCTTTGTGCTTTTTACCATAGTATCAGCCGGACCAAGCAATACAAAATTTGCACCTGCTGCATTAACTATTGCACCCACCGACATCACTTTCTGATATGTAACATCGCTGTAAGAGAAAACACAGTCAGCGACATTATATTTTTTAATCAGTTCAGGAAGATTATCCTCAGGAAAAATAGGAATCCCGTCGGGATATAATTTACCTGCAAGCTCTTTCGGATATTTCCTACCGTCAATATCCGGTATCTGAGCCGCTGTAAATGCAACAACATTATATAATTCATTATCTCTGTAGCAGGTATTGAAATTATGGAAATCGCGGCCTGCAGCACCAATTATAATGACATTTTTCTTTGGCATAAAACCTCCTGATTTTTAAAATTCATTTGTTTATAAAGAACTTTCATTTTCTAATGAACGAACAAATGTATAATTTGCATACCGGAAATCCGCGCATTTGATGTGATTTTTAAAAACACCAGATCTGTGCCTTATATTCCTTATTGTTAATGAGTTAACAAGTGTTTTCATATGATATGAAAACATGTTAAAGAAAATGTTTTCCATTAGGTAAGCTATATGGCAAATTCTTTGTACTATTATGACATGTTATGAATGTGCTCGCTCACATATATCTTTCTGGTGATTCTGATAAAATAATCATTGGCAATTACATAGGTGATTATGTAAAAGGACGCGATTACCTCAAATATCCGGATCTGATCAGAAAAGGTATTATCCTTCATCGGCATATCGACGGATTCACCGACCGGCATCCTGTTGTACACCGCAGCAAGATCTACTTTACAAGAAAATACCATAAATATGCGGGAGTAATAACTGACATAATCTATGATCATTTTCTCACTAAGGAATGGGATTTTTTTTCAAGGAGGCCTCTCGAGAGTGTTACTTATAATTTTTACAGGGCTCTGGTAAACAACTATGAAATTATGCCTGAAAATGTCAGGGAGATGATGCCATTTTTCATTATAAACAACTGGATTGAATCATATCAGACAAAAAATGGGATCCGGCATGTTCTGAATACATTAAGCAAACGATCCACGCTTCCTAATGAGACAAGGTTTGCAATGCATGCCCTTAAGAAAAACTACTACTCCCTGCAGGATGATTTTATGGAGTTTTTTCCTCAGCTTATCGACTATGTTGAAAAAGATTTCGGAATAGAGATCTCGCACAGGATCACCATACCTTTCTGATTATACCAGATACTCAGTACGGCTTGCATCGAGTCTCAGAAAGATGAAGAGCAAAACTGTAAATCCAAATAATGAGCTGCCTCCGTAGCTGAAAAAAGGCAACGGGATTCCAATCACAGGTACCAAACCTATAGCCATACCTATATTAATGAAGATATGGACAAATAATATTGAAACAACTCCGTATCCATAAATTCTGGAAAAGACAGAACGTTGCCGTTCAGCCAGAAATATAAGTCTTAAAAGGAGAAACAGATACAACCCTATTACAATAAATGATCCTAAAAATCCCCACTCCTCCCCAATTGTACAAAAGATAAAATCTGAACTTTGCTTCGGAACAAATTTAAACTTTGTCTGCGTTCCCTGTAAATAACCTTTACCTGAGAATCCGCCCGATCCAATAGAGATGATTGACTGGTTTACATTATAACCTATTCCCTGTGTATCTGATTTTAATCCGAGAAGAATGTTAACCCTGTCCTTCTGATGTGGCGGTAGTAAATTATTAAATGAATAATCAACTGAATTGATAAATAAAACGCTTCCGATGAGAAAAAGATAAATAATAAGTGCCCCCGCTGCCTTCTTATTAAAAAAATAGTATGAATAAGCTACACCTGAAAGTATTAGCGAAACAAAAATCACAATTTCATCGCCAAGAGATTTAATTATATACAAGTCAATCAGATGCACTATTAAGGCTATTAATAAAAATATCCCGGATCCTATTAAACAGATCTTCCATTTCCGTGTTGCAATCCAAACCAGCAAAACCGCAATACCGATCAGTACAAATGACAGATGCAGATTATTAAAGAGAAGTGTAAGAAAAAAAAGCATAACCATCAGTAAGCCCGATACAAATAAATATGGGCTAAGCCCTTCTCTGAAAAGGACAATAAATAATGCAAAATAGACCACTGTTGATCCCATATCAGGTTGAAGGGCTGTCAGAAGAGCCGGTAAAAGAATTATTGATGTTGCCGGGATTATTACCTGTAGTCTTGTAAGTTCCTGTCTTCTTGTATTCAGAAATCCGGCAAGTGCCAGTGCCGTTCCTATTTTGGCAAACTCAGAAGGTTGCAGAGTAAAAGATCCAAATTCAAACCACGATCTTGCACCGTTTATCTCCCTTCCGAGAATAAGTACCAGGAAGAGAAGAAGAACAAGAGCGCCATATATGAACCAGGCGAAAAAGAAATAAAACCTGTTATCGATAGTTACTGTAAGAATAGCAAGTATGAGTGCTGAAATAATCCATAGAAACTGTTTCCCATATCGTTGTGAAAGATCGAAGAACCACGACCTTTCTTCATTATAAACTGCGGCATATATATTAAACCAGCCCATAATAACCAGCACCAGAAACAGGAGGATAGAAATCTTGTCTAATCCATGCCATATATTAATGCTGCGTTTCACGGTTTCATAAGATTAAGATTAAGGATAGTCTCTTCCCTGGGCTTATTTGCAATTTCTCCTTTAAGATATTTTTCAATCATAAGACTTGCTATCGGAGCAGCGAAAGTTGCACCAAAACCGGCATTTTCAACAAAGACCATGATCGCAATTTTCGGATCATCCTTGGGAGCAAATGCAATAAATACGGAGTGTTCTTTCCCATGAGGGTTTTGGGCTGTACCTGTCTTTCCACAAACAATAATGTCTTTTATCGCAGCTACCCCTGCAGTTTTTCCGGCACCTCCGTTTACTGCTGCTTCCATTCCCCTTATGATTTCTTCAAAGTTTGCAGTATCAATATTTATCAGATGTTTCTCAGTAAACCGGGGGTTGGTATTTCCGGAAGTTCCGACCGACTTTACAATATGAGGAGTATAATAGTAGCCTCTGTTTGCAATAGCTGCTGTCATATTGGCCATCTGAAGAGGTGTTGTTCCTATCTCGCCCTGTCCTATTGCCAGTGAAACTACTGTCAGGGCTTTCCAACGGTTCACTCCATAGTATTTGTCATAATATGTTACAGGCGGAATAAAACCCGGCAGTTCATTTACAAAATCGGTCCCGAGTTTACTTCCGAATCCAAACTCATTCAGATATCCTTTCCACTTCTGGTAAGCAGATGAAACAGAAGGATATTTGGGGTTTTCGAGTATTTTCCTGAAAGACTGGCAGAAATAGGAATTGCAAGACATCATTATTGCATTTTCAAGGTTTAGAGGCGATGAATGTGAATGACACCCTACAAAAAGATAACCCCGGTCACAGCCAAACTGCGTTGAAGGAAGAATAACCTGTTCCTGAAGTGCAATAAGCCCGTTTATCGGTTTAAATGTGGAACCCGGAGGATATGAGGCCATCAGGGCTCTGTTAAACAACGGTTTCAGAGTATCAGCCGACAGGCTTTCAAAATTCCCTGACCGTATCCGGCCAACAAGCAAATCGGGGTTATAATTGGGAGATGAGACAAGTGTGAGCACCTCGCCAGTTTTAGGTTCAATAGCTACAATACTTCCTCTTTTGTTCCTCATCAAAAGCTCTCCATATTCCTGAAGGTCAAGATCTATCCCGGAAATGATATCAGATCCCTGAACGGCAAGAGTGTCCAGTTTTCCATCAGCATATGACCCCTTTATACGGCTGAAGACATCAACCATGTATATTTTTACTCCCCGTTTCCCACGCAGCTCCTTTTCATAAGATTCTTCAAGTCCACTCTTCCCGATATAGTCCCCTGGTTTGTAATATGGTATTTTTTTCAGAATACCATCATCCACCTCACTTACATATCCAAGAACGTGTGCTGCTACCGGTTTCGAATATTTCCTCAATGTTCTAGGCTGAACATAAAA
This sequence comes from uncultured Bacteroidota bacterium, assembly GCA_903824785.1. Lineage (GTDB taxonomy): Bacteria > Bacteroidota > Bacteroidia > Bacteroidales > VadinHA17 > LD21. The sequence goes on from CAIJYD010000037.1 coordinate 62,074, forward strand.
ACCCGGATACATAAACATCTTTTCCTGTAGCCTTGCGTATGTCTGGTCTGAAATTTGTTTCAGGAATACTGAAGGCGCACGCCTTGAGTAATTTATAGCGATTTTCATTCTTTCCCTGAATAACTCACCCGTTATTCCCAGAAGACTGCAGAAACTTGCTGTGTCAATTTTACTGATCTGTCCGGGAACAACCATCAGGTCGTAAGCTGCTTGGTTAAAAACAATAAGTTTCCCATTTCTGTCATATATCAGTCCGCGGGCAGGATACTGGGTAATATACCTCAGAACATTATTATCGGCGGAGAGCCGGTATGAGTCTTTTACAACCTGTATGACAAACAACCTTGCTATCAGGCTCAAACAAGACAGCACAATGATTGCTATGATAATATATTTCCTGTTAATGAATGAATCTTTCATATCCCGGTCTATTTCTTCCCTTTTCTGTAAAATTCAATGAGAAGAATAAAGGTTATGGAAAAAATGGAACTCAGTATTATCCTGAGCACAGTTCTGAAGAAATCAGTAAAGCGCAATACCTCAATAAAGAAAAGCGCTGTATGATGAATAAATACAATAAAAAGGGCATATGTTAAGAACCAGTTAAATCCATAAGAAGCCATTGAAGGTTCAGCTCCGGTCTCATAGCCATCTCTGGGAGACATTACTCTTAAGACATAAGGGCGGACGAATCCTGCAAGAACTGTTGCCGAGGAATGCATTCCTGGTGAGCCGGAGAAAAAATCCACTATGAGGCCTGTAAGAAATGAGAGAAGGAGTAATAACCATGAAGGTATTTCAAAAGGTAAAAGAAGGATAAACAATAAATAGATATACGGATTTATATACCCGCTGAACTGAATATTGTTAAACAACAGTATCTGTGCCAGGATAAGCAAAATAAATATCAGACCAAACCTAAAAACCGAGTTGATCATTTAAACAATTTTTCAAGTTCAAGTTGTTCCGTTTTCTTCATATTGCCAATAACATCAACAAAGTGAAGCTTCTTAAAATCGGTTGCCAGTGAAATAGTAATTTTATAAAAATCACCGCCCCTTTTCTCAAAATCACTCACAGTACCCACAATTATTCCTTCAGGAAATATTGCAGAATAGCCTGTAGTTTCTATTGTATCACCTATACTTACAAAAACATGCTGAGGAATTTCACTTAATACAGCCTTCCGGTGATCTCTTCCATCCCAATTGAGTGACCCGAAATATCCATTAGATTTTAATCTTGCACTTAATTTGAAATCAATGTTTAACATCGACATGGCAATAGAAAAATTTTCAGTACAGCCCACAATTACTCCGGCAACCCCGAGTCCATCAGTAACAGCCATATTGACTGCTATTCCCTGATTCAATCCTTTGTTAATAGTAAAAAAATTCTTTTGCCTGTTTATTGAGTTATCAATTACTTCAGCAGTTGCATGAATGTATTGCTGCCGGAAAACAGAATCGGAAACTGAAACAAAAAGAGAGTTTTCATTTTTAACCAGCCGCTCGATACTATTTCTAAGGGCAACATTCTCAGCTGCAAGGCTCTTATTGATATCACGAAGATTAAGATATGTACGGGTATTGATTATTTTCTCCTCAAGTCCGTTTACCAGACCATTGATGGCATTCACCACACGTGCATTATGGTAATTATTACCTGTTGCCAGTAAATAACCAGCTATCCCTTCGAGAATAAGAAAGATGATCAGATTATTGTATCTCGCCAGAAAGGTCAGCAGGCTCCTCATTCACCCCGTTGGATTATCTCATTAGGAATTGAAATTTGTCGACATTTTTCAGGGCAACGCCGGTACCCCGTGCCACAGCATGCAAAGGATCTTCAACAACATTAAAGTTGATATTGATCTTGTCGGTAAGCCTTTTATCGAGTCCCCTCAGTAAAGCTCCACCTCCGGCCAGGTATATTCCTTTGTTGACTATATCAGCATATAGCTCAGGCGGTGTCTGTTCCAGAACGCTTAACAGAGCTGCCTCAACTTTTGATAATGATTTATCAAGGCAATAGGCGATCTCCTGGTATGAGATCGGTATTTCTATTGGCAGAGCTGTCATAATATTAGGCCCTCTTACAACATAATCAGGTGGAGGATTTTCAATATCAGGAAGAGCTGCGCCTACTCCGATCTTTATATCCTCTGCCGTACGTTCGCCAATCTTGATGTTATGCTGGTGACGCATATACGCTTGAATATCTGCCGTAAAGCCATCTCCTGCAATCCTGATTGATTTATTGCAAACTATACCACCAAGAGCTATTACTGCTATTTCGGTTGTACCTCCGCCGATATCCACAACCATGCAACCTTCAGGCGCTTCAACATCGAGGCCGATTCCAATAGCAGCAGCCATAGGTTCATAGATCATGTAAACATCACGCCCTCCGGCATGCTCTGAAGAATCTCGTACTGCTCTTATTTCCACTTCTGTGCTTCCTGATGGTATACAAACAACCATTTTCAGTGATGGGGAGAAGAGGCGCTGGCGCTTATCAATCATCTTGATCATCCCCCTTATCATAAGTTCGGCAGCATTGAAATCGGCAATTACGCCATCACGCAAAGGCCTGATAGTCTTAATATTATCATGCGTTTTACCATGCATTTGCCTTGCTTTTTCACCTATCGCTATAAGCTTCCCTGTATTTTTATCTATTGCCACAATTGATGGTTCATCTACAACAACCTTATCATTATGAATTATGATAGTGTTTGCTGTTCCCAGATCAATTGCAATCTCCTGTGTTAAGAATGAAAATAGGCCCATTATTATAATTTAATTAATATATGTTAATGTTTAAAATGTCTTATTCCTGTGAAAACCATTGCCACTCCATTTGAAGAGCAGTAGTCAATGGAATCCTGATCTTTAACCGATCCACCCGGCTGAACAATAGCCATAATTCCCGCTTTATGAGCAATCTCCACACTATCGGCAAAAGGGAAAAATGCATCTGAGGCAAGGACAGATCCTTTCAGTTCGAATCCGAATGAACGGGCTTTTTCAATAGCCTGTTTCAAGGCATCAACCCGCGATGTTTGTCCGATACCACTTGCATACAACTGACGATTTTTTGCTATAACTATCGTGTTCGATTTGCTGTGTTTTACAATTATATTAGCAAAAACAAGATCCTCAACTTCTTCAGCAACAGGCTTTCTTTTCGTTACCGGTTTCATCTCCTTTGCAGTTTCAGTACTGTTGTCTCTCTCCTGCCACAAAACACCGTTCAGCAACGATCTGTAACCATAGTTGTTTTTTACCGAATCTTTTCTGAGAAGGATGATTCTGTTCTTTTTCTGCTTAAGAATTTCCAATGCCCCCGGGGTAAATTCCGGTGCGATTATTATTTCAAAAAATATTTTATCAATCTCTGCAGCTGTTATCTCATTAACAGGTGCATTAGTGACAATCACACCACCGAATGCTGAGACAGGATCACATGCAAGTGCATCTTTCCAGGCCTCTGTTGAACTATCCCGGGAAGCCACGCCACAGGCGTTATTATGTTTAATGATTACAAAGGTGGTCGAAGTAAATTCATCAATCAGGTTTAGAGCAGCATCAAGGTCAAGAAGGTTATTATATGAAATCTCTTTACCGTGAAGTTTATCAAAAATCTCACCCGGGTTGCCGTAAAAGATTCCCTTCTGATGTGGATTTTCTCCGTATCTCAAAGGATATGATTCATTTATGCTCTCCCTGAAAGCAGGTATCGCTGACTGTCTGTTGAAATATCTGAAAATAGCCGCATCGTAATGTGATGAGGTCTGAAATGCCATGGCAGCGTAATGACGCCGTTGGTCAAGTGATGTAACTCCTTCTTTTTCACTTAATAATGTAAGCAGGTCATGATATTGCCATCTTCCTGAAACTATCAGAACATCATTATAGTTTTTGGCTGCTGCCCTTATGAGGGAGATTCCCCCTATGTCTATCTTTTCAATTATTTCATCCTCAGCATCTACCGATTTCAGAGTCTCTTCAAAAGGATAAAGGTCAACAATTACGAGATCAATTTCAGGGATCTTATATTTCGCAAGCTGCTCAAGATCTTCGGTATTTTCCCTCCTCGCCAGTATACCCCCGAAAACGGAAGGATGAAGGGTTTTGACTCTGCCACCCAGTATTGAAGGATAAGAAGTCAGATCCTCAACCTTTTCTGCCGGTATTCCGAGCTCATTAATAAAGCTGAATGTACCACCGGTGGAATAAATCTTCACGTCCAGCTTGTAAAGTATTTTTACAATTTCAGCTAATCCATCCTTATAAAAAACTGAAATCAGTGCACTGCGTATTCTTTTGTCACTCATTATATGATAATTACAATTGGCGTCCGAAACTACTTTTATGCCGTTTAAAAATAGATATTTTTTTAGAAACCTCAATACATTATAATATATGATTATATGCTTAAAATGATTTTCGTATATTTGAACCTCGAAACCAGTAATAAAACTAAAAGAATGTTCTTCAGGTTATTTAAAGAAGGTTTTATCTTTGCCATTAACTCTATTATTGTTAATAAGTTAAGAACGTTTCTTTCACTTTTCGGAATTACCATCGGCATTTTTTCCATCATATCTGTATTTACTGTACTCGACTGGATGGAGAAATCTATCCGCGACAGCATTTCCAGTTTAGGGGATAATGTGGTATATGTTCAGAAATTTCCATGGTCGTTCGACCCTAATCTGGCCTGGTGGGACATAATTAAATGGCCTTCAATCTCGAATAAAGATTTCGAAGCAATTCAAAAAAAATCGACTAAAACCGAATCAATATGCTTACTGGTTTCCCAGTCGGAACAGATAAGATACAAAAAAAATATTGCCCGCGATTTATCAGTAGCAGCTGTTACTATAGAATTTGAGAATGTAAGGTCGTTTGAAATTGACAAGGGCAGATACTTCTCTCCGTATGAAGCTTCATCGGGAAAAAACGTTGCAATAATCGGTGCGGAAATAGCAACAAAACTATTTGAGAAAACCGATCCTGTTGGAAAACAGATAACTATTTCCGGTTTTAAAACTACTGTAATTGGTGTTTTCAAAAAAGAAGGCAAAGGAGGGATCAGCGATAACGGAATGGATGAATTAACGCTTGTCCCAATGAACTTTGGAAGAAGCTTTATCAATATGCGCAACAGATTTGTAGATACCCAATTAATGATTAAAGCAAAGCCAGGCGTTTCGGTTGATGAGTTAAGTGATGAAACAATAATGATTCTCAGAGCAGCAAGAAGGCTTCAGCCTGAAGAGATTAATAATTTCTCGGTTAATAAAGCGAGTCTTCTGACACAGGGGTTTGAAAACGTTTTTAAAGGAATAAATATCGGTGGCTGGGTTATCGGCGGATTTGCCATACTTGTCGGTGGCTTCGGAATTGCAAACATCATGTTTGTTTCAGTGAGGGAACGAACAAATATTATAGGCATACAGAAAGCCCTTGGAGCAAAAAGGTTTTTTATACTTCTTCAGTTCCTTGTTGAATCGGTTCTTCTTTCAATTATTGGCGGTATGCTGGGAATTATAATGATATTTATTGCCACTCTATTCATAAATTACCTGTACGATCTTAATATTTATCTGACAATGACAAATATGTTACTGGCAATATTCATTTCGGGAATAATAGGGGTGGTAGCGGGTTATGCTCCGGCATATTCTGCTGCTAAAATGAATCCTGTTGAAGCAATAGGGTTCTCATTCTGATATTACCCTGTTCTCATCAATCCACCTTGTCATCTGAACAAACTGATCAACAGACAATTGCTCGGGTCTAAGACCAAATTCATGGTAGTTTTCCTGCTTCAGCTCAAATGCCGCTCTTACAGAATTTCTTAACGTTTTCCGTCGCTGGTTAAAGCAGGCTTTCACAACTCTGAAAAAGAGAATCTCGTCACAGTCAAGATTCTTCACATCATTTCTGATTAACCTTATTACACCTGATTTTACTTTCGGAGGTGGAGAAAAAACATGTTCCGATACTGTGAACAGATATTCCGTACTGTAAAATGCCTGAAGCAAAACACTGAGTATACCGTAAGTCTTTGAACCTGGCCCTGCACAGATTCTTTCAGCCACCTCTTTCTGAAACATCCCTGCTATTTCGACCACCTTATCACGATGCTTCAAGGCTTTGAAAAGGATCTGTGTTGAAATGTTATATGGGAAATTCCCTATAATTGCCACCTTTTCTGGAAAATAATCATCAAGATCCATTGAGAGAAAATCACCTCTCATAATGTTTTTCAGCTCAGGAAAGTGAGTCTGCAGATAATAAACCGACTCGTTATCTATCTCGATAACCCTGAAATCAGGGAAGCCCCTCTCCATAAGGTAGCCTGTCAGTATCCCCATGCCAGGGCCAATTTCCAGTACAGAGTTGTATCCTTCTCCTGTTAGTGATAAAGCTATTTTTTCAGCAATCCCTGTATCTTTCAGAAAGTGCTGCCCCAGATTTCTTTTTGGTTGAACTCGGCCCATTTCGTACTTCTTTTATTAACTAAAATTATTCTGATTATCCAGGTTTTACTTTCCGGTTAACTTTTTTATCTGAAACCACCTCTCCGATAAAGGGAATACCTTTTAATGAGGTGGCTAGAACTGCAGAAGATCTCTGCCGAACTTCCTCAGAATTGGTATTTTCAGCGATTCAAGAAAGATAATAGACCGCTTCAGGTTGTTATAATATAAGGTAACAAACAGGCAGGAGATCATAATCCAGATAATAATCAGATTAAACAGCATGGTATCTATCTTAATATCTCCAATCTGCTTATACGGAGCACAGAAATGGGCTCTCCCGATTCTTGATCCTGGTCTCATAAAAACAGGATCAGCTTTTTGAATAAACTTATCTCCTGCATCGTATATTTTACTGGTAGTTAAATTATTAAGCAGAAAATCGGCAAGATTTTTATTGTAATCCCTTTCTCTCATTTCAATAAAGTGATCCTCCCCCATTCTTAATGAAATGGACTTATATAATGAATCGCGTGTGTATGAAATTCTTCTCTCTTTTAGTCTGAAGAAGGTTCGAAGGCTGTCGATAAATGACTTCGCTTCAGTAGCAGCAAATTCATTAAGATCCTGATAATTCATACTATTGATCCAGCTCCCCGGTTTAATATCTGCCTGAGTTGAAAGATCATTAATATGGAATCTGATTTTTTTGAGATTATTTTCAGAATATTCACGGTAATCGGGGTTCTTTCCGGCAGTAAGACACTCGTCAATCTTTACTTTCAGCGTTGGCAGAAGAAATGAAGAGTACCAGCCATTCTGGCTTATCTCCATGTCATATTTAAAAAAAGGCTTCTCAAATTTATTACTCTTGAATTGCTCAACACTCATTGCTTCGTATGCCCATCGGGTTACCATAATATCGCCGACAACCGGAACATATATTTTCTTGCTTATCGATTTATGAAGATCATCAAATTTTATCATTGCTCCTCCAAGCAAAAGCTGAGGAACCAGAATGAGAGGAATAAGGATATAAATACTAACTGCTGTTCTCATGCCGGCAGAAATATTCAACCCCAGCATATTGCCAAAGCAGGCGGTTGAGAACAAAACTATCCAGTGCTGTAAAAGCATACCCCTCACATCCAGAATATAGTTAGCTACTATTACAAAAGATAAAGTTTGTATTGCTGACAGAGCAAAAAGAAAATTAATCTTTGAAACCAGATAGCTTAATCTGCTTAAATTCAAGAACTTCTCTCGTTCAAGAATTTTTCTGTCCCTGAAGATCTCCTCGGCACTCAAAGTAAGTCCAATAAAAAGCGCAACAATAACCGACATAAAGAGAAATACCGGATAATTCTGATTGTTGGCAAAGCTATAAACACCATTCTCGCTGAACTTTGAAATATATCCCAGTATGAACGCAAGTAACGGAGCTTCAAGAAGGTTTATTGACATATACTGACGATCGGCCAGCTTACGGGTAAGGTTTCGCTTTATGAATGTTCTGATCTGATTTGCTTTTTCAGGAACCCTGAAATTGCTAGGAGGGATTATGGATTTCAATGGGATACCGTCCAGAACAGGCATCATTTTATTTTTATATTTCTCATACCACTCCTTTGGATTGACCTGTCTCTCTTTTCCGGGGTGACCTGAATTATCAATAACCTTAACCTCAACAATATGCAGAATGCTGTCTGTCTCAACATTTCCACAATTCGGACATTCACTTTCAGCGGCATTTGCCTGTGAAGTTTCTGTTTTGAAATATACCAGTGCTTCAACAGGATCACCATCGTAAATCATATAGCCACCCTTGTCGAGCAGCCATAATTTGTCGAACATTTTGATAATATCTGAAGAGGGCTGATGAATAATCGCAAAGACCAGTTTCCCGCTTAAAGCCTGATTTCTAAGAAGGCTCATAACTTTTTCCGAATCGAAAGAAGATAAACCGGAGGTAGGTTCATCAATAAACAACACCACCGGCTCGCGCATAAGTTCAAGCCCAATATTAAGTCTTTTTCGCTGCCCCCCGCTGACCTTTTTATTCATCATATCTCCAACCTGCAGATCCTTAATATCATACAGGTCAAGATCGCGAAGCACTTTATCAACAGTATTTTTTAGTTCCTCTTCATTATAATCGCCAAAACATAAACGGGCATTAAAATAAAGATTCTGATAAACAGTAAGTTCCTCAATAAGCATGTCATCCTGAGGTACATATCCAATTAGGCCGTTTAATTCTTCGGCGTCGGAATTAATATCATAACCATTTATATACAGATTCCCGGATGTCGGTTTTGTCTTTCCGTGAAGCAGGTTCAGCAATGTGGTTTTCCCAACACCGCTACCTCCCATAATACCAATCAGATTACCAGATTCTACTCTGAAATTCATTTTCTGTAATCCGTTGCCGGAATTTTTGAAAAGGAATTCAATATCGTGCCCTTCAAATATTATCTTTTCAGGAAATTTCCTGGAAATGAATTTTTTATAAATCTTCGAATAATAGACGGGATCAATTCCCTGCCCCTTGATATTCACCCCCCGCTCAAGCAGATATGGGCGGTATGAAATTATGTCTCTTCCCTTAAAGTACAGAACCTGTGCGCCGTCGTAGGTAAAAAGAAGTGTTCCGGTACTTTCAATATGCAATACTACCAGATGGCCTTTAAAACCCGATAGCCTCATATGTCTCCACTGGTCATAATTCTTGTAGAGTTCTGCTCCGGAAAGTTCAGAGTTATCACTTTCGATAATAAGAATACAGTCAGGCGACACATTATCGTACGATCTGCCTATCATGAAGGCAGTAGCATTATCATATTCCTTTTTGGAAATATTAAATGTTCTTGAAACAATATCTATAATTGTCCTCTCCTGTGGGGAGATCATCCCATCTTCAAATGCGAATTCAATCAACTGTAGAAAAACGATCATCCTCTCTTCGAGGAATAACCCTTTTTTGATCTGCCGGCAAATATTTGTAATCTGAAAAGAGATAAGCGAATCTTCATCAGACAACTCTGCCTTGTCAACTGTTTTGAGCTCATTGGAATAGAACTCAAGATTATTCTCAAAGAGCAAATAATATTCTTCTTCCAGCTCCCTGTTGAGGTATCGCCTGAGATAACTGCGCAGTATCTTTTTACCCCGCGATGAGATGCCTGAAGGGTTTATTGTAGAGACTATTGCAAAAATGTGAATTAACGCAAGTAATACCGATTCCCTCATAAAAATATAAAATAAAAAAAAAGACCGCAAAGGTAAATTCTTTGCGGCCGGTTATGCATAAATTACTTACTGTACAATCTGGCTTCTTACGCCATCGAGTACTTTGGTTATATCTTTTATATTCTGCTCCGTCAGACTCGACCCAATTCCTTCATATACTTTTTTGACAGGATCAAGCAATTTAATAAAATCGCTCAGGCTGGGGTCGGTGGCATAAGGTTTGGTTATTTCAAGAAACAGTTCAAATGATTTTTTCTGTTCAAGAAGAACTTTCGAGATCCCTGCAACCTGATATGCCGCTTCTGAAACATGGGTTGTTAAATACATTCCTTCAACCCAGGCACCACCAACTACCAGAAGAGCTAATGGCTGCTGATCGTTTTCACTCAGATAGGAATAGGTATCATTGAAAGCAAATGTCAGAATCTTAACCAGTTCATCCCTGTTGTCAAAATTCTTTTTTATTTTTTCGTATAACTCTTCATTATATATTTTAGACATATTGAGTTCGTTGGACAAAGACCTGATTGCATTCAGGTAGTTAATTACTTCCTGCTGAATATTATAGAGTGAAGCGTAACTCAGATCAGCTCCGTATACACCAAGGTTGATTGCCCTTGTTGTACTACTGAAATATTTCTTTGTGTTTTCTACCGGGTTTGCAATTCCAATTATATAACCGACTTCAAGCTGGGTAAGCATCCTGATAACCTCAACAGAGGTAGGTAAAGGATAAACATTTGATTCAATGTGATTTTCAATTGCTTCAACCTGTTGCATTTCAACTTTTTTCTGCTGTTTCCCTGCTGCTTTATCTTTGCATGAAGTCAGATAAGTGAGACTTATCATCAGCATTACCAGTACAATACCCAAAAAAATCTTTTTCATTTTAATTCTGTTTAAATTTAAATTTTCCATTAAAAACTGTTGATAAAAGTAATAATTATTTTTGAAACTAATAAGGGAGTGAACCTTGAAAGAGTAAAATGGTAAAGTTTTTATTCTGAAATATGTTTCCCCTCTTCTTTTAATAGCATGAGCATCCCGAATCACTTATGAATTCAGGTCAATTTCAGAAAAATACGGGTCAATGATAACCATCATCATGTTTAACTTCTTTTTTATTTCTCGAGCTCACCCCCTTCTTTTCACGGTTGCTGAGCGAAGCCGAAGCAGTGTTGCTGAGGAAAGCCAAGAAGGTGGTCTGTTATGTCATGTACGGATATTACTTTATCTTCTGCATTTTTTGTATATCTTTAGACCCCGAATTTAGATCATTACCTGATAATGTGGAATTTTGATGAAGCGGTAAAAAGAGAAGGGACAAACTGTATCAAGTATGATCTCCGGGAAGCAACATTCGGAGTAAAAGATGTTATCCCGATGTGGGTGGCAGATATGGATTTTAACACTCCGGATTTTATAATCAGTGCGCTTCAGGACCGTCTTGGTCATCAGATCTGTGGCTATTCTTTCCGCCCATCCGAATATTACTCATCAATAATAAACTGGATAAAAATCAGACACAACTGGACGGTAGAGAAAGAATGGATCTGTTTTAGTCCGGGCATTGTTCCCGCGCTAAATTTCTGTACCCTGGCATTCACTCAGCCGGGTGATAGCATCATCGTACAGCCTCCGGTATATTTTCCTTTCTTCTCAGCCATCGAATCGCATGGGAGAAAGCTTATCTTCAACAGACTTAAAGAGACTGACGGGAGGTGGGAAATGGATTATGATACGCTCATTGCCGGAATTGACGAAAAAACCAGAATGATTGTAATATCAAATCCTCATAATCCGGTTGGAAGGGTCTGGTCGCGTGAGGAACTGACCAGTCTTGCAGATATTTGCCTGAAAAATAATATTCTGATCCTCAGTGATGAGATCCATTGCGATCTTGTTCTTCCGGGGTTCATCCATACGCCTTTCGCCTCTCTTTCTGAAGAAATAGCTGAAAAAACCATTACCTGCATAGCTCCAAGCAAGACATTCAACCTTGCAGGACTATCAACATCCTCGGTCATTATTTCAAATCCCGTTTTAAGGAAGTCTTTTAAGAATATCGTTGAAAACCTGCATGTTGGAGGCGGAAATATCTTTGGCACAACAGCTTCTGTGGCAGCATATTCTCAAGGCCAAGACTGGCTCACGGCTTTGCTTGAATATATAGACAAAAATATAGATTACGTTGAAGATTATTGCAAAAAGATGATCCCTGAAATTATTCCCGTTCAGACTGAAGCAACCTATATGATATGGCTCGATTGCCGCAAATTCGGTATGACAGGTAAAGAACTTCAGAATTTTTTTGTTGCCAGAGCCGGTGTAGGAATGAATGAAGGCTCAACATTTGGCCCGGGAGGAGAAGGATTTATGAGAATAAATATTGCAACAACTCACCAGACAGTTATGAAAGCTTTGGAGCAGATTGAAAAGGCTGTTTCTGCTCTCCGATAATAAGAAATATTCAGGATATGAAAAACAGAATTGACGTTAAGATAACACTTGAAGACGGAACAACTTACCATGGCAAATCATTCGGATCGCCGGTTGCTGCCGCAGGAGAAGTGGTTTTCAATACAGCAATGACAGGATATCCGGAGAGTTTAACTGATCCCTCCTATCGGGGACAGATCCTCTGTCTGACCTATCCGCTTGTTGGAAATTATGGAGCACCAGGCAAAACCGAAGAGAATGATCTCTACCAGTTCTATGAGTCGTCGTCGGTTCATATTTCAGGACTTATTGTATCTGATTATTCCTTTGAATACAGCCATTGGAATGCAACAGAGAGCCTTGATGAATGGCTGAAAAAAAATAATGTTCCGGGAATTTACGGAATAGATACCAGAGCTCTTACAAAAAGGATCCGTGAGAAAGGAGCCATGCTTGGTAAAGTTGAACCTGCAGGCACCGAAATTGGTTATTATGACCCAAACAAAGTGAATCTTGTGGCTGAAGTAAGCACACATCAGAAAAAAATTTACGGGTCAGGAAAATACAAGATCCTTCTTGTAGATTGCGGCGTTAAGTATAACATAATCAGGAATCTTCTGAAACGCGACACAACAATTATCCGGGTTCCGTGGGATTGTGATTTTCATGGAGAAGAGTTTGACGGGTTGTTTCTTTCCAATGGCCCGGGTGATCCGAAAATGTGCAGCTCCACCATTGAGAACATCAAAAAAGCATTTGATGGTAAAAAGCCGATATTCGGAATCTGCCTTGGAAACCAGTTGATGGCACTTGCAGCAGGAGCAGACACCTATAAACTGAAATATGGACACAGGAGCCATAACCAGCCGGTAATTCAGGTTGGGACAGATAAAGCATATATCACATCCCAGAATCACGGGTTTGCTGTCGATAATAAAACTTTAGGAAAAGATTGGGAGCCACTTTTCATCAATATCAACGATCAGACAAATGAGGGGATGAGACATAAAACCCTGCCTTTCTTCTCTACTCAGTTCCATCCTGAGGCCTCGGGCGGGCCTACTGACACTGGTTATCTTTTTGATGTATTTATAGAGAATATTGAAAAATCTATGAAAAAATAAACCCCCATCTTACCAAATGGGGGCATGAAATTCAGAAATGTAGTATTAATCGACAGAGGAGCCTCCGTTTGTCACATGAACCATCATCTTCTCCGCCAGTTCAGCCGCTGATGTGTTTTTGAAACTCTTCATCCTGTTTTCAAAAAGATCAGCTATCTCTTTGTTGCACAGGTTTCCGATACTCCCTTCATGAACATAATCAACTAACGTCGTTTTTGAAAAAGATGAATTTTTAACCATCTCTGATACAGCTTTATATGCATCGCGGAATGGAATACCCTGCTTAACCAGCCGGTTTACCTCCTCAGTACTGAATATTGTATTGTATAAAGGGTTCTCAGTGATATTCTTCCTTACCTTTATATTATTCAGCATCAAAAGCATTATCTCAATACACTCCCGCATTTCTCCGAAAGCATCAAATACCAGCTGTTTCAGCAACTGAAGATCCCTGTTGTAACCCGACTGCAGATTGCTCGTAAGAATTGCGATCTGGTTTGGCAGAGTCTGAATCACATTCGCCCTGGCTCTGATTAGTTCGAACACATCGGGGTTTCTTTTCTGAGGCATAATACTTGAACCGGTTACATACTCATCAGGAAAGTCAATAAACCTGAATTCGGAACTCATGTAAATACAGATATCCATAGAAAAGCGTGAAAGAGTCTGAGCAACAGAGGCCAGCGAAGATCCGACAGCCATCTCAATCTTTCCCCTGCTAAGACTTGCATAGGCAGAGTTGTATAAAAGATCATCAAATTCGAGAAGTTCGGAGGTGAGCTTCCTGTTTATCGGCAGTGTGGTGCCGTATCCTGCAGCTGTTCCCAATGGGTTCTGATTATTAAGCGCCCTTGCACCGGCAAGCATCACAACATCATCGGCAAGGCATTCGGCATAAGCTCCGAACCATAAGCCGAATGATGAAACCATTGCCGGTTGCATGTGTGTATAGCCGGGTAATAAAACCTCTTTGTACTGCTCACTCAGCGACTGCAATTTTGTAAACAGCCGGCGGATCAGAACCGAAAGCTTATCTATCTCTTCCCTGGTATAAAGACGAATATCAACAAGAACCTGGTCGTTTCTTGACCGGCCAGTATGAATTTTTTTACCTGTGGTTCCAAGGATTGATGACATCTCCTTTTCAATCTGGGAATGAATATCCTCCACATCTTTTTCGATTACAAGACTTCCCTCCTCATCCCATACAAAAAGAGAATGAAGAGCTTTCAGCAAACCATTTTTGTCCTCTTCCGAAATCAGTCTGACATCTTCGAGCATAATTACATGTGCCATTGAACCTATTATATCCCATTTTGTGAGAGCCAGATCGGTTTTCCTGTCTTTCCCCGCAGTGAATTCAATAATTGCAGGTTCGGGGTTTATCCCTTTTTCCCAGAGTTTCATATTAAAATGTAGTATTAAAACGTTAATCAGCAGATCAGTGGTTGTTTATTAAGCCAAATCCATTATCTGCAGAGAGAGAAATTGTTATTAGTGCTATTTTTTCTGATTTGCTTCAACAATAGCCCTATGAGCCATCAGACGTATAGCATTTATCTTTATAAACCCTTTGCTGTCAGTCTGATCAAAGCCTCCTTCAATATCCATGCTTGACAGTTTTTTATTATACAGGGATGAGGGTGATTCACGCCCTTCAATAAGGACATTCCCTTTATAAAGACAGAGATGAACGCTGCCGTCAATGAGCTCCTGGCTCTTTTCAATTGCAGCCATCAGGAAATCCATTTCAGGACTGAACCAGAATCCATTGTAGATAAGCTCGGCAAACTTTGGAGTAAGCATATTTCTCAATCGCATTACCTCTCTGTCCATGGCGATACCTTCAATATCCCTGTGAGCAATATGCAGGATTGTTGCCCCGGGTGTCTCATAGACTCCTCTGGATTTAATCCCGACAAATCTGTTCTCAACCATATCGAGCAGACCAATACCATTTTTCCCGGCTATCTCATTCAGATAAACGAACATGTCGAACGAATCTTCTTTTACTGTGCCGTCATCCTTATTAATTACTTTTACCGGAACCCCGTTTTTGAAATGAACAACAATGCGGGTCTCTTTGTCAGGGGCATCCTGAGGCATTACCATTTTTTCCAGCATGCTCTTGTGAAGGGTGTACATCGGATCTTCAAGGATTCCTGCCTCATGACTTATATGCATAAGGTTATCATCCTCACTATAAGGCTTAGCGATACTTGCCTTTACAGGAATCTTATGTTCTGTAGCATATTTAAGAAGGTCTGTCCGGCCCTTAAATATTGACAGGAACTCTCTGTCTTTCCAGGGAGCAATAACTTTTACACCCGGCATCAGGGCATAGTAACAAAGCTCAAACCTTACCTGATCATTTCCTTTTCCGGTAGCTCCGTGAGAAACTGCATTTGCTCCCTCCGCTTTGGCAACCTCAATCTGTTTCTTTGCAATAAGAGGTCGGGCAAGAGCTGTCCCCAGCAGATACCTGTCCTCATATATTGCATTTCCCATAATAGCCTTAAGAACATATCCATCAATGAATTCCCTTTTCAGATCAGCAATTATTACCTTGGATGCTCCAAGCAATAATGCTTTTTCCCTGCAAGCCTCAAAATCATCATCCTGCCCGACATCTGCCACAAAAGCAATAACTTCATAATTTTTTTCAATTAACCATTTAAGGATTACCGAAGTATCCAAACCGCCACTATACGCTAAAACAACTTTTTCTTTCATAGTTTATTATATTTATTCTGCATTTGATTTTTATTTTTCACCTGATCATGTAACCCGGGAAGAATTATCTCAAGACAGAGATGTACCTGCTGAAGAGTTATTCCGTTGCGGGGTATTATAAGTATTGTATCATCACCGGCTATGGTCCCGGCTATTTCATATCTCCCGGCACCGTCAATAACAAAAGCCGTATTGCTGGCGTTTCCGGGAATTGTCTTAATTACCATCAATCCTTTTGCTTCAACTATTTCCTGTATTACCGGTACAATATTCAGTTTTAAGGAAGAATTTACCGGGTTACGGTTATTGTCCGGCATTGAGTATTTATAACCACCTGAGCCGTCAGGAATCCTGCCTACCCCAAGCTGCCTGAGATTGCGCGATAGGGTAGCCTGGGTACATGCGATACCTGTCACTTTCAGTTTTTTCAGAAGTTCGTCCTGCGATGATATGGTTGCTTCTGTAATTATTTTCTCTATTTCCAGAAGTCTTTTTGTTTTTTGCATATTTATGCATTTATTTTGCAAATATATTCATTTTTTTATATTATCAAATCAAAATTAAAAAATTGTGTTATTTTTGGACCTCAAATACGGAAGATGAAAGATGCAGTAAAAAAGGTTATAATACTGGGGTCGGGAGCCCTGAAAATAGGTGAAGCAGGTGAATTTGATTACTCCGGTTCCCAGGCTCTGAAAGCATTAAAAGAGGAGGATGTTGAAACGGTTCTTATAAATCCGAACATTGCAACCGTTCAGACCTCAGAAGAGCTGGCAGACAAGATCTATTTTCTTCCAGTCACTCCTTATTTTGTTGAGAAGGTAATCGCCAGGGAGAAGCCCGACGGAATTCTGTTATCATTCGGAGGGCAGACAGCACTTAACTGCGGAACTGAACTTTACCGATCAGGGGTATTTGAAAAATATAATGTAAGGGTTCTCGGAACCCCTGTTTCTGCTATCATGGAAACAGAAGATCGCGAACTCTTTGTTAAAAAACTTGATGAGATAGATGTTAAAACTCCAAGTAGTATTGCTGTACTCGGAGTTGATGCTGCAGTTGAAGCTGCAGACAAACTCGGATTCCCCATAATAATAAGGGCGGCATATACCCTTGGTGGACAGGGAAGCGGTTTTGCTTCCAATACTGAAGAATTAAGGACATTAGCATCAAAAGCCTTTTCATATTCAAGTCAGATTCTTGTTGAAGAATCGCTTAAAGGATGGAAAGAGGTTGAATATGAGGTTGTAAGAGACAAATATGATAATTGCATAACGGTGTGCAACATGGAGAATTTTGATCCTCTTGGAATTCATACCGGAGAAAGTATCGTTGTTGCTCCATCGCAGACTCTGACAAACAGCGAATACCATAAACTGAGAGAGCTTTCCATTAAAATAATAAGGCATATAGGAATAGTAGGAGAATGTAATGTTCAGTACGCTCTTGCACCCGATTCTGAAGACTACCGTGTAATAGAAGTAAATGCCCGTTTATCAAGATCAAGTGCACTTGCCTCAAAAGCAACAGGCTATCCCCTGGCATTTATAGCTGCAAAACTTGGGCTGGGATATGGCCTTCATGAACTTAAAAACTCGGTTACAAAAAATACAACTGCCTGCTTTGAGCCGGCCCTTGATTATATTGTCTGCAAGATCCCCCGCTGGGATCTGAATAAATTTGAAGGGGTATCACACCTTATTGGCAGCAGCATGAAGAGCGTCGGTGAGGTAATGGCTATTGGCAGGACTTTCGAGGAGGTTATTCAGAAAGGATTGAGAATGATCGGCCAGGGAATGCACGGCTTTACAGGTAACCGGAATCTTGGTTTTGAAGATATTGAAAGAGAGCTTTCCGAACCTACCGATATGCGGATTTTTTCAATTGCTGAAGCGCTGGAAATAGGAATGTCGGTCGAAAGGATTTATGAACTGACAAAAATTGATAAATGGTTTCTCTATAAACTGAAGAATATCATCAGCATAAAGGATGAACTCTGCAACTATGAAACGCTTGAATCCCTGCCATCAGATCTCCTTTCCCATTCCAAGATAAACGGATTCAGCGATTTTCAGATTGCCCGCCATGTACTCAAATCGGGTGCTGCCGTCATAAACGACGACCTTATGAAAGTAAGGAGTTACCGGAAATCGCTTGGTATAGTTCCTTATGTTAAACAGATAGATACTCTTGCAGCAGAATATCCGGCTGTTACCAACTATCTGTACCTCACATACAGTGGGTCAGAACATGATATTATCTGTGAGACAGACAAAAAATCTGTAATTGTTCTCGGATCGGGCGCCTACAGAATAGGTTCCAGCGTCGAATTCGACTGGTGTTCGGTTAATGCCATCGATACAATTAAGAAAGAGGGATTCAGATCAATAATGATTAACTACAATCCCGAAACTGTCAGTACAGATTATGATATCTGCGACAGGCTCTATTTCGATGAGCTAACATTCGAAAGGGTACTTGATATTATTGATCTTGAGAATCCGGGAGGCGTGATTGTCTCTGTCGGAGGGCAGATCCCGAACAACCTGGCAATGAGGCTTTACAAAGAGAACGTCCCGGTACTTGGCACCTCTCCGGTATCGATAGACAGGGCCGAGAACCGGCATAAGTTCTCGGAAATGCTTGATACCCTTTTAGTTGCCCAACCACGATGGAAAGAACTCTCTTCAATTGATGATATCTTTGAATTTGTCGACCGTATTGGTTTTCCGGTTCTTATAAGGCCATCCTATGTCTTATCAGGAGCAGCAATGAATGTAGTTTCCAACAGAAATGAACTTTCGCATTATCTTGAACTTGCCGCACAGGTTTCAAAACAATACCCGGTTGTGGTCTCTGAATTCATTGAGAACGCCAAGGAGATTGAGCTTGATGCGGTTGCACGCGACGGAGAAATGATAGCATATGCAATAAGTGAACATGTAGAGTTTGCAGGTGTTCATTCAGGAGATGCCACAATGGTCTTCCCGGCTCAGAAAATATATTTTGAAACAGCCCGCCGCATAAAACGTATTTCACGCCAGATAGCTAAAGAGCTTAATATTTCAGGCCCCTTTAACATTCAGTTTCTGGCAAAAGACAATGAAATAAAGGTAATTGAATGTAACCTGAGGGCGAGTCGTAGTATGCCTTTCGTCTCAAAAGTGCTGAAAACCAATCTTATTGAACTTGCTACAAAGGTGATGCTGGGCGTTCCGGCCGAAAAACCTCTTAAGACTGTTTTTGAACTCGATTATGTTGGAGTGAAAGCACCACAGTTCAGCTTTTCCAGACTTGCCAAGGCCGACCCGGTTCTCGGTGTCGACATGTCATCCACAGGCGAAGTAGGCTGCATCGGGGAAGGATTTTACGAAGCAATTCTTAAAGCAATGTTTTCTGTCGGCTACAGGGTCCCTAAGAAGAGTATTCTTCTCTCAACCGGACCGGCCCGTTCCAAAGTTGAACTTCTTAACAGTGCAAAGGCTCTAAGGGAAAAAGGACATAAGCTTTATGCAACAAGAGGGACACAGCAGTTTCTAAAAAATGCAGGGGTTGAAGCTCATGTTGCTTACTGGCCTGATGAAAATAAATCTCCAAACACTATCGACCTTATTAAGTCGCGCGAAGTGGATCTGGTAGTAAATATTCCCAAGGACCTCACCGATAAAGAGCTGAATAACGACTATACAATAAGAAGAAGCGCCGTAGATTACAATGTTCCGCTTATAACCAATTCCCGTCTTGCAAGCGCATTTATCCTCGCTTTCTGCAAAATGAGCATCGATGATCTGGCTATAAAGAGCTGGGAAGAATATAAATAAGAGCAACCAGGCAAACCGAAACCATGATAACAATCCGAAAAGCAATAACCAAAGATGCCGGTGTGATAATTGATTTCCAGCAGAAAATGGCATGGGAAACAGAACAAATGACACTGGAAACGGATATAATCACCAAAGGGGTGAATGCAGTTTTCGGCAACGCTTTCCTGGGACAGTACTGGGTTGCTGAAGAGGAGGGTAATGTGGTTGCCTCCCTGCTGATAACCTGTGAATGGAGCGACTGGAGAAATACCAATGTCTGGTGGTTTCAGTCGGTGTATGTATTGCCGGCCTGCCGGAGAAGAGGCATCTTCAGATCGATGTACTTGCATATCAAACATGAAGCTGATAAACAAGGTGTTGCAGGGCTTCGCCTTTATGTGGAAACGAATAATGCAAGAGCGCAGAAAACCTATGAAGCTCTCGGTATGCATAGCGAACATTATAAAATGTATGAATGGCTGAAGGGATAAATAATGCACTGGCTGCCGGCTATACTGACTCTTCCTTACCTTTTTATGCTTCTCTCTATTTACAGAAGCCTTCTTAAAATAAAACCTTTTATTGAATCGTCCACTCCTGTTACTTTTGTTTCAGTTATAGTAGCCTGCCGCAACGAACAGAGTAACCTACCTTTTCTTCTTGATTGTATTGCCGGACAGGATTATCCCAAAGAGTTATTTGAGGTGATAATTATTGACGATAATTCCACAGACGCCACATTTGAGATAGCCTCCGGATATAAAGGAGAATTCAGAACAATTGCTATATATAATAAAGGTATAGGTAAGAAAGAGGCTGTCAGATCAGGAGTCAACTCAGCATCAGGTACACTTGTAATTACCACAGATGCCGATTGCAGGATGGGAACAAAATGGATAAGAACTATCTCAGCCTTCTATGATAAACTCAGTCCCGATATGATCGTTTGCCCTGTTCAGATAGAATCCACTCAGGGATTTTTCGGAAAGTTTCAGGAGCTGGAGTTCCTCAGTCTGCAGGGAATAACAGCAGGCTCAGCTGCAAAAGGTGACGGAACAATGTGTAATGGTGCCAATCTTGCATTTACTGCAGAAGCGTACCACAATAATGAAGATAATCTTCACTTCGGATTGGCTTCAGGTGATGATGTATTTCTTCTGCACAGTCTGAAAAAAAAGAGCCATTCCCGGATATTATGGCTTGAATCGAAAAACGTCTTAATAACAACTTCCTCTTCTTCAACAATATCCTCTTATTTAAAACAGAGAAGCAGGTGGCTCGCCAAGGGAAAGGCTTATAAGGACCGTTATACTATTCTTCAGGGAATTGTAACATTTGTTACAATTTTACTCCAGTTATCTTTACTAATTGCCGGATTCTTTAATCCCTCATTTATTCTAGTCTTCCTGACTGTATTTACTTTAAAATCGATCCCTGATTTTTTATTACTGCGCAATACATCTGTCAGATATGACAATAGAAAGATTATGCGCTTGTTTTTACCTGCACAGTTTATTTATCCTTTTTATGTTTTCGCAGTTTTTCTTTTTTCCCTGAGACCGGATAAAAAGAAGAATTTTTAATTCCCCATTTCAGAAAGAAACTTGATCCTTATAAGCCTTATCTCCTCTTCTTCGAATTCATTGCCCAGCTCTTTAATTGCATCTTCAAGTGAATCCGATTCAGCCTCTTCCCTGAAATATGAATAGATATCGTGCTGGCGCTCCTCATCAATAGTCATATTTGTATAATAATCAAGGTTTATCCTTGTGCCCGAATTAACAATTGCTTCGATTTCCGAAATAAGCTCCTTCATCTCAAGCCCTTTTGCTTCAGCAATATCCTCGAGAGGACGCTTCATGTCAATGCTTTGAATAATATAAACTTTAATTCCCGATTTATTGACAACCGATTTAACCACCATATCGAGAGGCCTGATAATCTCTTTCTCCTCTACATATTTCTGAATGATCTCAATAAACTCCTCCCCGTATCGCTGGGCTTTCCCGGATCCTACTCCGGAGATATTCTGAAGTTCATCAATGGTAATCGGGTATTGAATTGCCATATCCTCAAGAGAAGGGTCCTGAAAGATGACAAACGGCGGAACCTCCTTCTGTTTTGATATTTTTTTCCGTAAATCTTTCAGGATGCTGAACAACTCCTCATCAACTGCAGATGTTCTTGCCCCAAAGGCGTTGTCTTCATCAGAAGTATCGGCATAGTCATGATCCTCTGCCAGCATGAAAGAGGTTGGTTTCTCAAGAAACTCCATTCCTTTCTGAGTCAGTTTCAGGAGGCCATAGTTCTCAATATCCTTAGTAAGGAATTTTGCTATAAGTGCCTGCCGGATAACCATGTTCCAGAATTTCTCGTCCTTATCTTCACCTATTCCGAAGAATTCTATCTTATGATGTTTATATGATTTAATTGCTGAAGTAACCTTACCCGAAAGGATATTTGCAACATGATCTGCTTTAAATTTCTCTTTCACTGCCAGTATAGTCTCCAGAACACTGACTACAGCCTCATTTCCTTCAAACTGCGACTTTGGATGCAGACAGTTGTCACAGGCTTCACAGTTTTCAGTATGATATTCTTCACCGAAATAGTGAAGAAGGAGTTTTCTTCGGCAAACCGATGATTCAGCATAAGATACCGTCTCAAGAAGCAACTGTTTTCCGATCTCCTGTTCAGCAATCGGTTTACCCTGCATAAATTTTTCAAGCTTAACAATGTCATTATAGCTGTAATAGGCGATACAATTTCCTTCTCCTCCATCACGACCGGCTCGTCCTGTCTCCTGATAATAACCTTCCAGACTCTTCGGGATATC
This sequence comes from uncultured Bacteroidota bacterium, assembly GCA_903824785.1. GTDB lineage: Bacteria > Bacteroidota > Bacteroidia > Bacteroidales > VadinHA17 > LD21. The sequence goes on from CAIJYD010000037.1 coordinate 84,751, forward strand.
ATAATGAATAACAAACCTCACATCAGGTTTATCAATACCCATACCAAACGCTATGGTTGCCACAATAATATCAGCCTCCTCCATCAGAAACTTGTCCTGATTCATTGTTCGTGTTGCGGAATCCATCCCGGCATGATATGGGAGAGCTTTTAGTCCATTCACTTTTAGTACCTCAGCAATCTCCTCCACTTTTTTACGGCTAAGGCAGTAAATAATCCCTGATTTTCCGGCATTGTTCTTAATATATTTAATAATCTCCTTGGTAACATCCTGTTTGGATTTTATCTCATAGTAAAGGTTTGGCCTATTAAATGAGGACTTAAAAACCTCAGCATCAAGAATTCCCAGATTTTTCTGTATATCGTGCTGAACTTTTGGAGTAGCTGTTGCCGTAAGAGCTATAATCGGGGATCGGCCTATTGTATCAATAATTGGTCGTATCCTTCTGTATTCAGGTCGGAAGTCGTGGCCCCACTCTGAAATACAATGAGCTTCATCAATGGCATAAAATGATATCTCAATATTTTTAAGAAACTCAATATTTTCCTCTTTGGTTAAAGATTCAGGGGCAACATAAAGAAGTTTTGCTTTCCCCGACATAACATCTTTCTTCACTCGTGCTATCTCAGTCTTTGTCAGTGACGAGTTAAGGAAGTGAGCAACATCGTCATCTGTACTGAAGTTCCTCATTGCATCAACCTGATTTTTCATCAGGGCAATAAGAGGAGATATGACGATAGCAGTCCCTTTCTTCATTACGGCAGGTAACTGGTAACAGAGAGATTTGCCCCCTCCTGTCGGCATGAGAACAAAAGTATCTTTGCCGGAAAGAACATTCCTTATTATTGGCTCCTGATTGCCTTTATAAGTATCAAAGCCAAAATACTTTTTTAAGTAATCCTGTATTGTAGAATTGTTAAGCATTTTTATCCCTAATGTAAATCCGGAAAACAGTCTAAAAATAATGTTTTACAGTTTAGTTAAAGTTAATAATAATCCTGACCAAATAATTTTTTTTTGCATTTATTAACAAAAATCTTCCTGAAAATAAAATTAACTGAAATTTCCGGCCGAATTATTACTGAATCTGAAGACATTCGTGTAACTCTTTGATTTTCTTAGTACTTACGGATATTTTATTACCTTTTATCTCATTTGCCAATATAAAGTAACATCAAGGGAAACAGAAAATTAAGGATAATTATGAATACTAACGGTTTGGAATGGAATTTAATATTGTTTTGCAGTAGAAGATTTATCATCTTTACCGACTGATTTATTAATCATTTTAATTTAGGCGTTCATGGCAGTGTTTTCAAAAAAAGGGAAGAAAGGTGAAAGAGAGATGTCCTTTCTTGAGCATCTTGAGGAGTTAAGGTGGCACATTATTCGCTCAGTATTAGCAGTTCTGTTCTTTATGATACTGGCTTTTATTTTTAAAAATGTTATTTTCGGGAAGATAATTCTCGGACCTAAAAGTCCCGGGTTTATTACAAACCGGCTACTCTGTCAACTTGGGGAATTTCTTAATACTGCAGCATTATGCATTAATACCAAGCCATTAAATCTGATTAATATTAAAATGTCAGGGCAGCTTACAACTCATATAACAGTCTCTATGGTTGCAGGCCTCATTCTTGCGTTTCCTGTTATTCTCTGGGAGTTCTGGCAGTTTTTTAAACCTGCTCTCCGTGCCAACGAGGCAAAATATGCAAAAGGAGCAGTTTTTGCAGCTTCAATGCTCTTTTTTACAGGAATCCTCTTTGGATTTTTTATGCTTGCCCCGCTTTCAATTCATTTTCTCAGCTCATATGAAATAAGCTCTGATGTTGTCAACCAGATAAATATAAGGTCTTATATCGGTACTCTTACCTCCATTTGCCTGGCTACAGGACTGGTCTTTGAACTTCCGATAATCGCTTTCTTTCTAACTAAAGTAGGTGTGATAACACCAACTTTTATGAGAAAATACAGAAAGCATGCAATTGTGGTTATCTTTATTATTGCTGCAATAATCACTCCTCCTGATGTCTTTTCCCAGACTCTGGTCGCCATTCCGCTTCTTATTCTTTATGAGGTCAGCATTTTAATTTCAGGAAGAGTAATGAAACAAAAGGAAAAAGAGCGAAGTGAGTTCTTCAATGATGATGATGAAAAGAAAACTGAACCTGAAACTGAAACAACTACTTCATAGAATAACTGATGAAACTGTACACTGAAAATCTTGTAAAAAAGTACCGCAGCAGGACAGTTGTTGACCATGTTTCGGTCGAGGTTGAGCAGGGCGAGATAGTTGGTTTGCTTGGACCTAACGGGGCAGGCAAAACCACTACGTTTTACATGATAGTTGGCCTGATACGTCCAAGAGAGGGAAAAATATTTCTTGATAATGAAGAGATAACATCGCAGCCGGTTTATAAACGTGCAAGAAAAGGAATTGGGTATCTTGCACAGGAAGCTTCGGTATTCCGAAACATGTCTGTTGAAGATAATATTCGTGCAGTTCTTGAGATGTCGGGGTTGCCTAAAGAGGAGCAAAGAGAAAGGCTAGAAACTCTGATAAATGAATTCGGTCTTCATAAAATAAGAAGAAGCAAAGGTATACAACTCTCTGGTGGTGAGAGAAGACGTACAGAAATTGCCAGGGCACTTGCCCTCAAACCAAAGTTTATCCTGCTCGACGAACCTTTTGCCGGAGTTGACCCCATCGCTGTTGAAGATATTCAGGAAATTGTTTCTAAACTAAGAGATAAAAATATAGGCATTCTCATTACCGACCACAATGTTCATGAGACACTTTCCATTACCGACCGGGCCTATCTCCTTTTCGAAGGCCGGATCCTGAAATCAGGAACATCAGCACAACTTGCAGATGATGAGCATGTAAGAAAAGTGTACCTTGGAAAGAACTTTGAACTGCGCAGGTAATATAATCAATTTGTTTTGATAATAAATTATTATACTTTTGCGGAGAATTTTACCGCGGATGTGTCGTAATTGGTAGCCGAGCAAGACTTAGGATCTTGTGCCGTAAGGCGTGGGGGTTCGAGTCCCTTCATCCGCACATAATGTCAAACCGCCCGTAACAATCTTAATCAGTGCGTTTTGGCGGTTTTTTTAACAATGCAATAAACAAGAATAAAAATGAATATCAACAGAGAAAACATCGACGATCTGAATGCTGTATTAACAGTTAAGATCGAAAAAGCCGATTATGAGGTAAATGTCGATAACGTTTTAAAGGATTACAGAAAAAAAGCAAATATCAAAGGATTTCGTCCCGGAATGGTTCCTATGGGTATGATAAAGAAGATGTATTACAGAGCAGTACAGGTTGAAGAGATCAACAAAATCGTATCTGAAAACATCCAGAAATACTTCACTGACGAAAAACTTGAAATACTAGGCGACCCGCTTCCAAAAACAGATGAGCAGGATAAAATGGACTTCAACACGCAGGAAGATTTTACCTTTTCATTTGAGCTTGGTCTCACTCCGACTATCGAATTGAAGCTCAGCAAAAAAAATAAAGTTACCTGTTATGAGATCATCATCGATGAAAAGATGAAAAACGATTCTCTGGAAAACTATGCCCGCCGCTATGGAGAGCTCAGAAAAGCTGACATTACAGAAGAAAAGGATGTGATAAAAGGTAAAATTGAAGCTCTTGACGAGAATGGCAACCTGATACCCGATGGCCATTCTGTTGAAGAGACCTCAATTGGTATTGATATCATTAAAGATAAAATGATACAGGAGCTGTTTATCGGTAAAAGCCTGAACGATTCCATCGATTTTGACCTGAAAAAAGCTTTCCCAAACGATACTGAAATAGCCGGAATTCTACATAAGAAAAAAGAGGAAATAGCTGAACTTGGAGGGAATTTCAGATTTACAATAAGCGATATAAGCCGCTTCTATCCTGCTGAAATAGGAAAAGAGCTATTCGACAGAATATATGGAGAAGGAGTAGTGAACACAACAGAGGAGTTCATTAAAAAGGTTGAAGATGAAATCACCTTAAACCTGAAACGCGAAAGCGATTTCAAACTCAGGATGGACATCAAAGCACTGACACTGGAGAAAACCGATTTTCTTCTTCCTGAAGAGTTCCTGAAAAGATGGCTGCTGAAAGTGAATGAGAATACAACTCAGGATCAAATTGATACGGAATTTGATAATTTCCGGAAAGACCTTAGATGGCAGCTCATAAGAAATAAAGTTGCACGCGACAACGAAGTGAAGATCACTGAAGAAGAATTGCTTCAGGAAGCTGCCCTCGTAACAAGATATCAGTTCCAGCAGTATGGCCTGTTCTATGCCACCGATGAACAGATAAACAACTATGCAAAGGAGACTCTCAAACGGGAAGAGGATGCTAAAAAAATTGCTGAAAAAATCCTTGAAGAAAAAATCCTTCTCCTCTTACAGGAGCTTGTGAAAATTGAAAATAAAAGTGTTACTGTTGAAGAGTTTAATAAGCTTTTTGAATAGTAATCAAGGCATTGCGATAAATATTTTTATATTTACTATCTTTGTTTGTTAATTTTATAGCCTGAAAATATGAGTATTCTTGACGATTTTGGGAAGTATGCAAAAAGCAAACGCGGAATCAGCAGTCTGAATCTGCACAGGTACACATCAGTTTACGGAAGTTATATTTCGCCGACAATTATTGAAGAAAGACAATTAAATGTGGCTTCGATGGATGTCTTTTCACGTCTTATGATGGACAGAATTATCTTTCTCGGACTGCCTATTGACGATTATGTTGCAAACATCATACAGGCACAGCTCCTATATCTCGATTCATCCGATCCCGGAAAAGATATTCAGATATACTTCAATACCCCCGGCGGGTCAGTTAATGCCGGACTTGGAATTTACGATACAATGCAGTATATCTCTGCTGATATTGCCACAATCTGTACCGGAATGGCAGCCTCAATGGGAGCCGTTCTGCTGACAGCCGGAAAAAAAGGAAAAAGATCTGCACTGAAACACTCCCGGATAATGATCCATCAGCCAATGGGCGGAGCAGAAGGGCAGGCTTCAGATATTGAAATTACCGTTCGCGAAATAGTAAAATTGAAGAAAGAGCTTTATGAAATTATTGCCCTTCATTCAGGAAATACAATCGAGAAAGTAGAAAAAGATTCTGACAGAGATTACTGGATGACATCTCAGGAAGCTAAAGACTACGGAATGATTGACGAGATCCTCCAGAAAACAAAAAAATAGTTTCAGATGGATAAATGTTCATTTTGCGGAAGAACCAAGAAAGAGGCTAATATGCTGGTTGCAGGTCTCGAAGGTCATATTTGTGATCACTGTATAGAACAGGCTCACAGCATAATGAACGAAGAACTTGGCAGCAAAAAGAATGTTTCATTCGATTCAATAAACCTTCTTAAACCAACCGAAATAAAAAAATTTCTCGATCAGTATATTATTGGTCAGGATATGGCTAAGAAGATAATTTCCGTAGCTGTTTATAATCACTACAAAAGGCTGATGCAAAAGGCCGATGCCGACGATATTGAAATAGAAAAATCAAACATAATTCTTGTCGGAGAAACGGGTACCGGAAAAACGCTGCTGGCCCGTACAGTTGCAAAAATGCTTCATGTCCCATTCACAATTGTCGATGCAACTGTTCTTACCGAAGCCGGCTATGTGGGTGAAGATATTGAAAGCCTTCTGACACGCCTTCTGCAAAACGCAGATTATGATGTGAAAGCGGCTGAAAAAGGTATCGTCTTTATTGATGAAATTGACAAGATTGCCAGAAAAGGCGACAACCCTTCAATAACCCGCGATGTATCAGGGGAAGGTGTTCAGCAGGGGCTTCTTAAATTACTTGAAGGATCAATCGTTAACGTTCCGCCACAGGGTGGACGTAAACATCCTGAACAGAAAATGATACCTGTCGATACAAAGAATATCCTGTTTATTTGCGGTGGCGCTTTTGAGGGTATACAAAAGAAAATTGCTCAACGGCTTAATACCCAGATTGTTGGATTCGGTGCTTCCAAAATAAGAGATAAGGTTGATAAAGATAACCTGCTACAGTATATTGCTCCGCAGGATCTCAGGGCTTTTGGCCTCATTCCGGAAATAATCGGAAGACTTCCGGTACTTTCACATCTTAATCCACTCGACCGCGATGCCCTCAGAGCTATCCTTACTGAACCAAAAAATGCTCTGGTGAAACAGTATATCAAACTGTTCAGGATGGATAATATCAACCTTACATTTGAAGACGGGGTTCTTGATTATATTGTTGACAGGGCAATTGAATTCAAACTTGGTGCCCGTGGGTTAAGATCAATATGCGAAGCTATTATGCTTGATGCAATGTTCGAAATGCCCTCTGCCGATGCAACAGACCTGCAGATAACCATTGACTATGCCAGCCATAAACTTGAGATAATAAACCTGAAAGTTCTGAAAGCTTCATAATTTATTACTCAACCTACCCGTCACCGCTCTATTTTCCTTTTCTCCTGTAAATAGTATATGTATACGGAATGGCGTTGCTTTCGTTAGCAATGAATTCTTCCTTACCTGCAACTTCCCATATTTCCGGATCAATAGCAGGAAAATAGACATCTGCCGGCGCATCTTTGTGAACATGGGTTATAAAAAGCTGATCAGCGAGAGACATAAACTGCCGGTACACACTTCCCCCTCCCATCACAAATATTTCTTCATCCGGATAACATTTACTAAGTGCATCTTCGATTGAATATACTGTTAATGAACCATCTATACATTCATCAGGCACATCTGTAAGTACGATATTCTTCCTATCCGGCAAAGGACGACGGGGTAACGATTCCCAGGTTCTTTTTCCCATTATAACCGTATTCCCGAGAGTCAGCTTCTTAAACCGCTTAAGATCTTCAGAAATTTTCCACAAAAGTTCATTATCCTTTCCAATTCCCAAATCGTCGGAAACAGCTGCAATAATTGAAATCATACCTTATATATTATACCGAAATTTCACCTTTAATATGAGGATGGGAAACATAATCCGTTAATGCAAAATCATCAAACCTGAACTTTAGTATATCATTTACTTCAGGGTTTATGACCATTCCGGGCAGATGATAAGGTGCCCGAGTAAGCTGTAGTTTAACCTGTTCCATATGGTTGAGGTAAATATGTGCATCGCCAAGAGTATGTACAAAATCTCCGGGCTTCAGCCCTGTTGCCTGTGCAACCATAAGAGTAAGAAGAGAATAAGATGCAATATTGAAAGGAACCCCAAGAAAAATATCAGCACTCCGCTGATATAGCTGGCATGACAATCTTCCGCCTGCAACATAAAACTGGAACATAATATGGCATGGAGGAAGGGCCATCTTGTCTAATTCTCCTACATTCCAGGCGCTTACAATATGGCGGCGTGAGTCGGGGGATTTTTTTATGGAACTGATAACATCCGATAGCTGATCGATATTTTTCCCTTTGCTGTCCGGCCAGGACCTCCACTGATATCCGTATACCGGACCCAGGTTTCCATCCTTATCAGCCCAGGCATCCCAGATCTTTACTCCGTTTTCGTTAAGGTACCTGATATTGGTATCTCCCGAAATAAACCAGAGCAATTCGTGAATAATCGACTTCAGATGCAGCTTCTTCGTTGTCAGAAGCGGAAACCCCTCTTCAAGGTTAAATCGCATCTGATAGCCAAATACACTTATTGTTCCGGTACCTGTCCTGTCTGTTTTTTCAGTACCGTTTTTTATAACATGATCCAGAAGGTCAAGATATTGCTTCATCTCAAATACGCTGTTTATTGTTTAGGTGAAATCCTTGCTGCATAGCCTCCTCCCGGAGCCAGATGTATCTTAATCTTATCACCTGCTTTAACACCGGATCTCAGGTGTTTATAGTCTGAGGCATATCTGTCGGCATTAATGCCATCCTGAAATATATCCATAGTATATTCTCCGGGCGACAGGAAAGAAAGGTCAAGCTCCATGTCACGGGCGGTCCAGTCTGTAAGTGCTCCAACAAACCACTCTTTTCCCGATCTTCTGGCAAGAAGCAGATAATCTCCCACTTTTCCTCCTAACCCTTTAAGATCATCCCAGACAACGGGAATATTTACAATAAAATCGGTCGATTCCTGCTCTTTCATATAGTTTGAAGGGCTGTCTGAAAGCATCTGCAAAGGACTTTCATAGATAATATATAATGCAATCTGGTGAACTCTTGTCCCCTGGCTTTCCGGACGGGTAAACTGAGGAGTAAAGTTTGCGCTATCCATGTTGATCATTGCTCCCGGAGTATAATCCATTGGCCCGGCAACCATTCTGGTAAAAGGAATTGTGACATCATGATCGGGATTAATATCTTTACTCCACTTATTATTTTCCATACCTTTTACCCCTTCGCGTGTAAGTGCATTCGGATAAGTACGTCCGATCCCATCAGGTTTAAAGGCTCCGTGAAAATCTATAAGCATATGATGTTCAGCAGTTTTACGTGTAGCCTCGCGGTAAAAATTAACAACAGGCTGATCGTCGCGCTGCATGAAATCGACTTTTATCCCTTTTACTCCCCATTTCCCATAAAGGTCAAGCGCCTGATCCATCTGATCATTGAACGTTTTCCACACAACCCATAAGATAATTCCAACGTTTTTTCCAGCGGCATATTTGCAAAGCTCAGAAACATTAATGCCGTCGGCCTGTTCAAGAACATTGCCCAGCTTATACCATCCTTCATCAAGAATTATATATTCAATGCCGTTCTTTGAAGCAAAATCAATATAATATTTGTAGGTGTCGTCATTAATACCGGCTCTGAAATCAACTCCGGAAATATTATTGGCATTCCACCAGTCCCATGCAACCTGACCCGGTCTGATCCATTTTGTATCTTCAATTTTATTTGGGGGAGCCAGTTTGAATACCAGATCGCTTTCAATGAGGTTAACATCATTCCGGGCAATAACAAATGCCCTCCATGGAAATGTACGGGTCCCTTTTGTTTTTGCAATATACTCTTTCGTACTTGTCACAAACAGATCCCTGTCTCCTTTCAGTTTTTCAGTATCAGGGTATCCCGGCCATACGGCAGATATTTTTCCGGAACCAGCTCCCTTTATCCACATACCGGGATAATCCTCAATATCAGATTCAGTTATAAGGACATTTGTTCCGTTTACCTTAAAAAGTGCCGGCAGGCTGGCAAGATGTTTTATCCCTACAGTGTCAAGTGAAGAATAGATAAATACTCTTTCATTATGCGACATAAAGCTGGTTTCAGAAGGAAACCAGGAATGAGAACCGGAAGGGAACATCATTTCGGATATCTCATTCTTAACCGTAATATCTTCTTTTAAAGATGTCTCAAACCTGTAGGCAAATCCATCATCATATGCTCTGAACTGAAGTGAAAAGCCTGAATTAAAGGCGAGAATAAGGATATTGCAATTGTCTCTTATCTCCGATCGCTTATTTGCCACCACCGGTATAATGATTTCATCGAGCCGGCCGGGTTTTGCACTTCTGACTTTTTCATTCTGTCCCATCACTTTGCCATCAGCCAGTACCATGGCTATCTTTGAAGAACTGAGAACCTCTTTCCCATCAACTTCGGCAGACCATTTTATTTCGTTCCCGACAACTACGGTAAGGGAAATTTTCCCGTCAGGTGAACTGACTTTATAATCTTTTGAAAATAGATTTCCGGCGGCGGATACAAATAAAAAACCCAGAATAATTATTTTTTTCATTCTTAAAATATTTATGATTTTTTCTGATCTCGAAGTATTCACCGACGTTTAAACCTTACGCCTTTTTCTTTTTTCAATCTCATCCCTTACAGCAGCTGCACGCTCATAATCTTCTGTTTTAACCGACTCGTCAATTATTTTATAGAGCTCTTCATCAGAATAGGTGCCATATTTATTTTTTTCAGGTTCAAATAAACTTTCTGTCTCATTAATTGAAGTCATATCGGTATCGGAAGAATTAATAGTTATACCTGCTTTATCCAGAATATTCTCTGCAATAAATATCGGACAGCCAAACCTTAATGCAAGTGCCACAGCATCAGATGTTCTGCTGTCGATAGAAAATTCTTTCCGTCCATTGTTGCAAACGAGCTGTGAGAAGAATACCCCTTCTTCCAGTTTATAGATTACAACTTCCATAACAGAAATATTAAACTCATCAGCCATTTTTTTGAAAAGGTCGTGTGTCAAAGGACGGGGAGGATCGAGGTTTTCAAGCTTAATAACTATCGCCTGAGCTTCAAACCCGCCGATAATAATAGGAATCCTTCTATCTCCATCTTCCTCAATCAATATCAATGCGTAAGCTCCGGATTGAGTCTGACTGTAAGATATGCCCATAACCTTTAGCTTAACTTTCTTCATATCAATTGTATATGCATCAGATAAATAAGATGATTTTGTTTGTGTTTTACAAATATAAATATATTACCAGTAAGAGTAAGGGGAACATTAATATTTTTTATCAACATATGTCCACTAAAATCATATTGAAAGGCTTTATTCAACTACGGGATTTCATACTGATCCTCAATCTTATTTGGGTTTTGCATCAGCAATTAAAATATTCGCCTTATTGGTTTGTAAATAATCTAATTTGTATATCTTTGCAGTCCGAATTTGGATAAATCCGAAGGGGGCAAATGAAGTTATATGATCATTGAATTATATACGCCTCACGGAGTAACGTAATAAATTTATAAGATGTACGCAATCGTAGAAATTGCAGGTCAGCAGTTTAAAGTAGAGAATGGCAAAAAGATTTTTGTCCACCGTCTCGAATCAGAAGAGGGAAACCAGATGATATTTGATAAGGTTCTTTTACTTGAGGATGATGGTAAAATTACCGTTGGAGAGCCTACAATAAAAGATGTTGTTGTTGAAGGAAAGATCCTCGACCACGTGAGAGGCGATAAAGTAATTGTCTTCAAAAAGAAGAGAAAAAAAGGTTACAGGGTAAAAAATGGTCATCGTCAGAATTTTACACAGGTAGAAATTACAAGTATTAACGGAATAGCTGCCCCTGTAAGAGTAATTGCAAAGAAAGAAGAGATTGTTGCTGAGGAAACTGTTGCTGAGAAACCGGCAAAAGGGAAAAAAACAGCTGCAAAAATACCCGCTGAGAAAAAAGTTGCCGCAAAAAAACCTGCTGCAAAGAAACCAGCAAAAGGGAAAGAATAATAAAATAAAAATATAAGAAAATAAAAATATAAGATTATGGCACACAAGAAAGGAGCAGGTAGTTCACGTAACGGTCGCGATTCTCAGAGTAAACGATTGGGTGTGAAACTCTTCGGAGGCCAGGTAGCTAAAGCCGGCAACATCATAGTTCGCCAGAGAGGTACAAAACATAATCCGGGTCTCAATGTTGGCCTTGGAAAAGACCACACTCTTTTTGCTCTTGCCGATGGAGCAGTTGAGTTCAAAAGGAAAAGAGATAATAAGACTTATGTATCGGTTATTCCGGTACAGGTAAGTGAATAAATCTTTTTTGAAAAAGATATTACTCCCGGAATTCTTTTCTGCTGAAGGAAAGTATTATCGGGAGTTTTTTAATATTTTTACAGCAGGCTTTTATGGCCTGCTTTTTTTATTAACTCATAACCGAATATGTTAACGATTAACCTTATCCGCGAAAAAAAAGAATTTATCATTGAAAGGCTGAAAGTAAAAAACTTTAAAGCAGAAGAGATAATTGACAGAATTCTTGTACTTGACTCCTCCCGCAGGGAAATTCAATTAAAAACAGATATGCTGCAAAGTGAGATGAACAGGATCTCCAAAGAGATCGGATCGCTCATGAAAGAGGGGAAAAAAGAAGAAGCTGAGGCAGCCAAGGATAAGACATATTCACTTAAAGAGGAAATCAAAGAGTTAACCGACAAACTGATACCTATTGATAATGACCTGAAAAACGAAATCATCAGGTTGCCTAATCTTCCGCACGAATCTGTTTCACCAGGCTTCGGAGCTGATGATAATGTGAATGTTCGGGAAGGTGGTATAATGCCGGTTATCTCTGAAACAGCGCTTCCTCACTGGGATCTTATAAAAAAATATGATATTATCGACTTTGATCTGGGTATAAAGCTTACCGGAGCCGGGTTTCCTGTTTACAAAGGAAAAGGGGCCAAACTGCAACGAGCCCTTATCAACTTTTTCCTTGATGAAGGTGAAAAAGCCGGCTACCGTGAGATCATGCCTCCCATAATGGTCAATGAAGACTCAGGCTTTGGTACAGGCCAGTTACCCGACAAGGAGGGTCAGATGTATCATGCCACCATTGACAACTTTTATATGATCCCTACAGCAGAAGTTCCTGTTACAAATATTTACAGGGATGTGATTCTGAATGCAGAGATGCTTCCCGTTAAAAATGTTGCCTATACTCCTTGTTTCAGAAGAGAGGCAGGGTCGTGGGGAGCTCATGTAAGAGGATTGAACCGCCTTCACCAGTTTGATAAAGTAGAAATAGTCAGGATTGCACATCCCGATCACTCATATGAATCTCTGGAAGAGATGGTTAGCCATGTGGAAAGTCTTGTCGCAAAGCTTGGACTTCCCTACCGGATATTACGCCTTTGCGGTGGTGACATGTCATTTACATCAGCACTCACATACGATTTCGAAGTGTGGTCGGCTGCTCAGAAACGCTGGCTGGAGGTCAGCTCTGTATCAAACTTTGAGTCATTTCAGGCTAACAGGCTGAAATGCAGGTTTAAAGAGAAGAATGACAAACAGACCCGACTTGTACATACACTTAACGGCAGCGCTCTGGCTCTGCCAAGAATTGTTGCAGCAATCCTTGAGAATAATCAGACTGATTCAGGAATTAAAGTGCCTCCTGTACTGATTCCATATACCGGATTTGATCTGATCGATTAAACCAGATTCAGATAATGGACCGTACCAGGCAATCCTATATTTATGCCGGATTGGCAATCATTTTCTGGTCAACGGTTCCTACTGCCTTTAAAATAAGCCTTGGTGAACTGGATGTTCTGCCAATGCTTACTATCGCTTCAATTACATCTGCGCTCGTACTTTTTATCATTGTACTGGCCGGCAGAAAAACAGCCCTTCTGAAAAGTTCTTCAGGGAAAGAACTCCTGAGCTCTGCAATACTGGGTTTCATTAATCCGTTTCTTTATTATCTGATTCTGCTTAAGGCTTATCAGCTGCTGCCGGCACAGGTTGCACAGCCTCTCAATATGATATGGCCCGTAATACTCGTTTTCCTTTCAGTTCCTTTTTTAAAGCAGAAGATTGAAAGAAAAAGCTTCATTGCCCTCCTTATAAGTTTTGCCGGGGTATATATTATCTCTTCACAGGGAAAGCTCTTCGGTCATATTAATTCTGACCTGACTGGTGTTTTCCTCGCTACCGGAAGCTCAATATTCTGGGCAGTCTATTTTATACTGAATGTCAGAGACAAAAGAGACGAATCAGTTAAACTCTTTCTCAGTTTTCTTTTTGGATCATTTTTCCTTCTGGCTGCAATCATCATTTCAGGAAAATGGCAGGTTGAAGTAAGCCTGAAAGGGGTTATTGCTTCTGTTTATGTGGGTGCATTTGAAATGGGCATCACATTCTTCTTCTGGCTGAAGGCGCTGCAGATGGCCACCACCACCGACAAAGTAAGCAACCTTGTTTACCTTGCTCCATTTCTTTCTCTTATATTTGTACACTTTATACTTCATGAACCCGTTTATTATACAACACCGGCCGGATTATTGCTGATTATTTCTGGAATCCTGATTCAGAACAGAAAGCCGGCAGGGATTTAAATTTTTTAACTTTAAACCTATGAAGAAGTTTTTTCTCTTATTAATAATTATTCCTCTGATATCTGTATCGTGCAGGAAACAAAGTGTTGCACCGGATTCATTAACTCCTGCAATGGCAAGAGATAGTTTATTCTATATTTTGAAAGACTGGTATTACTGGTACAATATGCAGGAAACAATGGCCGTCACCGAAAGCACAAAAGCAAACTATGACAGTCCGGCCAGTCTTCTTGAAGCCATGCGCTATAAAACCCTCGACCGCTGGAGCTTTGTTGCTGATTATGCTGAATTTGAAGCTCAGATGATGGGAACCTTTGTGGGCCATGGCTTTCGTATCGGCCTTGACGATTCCGGGGTTGCCAGAATAGTGATGATCTATTCAAAATCGCCTCTCTATTATGAAGGCGTACGCAGAGGCTGGATCGTAAAAAAAATAAACAGCCAGGACATTGCTTCTGTACTTAAATCGGGTGACGCCGCTGCCTACACAAATATTATCGGACCCTCCGTCTCGGGAAGAACAAATATCTTTTTATTTCAGCGTCCCGATGGAACAGAAGTAACAATCTCATCAACAAAAACTTCATTCACGGTAAACTCCGTCCTTTATCGTGATACCCTCCACCTCAAATCCGGAATTACAGGGCAGCTTGTTTTTGAATCTTTCATAACACCCTCTGTAGGTGAGCTTGCCGAAGCATTTAGTTACTTTAAGGCGAATAACGTAACCGATCTGATACTTGACCTTAGGTATAATTCAGGAGGATATCTCTCTGTTGCCACATTACTCGCAAATTACATTGCAGGTAACGGATATTCAGGGACAACCTTTGCAAAACTGTCGTATAATGATAAGAGGCAAGCTGCAAACTCTGTTTTGCCATTTTCAACAACAGCTTCTCCGATGAATCTTTCACGCCTGGTCGTAATCACATCACGATCGACAGCCTCTGCAAGCGAAGCAGTGATGAACGGACTTAAACCAATGCTTAATGTAGTAAGCATTGGCGATACAACCAACGGCAAGCCTACCGGGATGAACGGATGGGATATAGGTCAGAAATACTGGATGTGGCCGATTACTTTCAAAATCGTAAACAAAAATGATGAAGGTGATTTCTTCGATGGCATTTATCCTGCCAAAAATGTATCGGATGATATCACCCACGATTTTAAAGAAAGGGATGAACTTTGCCTGAAGGAGGCTATCTATTACCTTGAAAACGGATCTGTTTCCACAAAAGGAGGATCGGACTTTAAACGTCATCCACAGTTTTCAGAAAAACCGGCATGGATGAATAATGGATTTGCCACTGAGAAGTAATAGTTTAGATTAAGTTATTGAAAACGAAACCAATAGAGAGGATAATTCTTGGAATAGATCCGGGAACCAGCATAACAGGCTATGGCGTAATAAAAACTAAAGGTACTGTACCGGAGCTCATTTCAATAGGGTTAATAGATCTGACAAAGATTGAAGATCCTTACCTTAAGCTTAAACATATTTTTGAAAGAACGGCAGGTATTATCGATGAGTATCACCCCGATGAACTGGCTATCGAGGCTCCTTTCTACGGTAAAAATGTTCAGTCGATGCTAAAACTGGGACGAGCCCAGGGGGCAGCAATTGCGGCAGCACTCACACGTTCATTGCCAATTTTTGAATATGCTCCCAGAAAGATAAAAATGTCTATTACCGGGCAGGGAGCAGCCTCAAAAGAGCAGGTTGCAGCAATGCTTATGAATATATTAAAGTTCAGCCTAACAGATATAAAACTGGATGCAACTGATGGTCTGGCTGCCGCATTATGCCACTTCTACCAGACCAATAATCCTGTTCAGGAAAAAGCCTATAACAGCTGGAAGGATTTTATGAACAAGAATCCCGGCAGAATTAAGTAGATCCATAAGCTAAACTACCGCAAAAGCTAAAGCAACAACACTTACTTTTACACCTTCAACCTTAAGAAGCTCATTAACACACGATTCTATTGTCGATCCTGTCGTAATAACATCGTCGACAAGCAGGATGTGTCTGCCCCTGATAAATTCCGGATCTGTAACAGCAAAAATCCCTTCAACATTTGTCCAACGTTCGTAACGCGATCGTGTTGTCTGAGTGGCTGATGCCGTTATTCTTACCAAAGAAACGATGCTGACAGGCAAGTCTGTTACTTCACCAATACCTGTTGAAATGGTTTCACTCTGGTTAAAGCCCCGCACCCGTTTTTTTGAAGCATGAAGCGGGACCGGAAGAATAAGATCAATATCTGACATAAATCCTGAAGATTTCAGAGATAATCCATAGATCCGGCCAAGTTCATTACCGATCTCTTTTACTCCTTTATATTTAAGGTTATGGATAAGATTTCTGATCCGGCTTCCCCTGGTATAAAATGAGAAGGCAGCAGCCTTTTCCAGCCGGCATCTTCCCCAGAATAGTTGTGCTACCTGATTATTCTCATCAAGATGGTAGTTCGTTCTTGGGATAACAACATAACATCCGGTGCAGATAAGATTTTCATTTCTGAGTAAATCATTTCCGCAACCATAACAAAGCCGTGGAAAGAGCAGACTGATAAAGTCGTCCCACAAATTATAAAGATAGCTCATGCAGCGAGCAGAATTATCAGATCAGAGTATAACGTTCCGGCTTATACCGGCAGCAATCTCTTTAAATTCTTCGGAAGATAATTTAAGCTTTGGATTCCTGAAATTTACATCCTCCATTGTGTCCATAGGCACAAGATGGATATGGGCGTGGGGAACCTCAAGTCCAAGTATTGCCACCCCGATACGTTTACATGGAACAGCAATTTTAATTGCCTGTGAAATCTTCTTCGAGAAAAGGATGAGCCCTGAAAGCATTTTGTCATCAAGATCAAAGATGTAATCAGTCTCCTTTTTCGGTATCACGAGAGTATGGCCCGCCTTTAACGGATTAATGTCGAGGAAAGCAAAATAATTTTCGTCCTCAGCGATTTTATAACAAGGAATTTCACCATCAATGATTCTTGTAAAAATTGTTGCCATGATGATTTGAATAAAGTATTATCAGTGTGAAATAGATATTACCTCAAAATGAATTATCCCGGATGGCACTTTTATCTGTACAACATCACCCACTTTTTTTCCTATAAGCCCCTGTGCTATAGGAGAACTTACAGCTATCTTTCCCAGCTTGAAATTTGCTTCACTTTCAGGAACAAGCTGATATTCCATAATCGTATTATTGGTTTGATTCCTGATCTTCACCTTATTAAGTATTCTGATAGATGAGGTGTCGATTTTTGATTCATCAATAATCCTCGATCTTGCGACAATATCCTCAAGTTTTGAAATTTTCATTTCAAGCATACCCTGGGCTTCTTTGGCTGCAGAATACTCAGCATTTTCAGACAGGTCACCTTTATCTCTTGCATCTGCTATCTGCCTGGATATTGAAGGCCTCTCGACATTTCTCAACTGATCGAGATCCTCCTTTAGTTTTTGCAGACCTTCCACTGTCACGTATATAACCTCAGACATTTTTCTCTCTTATATTAAAAAAATAAAAAGAATTCCGGGTTTGCCGGAACTCTTCAAAAACAAATATACAAAATCTTTTAACTATTTACAAATAAAAATAGGTGAACATAAGCAATTCAGGTATTTATCAGGTAATTTATTGCTCAGTCATATTTTTTTTCTGCCTTTTTTGTCCCGGAATGATTTTTTTTCTTTCGTGTTTTTTCCCTGACGGTAATCTCTTTTTGATTTTGTTTCATGCGTGCTTTAACTTCCGGCGTTTGAATATCGAATGCTCTTTTCTGGTTCATTTTTACAGATTCCGCATATTCTTTCTTAAGCTTTTTTTCGTTTGCCTCCTGTTCTTTTCTGGAAACAGGTTTTGTACTTCTTTTTTTTTCACCAACCCCTTTTTTTTCATTTAACCCTTTCCTCCTTAATGCCAGCTCCTTTTCCCTGCCTGAAGGATTTCCCGGATCAATAACCTGTCCATTGGCTGAACCAATTGCGAAAAAAACAGTTAAAACCAGAATTAAAATTTTCAATGCCAATAAATTCTTCATTTTCAATTATTACAATATTTATTTTCGTAGATCGCTACACACAAAGCTGCATAGTCGCCGATGGTATCGCCCAGGGCTGCCGGTACTATTTTACAAACTTCCAGCGCCAGCGGGATAGCCTCCTGTTCCAGAATCCGGTTGATGTGAGGACGGAAGAGGTTTTCGTTTCTAGCAAAAATGCTGCCGATCACAATGCACTGCGGATTAAGAAGGTCTATCAAAATTGCCAGTCCGCGACCAAGATATTCCCCGGAGATCCGAATGATTTCAAGAGCTGCCTCATCTCCTTGCAGGGCGGCAATAGCCACAGCCTTCGCATCGATGTTTCCGGCCAGCTCTGCCGTAGGACAAAATCCTACCGGGATATTCTTTCCCAAGCGTTCGAGCACCACGGTTCTGGCTAACTGGGCTATTCCTCCTCCTGAGCAGAAACCCTCGAAAGAACCGGCCTTTCCGAATCCTACAGGACCTGAATCGGCCAGCCGCATATGGCCCACTTCACCCCCGAGATCGTTGGTGCCTGCGTAGAGGTTCCCATTCAGGATAAGACCAGATCCCATACCTGTGCCGAAAGTAAGGAAGATCATATTGCGCGTTCCTTTGCCGGCTCCCATAAGCCATTCGGCCAGTGCACAGGCATTGGCATCGTTCTGTATGGAAACAGGAACTCCGTAAGCCTCCTCAAATATCCTGACAATGGGTACGTTGTCCCAGCCCGGAAGATTAGGCGGTGAATAGATCTCCCCTTTGACCGAATCGAGTGGCCCGCCGCAACTGATACCGATTCTTTTGAGTCCGCTTTTCGGAAATTCAAGCAGCAAAGTGTCGATATGTGTCTTGAACTCATCAAGTATTTCGACATAGCCCCGCCTGTCGGTACTTGTTTCGAAAAAGATTTTCCGAAGAATGGTAAAATCACCGTTGCCAATTACAACTGCGCATTTGGTCCCGCCAATATCTAGACCGATGTAAAAATGTTCTGAGACTGATCCCATATATAGTTATTATTTAGTCCCCGTCCAATGGGGATTTAAAAAGTCAATCCGAAAAATTGTATTCGTAAATAATGTTTTTCAAAAGTATTTTTTTCCTCCCTAACAGATGTAAACTTCTAAAGGAAAATCATCTATTCCTGAGATTACAAATATTCCCAAGAACTATTTTACCTATCTTTGCATTAAAATAAAGCCTTTCATAAGATTTTCTATGCTAAACGACATTTATTTATAATTATTCCCAGGTGAGGTTATATTCAAAAATAAGATTTTTTTTAATTTCAATGGCATTTGCCATCGCCTTTATTTCATGTGAAAACAGCAAAAATGATGTAATACCTGACGTCATTGTGGATTTCACACTCGATCTTAACGACCCTGAGTTTGTTGGACTGAATGCAATGGGTTCGGATACAGTCGATGCCAGCACAAATAACTGGGGCCACTATGCCGGCGGATTTAATGGTAACGGAATTATTATCTACCGGAGCGTTGATGAGTTTTATGCTTATGACCGCACCTGCCCGCATGACTATGAAGTTAATGGCCTGAGTATTAAGGTTAAAGTTGATTTTACAATGGGAACATGTCCCAAATGCGGCACAACATATTTACTTTCTGCAGGAGGAACGCCTTACAGTGGCATTGGCAGGTATCCCCTTAAAAACTACAGGACATACTTTGACGGCAGGTTTGTCAGAGTCTGGAATAACTGATTTATTCCGGCAGGGCTGCTGGATACTTCCGATTGAGCAATCTATTGTTAATAAAGTAACACCTATGCTCAAAAAAAAAGGCTGTTAATAATAACAACCTCCTTTTTCAATATTTTATTTTCTATTAGTATCTGTAATGATCAGGTTTATAAGGGCCCGATTCCGGAACTCCGATATAATCAGATTGTTCCTTGGTAAGTTTAGTAAGTTTAACACCAAGCTGGTCGAGATGGAGGCGTGCCACCTCTTCATCGAGGTCTTTTGGAAGCCTGTAAACTCCGATCTCATAATTTTTTTGCCAGAGTTCAATCTGAGCAAGGGTCTGGTTACTGAAAGAGTTACTCATAACAAAGGAAGGATGGCCAGTTGCACAGCCCAGATTTACAAGTCTTCCTTCAGCCAGCATAAAAATGGAATGGCCATCAGGGAAGAGGTACTTATCAACCTGAGGTTTAATATTGATCTTCTCAACTTCCTTCAGTTCGTTAAGGGTATCAACCTGTATCTCATTATCAAAATGGCCAATATTGCAGACAATAGCCTGATCTTTCATTTTCATCATATGAGCGACAGTAATAATATCCTTGTTTCCTGTAGCGGTAACAAAAATATTCCCTTCGCCAAGAGTATCTTCAACAGTTTTAACCTCGAATCCTTCCATAGAGGCCTGCAGTGCACATATCGGATCTATTTCTGTAACGATAACCCTTGAACCATACGATTTCATTGAACGGGCACATCCCTTTCCAACATCACCATAACCGCAAACAACAACTACTTTTCCGGCAAGCATAACATCAGTTGCCCTTTTTATACCATCGGCAAGCGACTCGCGGCATCCATAAAGATTATCGAACTTTGATTTAGTAACAGAATCGTTAACATTTATTGCAGGTACAAGCAGTTCGCCGTTTTCGAGCATCTGGTACAACCTGTGAACTCCGGTTGTTGTCTCTTCTGAAATTCCTTTCAGCTCACTTACTGTCCTTGTCCATTTCCCCGGCTCTTTCACAAGAAGGTCTTTGAGAGTAGCAAGAATAATTGCTTCTTCTCTGTTTTCTGGTGTTTTATCAAGTACCCCGGGGGTTTTTTCTGCTTTAAAACCAAGGTGAACCATAAGAGAGGCATCGCCGCCATCATCAACAAGAAGGTTTGGTCCTTTTCCTTCCGGAAATGTGAGTGCCTGCGCAGTACACCACCAGTATTCTTCAAGAGTCTCCCCTTTCCATGCAAAAACCGGAATTCCTGCAGCGGCAATTGCGGCGGCTGCGTGATCCTGTGTGGAGAAGATATTACAACTTGCCCAACGAACATCTGCTCCAAGCTCCGCAAGGGTCTCAATCAGTACAGCTGTTTGAATTGTCATATGAAGGGAACCTGTAATTCTTGCACCTTTTAGCGGTTTTGATGCTGAATATTTCTTTCTGATTGCCAGCAAACCCGGCATCTCTTTTTCAGCTATTTCAATCTCTTTTCTGCCAAAAGCGGCGAGAGATATATCCTTTACCTGATATTGCATTTTCTCGATTTTAAAATTTTTAATTATAGTAAATTTTTAAGATTGCAAAGATAACAATTATTTCATTATCATTGTTCATGTCAACAGCTGAATGACTTGCTGTTTATCGAGTTCCATCTGTCTGACAAGCTGATCAGTATTATCGAATTTCACTCCATCCCTTAGCCTCTTTCTGAAAACAACAGTGATTGTCTTCCCATAAAGATCACCGCTAAAATCAAGAATATGTACTTCTATACTTCTGATTTTCAAATTATTATTAACTGTAGGGTTGGTTCCGATACTCAACATTCCCTTAAATCTTATCTTATCATGAAAAACTTCTACTGCATAAACTCCGTCGCCAGGGATAAGTTTATGCTCATAGTCCGGTTTTATATTTGCTGTCGGAAATCCGATTGAGCGTCCAATCTTTCTTCCTTCTACAACTGTACCGCTCAAAGAATAGAAATATCCCAGTCTCCTGTTTGCCTCATCGAGTCTTCCGTTCAATAAAGCTTCACGGATTGAAGATGAGCTGATTGCTCCCTCTTCTGTTTGAATCCCAGGCACCTGATCTACCTTAAAATCAAGCGATTCTGCACATTTCTGTATAGTATTGAAATCGCCTTCCCCTCTTCTTCCAAAATGATGATTATAACCAATAATCAGATGTTTGGTCCCTATTTTTTTTACAAGAACCTCTTTAATAAAATCACAGGCTGCTATCTTACTAAACTTTTCATTGAATTCAATAACAATCAGATGATCTACATTTGCTTTTTCCAGAAGACGCTTTTTCTCATCCATTGTTGTAAGGAAAACGAGATTTTCCCTGTTACCCTCCAGAACCAGCCTCGGATGAGGTGAAAAAGTAACTGCAACAGATTCTCCGTTTGCCTCCTTTGCCTTAGTAACAAGGCATTCAAGAAGTGTACAGTGCCCCCTGTGAACTCCGTCAAATATTCCGAGGGTTACCACAGGAGTAACCAGTTCGAGATTATCATATCCGTAATGAATGATCATAGGAGAAGATTATGGCTGCAAAAATAGTAAAGCCCGTTGAAATGATCCTAATTAATGATTTTGTTTTTGTACTTTTATGGAAAGATTTCCTTTTAACCAATCCGGATGAACCGCAACGCTTTCTATATATCTGATTCCTGGCTGAGCCCCTTTTCAACTATTATTGACAAACGTATTTCAAAATCCCTTTCGAAGGAAGAGCAATTAACCGGGAATGGCTCACTGAGTGATTTTGCCATGGGCCATTATTATTATGGTCTGCATCGTGAAAAAGATTCCTGGATCATACGTGAATGGGCTCCTAACGCAACTGCCATTTTTGTTATCGGGGTATTTACCGGATGGAAAGAGAAGCCGGAGTTTTTGATGAAAAGAGTTAATATTCAGGGAGACTTTGAACTGAATATACCACTTGCAGGATTGAACCACGGAGACCTTTACAAACTTTCTGTTCATTGGGAAGGGGGGAAAGGCGAACGCATTCCGGCATATGCCGGCAGAGTAGTGCAGGATGACAAAACTAAAATTTTCAGTGCCCAGGTCTGGAACCCTGAGAAGCCATACAAATGGGAAATTGAAGATTTCAGCCCTCCGGCTACAGCTCCTGTTATCTATGAAGCTCATGTGGGAATGGCAACACCACTGGAAAAAACCGGAACTTACCGTGAATTTACTGACAATGTTCTTCCTTTAATAATCAAATCGGGATATAATACAATACAGTTAATGGCTATCCAGGAACATCCGTTTTACGGATCGTTCGGATACCACGTTTCCAGTTTCTTTGCTGCCTCATCACGATTCGGAACACCTGAAGATCTGAAGGAACTGGTAGATAAAGCGCATAAAGCCGGATTACGTGTCATAATGGACCTGGTTCATTCTCATTCGGTACGGAATGAAAATGAAGGACTTGGCCTGCTCGATGGATCGGCCGGCCAGTATTTCCACCCGAATGAAAGAAGAATTCACCGGGCATGGGATTCTTTATGTTTTGATTACGGCAAGGATAATGTGTTGCACTTTCTGTTATCTAATTGCAGGTACTGGCTTGAAGAGTATAAATTTGACGGATTCCGTTTTGACGGGATCACAAGCATGATCTATTATGACCATGGCCTCGAAAAGAATTTTACCTCTTATGATGAATATTTCGATGGCAATCAGGATGAAGATGCCCTAATCTATTTATATCTGGCCAATAAACTTATACACAGTTATAAACCGGGAGCCTTGTCGATAGCTGAGGAGATGAGCGGGATGCCCGGTATAGCTGCTGATACTGTAAATAAAGGCTATGGCTTCGATTACAGATTATCGATGGGAGTACCTGATTTCTGGATAAAGCTGGTAAAAGAAACTTTTGATGAAAACTGGGATATCGGGAAGCTGATGTATGAGTTGACTCAGCACCGACCAGAAGAGAAGATCATTTCATACTGCGAATCACACGATCAGGCTTTGGTTGGTGACAAGACTCTTATTTTCAGAATGATCGATGCCGAAATGTATTCCGGAATGGACAAATCGTATCATAGTGTTGTAACCGACCGCGGCATTGCACTTCATAAATTGATAAGACTAATCACCTTCAGCACTTCAGGAGGCGGATATCTGAACTTTATGGGGAATGAATTCGGTCATCCGGAATGGATTGATTTTCCCCGTGAGGGTAATAACTGGAGCTACAAATTTGCCCTCAGGCAATGGCAACTTGCAGAAAACAAAGAGCTTAAATATTACAATCTGTCAAAATTCGACAAAAAAATGGTGAAGCTTCACCACGATTTCAAAATTCTCGATGATCTGTCTGTAAATAAAATTTATGAGAATAATTCAGATAAAGTTGTTGCTTTCACAAGAGGCGAGCTGCTTTTTGTTTTTAACTTTCATCCTTCGCTCTCATTTACCGATTATGGAATACCTGTACAGGGCAGGTTCCGTATAGTACTCGACAGTGACGATCCTCTTTTCGGAGGTTTTAACAGAATAGACCGGAATGCTGTTTACCTCTCAATAAAAAAAGCAGAAAGGAACATCATAAATGCTCCTTTATACCTTTATTTATATCTCCCATCAAGAACAGCCCTGGTTTTTAAGAAGGAACCTGTACGAAGGGCAACTGATCTTTAATCAATCCAGCGCAGCAGGTAGAAGTCCTGTTTATGAGGAAGATCGATGTGCTTAGGATAAATTCTGATTCCATAGAAGAATGATCCGGCTTTTTCCGGTACAAGGTTAGCCCGGTAAAGGCATTTTCCACTCTTACAACTTATCAGACTGAACTCTTCGCTGGCAACAAATTCATGCCCTCCCCGTTTACTCATCCGGGTAATGATAAACTCAACACCCACATTTTCTTTCGGGATCTTTTTAACATCAAGAGCAATTTCTGCCTTGTAGTCATGACCCGACCGGTAAACATTATCTCCTGATTTCTCAAAACTATAGTTAATAACCTCAATATTATCCCACTCTTCTCTCATGGTATTTTTCCATGCTGCCATATCTTTCGCCTTCTCAAAGTTATTCCCGATAAGATATTTATTACGGATAAATAGTTTAGAGTAGTATTTTTCATAATAGTCATCAATCATTCTCTTCATGGTAAATTCCGGTGCAATTTTTACCATTGTGTTTTTAACCAGGCTTATCCATTCGGCTGGCACACCCTGATCATTAAAATCATAATAAGCCGGAACTATTTCATATTCAAGCATATTATATATGGTTTCAGCGTCAATATCATCCTGAAGATCCTGGTTTTCGTATGTCCTTTTCTTTGGCAGAGCCCAACCTGCAAATGCTCTGTACCCTTCAACCCACCAACCATCGAGAACGCTGAAGTGCAGAGTCCCGTTCATAACCGCTTTTTCGCCGCTTGTACCGGAAGCTTCCAGAGGCCTTGTCGGTGTGTTAAGCCAGATATCAACACCTCTTACAAGGTATTTTGCCATTTCAATATCATAGTTTTCAAGGAATATTACTTTCCCTGTAAACCTTGGCATCTGCGAAACTTCAAAAATCCTTTTTATCAGATCCTGCCCTCCTCCGTCGTGGGGATGAGCTTTTCCTGCATAAATAAACTGGACCGGTTTTTCCGGATTATTGACAATTTTTTCAAGCCTGTCGAGATCTCTGAAAAGAAGAGATGCTCTTTTATATGTTGCAAATCTCCTCGCAAATCCAATTGTAAGTGCTTTTTCATCGAGGTGGGTGCTGATGTTCATTAGTGTCCTGGGGCTGACACGTTTATCTATCATTTCACTCTGAAGCCTTTTTCTTATGTTTGAAAACAGTTTCTTTTTCAAACCGGTTTTTACCTCATATATTTTTTTGTCATCAACGGTATACAGTTTTTCCCATAAGCTTCTGTTGGTCTGGTCAAAATTGAGAGTTCCCGTCAGCCCCTTATACAACTCTCTCCATTCGGGAGCAGTCCAGGTAGGATGATGAACCCCGTTTGTAACATAGCCTATGAAAAGTTCCTCTTTCAGATAACCCGGCCATAATTTATTAAACATCCCCTGACTTACCTCTCCGTGCAGTTTACTGACGCCATTAACCTCCTGCGACATACGAGTAGCCAGATAGCTCATGTTGAATTTCCTGTCGGCTTCACCATCGCAGCGACCAAGAGCCATCAACTCGTCCCATGTTATTGCAAGCCGGCTATGGTAATGAGAAATATATTTACGCAGCAGGTCTTCATCAAAAGCATCATGCCCTGCAGGAACAGGGGTGTGGGTTGTGAAGAGAGTTGACGACCTCACCGCCTCAAGTGCCTGATTATAAGTTAGATGATTCTCCTCAATAAGAGTTCTCAGCCTTTCAAGGCTTATAAATGCAGAATGGCCTTCGTTACTGTGGAAAATATCAGGTTTCAGCCCCATAGCTGTAAGTGCTCTTATCCCTCCTATACCCAGAATTAGCTCCTGTCTCAGTCTGTTTTCATTATCCCCTCCGTAAAGAAAATGTGTTATTGTACGGTCTTCGGGCGAATTATCCTCAAAATCGGTATCAAGCAAAATAAGCTGAACCTTTCCTACCATTGCTTCCCAGACACGGATATTAATTGTTCGTCCGGGCCATACAAGTGTAACAGTAAGATGATTACCGTCAGAATCTTTTATCGGATTAATAGGTAAGCGCGAGAACTCTTCAGGTTCATATATCGAAAGCTGTTCTCCTCTTGGTCCGAGTTTTTGTTTAAAATAGCCAAACCTGTAAAGGAGACCTACCCCGGTTATATTCATATTCGAATCGCTTGCCTCCTTAAGGTAGTCACCTGCCAGGATCCCAAGTCCTCCGGAATATGTTTTCAGACATGGATGAATGCCAAACTCCATGCTGAAATATCCGACTGAAGGTTTTCCGGTATCGGCCGGACGGTTTTTATAGGCACTGAACTGGTCATAATTTTTTTTCAGGTCTGCCAGAAAATCATCGTCATCCTCAAGAACCATAAGACGTTTATAATCTATCTTTTCAAGAAGCAGCTTGGGATTATGACTAACCTCTTCCCAAAGAGAAGGATCCATTCTTTTAAACAAAGATTCAGCTTCTGAGTTCCACGACCACCAGAGGTTATTTGCAAGGATATTCAGGTCAGCCATTTTACCCGGGACATCGCTCTGAATATAAATATCTTTCCAGACAGGAACCTGATGCGGTTTTCTGATTTGTATATCCGGAGCTTCAACAAATCTGGCAAACTCCCTTGGCTCTTCTCTTCTTTCACTGCTGTGTATCAGAGCCTGTTCGTATGCTGTAAAATAGAGTTCCACAAGGCTATCCCACATTGCAATTCTTGAGACGGAATGAGCTTTTTCCCTTGCCTCTTTTATTGAGGCATCATTTAAGCCGATAAACATCGACATAAAATTTCTTATCTCATCAATAACCTTAGCTTCATTATCATCTGTTCTTTCAATAACAGCAATTCCATTGCCTGGGTTTTCAAAATAGTTCTTAACCCAGAGGCCAAATCCTGAAAGTGATGTAGTAACTGTTGGTATTGAAAAAGTAAGACTTTCAAGGGGAGTATATCCCCATGGTTCATAATAAGAAGGAAATACGGAAAGGTCAAATCCAATAAGAAGATCAAAGTAAGGGATATTGAAGATCCCGTCATTCCCGTTCAGATAGGAAGGAACGAATATGATCTTCACTTTCGAATCCTGACTGTTGGTAAGGTTATTTTCTTCAATTTTCTGCAAAACCGGATCCGCCTGCGGATAATGGAGGCTATGAGTCAGGTACCTGCCTTCGCTGTTTCCGGGTCCTTTATTATAGAGGAAATCGGCAATATCCTGACGAGGGCCCTTATGGTAAGCAGGGATGAGAATAAATGCAACACAATCTTTTTTAATATTATCATTCTTCTGCATCTCGCCAAGAGAGTCAATAAAAATATCAATCCCTTTGTTTCTGAATTCATATCTTCCGCTGTTAACCACCAGAACGCAGTCTTTAGAAAGAGAATATCCTAGAACTGCCTCAGCAACAGCAATCAGCTTCTCTCTTGCAATTTTTCTTACTTCAGCAAATGCAGCTTTGGAAGGAACAAATGAATCCTCGAATCCGTTAGGCGTTACAATATCAACATCCTTTCCAAGAAAGTGGCTGCACTCGCGTGAAGTTATTTCGCTGACAGTAGTAAAGACATCTGCCTCAATAGCTGAAATTTTCTCTAGTGATTGTTTTGCCACAACATTGAACTCACGGGCAATCTGAGTCGGGTTGTACAATTCCATTTTACCATAGAGTGGACGGTTATTGCCTGCAATACATCTGCCCAGAACTGTTGCGTGGGTTGTAAAGGAGGTGGCAACCCAAGGGGCAAATTTCTTAAGATACAACACACCGGTTCCTGTCATCCACTCATGAAACTGAGCGATGATATTATGATGTTCATGATAAAAAGAACTAAAGCTCTCAATTAGTTTTCCTGCTGCATATCCAAACAGTGCAGGCTCAACATAATCCCATTGCCCTGCAATGCTATCGAGTTTATATGTTTCCCAGAAACCGGCAAAAATTTCATTCTGTTGCCCAAAATATGGTGTAAAATCCAGAAGGATAACAATTGGTTTCCCGGCAATGTTCCATCTTCCGGTTTTTACTCTTAATCCTTCTGATGCGGCCCGGCTTTTCCAATCAACAAACAACGATTCGTCCGGAATAAACTCCGGGTTTGTAACATCTTCTCTCCAGACATCAGGTCCGATGAGAATATAATTATCTCCGAGTTCATTTACTATATTAAGCGCTTTTGTTGAGATTACCGTGTGTATGCCTCCCACTTTATTGCATACTTCCCAACTGGTTTCAAATATAAATTCAACCTTCATTTTCAGTTCTTATTTGTTTAAAATTATTTCTTTGCTATTTGCTGCTTTTTGTTTTTGATGCAGGTTTAGCTGAAGCCGGTTTTTTTATTGATTTTTCTGCAGTTTTTTTAAGAGGTTTTTTTGCAGGAACTTTTGTGACTTTTTTTATACCATCTTTTACTGTTGGTTTTATTCTTGCCATCTTCCGGGTCAGCTTCTCAATCTCAGCTGACTGTTTATCTATAATCATATCTTTTTCTATGATCTGTGAATCGAGCTTGAAGATCTGATCCTGTTCTGCAGTATCCGGAAAATATTTTCTCAGTCTGATCTCAAAATCGCTAAGAACATTCATATAATTCATAAATGCATCATATGGAGTTTCATACGGATTGAAATAGGCATGTACTGCTCCATCGGAGAAGAATTTCGTTGCCATATAATAAAAATGGTCGCTCGACTGGAGATATTCCCAGTCTTTCTTAATCATGGGATCATCACATTTATTTACCTTTCCTGCCAGGCTGTACAATTTATCGAGGGCAGCAACCTGAAGTTCGTTTCCGAGCCATGCAGTGATATCGCGCTCTTCATCAGCCCATGATATAGGAGAAGGAATTGATATTGCCGATACCGGTTGAAGCAAGTCGGCTATCTCTGTCGGGGTCATAAACCTGAAAGGTGTTTTCTTCAGGATAAGGCCGGGCATATGGTACAGAAAATCGAAGATTCCTGTCTCTTTCCAGTTATGTTCCCCAAAAGTCTCATAATCGAGAAAGATATTGATCAGTTCACTTTTAGGAGCAAGCTTAGCTACCCATGAGGCATATTTATCTGCTGTCAACGGCCACGAGTTCCAGTCTCTGTTTGAGAACCTGAAAGCAATATCATCGCTTAATACAAAGTTTCTGAGCAGAACTTTAAGCCTCGGGTTTATTGAGTTGCAATAAAGGAAGTTAGGACTTTTCCATCCTAAAACATGTTTAGCGCCTTCAGTGAGAATTGACTTAAATCCCATATCAGCCACCCACGAACCTATCTGGTCGGAGTATATTAATTCAGTATTACGGAAGGATGTAGGTTCAACACCAAGAAACTCCTTCAGCATCTCCTTATGGTTGTTGACCTGCCGTTCAAATTCACTCCTGCTCTTGAGTGATACCAATGAATGTGAGTTGGTTTCACCAAGGAATTCCACCATCCCTGTTTCCGCGAGCTTCCTGAAAGACTCAAGAACCTCAGGGGCATATAACCTGAACTGGTTAATTGCCAGACCCGACAGGGAAAAGGTTACTTTAAACTTCCCTTTATGCTTTTGGATAAGATCAAGAATAATATTATTGGCAGGGATATAGCATTTCTCCGCCACTTTTCTCATGATAGATTCATTCGAGAAATCATCATAATAATAATGATCGTGACCCAGATCAAAAAATCTGTATCGTTTAAGCCTGAAAGGCTGATGAACCTGAAAATAGAAGCAAATTGCTTTTTTACCTGATGCACTCATATCTAAATACTTATTTATTCTCTATCACTCTGTAATATATATCCCGTACATGCCGGGCGGAATTATCCCATTTAAGTCTGATAACTTCCTCCTTGCCATTTTTAATAAACATATTTGAAAGGGCAGGATAATTAAGGATCGCGTAAATTGCATCAGCCATCGCATCTATATCCCAGAAATCTGTTTTTACGGCATGTGTAAGGATCTCAGCTACACCCGACTGCTTGCTGATAATAACAGGAACATTCGACTGCATTGCCTCGAGTGGAGATATCCCAAAAGGTTCAGAAACTGACGGCATAATATATACATCACTCATATCCAGCATGGTAAACACATCAGATCCTTTCAGGAATCCGGTAAAATGGAACCTGTCAGTTATTTTCAGTGCTGCAGCACGGCGCATCATCCTTTCCATCATATCGCCCGAACCGGCCATAACGAACCTAACATTATCCATTACCTGCAAAACCTTATATGCGGCTTCAATAAAATATTCCGGTCCCTTCTGCATTGTTATACGGCCCAGGAATGTGACCACCTTCTCATCAAATCCTTTCTTAATAATCTGGCTCTCAGACATTCTGACCGGTTCAACTGCATTATAGACAGTCTCAACTTTATCAGGATTTATATGGTATTTATTTATTACAATGTCTCTTGTGAGGTTACTGACAGTAATTATTTTAGATGCCGCATCCATTCCGCTTTTTTCAATGCGGTAAACATCCGGATTTACACTGCCACCGCTACGATCGAAGTCAGTTGCATGAACATGAATAACCAGAGGTTTCCCCGATACCTCCATAGCAGCTATCCCTGCCGGATAAGCCAGCCAGTCGTGAGCATGTATGATATCGAACTCATTTTCTTCTGCAATTACCGAAGCAACAACGGCATACTTTTGTATTTCGTCCATCAGAAAATTGTCATACCTTCCTGAAAAATCGACTTTCCCCTTACTGTTTGTCAGTACAAAAAGATTATATCCCGATTCTTCTGCTGTCATAACTTTCCAGAAATTTTTCGGATCGGTATAAGGAACAATTTTTGAGGATACCTCAATTTTTTCAAAAGGTCGTTTAAATCCTTTATAAAAAACTTTTTTGGATCTGACCTGCACCTGGTTGGCCCCAACAAGGCGTACCATCGACTGATCCTCATCACCCCATGCCTTTGGAACAACAAAGATCACTTCAAGATCATTAAGGGTTGCCATACCTTTAGTAAGACCATAACTGGCCGTACCCAAACCTCCTGAGATATGAGGAGGAAATTCCCATCCAAACATTAGCACACGCATATCCTACCTCTGTTATTGATTTGCATACTTTGTTTCAATCAGATCAATGATTCTCAATACCTCGCCAACACTCCAGGCCTGTGAAATAGCTCCCTGCGGGGAATGAGGAGGATCTCCGTCATGAATTTCAGAAATTGTGCTTATTCCATGTTCACTCATCACAGCTTCGAGACCAAAAATCAGTTTTTTCACTTTCTGAAGACCCTGTTGTCCATAAACTTTGAGCCATCCTTCACAAAATGGGCCAAGCAACCACGGCCAGACTGTCCCCTGGTGATATGCTTTATCTCTCTCTTCCTGATTTCCCTTATATGCTCCCTTGTAAAACAGATTGCCCGGAGACAGCGTTCTGAGTCCTCTCACAGTAACCAGTTCTCTGTCGGCAATATCAAGAACTTTTTTCATTTGCTCCTTGTCAAGCATCGAATATGGTAAAGAAACAGCGATAACCATATTGGGTCTGACAAAAGTATTTTTTCCTTCATCATCATTAACATAATCAGCCAGATAGCCTATCTTATCATCCCAGAATAATTCAAGAAATGATTGTTTTATAAGAGCCGGTAACTCTTCATATTCCTTAATAAAGCTCTTATCATTTGTTTTCCCTGCCATTTCAAGAGAAAAGCTGACAGCATTATACCAGAGAGCATTTATCTCAACCGGATATCCTCTTCTGGGAGTAACAGGAATTCCATTCACTACAGCATCCATCCAGGTAAGTGCTTTCCCCGGAGCATCAGCATAAATGAGACCGTTTTGTCTCATATGTATATTAAAAGCCGTACCGTTTTTATAGGCATTAAGTACCGATTTTGCGGCTTCACCATAAAGCTCCCAACCATCTTCACCACCTTGCGAAATATATTGCTGAACAGCCCAGAAAAACCAAAGAGGAGCATCAACAGAATTAAAAGCCGGATTACTGTCATTCCCCATATTTGGGAACAAGCCATTTTTCATTCTGTCAACCTGAGTATCAAGAACTTCCCTGTAAAGCACCAGTTTATGACGAGCCAATGCCAATCCGGGAAGCGAGATAAAGGTATCTCTGCCCCATGCCCCAAACCAGGGATACCCGGCAATAAGAAGAGTTTTTCCCCCTCTCTTTTCAACAAATTGCTGAGCGGCATTTCTTAGACAATTACTAAAACTTGCCCGTGGCGTTTTTCCGGAAACAGTTTTTGTAAATTTCTGCTTAAGACCCGATGGTTTTTCCTCTTTTGTTGATGCGGAGAATACTATCATATCTCCTTCTTTGGCTTTAAACTCAAAAAAACCTGGAGTAAACAGATCTTCTGAATAATCGTATCCCCGTTTCTGCTCTTCAGGATATTCGATACCGAGGTACCAGTCAGGAACATGGACAAATTCAACTTTTGTTGAAAATTGCAGATTTAATGAAGGGAATCCTTCATACATCTTCGATTTTATACCGTTTTCAATAAAATCAACTTTTGTGTTGGCAGCCAGGTTAGCATGAGTGAGCTCATGAATATTCCGGAAAGCAAGGAAGGGGCGCAACTGTATCTTCATCGGTTCAGGCGCTTCAAGAATTGTAAACCTTAAAAGAAATTGTTCCTCATAGTGAACAAGAAGCCTCTCCTGTTTAATAATTACCCCCCCAACCCGGAAAATCCTTGAAGGAATATTGTCAGCGTTGAAATCCTCAATATATTTATGTCCCTTTGGATTGAAGTAATCACCTTTATACTTGATTAACCCAAGGTTGAAACTCTTGTCATTATTCAGAACCTTTACATCAAGTGTTGAAAGAAGCACAAATCTTTCGCCACCAAGCTCGTCGACAGGACAAACTAATAATCCGTGGTACTTTCGTGTGTTACATCCGACAATCGTAGTGGAGGAGTAAGACCCTGCCCTGTTTGTTCTGATAATCTCACGCGCCAGCGAATACTCAAGATTTACTACTTGAGATTTTTCGAACTTAATGTAACTCATGTAATTACGGTTAGTATAAAATAAAAATCTATGTAATATAGCAAAATTAAACGAACTCTGCAAACAGACTTCCACGGTACAAAGAAAATTAATATAATTTCAACAACAAATATTTAAATATTTTTTTTTGCCTTAAAAGTACCCCACTCTTCTGATTATTAACAACTTTAGATTAGATTTTTTATTTTATTTAGTGATGTCTGGTTCAAAAAAGTAGTGCCGGATAAAAAAAAGAATAACTTTGCAGCTCAATAATTCAAAATAATTAACAATTAACACCTTACTTAATGAATAAGAAGTTTTTCCTGTACCTGTTTGCTGCAATGGCTATTGCCGGTTGTAAAAATAATACTTTCACCATTTCGGGCACACTTTTGAATTCTGTTCCGGGGAACTATATTTTTCTTGATGAACTGAAATCAGATAAACTGATTGCGTTGGATTCAGTTAAAATATCGGATGATGGAAAATTTACTTTTAAATCGGAGATTAAATTACCTGCATTTTATCTTCTCAAAACTAATAATAACAACTTTATTACGATGTTGTTATCACCGGGTGAAAAAGTGATTATAAATGCCCAAATGGATTCTTTAAACTATCCTGTCACAGTTTCCGGCTCAACCGGAACAGAATCAATGGTTGAATACAATAGAAACCTCAGGAGGTCTATTGATAAGTTTAACGGATTGAATACCATCTATATGCAAAATACAGGGAGCCCGGATCTTCCTGAAGTAATAAAATCGCTCGACAGTCTGGCGCAAAATTATCTTAATGATATCAATACCTACACCAAAAATTACATAGACGAAAATATTAATTCGCTTGTAAGTCTTGTTGCATTATATCAGCAGGTTGCCCCGAGTGTTTTTGTCCTTAACCCTGCAAGGGATCTGAGCTACTTTGTAAAAGTCGACTCATCATTGTCGCTTAAGTATCCGGATTATGAGCCTGTAATGACTCTTCATGACCAGGTTCAGAAACTGGTTACCAATGTAAATGAAGGACCAGCTGCTGCAGCGCCTGTTTCTGGAGAAGGTGCACAGGTTCCCGAGATAACCCTTCCAAATCCTGAAGGCAAATCAATCAGCCTCTCTTCAACCAGAGGATCGGTAGTATTGCTCGATTTCTGGGCTTCATGGTGTGCTCCCTGCAGACAGGAGAATCCAAATCTTGTAAAAGCTTACGAGCTATATCACAAAAAAGGATTTCAGATCTTTCAGGTTTCGCTCGATAAAACAAAAGATGCATGGGAAAAAGGGATTAAGGATGACAACCTTGGTAAATGGATTCATGTAAGTGATGTTCAATACTGGAATTCTATTGTTGTTCCACTATACAAGATAGAATCTATTCCAACCAATTTTCTTCTTGATAAAGATGGTCGCATAATTGCATCAAACCTGAGGGGCGAACAGCTGCAGATAAAACTGGCTGAAATCTTCAAAAATTAAGTTTTATACTGAATAGAGAAAACAGGTAATCCGACTTTTAATGAAACGAATAATATTTCTGCTGATTCTGGTTATTACTATTTCCGGATGTAAAAACAAGGACTCATTTTATGTTGATGGCGTTATAAAGGGAAAAACAGGGAAAACTATATTTATCAACAGGCTGGATATTGATACTCCTGTATTGCTCGACTCCTCCAAGGTCAGCAAAAACGGAAAATTCAGTTTCAGGATCAAGGCATCCGAGGCAGATTTCTATCTGCTTGGATTTTCAACCACCGATTTTATTACTCTCTTAGCTGAACCCGGTGAAAAGATAAAACTTGGTTTTGAAGGAAAAAATATATTTGAGAAATACTCCGTAACCGGTTCCATAGGCTCTCAAAAACTGCAGGTTCTTGATCAGGCTCTCAACAATACAAAAAGCAAACTTGACTCATTAAGTAAAGTCTACTCCAAAGCTTCAACGGAGCCCGGTTTTGATGCTAAAGGCCCTGCACTGGCAGCTGAATTTAATAAATTATTAATGGCTCAGCGAAAAAACAATATCGGGTTTATCCTTGAAAATATGAATTCTCTGGTTTCAATTAAAGCATTATACCAGCGAATTAACCCCGAAACTTATGTTCTTTATGACCCTCATGATCTTCAATACCTAAAAATAGTAACTGACTCACTTACACGTCATTATCCAAACTCAAAACAAGTTCAGGCTCTTGCCAGAGACTTTGAGAAGGAGATGAATCAGATGTATCTCAACCAGATCAACAATGCAACACAGGGTGCTACTGAAGTACGACTTGACCCTGATTTAAAAGATGTTACAGGGAAAAGAGTGGCTCTCTCTTCTTTGAAAGGAAAATATGTTCTTCTCACATTCTGGTCGTTCCGGTCAAAAGATTGTATTGCAGAAAACCTTCAGTTTAAGGAGTTTTACAGAATGTATAATAACAAGGGGTTTGAGATTTATCAGATTAATCTTGATCAGAACGAATCAGACTGGAAATCGGCTGTTAAATTTGACGAACTGGATTGGATAAGTACAAGAGAAGACGACCCTCTGAATCCCAAAAATGCAATTCTATTTAACGTAAAGAACCTTCCTGCCAACTTTCTCTTCGACAAGAGCGGAGAGATCATCGGATCAAACCTGCATGGCAAATCCCTGCAGCTGAAACTTGAACAGATCTTTAATAAATAAACCTACACTTTGCCAGAAACGGGAAAAATATATTTTGCTTCTGATTTCCACCTTGGATTACCTGCAGGAGCTCCCCCATTGGAAAGGGAGAAAAAGATAGTAAGGTGGTTAAATTCCATTGTACACGATGCAAAAGAGATTTACCTGCTTGGCGATATTTTTGATTTCTGGTGGGAATATAAGCATGTTGTCCCTCGCGGATTCACAAGATTTCTTGGAACAGCTGCTTCCATAACCGATTCGGGTATTCCAATCCATTTTTTTACAGGCAACCACGACATGTGGGTAGGTGATTATCTCTCCCGTGAATGCGGATTCATAATTCATACAAGCCCTGCGACATTCAATTTCAACGGAAAAATATTCCATCTTGCTCATGGAGAAGGTCTTGGAACAAAAGACTGGAGGTATAAAATTTTGCTCAAAATATTCCGGAATAATGTTATTCGCAGCATGTACTCAATTATCCATCCTACAATAGGTGTTGGGATAGGTCTCAGCTGGTCATTACATTCACGGCTTGGAAAAGGGATAATGAAAGAGTTTTTGGGCGAAGAAAAAGAAGACCTCATAAGGTATGCCCGGACAATTCTTGAGAATGAAAAAACTGATTACTTCATCTTTGGACATCGCCATCTGGGAATGATTTATAATCTTAACGATTCAGCAGAAATAGTATTTCTTGGGGATTGGATAAAAAACGGAAGTTATGCTGAGTGGGATGGGAACAGGCTTTCTTTCAAGACAATAGGCTAAACAGTTCTGTCTTCAACTTTTACCGTTAAAGTATAATAAGAATAAAGATCATTCAGCTGTTCAAACTGATAAACCAGTTTACTTCCTGACTTTCTGGCCATATCAATTAATCCCATATTACCTGTGCTGTCGGTGCTGATTGTCTGACCCGAAAGGGATTTTCTGAAGAGTTCTTTAAGGCCAATCTTATCATACTTATTGACATTATCCAGTTTTTCTTTAAGATGATCAACCTCTGTATTCAGTATCAGATTGCCGGTGGTAAGGGAATAGACCTTTCCCTCAAGACTGATTATTGCGATCGGCATTCCGAACTTTTCTTCCGGCTCAATTCCCGGACTGTATTTCGCAAGGTTCTCAAGAATTTCAACAAGTATACTGAACACCCTTTTCTTAAGATTTGCTTCGATATCTTCTTCCGCGAGTTTTGTTTCAGTAAAAGAGATCACCTCTTTTCCGACATCGGGGGAGATATGTCCCGACCAGATCAGATAAATATTATTCTCCGCCATAAGCCTTTCCAGCTGAGAAATATTCTTTCCCTGAAAAGGTTTCTCTTTACCTCTTACATGAACTCCTACTCCTCCTGAATCGACTGTCTTGCTTAATATGAAATAGGAATATTCCTCATCGAGCGGTACAAAATCATAATCGAGTTTATTTCCTGTTTTTTTTGCCATCTCAATAAGACCAAGGCCGGCTCCTCCTTTATTGCTGAACTCAGCGGTGCTGAGCATCTGCCTGTAAACATTCCTGATCTCTTTTGTTTCCAGATTATTGACCTCATCGAGACGTATTTTAAGGTCATTAATACTGGAAGTGGGGAGGACATTTCCGGTTGTAACAGTATAGCCGTGAGGTTTTTTGGAATAAACAACCAGTGACATGCTGGCATGCTGAATCTTATTGGTGTGCCTTGAGACATTCTGAAGACTCTCCAGAACAAACATAAAAAGCCGTTTCCTTCCTACAAACCCAAATTCCGAATTCTCCATCTCTTTTTCAAGAAGCATAAGAAGCGGAATGGAATTCTCATTTGTAACAACACCCCGGTAAACGAACATGAGGCGCTCCTTCATCATTTTATCGCGAATACTACGAATAAAATCCATGCAACGAAGATGAGGTAGTTAAATAAGGTTATAAAAATAGTAAAAAATGATTATCTCACCAATATAAATCAAAATCTGATTCAATAAAGTGATATATCCGATATTGTTTAACCGGATAAAATGAGAAACCGGAATGGCCGACATATGATTTTTTCAGATCACAACTCCGGAAATCTTTTTGCGGCATCCCGGACAAAGAGACGAGCTTTTCTGATCAATATCTTCAACATATGTTCCCGAACGCATTACACATGTTGGGATATGGCAGTGAATTAATCCAAAAGTATGGCCAAGTTCATGGATAATCTCTTTCTTAAAACGCTCAGAAATAAAATTATCCGCCGTATTTATGCCATACCGTTCATTGCTTAACCTGTAAAGAGAAGCTATTCCGGTACGGCCGTTTAAAAAGGCTTGTCCGAAAATATAGGTAAGGATAGGAATGAAAAGATCAACACTGAATAACCCGACTGTTTTATTTGAATCGGAAGAATAGGCAGAATCGACCTCTTTTAAAAGCTTTGTTCCATCATATTGCCTTCGGCCCGGATCGTAAAATTCGCTCAGATCGAGACGTCCTTCTTTAATATTCACCTGAAAAAAATACTCCTGTTTCACTGCCTCGGCAATGTCCCTGAGAAACACTTCTTCGAAATATCCGAAAGAGATCAATGTGATATTTTGCAGATCCATTTAAAAAAAAGATGTCAGATTAATTATTAATCCTGCCACTAATTGTTAAAATTTTCATTGCTGAAAAATCTGGTTATCAGAAAGTATGGTGTTAATCTGCTGATTTCAGACCATACTTTGAGATCTTATTATAGAGTGTAACCCTGTCAACCTTCAGTGCTTTTGCAGCACGCGAAATATTCCAGCTGTATTTATTCAGAATCTGAAGTATGTGTGTTTTTTCGAGATCCTCAAGGCTCTCAATTGAATTACTTATTATGGATTTTTCAAGAGGAAGATCCCTGAGTGAAATTTTCTTTCCGTTTCCAACAACAATTGCCCTCTCAATCATGTTTTCAAGTTCACGGACATTCCCCGGGAAGTTAAATTCCTCCAGACGTTTTAATGCAGCTGAATCAATTGAAACAGGCTGAAGATTCATTGAAGTACAGTATTTTTTAATAAAATAGTCTACCAGCATTGGAATGTCTTCAATTCTTTCACGCAAAGGAGGAACATAAATATTCACGACATTAAGCCTGTAATATAAATCTTCACGGAAAATACCCTTTTCGACCATACCTTTCAAATCTCTGTTTGTAGCACAAATTACCCGGAAATCAGATGAAATTTCTTTGTTCCCTCCAACACGTATAAATTTCTTTGATTCAAGAACACGCAGAAGATCGATCTGCATTTTTGTAGATATTGTGGCAATTTCATCGAGAAAGATTGTCCCGTTATCGGCCATTTCAAACCGCCCCTTTCGATTGAACATAGCGCCCGTAAATGCTCCCTTTTCATGGCCGAACAATTCACTTTCAAGTAAACTTTCGGTTAATGCACCGCAGTGAACACTGACCAGCGGAAAAAATTTACGTGTGGAATTGGAATGGATTGCTCTGGCAACAAGCTCTTTTCCTGTACCACTTTCACCGGTAATTACAACTGAAGAATTAGACTGTGCAACGCTCTCAATATCCTTAAGAACCTTCTTCATCTGATCGCTGCTGCCAATCATATCTTCCACATTTTCGAGTGAGACAACCTTTTTCTTAAGGTTTTCATTCTCCTCTTTCAATGAAATTTGCCTGGTAGCATTCCTTATCAGATGAGAAAGATCGTCGGGGTCGAAAGGTTTTGTTACATAGTCAAATGCACCGTCTTTTAATGCCTGAACTGCAGTGTCAACAGTAGCGAATGCCGTCATTATTATAACTATCGAATCGGTTTTAAGAAGTTTTATTCTTCTTAGCATCTCCAGACCGTCCATCCCCGGCATCTTTATATCAGCAAGAATTATATCAAAGCTGTCCGATTCAAGCATGGTCAATGCTTTGTTTGCATTCTCGGCATTCTCAACCCGATATCCGTCTTCGATGAACCAGCTGTATAAAGAGTCCCTTACTGATTCCTCGTCGTCAACTATTAATATTGAGATCTTTTTCGTCATTTTCTGATTACATTATGTCTTTAATAAAGGTAATGTTATTGAGATTACAGTTCCCTTCCCTACTTCTGATTTTGCCTCTATCTTTCCGTTATGACTTTTAACAATGCCATGAACAATTGCCAGTCCCAATCCGATTCCGCTTGCATCATGTTTTGTTGAAAAGAATGGCTCAAATATATGTGGAATATCATCCTCCGGAATACCAATTCCGTTATCCGAGATCTCAATTTTAACAGAATCGGCCTCTGTGTTTTTAGTGGAAATAACAATCTCCCCGTTTTCCAGAACAGCCTCCGAAGCATTAACAAGAATAGCAATACAAGCCTGCTTTATCTGGTTTGGACTGCAGGAAACAAGGTCAGATTCAGCTGAAAAATCCGTATAGAAACTGATATTTGCAATCCTAATGGGATGGGTCATCAAATCATAGGTCTCCTGTAATATCACATGAAGGTGTTTTGCTTCAAAATCCTCCTGTTCTTTTCTTGAAAAGTCCAATAATCCTTTTACTATATCGCCACACCTTTTTGTTTCATTCTCAATAAGTTTAAGGTGTTTAAGAATCGATTCCCTTTTTGAAGCATATAATTCCGGATTACTTAACTGCTTGTATATCAATTTAGTATAGATAAGTATTCCCGATAAAGGATTATTTATTTCATGGGCAACGGATGAAGATAATTTACCCAGGGATGCTATTCTTTCAATATGTATAAGTTCGTTTTGTGCGGCTCCCAATTCCTCTGATTTTTTCTGAACTTTATATTCAAGCTGTTGTGACCAGTTCTGGAGTTCTTCTGTTGCCGACTGAAGATTATCGAGCATGTCATTAAAAGCCTGAGATACCATTCTCATGTCATCGAGCTGATTTGGTTTTATCTCCAGCCTTGTTCTTTTATTTCCATTAGCCACAGCAATGCTTGCTTTTATAATGTCATTTAACGGATTTTTGATCTTTTTTCTGGTGAAAAATATCAGGATAAAAACAAGCAAAAGTGTTGTCAGTGTGGCCAGTAGGTAGAACTTTGATGATGACTTTTCAACCGCAATATCGAGGTCATTAAGGGGGATCTTTATTACAAGCGAACCCAGTACCACATCGCTTTCATTATGAGCATGACAAGAACTTGTATAACATGATTTTTCGTTCAGAATAGGAGATCTGATCAACAGATGACGATGGCTGTTATCATTCTGATTCATGCTGCACTCACTTTTAACATTTATTATCCGGTAAGATTTCTCTTTTCTTGGAAACATGGTAAGTAAATCAGCATGGCAGCTCAGGCAGTCAGGATTACTGTGGCTAGCCGTATCTGATGAAAAAGAAGAATAGACAATGCTGTCACGATCGTTATACATATTAACCTCATCAATCCCCGACATGGTGTTAATAATATCGAGGGTACGCTGAAGTGTGCTCTTATCGTTTTCGAGCATTGAATGATATAATGATCCTTCAACGAATGACCCTATGTTATTGCCATTCTGGCGGATAACAGTATTTAAATACTGCTCATATACCGATTTGAAGATGACTCCGAATAAGACAAAAAGGATAACTGACGATAAAGTTATGATATATACAACCCGGCTATAAATTGAAGACCGGAATTTAATATATTTTTTAAAAAATGTTTTTACCCGGGTTTCCCCTGGCTCTGAATTAACTGGCAGGCTCATTTTAAATTATCAATATGGCATATTTTGGCTCTGTTAAAGTTATCACAAATAATTTATATTGATTGTAGCGGGTCAGCAATAATTTATTTCCCGTCTGAGGTAAAATGTTCAATTAATAAAGGGTCCCTGCTAAGGAAAGATTCCTGGAAATTCTGCCACACTTTGACGGGTTGCTCTGCGAGAGGCTGATCAATCAATTCCCCTCCATCCTGAAGGATTATCATTGAAGGTTCCGGGGAATAGTCAGCCTGTGAATCTGCCAGAAAATCCCTGAACCGTTCGAGTTCCATTTTTGACCAGGCCACAGCCTCTTCAGCAAGATAACAGGAGCTGGTTTCTGTTATCCATTTTGATGGTTTTATCTTGTATATCCACCCTTTTCCGAAAGGATCCTCAATTAATACCTCTGAGGAATTATTCAGTAAGATATTTATATCCGTTATTTCTCCGGATAGTGGCGAATAGATTTTCAATTGCTTTCCGCTCTGATCAATTTCAGCAACCAGATCCCCTCTGTTAATCAGGTCCCCTCGCTTTTTAATATTGCTGCAATTAACCTCACCGGTGATATGCATAAGAAACCCATCGAGTCCAACCATTGCTGTACCAGATTTTTCAAGATGTGCCCATGTATGGTTACTGCTCAGGAACAAGCCCTGCGGAATTTTCAGAATCCCGGCAGAGAGACTGCCTAATGTTCGTTTTATCTGGTTTGTAATGCCGGTTTGCCGGCTTAATATTCTCCAGAAAGGAATTATCATAATCAGGAAAGTGATAATAATCAGATACTCAATTCCTTTTGTCTCAAAAATATTACTGTAGCTGAATCCGTCCATCTTTCATTTATTTTAGTGCATCACAACATAATTTGTGAATGCGGTTTATTTTAATCTTTATCATTTACCCACGAAGGTGATTCGCGTAAAACAGGCATGCGGTTTATTACCCATCTGAAAACCCATATTTCAGTGAATATAACTGCAAATGTTACAGCCAGTTCCATCCATGTTGGAACGTACCTTATTGCTGCATCCCATCTGAAACCTATTACAGTGACATTTAGCCTGTTAACAATTACTCCAATCATTGTAAGCAGGGCTGCGACCTTAATTAATGAGATGCTATTCCTCCGGTAACTGTAAAAGAACAGAACCATTGGAAAAAGCACAAAGCCAAACATCTCGAGGAGAAACCAATAACCCATTGGGGTATTTAGCAGATCCCAGTTTTTCCCATGCACAAATACCAGCAGTTGCAGGAAAAAATAAGCAAACATGGCAACGGCACAGATCTTTGCCAGCCCTGTTATTATTCCGTTATGTGCTTTATGGTTTTCTTCACTTA
Organism: uncultured Bacteroidota bacterium; assembly: GCA_903824785.1. Taxonomy (GTDB): domain Bacteria; phylum Bacteroidota; class Bacteroidia; order Bacteroidales; family VadinHA17; genus LD21. Next base: position 127,659 of record CAIJYD010000037.1, read on the forward strand.
TCTGATTAAAAAATACTTTATGGCTGATTGAACCTTCAAATATTACCATCGAAAGTCCGCCAAATATGCTGGAAACGAAAAACATAACCGGAATAAACTCAGAATACCACAAAGGATGGATCTTATCTTTGGCCATCAGGTATAGTGCCCCTAAACCTGATTGGTGAAGTGTTGATAATGTAATGCCGAAGATCACTGCCGCAATTGTCATTCCTGAAAGAATTTTCCTGGCTCGTTTTGCTCCGAGCCATTCTGCAACAGCAGGTGAAAATTCAATCAGCTGGGCTATCATATAAAGGAGAAAGTGCCAGGCCACCAGGAATAGTACAGAACTGGTACCAAAACTGTTACCGATAATAGGATTTATAACGTTCCATGGCCTTCCAAGATCAAGAAGCAAAGCTCCGGCATAAAACAGATATGCCAGAAATCCGTTCAAAACTGTTATTCTGACAATCGAATGGTATTTCTGCATATTCAGAATATATACCATAAAAGTGAGAACATAAGCACCGCCTGCAAAGGCAACACCGGTAACCACATCAAATCCGATCCACAACCCCCAGGGAACTTCCTGGGTAAGATTTGTTATGGACCCGATCCCTTTCCAGAAACGAATAACAATAAGTACCAGACCAAGAATCATTACAGGAATTGAAATAATATTAAACGGCGTCAGAAATTTACCCCGCGGTTTTAACTCTTCTGCAAGAAACTTCCAGACAGATTTTCCATCATTGTCTTTTGCTGCTGTATAATTCATATTATCCATTTTCTTTCTCCTCCGGAAGATTATTTTTTGTTGCTTCCCTGATCCCTAATAAAATAGCGGGCCATAAGACAAATATTGTCGGGACACTATAAAGGAATCCTTTCGATAATTCCGGGTACGATTTTGTCTGTATTGAGGTATTGAAACCGAGTTCATCAAACGGTACAGCTGCCAGATAAAGGAATCCTGTTCCACCGGCTTCATGCTCACCGTAAATATGATCTTCGTATTGTTCCGGATTATCATTTATTCTTTTCCGTGCCTCTTTAATGAGGTCTCTTCTTTTTCCAAATATCAATGCCTCAGCAGGACAATTCTCCACACATGCCGGAATTTTACCCTCTTTGAGCCGGTCATAACACATATTGCATTTTTCAATTTTCGGATTTGCGCTATGAAATTCAAATTTCGGAACATCAAACGGACAAGATACCATACAATAACGGCATCCCATACATTTATCTCCTCTCCAGATAACCGCCCCCTCTTCTGTTTTATACATTGCCTGCGTCAGACAGGCAGCGGTACAGGCAGGCTCATTGCAATGCATGCACTGTTTCTTAATATATGCCTCCCCTTTTGATGATTTGAAAGCATTAACAACTGTTCTGTGAGCTTCGTCTGTTTTCCTTATAACACCTGCCTCTGGTATGCCAACAGGAGCGGGTAATCCGTTGGCCTCTGCACACGAAGATTCGCAAGTCTGGCAACCGGCACAGCGGGTTGAATCGTAAAGAACACCTGAGAATTCAATCCTGTTCCCTTTTTTGGGACCGGCTCTTAATTCGTTTCCTATGGCAAGGGTGGTTCCGGTTAACCCAACTACCCTGAAAAAATTTCTTCGGTTAATATTCATCTCTTTTTATCTTCAGGAATGTTAAAATAACTCGTAAAACCAAACCTGCCTCGATGGATCAATGAATTTTGTCTGAAACTCTTCCCATACTTCCGGACCCAGATCTGAAAGTGTGTTATCTATAAGTTCCCCTCCATCCTGTAGAATGATCTGAGAATACAATTCATTATCTGATTTGAGAGATAAAGCTAAAAAGTCCTTTAATCTGGAAAATTCTTTCTTCAGCCCCTCCTTGTATTTATCGGCCATTGCAAGTAATTGAATCTCCCTGATCCAGTTTGTAGGCTCAATCATATATACCCAGCCATCAGAATAGGGAGAAGAATTAATAATTGATGTGTTTGTTGACAATTCCTTATTGTTCTCCTTTATTATGCCTGAAACGGGAGCATAAAGATTCAATTGTTTTCCGTTTTGAACGATAGAGAGGATCTGTTCTCCTTTTTTAACTTTATCCCCTTTATTTTTCATTTTAATCCGGGTCAGCGGTCCGGTGATATGCTGAAGAAAATCATCAATCCCAACCTTCACAACTCCATTCTGGTCCATAAAAGCCCAGGTATGGGTTTTGTCAAAATAAATACCTTTGGGTACCAGCAATGAGTTTTCATCAAGAACAGGATGCAAAACAGGAACTGTCAGATTATCTGCCGCTATTTTTCTCTTTACAATTTTGAATATTGAATCCGCAATAAAGAAGGCCAGGATTAACAGACCTGCAATCAATATAAATGCCTTAAGCAGATATCTTTCACCGGCGACTGCCCCCGGGTAGATCTTTGCAGTAAATAATCTGTCTGCAGTGGTTTGTCTTTCGCTAACCAGCAAATCTGAATAGCCACTGCTGTACAGGTATTGCTGACCATCAGTAATAACCCATTTTAAAAATGCTGTTTCCTTTTCATTATCAGGTTGTTTTGAAGCGACAGAATAAATATTGCTGAATAAGGTTTTTGGATATTTCCCAATCCATACTCCTCTTGAAAAAGCATTGAAATCGTCATAAATCTTTTCATTATAGTCTAGCAACCCATTTCCGTTTTTGTCTATTGGAAGCAATTTTATGTTTTCGGCAATAGTCTGATTTTTAAAATCCAGAACATTAACCATTTTGCAAAATCCAATGGCAAGCGGATCTTTTTGAATTGCTGCTATCATTGCCTCTCCGCTTTCCACATTAATGCCATCTGTTTTTATCTTATCTGATTTAAGAAAGCCGGCCATCCCTTTTGCAATGGATTCGTCATTTATCTGATAATAGTTTGCGATTGAGTTTTCTGTGTTGCCAAGAAGCATTCCCCAGTTTCCGGAACCCTGAGTTTTCAGAAACTGAATCAGGATCTCCTGTGAGATTCCATGCTGAGAGATCTCTTCCAGAAAAGGATTTTTTGAATTAATGACAGGAATTATTACATCACGTCCAACGACTGCCTTCCATAACGATTCATTTTTCGCTCCGTAAAAATATTCATCAGATACAAATCCTAATCTTCCTCCTCCGGTTAACTTATCAGCCATTTCAGAATCTGTAATATTAATAACTTTAATCGCCGTTGCCGGGTTTAACCTGTTATACTCACTTGCCCATTTATTTGTGAGGTTAAGCAGATCCGGAGAGGTTAAAACTCTTATTGAATCAACTGTTGCAGGATTGCTTAATCCTTCCGGTGTAATACCACTTAAGTTGCAATAATTAAGAAGTAATAAGCTGATTAACAGAATAATTGTTCTTTTCATGGCGTCAATTTTTATCTCGTTTGTTATATGCATTTCTGATTTATAGTGCAGATTTTAATATTTTTTTACCTTTTAATATATGCTATTCAACTATAGTGCCAGAAAATAATCTGCCACTTATCATCCTGTATGTCTGGATGTTAGGATAAATACTCTGTTGAATTATTATACATCTGACTGTTGAATATACTTACACTGCTATTGTCAAAATTTAATAACGTACAGACAGCCAGCATACTTATCACTACTGTATATTTTTTCAACAGGTGTTGAATAATACATCGTTATTATTTTAATCCTGAAGATTGAGGATGAAGATATTTCCAAAGAGAGCGAAATACGAAAAATAAAAAAACCCGGTTCATCTGAATGAACCGGGGGCATAAGTTTTGAAATATTCTAAAGAGATAAAATATCAGGTTTTGTTATTTTTTGGCTGCCGGATTTGGATGGGCAATCTTTGCAGAGTATGCTTCATAATTGAATTCCTTGAAGAATGGGTTATCTTTATTATGGCACTCCAGGCATAATGCTTTATCAGGTACAATCATTCCGAGTGTTTTAGCCATTGCCTGATTCTTCATAATTGCAGGTGATTTATAAGAACTTCCGGGACCGTGGCAGGTTTCGCATGAAACTCCTTCAGATGCCAGGATGGTTCCCCTTATTTTTGCATCAGCTCTGTCGAATGTAGAGTGGCATTTCAGGCATTTTGCCTCTTTTGCAGGATCTGCAATTCCGTTTTTCTTGGCATAATCGAGAGAGGCCTGACTGCTGAGTGTTTTAATAGCCTGTGAATGAGGATCTTTAAGCCATTTTGCATACTGATCGCCGGTAGCAGGCTTATTATGGCACAGTTTACATTTATCTGCTCCAATATATTTAAAAGTCTGAGCTGAAATAACATTTCCAAGAAACATTATCATGCAAATTAAAAGGATTCCTTTTTTTGTTATCATATCATTTATATTTAGTTAAACTTGGTTTCTATTTGTTCATTAACTGGTTTTCAATACTCTTAAACTGAGTATAAAGAAAATATAAAAAATTGAGATTTCTAATATAAACTGGTCATGTATAGAAAAAAATATTCCTGCATAATTAGCAACTCAGCTGTTCCCTGTCGGAATTCCGATGATTTAACAAACAACTATTCGGTTGAGCAAACCCGCTTTACCCGGCCCATCCCTCCCTGTCGAGATTCCGGTAATTTATTGCTTCTGAGATATGTTCGGCGCTGATGTTTTCTGAATCGCCAAGATCGGCAATGGTCCTTGCCACTTTAAGGATCCTGTCATAAGCTCTGGCAGAAAGGCCTCTTATCTCCATTGCAGTTTTAAGCAGTTTCCCTCCCGACTCATCAAGCTGGCAATATTTTCGCTGCATCGACGATGACATCTGTGAATTTGAATATACCCCTTTTACCGACTCAAACCGTTTAGCCTGTATCATTCTTGCCCTTATAACTCTGTCGCGTACAACCGATGAATGTTCAGTTTTTCCCGAATCAGAAAGTTTGTCGTAGTTTACAGGAACAACTTCGATATGTATGTCAATCCGATCGAGAAGCGGACCGGAAATCCTATTGAGGTATTTCTGCACCATCCCCGGTGAGCAGACACACTCCTTTTCAGGATGGTTGTGGAATCCGCATGGACAGGGATTCATACTTGCCACGAGCATAAAACTTGCCGGATAATCAACACTCGACTTTGCTCTTGAAATTGTAATCACCCTGTCTTCGAGAGGCTGCCGCATAACTTCCAGCACTGTCCGTTTGAACTCAGGCAGTTCGTCAAGGAAAAGTACGCCATTGTGGCTTAATGAAATTTCACCCGGTTGAGGAAATGTGCCTCCGCCTACGAGGGCGACATCCGAAATTGTATGGTGAGGTGAGCGGAATGGCCTTTTTGTCATCAGGGCAGTATGATCATCAATCTTTCCTGCTACTGAATGGATCTTTGTTGTCTCCAGAGCCTCTTCAAGCGTCAGAGGTGGAATTATAGTAGGTATTCTTTTTGCCAGCATTGTTTTACCTGCTCCGGGAGGACCTATCATTATTATGTTATGGCCTCCTGCTGCTGCTACCTCGAGGGCTCTTTTTACATTCTCCTGTCCGCGTACATCTGAGAAGTCAACATCATATTTATTTGCCTCATTGCTGAAAAGAGCATCAAGATCAACTACAACAGGAGTGAATTTTCTGGTACCATTAAAAAAACCAACCACATCGCCAAGATTCTCCATGCCATACACATCCAAGCCGGAGACCACTGCAGCTTCCCTGGCATTTTTAATAGGAACAATCACTCCACGGAATCCCTCGTCCCGTGCTCTCAGCGCAATGGAAAGCACCCCTTTTACCGGCTGGAGGGTACCGTCAAGCGAGAGTTCACCCATCAACACGTACGACTCCGTATCACCCCTTATCACTTTTTCATCAGCTGTAAGGATTCCCAGAGCCAGAGGGAGATCGTAGGATGACCCCTCCTTTCTAATATCAGCCGGAGCCATATTAATAACTACCTGTTTCCCGGGCCAACGAAAATCGAGTGCCCGCAAAGCCGATTCAATTCTCTGCTGACTCTCTTTAACTGCCGAATCGGGCAACCCTACAAGAAAGAAACGGATCCCACGCGAAACATTAACTTCAATAGTTACGGTAGCAGCATCAATACCTGTAACAGCACTGGCGAAAATTCTTACTAACATATTGATAAGTTTACTAGCACTTAAGAAAACATAATCAAATATAGAAAATAAAAAGTAAGCAGACAAAAAAAGATAATAGTTAAACTGTTTATTTTTATCACTTCACCCTTTTGAAGAGTAAAATAATTCTCAGCAAAAAACAATAAGCTTCTGACAACTGCAGAAAACTGACAACAGAAAACTCATGGGACTTCCGGAGTTAACCTCCCTTTTTCAGCTCTATCTCTTTTTTGTAAAGATTGGTTATGGCGGTGACGACTCTTAACATATTAAAATCCTCATCAATCCTTTTCTGAAGAAGCAGGGCCTCTTTCTTCCAATTAAGGTGGTTTTTGAAATAGTCCTGAAGAGATCTTATCAATCCTCCTTCTGTGGGAGGAGGGCTATCGACTGAAACAAAATTACTGCGCTTATAAAACGGATAGTTATCCTGAGAAATCACTGTTCCCAGAAACTTATGGTTAACAGATAATAATGAAACTCCGCATGATAAGGTTTCAATTGCAACCCTGCCTACACCCAGCACTAATCCCGACTTTTGAATAATCCCCTTAACATCAGTCATATAACCATGAATAATAATAGCCTCTCTTTTAAGCTGCCTGTTTATTATTTCAGCTTCCTGCCTCAGATCATCAAGATAGTCTCCATCGCCGACTATATTTAATATCACCTCCGGATAATCTTCTGATACAGGTACAATAACTTTTCTGATGATCATGGATATCAATGAAGAGTGCCTTTTATCGATACGGCTGATATAACATAATGAATTAAAATCGCAGTCTGGCAAAGGATTTAATATTGATACTCCGTTCGGTATGACTATGGTTTTATGGAGCGGAACCCTGTATTCAATGTCGTCATCGATAATATATTGCCTTACAAAAATGAACATGTCTGGAATCCTGATAGAAATAGCTGACCGAAGATCGCGCTGCGATGATCCATGAACGGTTACAATGACGGGGACACGTGCAATTCTGCCTGCAATACATGCAATAAGAATAGGCAACCTCTGGTGAGCATGTAAAACCTCTATTTTATTCTTCCTGATAATATAAACCACAAAAAGAATATGAAAGAGGATAAACAAATCATTCATTTTAAGGGAAAAAAATCTGACTCCCTTATTCAACAGGTTATTCTGCATCCCCCTGTTTGAAACAATGAAAACATCATTGCCCATCTCATCCATAACGTTAGCCAGATCGCGAACATGATTCTCGGCTCCTCCAAAGTTGAAATTTTTAACAAGATGAAGAATTCGCATGTTTTAAAAAATGATTATTCCCGATCAGGTATTCGTTTAAAGATGATGCAAAGATCGTATAATTTTCTAAAACCAAATCCTCAAAGTTATGAATGGCAAACCAAAAGAACTTTTTTCCGTACTAATAAAAACGACCATAAAAATTAAATTGCCGTTCCTCCTCTCTCCCCGGTGCGTATTCTAATACATTCCTCCAGCGGAGTAATAAATATTTTCCCGTCGCCAACGCGACCTTCGGTATCATTAGTTCTGGCCGATTTAAGTATTGTATCAACCGTGATGTCTACAAATGCATCATTAACAGCTATTTCAATCTTAATCTTTGGTATCAGGTCAGGAACGATTATCTGGCCTCTGTACATCTCTTCAATTCTCTGCTGTCCATGGCCTGAGACACGGCTTACAGTTATCCTTTTTATATCAGCTTCTATAAGTGCTTCGCGTACCTTATCAAGCTGGATTTCTCTTATTATTGCTGTTATTAATTTCATTGTCTGTAATTTACAAGTTGGTTTAATTAACTTGGGTTTAACATTCCGTACCCTCTTTCGCCATGATAAGATCTGTCAAGTCCAGCCATTTCATCATCCTCTGATGATTTGAACTTAATGAACTTATTAAGAATATAGATTAATATGAAAGTCATAACACCTGCATAAACAATGGCAATTCCAACAGCAAGAGCCTGAATTCCAAGCTGATTCCAGACTGTCCAGGTACCGCCTGCCAGTGAAGCGGCATCAGCCATCCATGATGGGCGTATAAAAAAGACGAGAAGGAGAGCTCCGGTTATTCCACCAACTCCATGTATCCCGAATGCATCAAGGCTATCGTCATACCCAAGTTTGTTTTTCATCATAATAGCCATATAACAAACTATTGATGCAATCATTCCAAGAGCCATTGCACCATAAGGTTGGACAACTCCGGCTGCCGGAGTAACCGCAACGAGACCAGCAAGAATACCGCTGGCAAAACCGAGGGCTGTTGCTTTTCCCTGGTGAGTACTCTCAATGATTATCCATGCAAGAGCTCCTGCCGCTGCAGCAACCTGAGTTGCGACCAGAGCCTGTGCGGTACTTAATCCGGAGGAGATACTGCTCCCGGCATTAAATCCGAACCAGCCAACCCATAATAATCCTGCTCCAAGCATGGTAATAACAAGATTATTTGGGCGGATCACCTGATAAGGATAGCCCCTCCTGGCACCAAGATATAAGGCAGCCACCAGACCACTGACCCCTGCCGAGATATGTACAACCGTTCCTCCTGCAAAGTCGATGGCCCCTTTGGCTCCGAGTTTAAAAAGGAACCCGTCAGATGCCCATACCCAGTGGCAAAGCGGATTGTAAACCAAAATGCTCCATAGAACTATAAAAAAACAATATGCCTTAAAAGAGACCCTTTCAGCAAATGCTCCTGCAATAAGCGCCGGAGTGATTATTGCAAATTTTCCCTGAAACATTGAAAACACATATTCAGGAATTCCTGCATCCATTATACTGCTGTCTATTCCTTTTAGAAAAAAATAATCCGGATTCCATCCGAACCAGCCGCCCAGTATGTTTCCGCCAAAGCACATGCTGTATCCGGCAATGACCCATAAAACACTTATTATTCCCATTGCAACATAGCTGTGCATAATAGTACCAAGCACATTCTTTGAGCGTACCAACCCTCCATAAAACATTGCAAGCCCCGGAATCATAAGCAAAACAAGAGCAGTGGAAGTAAGCATCCAAGCCGTAGCTCCAGTATCAATAACAGTACCATCCGACGCAAACAGACCTGTTACTCCTGAAAATAAGAAGACCATTATCAGCAGGGGTTTTTTCCATTTCGATTTCATCCTAATAAATTTTAATTAATGTTTAAACTTAACTCCGATCCATCAGAACATGTTTAAAACTGATAATTGGAAGTTTATAAATATTAATATTTTCTTGCAAATATAGTTTTTTTACAGGCATTTTCAATTTTTATACTCTTTTTTTATCTTTTCACCCCTATATATTAGGGGGGGTACATGCTTTTTTTATACTTTTTCAGATGACTGACCTCATTCTTACCACATCCGGCAGGTTTGATAAAACCAGTAGCGCGACAGCAGAATATTAAAAGAATGGGCTGCCTTTACAGTGGAAAAAAGAATCCCGGGAAAGACAATACTTTCACCGGGAATCAGATAATTGTTATTAATTATTTTTTGCCGGAAACCTGAAACTAGGATATTACCGGTCTGAAATGTTCAACGTTATACCATTGTATATTAATACTTTACTTAATTCACATTAACTGAAACCTTAATCATCTTAAGATTTACTTCAAGTCCATCCAGAAAGATAAGGGCCCACGAAAGGTTATTGTCAATAAAAATTCCGTTTGCCCAGTTATGTTCCTTACTGTCTGATTCTCTATAGTTAAAGATCCCCGGTAATGCCTTTGCCAGATCTTCAGATCCCCTGGTATTATCAAGCTCAAGTATAAGATTTCTGATGCCTGTTTCCAGCCTTTCCCCCGCATATGCTTCATTGCCTTTCATTAATGCAATTGCAGCAACTGCAGGGGCTTCAGGTCTCAATAACAGTTCCGGATCATTGAGCCACTGCTGTTTTGTAATATTCTCTCCGCTGAGAATAAGATCCTGATATTCAGCCACTACCGTCAGCAACCTGTCAATCTTAATATTAACTGATGAAGATTCCTGTTTCCCTTCACCATTACTTTTTATCCTCTGGAGGTCATTCAGTAGCAGTTCCAGTTTGTTATATCTCCGATCAAGATTATAGCTTTCATAAATTTTCTCCTTTGAGACATTTAATGAAAGCAAAGCAGAAAAAACTGATATTCCTGCTAAAAGAAAGAGTACAAAAACAGTATTATAAATATTATAGTTTTTATTTCTTGAAGTAATAATAAGGAATACCGGCAGAAATACCACAAAGGGGAAAGGGAGTGCAATAAGGATAAAATATCCTGCTCCCGGCCAATGCATTATCTTAAAAAGCATTGCTGTGAATACCACAAAACAGGTGACCCATGTCACAACATACAGAAACAGGCTCCTGTCGTTATCTGATTTATAGCTATTTATGAGAGCCAGCGGCAGAAATATTAAAACCAGAGAGACCATTCCAATAGTTAATAACACCGACGCTCCAGCCAGATGGTTTACTTTTAAAAAAATACCGATTGCAATTATCAGGGATATTACCAATCCTAATGTATAGATCTTTTGTTTCATGACTTTTTGAATTTAGATTTGATTTTATTGCTTTTGTATTGAAGCAAGAGAATATAATTCGACAGTGAGCAGGCTGTTTTTTAACAGTAAAAGAGAATGAAGGCCTGTCATTAAGGAGATTTCACTACTCCCCGGATCATCCCCAGGAAGATAGTCTGAAGAATCAATAAGACCTGTAAATCTCTTAGTTTCCCCTCCGGAAGTTAGTCCGGATAAATAGCTCTTATAACCGGTAAGAGCTTCATCAAGTTTCTGGCGGTATTTGCAACCGGGTAAAAGAAAATCTTTGACCGGCCCTTTTAGGAAAGGATGTGTCAGAAGTTTGTACTGAATCTCTGATCCACTTTCAGTTACCCTGACCTGCGGGGGATTTAAAACCAGCAATCCGGGTTTTCCTTCTGATTCTGCAACCATCTTAGATTCAATATCACCTATAATCTGCAGCAGATCAATTGTTTTACTATGTATTTGTTCAGCAACAGAAATTGCAACAGAATCCTTAATCTCTTTTATTACCGACTGATTTTTAATTACCTTATAATTATACATTGCCTGCTGTTGTTGTATCTGGATAAAAAATCCGGCATCGAAGTTGCGAGACAGGTTCATGTTAATAAGTGCGGCAGGAACAATAATTGCAAGGGCGCCGACTAAAATGAAAATGAATCTGGCACTGACATTTTTTTCATCCTTCCATGTATACCATACATACCATGGGAATGCAATGAAGAAGAGAAGGATTAAACCGGTTATCATAAGCACGGCTGAGAATGGCCAGTGCTGGATTTTGAAAAGTAATCCTAAAGCAAAGCCGGCAGAACCAAGAGCGAAAAATATATAGATCGATCTCTTAGGCCTGTTTTCATCTCCCCTGAGTTTACTTGCCAGAAGCGAAGGAATTAACAAAAATATACCCGTAATTGCTGCAATGCTGATGACGATGCCGGCTCCGGGCCAGTGTTGAATTTTAAACAGGGTGCCGAAAATAACAAGCATCCCGGTAATAAACGATGAGATAAAGAGGAATAGCCTCTTGCTGCTGTGTGTCTCCTTCCAAAGGACTCCCAGTGACGAAGGGAGAAATACAAAAGCAAGTAATAAAGCCCCGACTGTCAGAATAATCCCCGCAGCGGGCCAGTGCTGAATCTTGAATAATGCTGCAAAGCCCAGCATGACTGTGCCTGCAACGCCTGAAATCTTCATTGTGTTTTTCATATTTCTGTATTTGGTGTCAACTAAAAAAAGTGTCTCCTCCTGAATCTCTTTAAGTCTCCGGAATCCCATCTTCAGATTTACTTTCCGGTAAGCATCCTGAAAGGTTAACCCATTCTGCATCTCCTCTTCCACATCACAGCATACATGATCGATAAGGTCATGAAGAAGATGAGAAAAAACTATCTCCTGCCGGTTAATATCGCGGCTTATCTGGTCAATATGATGAAGAGTTAGCTCAGGCATGGTTTAATCCGGGTTTGGATTCAACTATAAGCTGAAGCGATTCGATGAACTCACTCAGCTCTTTTAACTTTTCCGTTACTACTGAATGTCCATGAGGAGTGAGAAGATAATAGATCCTGATACGGTTATTAAAATTCTCCGGTTCGGTTATAAGAACCCCTTCGCTCTCCAGTTTATGCAGTACAGGATAGAGTGCCCCGTAGGTCAGTTTGATCTTTCCTGCTGTTAGTTCTTCCACTTTTCGTGTTATTTCGTAACCATACATACGGCCATTCTCTTCAAGCAGCTTCAGTATGATTGTCTTCAGTGATCCTTTTATCAGGTCTGTTGGTAGCATATTATAATATATAAGTTGTTTATATATTGCAAATATAAAATATTATTATTTATAAATGCAACATTTTTTCAGAAATATTTTTAAATATTATTTTTTATGTTGAAATCCTGATTTAAATATTGGCCGGGAATTGTTCAGGGAAAAAACGCACTATCTGATGGATATACAATCTTATTAACAATTGCGGTTCTGAAAATCATACTATATTATATGACAAAAAATAATAAATAAAAAGTCCGGGAAAACTCCCGGGTAATTTTTTTCTGGAAATATTTGGTTATTTAAAATATCTGTTTTACTTTTGACCCGTTGGTTAAACTTTATGGTTAACCTGATTAGTTAAACCCAATGGTCAAACGATATGGCTGAAAATGATAAACAGACGGAAGAGAGAATATTCGAAGCTGCAACTGATGTATTTATTGAAAAAGGGATGGATGGTGCACGTATGCAGGATATTGCAAGTCATGCAGGTATAAATAAAGCATTACTGCATTATTATTTCCGTACAAAGGAGCAGCTTTTCAATGCCGTTTTTGAGATGGTTGCCAGAAAAATAATAAAAAAATTTGCACCCGTATTTGATGAGAACCTCAGCCTTGAAGCAAAAATAAGATTCTTCTTCAAAGAACATCTGACTTTCCTTCAGGAGAACCCGAGGTTGCCTGCATTTTTCCTAAATGAGATGAACAGGAATCCTTCCAGAATAAAAAAAATACTATCCGGAGTCGATATTGATAAACTGTGGCTTAAGCTATATTCACAACACAAAGAGGAGTTGAAAAATTACAATTTAACTGAAGAAACAATGCCTCAGCTATTGACCTCTATTGTAGCATTAAGTGTCTTTCCGTTTGCAGCCAGAGGCATAATTGAGGGGGTTCTTGAAAAAATGGGTATTGATTTCGATAAATATATTGAAACAAGAAAAACCTTTGCCGCGGAATTTGTGATTAAAGCGATATCCAGACCGTAGGAACCAAAAGTTGTAACGAATTAATAAAGTAATAGATGAACCGAGAACGCTTAACTATAAACACAAACTTGCATGAACAAAATCAACATGCGAGTCCCGTCCGGCCGCTTAAAAATAATATAGTACGGATGAAAAGGAGTGTTATGATACTGTTTTTTCTGATGATCATCTGTCCAGTGATTCTCCATGGCCAGAAAATTCTGACTCTGAAAGAATGCTATAATATGGCAACCTCGGCTAACGCACTGGCCGGAGAGAAAGATGCTTATTCCAGTATCTCAATGATAAAAGAAAACAACCTGTCGAAAGGATGGCTTCCCTCTCTTGATGCCAACGGAAGTATTCTATATAACTCTTCTGTTGCAGATATAAGCGGGATACTCGGAGCTTTGCCAATTCCCGGAATAGCAGGTGCAATAAAGCCGGTTCCTAATGAGCAGTACAAAATAACTGTCGATATTAACCAGGTAATTTACGACGGGGGTGCAATAAAAAGTGCAAAAGCTATTGAGAAAGCCGATCGCAGCGTAAATGAGAAACAGGTGGAAACAGATTTGTATAAACTCCGCGGGCAGATAAACGGATATTATTTCAACCTCCTGCTCCTATCCCGTCAGAAAGAGTTGCTTAACAGCTGGCTTGGATTAATAAACAAACGCCTGTTATCGCTCCAATCGGCTCTTAATAATGGCTTTATTATTAAATCAGACATTGATGTACTTACTTCCGAGAAAATAAAAATTGAACAACAGTTAACAGAAAATGAGATCAGAAAAACGTCCCTCCTGAAAATTCTCTCTCTGGTTACAGGAACGGATATTGATAGCTCAGCCGAACTGATTCCTCCTGCGATTCCCGATGAAACTTCTGCTGAATTGCTGCGCCCCGAACTTCAGCTATTTGACCTCCGGAAAGAGCAACTCGCAGCCGGGGTGAAAATGATCGATAGTAAAAGAATGCCGAAAGCCTTCGGATTTGCCTCAATGGGCTATGGAAATCCCCCCGGAAGCAATTTCTTCAAAGATGAGTTTGCCTCTTATTACATTGTCGGTGCCGGAATCAAATGGAATATTTTCGACTGGAATAAAGCAAAAAATGAGAAGCAGTTAATCTTCCTGCAGCAGGGCATTTTAGATAAAAGGAAAACTGACCTTACAGATAACCTGAACAGGCTTCTTGAATCGAAAAAAGCTGAAATAGAAAGCCTTAAATCATTAATTAAAACCGACTCCGAGCTTATTACCCTGAGAAAAAGGATCTCTGCCTCAGCGGAATCCCAATATGAAAACGGGACTATCACCGCAACCGAATATCTGAATGAGATAAACTCCGAAAAGCAGGCTTTGATAAACTCCGAGATTCATAAAATAAATCTTTCCCTTGCCAGTGTTGAATATCTTAACATCAGTGGAAACGAGATTGAATGAAAATACTAAAGTCACTGAAAAATGTTCCTAAACAGAAAGTGAGAAGATCAGCATTTGAATACCTTACATTAAAATAATATTGTCAAACTATACTTTATAATATGAAAACCCGACTTTTAATAGTTTTTGCCGCCCTCCTGCAAGCCGGTTGCAATAATAATACCGACAAAGCTGACGCATTCGGTAACTTTGAAGCTACTGAGATCCTGGTGTCTGCTGAGACCAGCGGCCGCATCCGGCAATTTGCAGCTGCAGAAGGCTCCGGTATTGACCAGGGAGCTGAGATAGCCCTTATAGACACAACGCTTTTCCATCTTCAGAAAGCTGAAATAGATGCAGCTGTACAGAGTGTAAGAACGCGTATAAGCACAATCACCTCTCAGAACGAGATCTTAACCCAGCAGATTGAGAATCTGAAAGTTAACATTTCAAGAATTGAGAAAATGGTTAAGGATGATGCAGCCACAATAAAACAGTACGATGACCTGACGGGCCAGCAGGCAGTACTTCTGAAACAGATTGCTGCCAATAATACTCAAAAGGCTTCTGTGGCTGCAGAGGTCTCTGTTCTTGAATCGAAGAAAGCAACTCTGAATGAACAGATCAGAAGAAGCAGCGTAAAATGTCCGATTACCGGAACAATAATTGAAAAATATTCGGAGGTGGGTGAGATTACAGCAGCAGGGAAGCCACTTGTAAAGATAGCCGACCTTTCGGTAATGAAACTTAAAGTGTATGTAAGCGGTGCACAGCTCGGTTCGGTCAGAACAGGCATGATGTGTACCGTACGAACTGATAACGGGACTAAAGGATACAATACCTTTTCCGGAACAATCAGCTATATTTCTGAAAAGGCCGAGTTTACTCCAAAAATCATCCAGACAAAAGAAGAACGCGTGATATTGGTTTATGCTGTTAATATAGATGTAAAAAATAACGGTATACTCAAATCAGGAATGCCCGGTGAAGCAATTTTCTCAGCCGGCAGCAATTAAACAGATGTATAAAACAATAGAATCATCGGGAATTAGTAAGAGCTTCGGTCCTACCAAAGCTCTGGATGAGATCTCATTTTCGGTAAATGAATCGGAGGTGTTTGGTTTTATTGGTCCCGATGGTGCAGGAAAAACAACTCTCTTCAGAATTATAACCACCCTTCTTCTGCCGGATAAAGGTGAGATTAAGGTTCTTGGGCTCGATTGCAAGGCTGATTATAAAAAGCTTCGGAAAAACATAGGTTATATGCCGGGCCGCTTTAGTCTGTATCAGGATCTTACCGTGGAAGAAAATCTGAACTTTTATGCTACGGTATTTGGTACTACAATTGAAGAAAACTATGATCTGATATCAGATATCTATTCTCATATCGAACCCTTTAAAAAAAGGCTCGCCGGCAAGCTCTCCGGAGGGATGAAGCAAAAACTGGCTTTATCGTGTGCCCTTATCCATAAACCGGAACTTCTGGTTCTGGATGAGCCCACAACAGGGGTTGATGCAGTATCACGGTCAGAATTCTGGGACATGCTGGCCAAACTGCGGCAGCACAAAATCACCATACTGGTCTCAACACCTTATATGGATGAAGCCATGAGATGCGACAGAGTTGCCCTTATCCAGGGTGGAAAAATCCTTGCAATTGACACACCTCAGAAGATCAGAGAAGGATTCAGCAAAAAGCTTTTCAGCGCCAGAGCTTCTGAAAAATACAAACTGATTAAAGCTTTAAAACAGTTTCATAATACGCTCACAGCATATCCTTTTGGCGATTCTGTACACGTTACCTTTATGAATGATACAATCGACGATTCCCTTTACGACCATCTTAAGACCTCGGGAATAAATGATGCTTATATAACTGAAACAGAAGCAGGAATAGAGGACAGGTTCCTCGAATTAATGAACAAGCCGGAATAATGGATAATAAAGTTATCAAAGTCAGGAATCTTGTTAAACGGTTTGGCAAATTCGTTGCCAACGACAACCTCACTTTCGATGTTCATGAAGGTGAGATCTTTGGATTTCTTGGAGCCAACGGTGCCGGGAAAACCACTGCCATCAGGATTCTTTCAGGTTTACTGGAGCCTACCTCAGGAGAAGTTATAGTAGCAGGATTTAATGCAGGAAGAGAGTCTGAGCAGATTAAAAAAAATATCGGTTATATGTGCCAGAAATTCTCTCTCTACGAAGACCTAACTGTAAAGGAGAATATTACCCTATACGGAGGAATTTATGGATTGAAAACTTCGGTGATCAGGAACAGAATACATGAGCTGCTGGAGAAGCTTCATTTCCGTGAATATGAGAACAGGCTTATTTCCGCTTTGCCCCTTGGGTTGCGGCAGAAACTTGCCTTCTCTGTTGCTGTACTCCATGAGCCAAAAATAGTCTTCCTCGATGAACCGACAGGAGGTGTTGACCCAATAACCAGACGGCAATTCTGGGAGATGATTTATGAGACAGCAGCAAAAGGAATCACTGTATTTGTAACAACTCATTATATGGACGAAGCGGAATATTGCGACCGTATTTCAATAATGAGTGAAGGAAAAATTGTAGCACTGGATACTCCTGAAAATCTTAAAAAACAATTTAATGCAGGAACTGTCGAGGAGGTATTTATTAAGATTGCACGACCGAATATATCACCGATCCACAATTCTTAACTTCGCTGAAACAAACTAAATGTGAATCAGGGAAGTAGGAAAAAGTGAAAATGGTGACCGGTAAGAATCGACTGAAACAAATAAACTGATAATTAATGAAACGTTTTCTGGGGTTTGTTAAAAAAGAGTTCCTGCATATTTTCAGGGATTACAGGACCCTTTTTATATTATTCGGTATTCCGGCCGCACAGATCCTGATATTCGGTTATGCCGTAAGTACGGAAATTAAGAATGCCGGGGTGGCAATCCTTGATTTATCGCACGATGAAATAACTTTGAAATTAACAGATAAGATTATCTCATCAGGGTTTTTTAAGAGAACTGAGAATCTTCTGGATTATAATGATATCGACAGAGTATTCAGAAAAGGAAAGACAAAAGCTGTTATCATCTTTGAGAAGGGTTTTGGAAAAAAACTGGTCAGTGAGGGAAATGCAGCCCTCAGTATTATTGCAGATGGCTCAGAACCTAACACTGCAACGCTTGTCACAAATTACACGCTGGCAATAGTAAATGATTTTTCCACGGAATTAGCCGGTCCTGGAAATCCTAATTCAATCCGGATCAAACCTGAGGTAACCATGTTTTATAATCCGAATCTGAAAAGCCACTTTATGTTTGTGCCTGGAGTCATTACGCTGATCCTCATCCTTATCTGTGCATTGATGACATCTGTTACCATTGCCCGCGAAAAAGAGTTCGGTACAATGGAGGTGCTGCTTGTTTCTCCCCTGCGCCCCATCCAGATCATTATCGGGAAAGTGATGCCATATTTCTTTCTATCGTTTATCAATGTTCTTCTTATCCTTGGATTATCATGGTTGGTATTCGGCCTCCCTGTGAAAGGAAGCCTTGTGCTTCTTCTTGGTGAAAGCATGCTCTATATTTTAATGAGCCTGACTCTTGGTATTTTCATCTCCACCGTTTCTGATACAATGCAACAGGCTATTTTTATCTCGCTTATAGGATTGATGCTTCCGACAATTCTGCTTTCAGGATTTATTTTCCCAATAGAAAACATGCCTGAGATTTATGATTATATAAGTATGATTTTGCCGCCCCGATACTTTATATCTATAATTAAAAACATAATGATAAAAGGGACCGGTATTATGTTTATATGGAAGGAGACCCTGATACTTATACTGATGACTTTGTTTTTTATCGGAATAAGTGTCAGAAAATTTAAGATAAGGCTTGAATAAAACTGAAGATTTTAAAGTTAAAGAAAGAAAATGAGGACTATTCTATACCTGATCAGAAAAGAGTTTATTCAGATTTTCAGGAATAAATTTATTTCAAAAGCAATCTTTGCCGTTCCTATCGTGCAGATGCTTCTGCTGGTCCCTGCAATAACTTTTGAAATAAAGAATGTCAGACTCGCTATTATAGATAAAGATATGACTCCCGAATCACGGGGACTGATCAGCAAACTTGAAGGTTCAACTTTTTTTAAAATTTCTTATTCGACCTTCTCGGAAGATGAGGCCAATAATCTCCTGCACGGTAACAAATGCAACATTATACTTCATATTCCATCAGGCTTTGGGAAAGACATCGTAAACAGGAACCCAGGGAAACTCCTCGCAACAGTTGATGCGATAAATGCTTCAACAGCTCAGCTTTCGTGGGCATATTTAAATGGTGTTATCCGCGACTACAACAAAGATCTCATAACAGAAAACATCAGCACCGGTACAATGACTCCTTTTCCTGTTATTCAGATTACAAACAGGTATTGGTATAATGAAATGTTAAACTACAAATATTATATGTTGCCGGGGATTCTTGTGATACTTGTAACTGCAATAGGATTCCTTCTGGCCGGATTAAATATGGTGAGGGAAAAAGAGTCAGGTACGATTGAACAGATTAATGTAACTCCGGTCAGAAAATATCATTTTATAATCGCAAAAATGGTGCCTTTTCTGTTAATCGGCCTTGTAGATCTTGCACTTGGACTGGTAATAGGAAAGCTGGCTTTCAACATTCCTTTCGCAGGAAGTATTTTTATCATGTTTCTTGGAGCGACGATTTTCCTGATTGCTGTACTGGGGCTGGCACTATTTATCTCAACATTTTCAGATACGCAGCAGCAATACATGTTTGTAGCCTTTTTCTGTATGATAATTTTTATTCTTATGAGTGGAATTTTTACACCTTTTGAGAGTATGCCGATGTGGGCACAGGATTTTAATCTTATCAATCCTGTCGCATACCTGATACGCATAAACAGAATGGTAATGCTCAAAGGATCAACAATTCAGGATATCAGCCATGACCTTTCAGCATTGGTGTTAATTGCAATATGTTTTACAACACTTGCTGTGCGGCGTTACAGGAAGAGAGCTTAATAGATCTCTATCCTTTCGGTTCATAATGGCAGACAGATAAATTTTTGCTAATAAATTTCTGACGAATCACTTTGATATTGAAGAAAAAATATCATTTCCCCTTTAGCAAAACAGTCGCTTCAACAGGCCAGTGGTCGGAGATAAATACCCCGCGCGATTTTTTTATTACAGTCTTGTGATCCAGTACTTTCAACCCATTTCTGACAAAAATATAATCTATTCTGCCGCTTTTCAGCTCATCGGAGAAACCATTAAATGTACCGTTTGGGCCAAGTGGTATTTTCTGAGAGATATTATAAGAGTCGTTTAACAGCGGTACGCTTTCATCAGGACCGGTTAATATTGCATATCCTGTTGATGAAGGCTCCATGTTAAAATCGCCTGTAATGATGAAAGGGAAATCTCCTGCTATCTTTCCGGCCTCTTTAAGGAGAATTTTTGAACTCATTATCCGCGCGGAATCAGAATCATGGGCAAAATGTGTGTTGAAGTAGAAAAAATGGTCATGAGTATTCTTATCGGCAAGTTCAATCCAGGTAACAATTCGCGGAAGGGAGGCTCCCCATCCTTTTGATCCGGCGCTATCGGGTGTTTGGGAGAGCCAGAAAGTGATTGTTCTTATCAGGTCGAACCGCTCCTTTTTGAAAAATACCGGATTCATCTCCCCTGCTTTTACCCCGTCATCGCGTCCCACTCCGATAGAGGAATAATCGGTCAGAACAGAATCAAGAACCTCATACTGATGCCATAAAACTTCCTGCATACCAAGAATATCCGGTTTTTCATTTATCACAAAATTACAAACCTGACTTGCCCTGTTTGGCCATGCATTGATACTGTCAGCGGGATTATCGTATCTGACATTTAATGTCATAACTTTTATTGCATTTTTTTCCTTTTTGTGTGAACAGCCTGCCAGAAAAAAAAGGATAATGAGAACATTACAGATAATCAGTTTTTTCATTTTTCCCCGGAATTTTCCTCAAATATAATCATCTGATCATTAAAATGCAATATATGAATATCATTGCTTCCCGGGATTTGTTCAGAAAGGTGATGTACCAATTATTTATATATTTGTAAAATTGTTCCGGCAATAGATAACCAAATCAATTTAAGGAGTTGTTTTTCAATTAAATGTTAATAATAATTTACCGTAATATTCTTATTAATGGCTGATGTTATAAAGCTTTTACCCGACTCGGTAGCCAACCAGATTGCCGCAGGAGAAGTTATACAAAGGCCGGCCTCTGTTGTTAAAGAGCTGATGGAGAATTCTGTTGATGCCGGTGGAACGAATATAAGGGTAATAATAAAAGACTCCGGAAAGACATTAATACAGGTAATTGATGATGGTGGCGGAATGTCTGAAACAGATGCCCGGTTATCATTCGAAAGACATGCTACCTCCAAGATAACAACAGCTCAGGATCTTTTTGCCCTCACCACAAAAGGTTTTCGGGGAGAAGCTCTGGCTTCTATAGCCGCCGTTGCTATGGTTGAACTAAAAACACGCAAGGCAGAATCCGATACAGGAATAGTGGTTGTTATAAGCGGGTCAAAAGTTGAAACACAGGAACCATGCAGCTGCCCTGTCGGATCAAGCTTCTCGGTAAAAAATCTCTTTTTCAATATCCCTGCCAGACGTAAATTCCTTAAATCGGACAATACAGAGATCAGGCATATTGTTAATGAATTTCAGAAAATTGTCCTTGCTCACCCCGACATAAAATTTTCTCTGCATCATAATGATAATGAGATTTATAACCTTATCTCAGGTAACATACGGCAACGTATAGTAGGGGTATTCGGAAAACAGATCAATCAGGATCTGATCACTATTGAAACCGACACCAGTCTCATAAATATCAAAGGATTCATCGGCAAACCCGAGAATGCAAGACGGACATATGGAGAACAATTCTTCTTTGTGAATAACCGCTTTATGAAACATCCCTATTTCCATAAAGCAGTTGTTGAAGCTTACCAGAATATTCTTCCTTCCGAAGCTATTCCGTCATATTTTATTTTCCTGGAAGCAGATCCGGCTTCAATAGATATAAATATTCATCCCACAAAAACTGAGATAAAGTTTGAAGACGAAAGATCAATATGGCAGATCCTTATGGCATCTGTCAGGGAAGCTCTTGGCCGCTTCAATATTGTACCATCGCTTGATTTTGAAAATGAAGCTCTTATAGATATACCCGTAAGGAGTTCTTCAAACCATATGCCTGAGCCTCCGAATATTGAGATTAACACCCGGTATAACCCTTTTTCCGGAGAGGAACGGACATATGAACGACCAGGATTCGTGGAACGTTTTGAAAAAGAGAATAGTGCAAACTGGGACAAACTATATTCCGCTCTTGAAAAAGAAAATGAAAATCCGGCACATCCGGAAAAGATCCGTGAGTCGGAAAGAAAGTTTTTCCAGATAAAAAGTAAATATTTTGTCTGCCCAGTAATATCCGGTCTGATGGTCATTGATCAGAAAAGGGCACACGAAAGGATATTGTATGAAAGGTTTCTTGAGTGCCTTAGTAATGATCGTGCTGTAAGCCAGACCGATATGTTCCCAATTACTGCAGAGTTGAATCCTTCCGACTATTTTATTCTTAAAGAGATTGAAAAAGAGCTGGAATTACTTGGCTTCAGTATTCACCATTCAGGTAAGAATAAAATTACCATAAACGGAAGACCATCAGGAGGTGGTGCATCCGATCCGCTTGAGATGCTTGAGATCCTGATTGAGGAGTATAAAACCACTCAGGCTGATCCTTCTGCCGGTGCAAAGGAGAAAGTTGCATCAGCCATGGCATCTGCTTCTGCAATTCCATACGGGAAAGTGCTTATTCAGAGTGAAATGGAAGATCTTTTTGATTCGCTGTTTGCCTGCAAATCACCTAATTTTTCTCCAAAAGGCAGACCTGTAATTGTCATCACGACACTTGATGAAATAGATAAAAAATTTAAATAATATGACAAAATGCCGGCAGAGGGATATAAACAGATCTTTGGCCTGAGAATTGAAGGTAATAAATGTTTTAAAAAATAACAGATGAACGGATTTGGAAGAGGATTTTTGGGATTACCCCCGGTAGTAAAGAATATTATTCTGCTAAATATTCTAATGCTTTTAACCGACTGGATGGTAAAAAGCGTTTTCGGGATGGAACTGACGATGGTTCTTGGGCTCTATTTCCCCAGATCAGAACAGTTTATGCCTTTGCAGTTAGTTACACATATGTTTATGCATGGGGGGATTTGGCATCTGATATTCAATATGTATGCTTTATATATTTTCGGGCAGGTACTTGAGACTGTCTGGGGCCCGAAGCGTTTCTTTATCTATTATATGGTTTGCGGACTTGGAGCCGCTTTTGTTCACGAATCGGTAATAGCATTTGAGTTCAATAAACTTGCTCATCAGCTGAGCCCTGAGCAACTACAGATGGTCCTTAATGAAGGGACAGCCTTATACAATCAGGGGCAGGGATTTACCGACGGGATAATGCAAAATCTTCAGATATTGCTGAATACCCCCACAGTGGGTGCCTCCGGAGCAGTATTCGGAATTCTTCTGGCATTCGGGGTTCTTTTTCCAAACACTCAGCTGATGCTTCTTTTCCCTCCAATCCCCATCAAAGCCAAATACCTGGTTCTGGGATATGGTGCAATTGAACTATACCTTGCTGTTACACAACCGGGAAGCAATATTGCACATGCTGCCCACCTCGGAGGTATGCTGTTCGGATACATCCTGATAAGGTACTGGAGAAAAACAACTAACTCTCTCTATTAATGGGGATCTGGGAAGATATTAAGAAAACTTTCAGGAATGGAAGTAATCTTACAAAACTTATATATATCAACATTGCTGTTTTTCTGCTTATCACAATTGCAGCGATATCAGGATTCCTGCTTACCAACCAGGTAATTTCTGCAAAAGCAGTTGAATTCGTTTCTGTTCCCTCTTCATTTAAATTTCTTCTGTTGAGGCCATGGACCATAATAACTTATATGTTCGTTCATAAAGATATCTGGCACATACTGTTCAATATGCTATGGCTATACTGGTTCGGAACTATATTTCTTGATTATCTCGATCAGAGGAAACTGGTAGCTGTTTATTTACTTGGCGGCATCACAGGTGCATTTGTTTACATATTGTCATTTAACATTTTCCCGGCGTTTACCGGTGTTGTTGATGAATCAGTAGCAATAGGAGCTTCTGCTTCGGTTATGGCTGTTGTAATTGCCATCGCCGCTTATGTTCCGGACTATACAGTACAACTCTTACTGTTCGGAAGGATAAAGATCAAGTATATGGCTCTGGCTATATTTGTTTTTACTTCTATTATGGATTTTTCTGTAAATTCAGGAGGGAAGCTTGCTCATATTGGGGGAGCATTTTTCGGATATTTTTACATCCTGAGTATTCGTCAGGGAAAAGATCCCGGGAAAGGAATAAATAAAGCAATTGATTTTCTTGTAACATTATTCAAACCGCGCAAGAAACTCAAAGTCACCCATAAAAAACCTGCTGATGAGTATGAGTATAACAAATTGAAAGCAGATCATCAGAAACAGATTAACAGCATTCTCGATAAAATCTCAAAAGGAGGATATGACAGCCTGACAAGGGAAGAGAAAGAGACTCTTTTCAAAGAAAGTCAGAAAAAAAACTAACCTCATAATTTGCTCATTAACAGAATAACTGGTAACTTATCAATAGTTAAATGATTAAAGTTTAGAGTGAAAAAAGTTGAAAAAGCGTTATAAACAGTTTCCTTTGCGAGATTAATACTTTTATGGTTTATTAATTTGAAAAAAGTCTTCACTAGTGTCCGGTTAAGGACGGTTAAAAGTAATGTAATTTATTAATATATAGTACCTTAATTAAGGTCAAAAGTTTTTACGACTTGAATTTATACTTTCGCTCAAACAATATTTTGAGCGATTATGTACACCGGGAAA
>CAIJYD010000038.1 GCA_903824785.1 uncultured Bacteroidota bacterium
AGTGTTTGCAACGATCAGTTCTGCGCCAACGGACAGCGGAAGGAAAACCTCGAGTACCGATATATCGAACGAAAGTGTTGTAACTGCAAGTAATCGGTCGTCTTTCGAAAAGCCCGGCTTCTTTGACATGCTGTTAAGAAAATTCACAACAGCCTGGTGATGAACCTTTACACCTTTTGGCTTTCCGGTTGACCCCGATGTGTAAATCATATACGCAAGTGACTGGGTATCTATCCTGACATCAGGATTTTCTGTGCTGCATTCACTGATCCTGCTTATGTCTGAATCGGTCAAAACAATTGATGAGCTGTTTAACTGGCCGAACCGGGATTTCAGCGAACTCTGGGAGATAAGAACTTTAGCGCCTGAATCTTCATACATGTAGCTGATGCGGTCATCAGGAAACATTGGATCCATCGGCAGATAACAGCATCCGGCCTTAAGAACACCAAGTACGGAGACAACCATATCAGCAGATCGCTCCAGACAAATCCCCACCACATCGCCGCCGGTTACTCCAAGGGAGATCAGATGGTGTGCAAGCTGATTGGATTTTTCGTTTAACTCCTTGTAAGTAAGAGTCGAATTCCCTGATACAACAGCCCTCTTTGACGGGATTAATGCGGCCTGTTTCGCAAAAAGATCCGGAATTAAACAATCAGGAAAAGCTGATTCTGTATTATTGAATTCAGCAAGCTTACTCTTATCGTTTTCTGAAATTATTGAAATATCTGATATGGCCTGATCCGGATTATCAGCAACAGATTGAAGTAGATGAGCAAAATTATCACGCAGCCGGATTATTGTATCGCGAGCCAGAATGTCGACATTATACTCTAATCCACCTTCAATCTTGTTTCCGTTTTCCCACATATAAAGGGTAATATCGAAAATAGAAGTCCTTTCCTTTCCAGGTATATACTCGCTTCTTATCCCATCCAGGCTGATTGACTCTCCCATGTTGTTAGTCCAGTCAAAAGCAACCTGAAACAATGGATTAATATTTGAAGAGCGCTCCGGATTTACAATCGCCACCACCTTCTCAAATGGAAGATCCTGATAAGCAATTGCATTCATCGCTGCATCACTTGTTTTGTGAATTATATCACTGAATGTAAATTCCTTTTCATTTTTCAGACGCACAATCACGGTATTTACAAACATACCGAAGATATTCTCAAGCTTCGAATGTGGACGGTAGGCTACAGGCAATCCGATATTAATATCGTTTTCTCCTGTGTATTTCTGCATTATCAGCCCAAAGGCACTAAGCATTGTGCTAAACAGAGAAGAATCAACATTCCTGCTTATAGACCTGAGTTTATCAGACAAGTCCTTAGAAAGTATAATGGCTTCATATCCACCCCTGCCTGATGATTCATTCTTTCTTTGAAAATCATAAGGAAAATTGATAATAGTAGAAGAACCATTTAAATTTTCTTTCCAGAATTCTATTGATCTTTCTTCATCCTTTGATCCGGCATTGTCTTTTTCCCAATGCGCATAATCATACTGCTGAAACTCAATGTTATCAAGTGCAATCTCTTTTCCGTTTAACAGGCTGTTGTAAATTTCATTGAGATCTTTAACAAGAACGCCCCAGGACCAGCCGTCAAAAACAATATGATGTACAGTAATTCGGAAATAATATTCATCAGTACCGGTCATAATAAGGTAAAGGCGATATAACGGACCGTTCTTCAGGTCGAAAGTTTTTGCTAAATCTCCATCCAGAATCGCATTGGTCTTATCTGATTTTTCATTTTCAGGAAGCATTGAATAATCAAAAAATGAGATCCCTGCTTTCGATTGTACAATATCACAATAGGGTTCGCCATCAGCCTCTTTTATTACTGAGAACAAAATATGATGTCTGTGGAATAAATGATCAATGCTCTTCTCAAAGACCTCACGATCAAGTGAACCTGAAAGTTTATATGTAGAGGGAATTAAATAAGAGGGGATATCAGGTTGTAACTTCGAAATCATCCATAACCTTTTCTGATTAAAGGTGAGGGGGAGGTTTGTAGTCTCCTTAAGGTGCACCAGTTCAATGGCTTTGTCTGATGGATGAGATTGGCTGTCAATATAATTACCGGCCTGAATAATTGACGGGTTGGCTATAAATGACTTAAATGTCATTGTAAAACCAATCTCTTCCTTGATCTTGTTAAGAATCCTGATGGCAAGTAATGAATTACCACCGTTATCAAAAAAACTCAATGAAGGATTGATGGTTTTTGTTTTAAGAAGATTCTTCCAGACATGAACCAGTTTCTGTTGCGTCACTGTCAGTGAATCATAATCTATCTCTTGCTTTTCTTCTGATTCACCTATAACAAAAATAAGTGCTTTCTTGTTTATTTTTCCATTTGGAAGTCGTGGAAAACCATCACTTACCTGGAAAAAGGATGGTATCATATATGCCGGCAGTTGTGCTGATAAAGATGATGATATCTCATCTTTGGTCAGTTTGAATTCCGTATCAGCGTTTAAAAAGGCCACGAGCCTTTCATCGTTTTCACCAAACTTATGAATCTTTACAACAGCTTCCTTTACACCCGGCAAACGCGAAATAAGACTTTCAATCTCCCCAGGTTCAATCCTGAAGCCTCTCAGTTTGATCTGATTATCACTTCTTCCAAAGAGTTCTATATTACCATCGGCGAGATATCTGCCAAGGTCGCCTGTCTTGTAGATTATCTTTCCGTTTTCCAATGGAATAAACTTCTCTGCAGTTAACTCCGGCCGGTTCTGATAACCCTTTGTTACACCAACCCCTCCGATACAAACCTCACCAACAACTCCAACAGGAAGCTCATTATTATTCTTATCAAGAATGTGGATGGTAGTGTTATCTATCGGCTTACCTACCAATATAGGAAGTACTGAATCGGTAAGCTGTTTGCAGGTAGACCATACCGTAGTTTCTGTTGGTCCGTACATATCCCATAACGATTCAACTTTCGGAAGAAGGTCGTTGATAAGTGAAGGAAGGATTGCTTCG
>CAIJYD010000039.1 GCA_903824785.1 uncultured Bacteroidota bacterium
ACTAAAGTATCCGCTCGGGGAAAGCCCCGCCTCGGGACTACCCTCGGCGGACACCGAAAAAAATGTTCCTGACAATTTCGGATTTGGCGCGCGTCAGAAAAATTTTCTTGAAAGGACAGGACATTTTTTTTGGTGTTCTGCCCTCAAGGTCTCGGGCAGGGCTTAAAACTCGGAAAAACAAAAAAGGATTGAATACCTGTATTCTTTTTGCCAAATTTTGTTTATAATACTATTCATGTCATATATTTTCATGGATGAATCTGGTGATTTAGGGTTTAACTTTAACAAAAAGAAAACTTCTCGCTATTTTGTTGTAACTTTTCTTTTTGCAACCGACAAAAACATTGTTGATAAATTAGTGAAAAATGTTTTTAAAGGTTTTTCTAAAACAGAAGTCAAAAATCATAATGGTGTTTTGCATGCTTACAAAGAAAATCCAAAAACCAAACAAAAGCTTCTAAATGCTTTCCACGAAAAGAAGGCGGGAAATATTCTCGTTGTTTATTTAAATAAGAAAAAAGTTTATACCAAATTACAAAACGAAAAGCACGTTTTATATAATTATGTGACCAATATTTTACTAGACAGACTTTGCACAAAAAAGTTAATTCCAACCAATGAGAAAATAAAAATCATTGTTTCCCGAAGAGAGACCAATAGATTTTTGAATGACAATTTCAAATCATATCTTAAGAGTCAAACCAAAAATAATCACAGGTTAGATATTGAAATTGATATCGTTTCCTCTTCAGCGGAAAAAGGTTTGCAGGTTGTGGATATGATTTCTTGGGCCATATTCAAAAAATACGAACATGGCGATGATTCTTATTATAATTTATTCAAGCAAGGAATAGTTGAAGAAAATCCTCTTTTTCCATAAAGCAAAACCCCGAGCGCTATATAGTGGAACCATACGGAGCCACACGCTCGGGGAATTACTTGCTTACTTATAATATACACGAAAAAGGAGTAAAAATCAATGGCCTGTGGATAACCTAAACTAGGCCAGATTTTGCTGGTTTTTGTTTTGAATTTAATATATACTACTTAGACAACTAAATAGAGAGGTGACCTAACCCCTAAATTAAATTTTAGGATATGGTCAGAAATCGCGTTCAACGTAAAAAACCTATCATTAGGGCGTTGAACGCGTTATACAGGGAAACTTGTATAGAGGCATTCGTGCCTTCCTAGTGGTAGGCTTTTTGTTTCGTCAGCAAAATCATCACTAGTAATTATTAGTCAGATAAAATATAATATCATCAAGTTTATTAATCTTAATTATTAATGTAATGAAAAAATATGTCGTTTCAATTTTGGTCGCTTCGGTGTTACTAATGGGAGCATCTTTTGTTGTTCCTAAGGCGATGGCCTCGGATATGTCGATGAGGGATTTTATTAACCTCCTAATTGTTATTGGCGTCATTCCTACCGATAAAATTCCAGCCGTCAACGCTTATTTAGCGAGTTTAGATAATAATAGCCGCGTATCACCTTCTATAACTACGCCAGTTATTCAAACTAATACCTCAATACAAAATAATCAAAATTATAACTCTTCTCCAACTTCTATTTCATCACCACGTGTAACCACAGCCCCCATTATTCTTTATCCAAATGGCGGAGAAATTTTGAGTTGGGGTCAATTAGCATTTATCAGTTGGACACCAGATTCTTACATTGGTTCTTATGATATTTCAATAAAAGGAGTTAATTCAGGTAATGTCTATTCTATTAAACAGAATGTCCTTTCATCAGCTACGGACAAGTTATGGGTAAGTTGGACACCTATATACGGTAATTATGAAAAAGATACTCGATTTGTCGCTCAAGTTTGTAAAAGTGGAACCCAGATTTGTGATGAGAGTAATTCTAGTTTTTCAATTCCAATCTCTTATCCAGTCATACTTTATCCAAATGGTAGCGAAGTCTTAAATTGGGGACAACAAACAGAAATTAGTTGGACACCTGATTCTGACACTGGATACTATGATGTATCTGTGAGAGGCGTCGGATCTGGAAATATCTATAATGTGTCGCAAAATGTTTCTTCAAAAGCCACTGACAAATTATCTGTCACGTGGACACCAGTGCAAGGAAATTATGAAAAAGATACACAATTTGTTGCAAAAGTGTGCAAAAGTGGAACTCAGATTTGTGACGAGAGTGATTCTAGTTTTTTAATTCCTAACTCTTATTCAAAACCTATTATCTTATATCCAAATAATGGAGAAATATTACAAGGTGGCGTGACTCAATATATAAGTTGGACACCTCAAAGTAATTCTGGAACTTTTGACGTATCAATAATTGGTGTGTATTCTGGAAATTCCTATTCTATAGCACAGAATGTTTCTAATATATCATCAGACAAAATCTCAACCCAATGGATACCAACTTCTGGTTCATATGAAAAAGATACACTTTTCAAAGCTCAAGTTTGTATAACTGGAACTTCCATTTGTGGAGAAGGTCAAAACAACTTCTCTATTAAATTTTAGATTCAATTTTCTGTTTTAGAAGCCCTGCCCGAGACCTTGAGAGCAGAACACCAAAAAAAATGTCCTGTCCTTTCAAGAAAATTTTTCTGACGCGCGCCAAATCCGAAATTGTCAGGAACATTTTTTTCGGTGTCCGCCGAGGGTAGTCCCGAGGCGGGGCTTTCCCCGAGCGGATACTTTAGT
>CAIJYD010000040.1 GCA_903824785.1 uncultured Bacteroidota bacterium
ACATGCTACCGCCGTGTAGCAACAAACAGTTGTGGAACAGTTTATTCCAATACGGTGACAGTTACTGTATATGCAAATATGAGCGGAGGCACAATAGGCAGTGATCAGTCAATATGCTACAGTGGCAACCCGGGAATTTTTACCAATGGAGGGAGTCCTGCAGGCGGCAATGGAGCATGGACCTATGACTGGGAATACCAGACAGGATGTGCGGGCGGATGGACCTCTCTTGGGATAAATGCTCTTACATACGATATTCCTGCGGGGCTTACAGCAACCAGATGTTACAGGAGAACAGCAACAAATAGTTGTGGAACAGTTTATTCCAATACTGTAACTGTAACAGTTTATGCAGACATGTCTGGAGGTACAATTGGCAGTGATCAGACTATCTGTTATAGTGGAGATCCAACGGCATTTACCAATACCGGTGCTCCAGCAGGAGGTGACGGAATATGGACCTATAACTGGGAATATCAGACAGGATGCGCCGGAGGATGGACCTCACTTGGGGAAAATGCACTTACATATGATATTCCGTCCGGGCTGACATCTACAAGGTGCTACCGCCGTGTTGCAACAAATGGATGTGGAACCGTTTATTCAAATATAGTAACAGTTACTGTTTATGCAAACATGGTTGGAGGGACTATCAGCAGTGACCGGACTATCTGTTACAACACTGATGTACCGGCCTTTGGATCGGTTACAGCGGCATCAGGAGGAGACGGTATTATTACTTATACCTGGCAGTACACCATAAATATGTCAGCTGTTCCCGGAGACGGAGCATGGACCGATATAGCTACTTCAAATTCAACCGGGTACGATTATGGTACTCTCACTTCTCAGACAAGGTTTGTAAGAAAAGCAGTTGATGGTACTTGTGGTGTAGTTGTTTATTCAAATATGATTACAGTATCCATCAACCCTCTTCCTGTAACCTCAGCAATATCAGGTGATGCATTAATCTGTGCAACAGCAACGAGTAAACTTTATCAGGTTGATAGCCACAGTGGCACAAAATATACATGGAGCGTGCCTGCAGCTATTCTTAGCATGTCATTCAACCTTGACATGAATTTCATTCTTGTTGATGCAACAGGTACCATCGGATCAGGTGATATTCAGGTGTATGAAACCATTATTGCTACCGGATGCGTAAGTTCTCCTAAAACTTTAACCGTAAACGTTTCAGCAGTGGCTACCGGGGTTGTACCCACCGGATTATCTGATGTCTGTCTTGGAGCTTCAGGTGTTTCATATGAGGTTCCCGATAACCCTGGTTCAACATATTCATGGAGTCTTCCGCCATTTGCCTATATCACCAGTGATCCCAGTTTACATCAGGTACTGGTCACTTTTCCTTCGGTAGTATCAGGGCAGGTAACCGCTATTGAAACAAATGGTGGTTGTACAACCTATCACCTGAATCGCCCTGTCACAGTTCATCCTCTGCCAACACCAACAATAACCGGTCCGGCTACCGCATGCGAAGCCTCCACAGGGAACACTTATATTACCGAAACAGGGATGACAGGTTATATCTGGTCTGTATCAACAGGAGGATCAATAACAAGCGGTGCCACAACAAATTCAATAACAGTTACATGGAACACGCCTGGACCTCAAACAGTATTTGTTAATTATACTAATGCAAACGGATGTACTGCTGCTTCTCCTACAGCAAAATCTGTTACTGTTTATTCGCTTCCTCTTCCTACTCTGACTGGTAATGCATCAGTTTGTAAGAATTCATCAGGAAATCTCTATTCAACAGAGGCAGGTATGACCAATTATATCTGGACCGTCTCGGCAGGGGGAACAATTACAGCCGGAGGTATTTCAACCAGTAATTCGGTTACTGTCACCTGGGGTTCAACAGGAGCGCAGAGTGTAAGTGTAAGTTATACCAACGGGAACGGATGTGTAGCAGCCTCACCCACAGTAAAGGCTGTTACGGTGAATGTATTGCCGGTGCCAACTATATCAGGACCGACGCCTATATGCAAAAACTCTTCCGGGAATGTTTATACTACTGAGCCGGGAATGACTAATTATCTCTGGTCCGTATCGGCAGGAGGAGTAATAACGTCAGGAGGAACCAGCAGCAACACCATAACAGTAACATGGTCCACAGCCGGGGCGCAAACCGTTGGGGTTAATTATACCAATGCAAATGGTTGTACAGCCTTAACGCCAACAGCTTATCCGGTAACTGTAAATGCGTTGCCTGTCCCGACAATTGGCGGACCGGCTCCAGTATGTGTTAACTCATCAGGAAATATTTATTATACAGAATCGGGGATGACCAGCTATCTCTGGACAATATCTTCAGGAGGCATTATAACTGCCGGTACAGGAACACATTCAATAACAGTAACCTGGAATACTACAGGTGCTCAGACGGTAGGACTTAATTATACTGATGGAAATGGCTGTACAGCAGCAACGCCGGTTTCATATAGTGTTACTGTCAATCCGTTACCGGTGCCGGTAATAACAGGCGATGCCGCAGCCTGTGTAACTTCATCGGGGAAGGTCTATTCAACACAGTCCGGGATGAGCAGTTACGCATGGACTATTTCATCCGGAGGTACTATTACAGCAGGAGCAGGGACAAATTCAATAACTGTAAACTGGACTGCCACCGGGGCTCAGACAATAACCGTAAATTATACCAACGGGAATGGTTGTCAGGCCGCCACACCCGCAACAAAAAACATTACTGTAAATCCTTTACCCGCTCCTTCAATAACCGGTAATAGCTCTGTATGTATTAACTCTGCAGGGAATGTATATACTACAGAAGGGGGGATGACGAATTACACGTGGGTAGTCTCTTCGGGCGGAACTATTACTGCCCTTGGAGGCACAAGTAATAACTCTGTTGTGGTAACATGGTCCACGGCGGGTGCCCAGTCTGTAAGTGTTAACTATACAAATTCGAATAACTGTACTGCAGCTGCACCGGCAGTAAAGACGGTTACTGTCAATCCGTTACCTGTTCCGGTAATAACAGGTCCTGCATCAGTTTGTGTAAGTTCCACAGGCAATATTTATTCCACAGAAGCAGGTATGACAAGCTATATATGGACTGTTTCCTCCGGAGGTACCATTACTGACGGAGCAGGAACAAGTTCAATTAAAGTTACCTGGAGCACTTCAGGGGAACGGACTGTTAGTGTGGCTTATACCAACCTAAATGGTTGTACGGCTTCACCTCCTTCAGCATACAATGTAACAGTTCATCCGCTGCCTGTGCCTGCAATAACAGGCCCGGAAACTGCGTGTGTTACATCAGCGGGGAATAGTTATTCCACTGAACCCGGAATGAGCGGTTATCTTTGGTCTGTATCGGCAGGGGGCACAATCACAAGCGGAACCGGAACAAATTCCATAGCAGTTACCTGGAATGTTACCGGACTTCAGACAGTAAGTGTGAATTATACCAATTCAAGTGGCTGTACTGCTGCAAGTGCAACGGTTTATAATGTCACAGTAAATGCACAACCTTCCATTCTGACATTCGTACCGTCAGCTCCTGTTTGCGAGTTCTCAATTGCTTTATACAAGGTAACAGCAGCCGGCTCCTCTCTTACTTATCAATGGTATGTAAATGACAGGATAGCAGGGTTTGTTCCTACATCAGACCTTGGGGGAACTTACTATGGTTCAAAAGATCCTACTCTTCAGATTTATAATCCCGACAGGAGCATGAACGGATATATTTACAGGGTTGTTGTTTCCGCTTGCGGAACCAATGTAACCTCAGTTTCTGATACTCTACGGATAAATACAGCACCGGAGATAACCATTCATCCTGCCGATACAATTGTTTGTCTTGGAGCCAATGCCGTAATGAGCGCAGAAGCTTCCGGGATTGTTGTCGCATGGCAGTGGTATGTTAACAAAGGGGCGGGAGGATTTCTGCCCGTGGTAGCCGATGCAAATTTCACAGGTCAAACTACAAAAACTCTTACAATAACCAACGCCCAGTCATCATTTAATAACTGGATCTTCAGAGCAAAAGCAACAGGATTATGCGGAGCTCCTGTTAATACGAACTTTGGAAGATTATCAGTAACAAATCCTCCAATAGTAACTCTCCATCCAAAGGCTGCAGCAATCTGCCAGGATGGGAGCACTTCATTTCTTGGGAATGGAACAAACTATACCGGAATGAAATGGCAGGTCAGCACCGATAACGGAGCCGTTTATAACGATGTGGTTGATGATGACATTATTTATATGGGATCTCTCACTAACCAGCTTTCAATTATGGATGCCGGGGTTACAATGAATGGGAACAGGTATCGTCTTGCTCTTATCGGGTCATGTACAACCAAATACAGCGATGCGGTTATTCTGACTGTTAACCCTAATCCGGTTGTTGATTTTTCCGCAGCTGACACAATAAATGCCTGCGGAGGAGTACCAATCGTTATTAATGGAAATCCTTCAGGAGGGACGTTACCTTATGTGCAACATCGCTGGACAGGCGATATAGGTGCCTTAAACAGTTATACAATTGCATCGCCGGTTTTCAACTCGCAGCTTTCCGGCACCTATAACCTTAATTATAAGGTAACTGATAGTAAAGGGTGTTTTTCAAATGATGACCTTGCGGTATTAGTAGACAGTCCATCTGCCACCTTTACCCACGATGTTAATACGGGGTGCACAGCTCTGACTGTAAACTTCAGTAAGGATATGACCGGTATTGAGAAATTCTGGTGGGACTTCAGAGATGGATCCCCGATTGATTCGGTAACAGCAAATCCGGTACATGTGTTTACCAACACCGACCCATCATCCATCGAGTACCATAATGTTAAACTTACAGTCCGTTCTGCCGGTGGCTGCTTTGATACTTTCACCTCTCTGGTAACAGTTTATCCTGAAATTGATGCAACATTTACTGCCAGCAGGATTATTGTCTGCAGCGGAAATTCAATCACCTTTACATCATTGCCAGGGGCAAGCAAGTACTTCTGGGAATATGGCGATGGAGCTGGTTATGCCACCAATACTTCAATGCATCTTTATACAAATCGTACAACTGAGCCAATAATCTATCAGGTTAAGCTAACAACAACATCATTCTACAACTGTACTGATGTTAAGACAATCGACATAACAGTAATGCCGGTACCACTTCCTCAGTTCACTGCAGTACCTGCCTCTCAGATATACGATGCAGCAGGAAACCCGGTAACTTTTACAAATACCACTAATGCAGGAACATGGGACTGGTTATGGCGATTTGGGGACGGAGCAACATCAACCGACAAGAATCCTGTGCATACCTATACTGCATTAGGCAATTTCGACGTCTGGCTGGTTGTCAGGAACACAAACTGTTCAGATAGTCTCAAGCACCCGGTTAGTGTAGTCCCAAAACCCCCAATAGCGAATTTTGATTCGATACCATCCGGTTGTGAACCGTTATCTATTTCAATTCATAACACTTCGTTGAATACAGAAATTCCTGGAACTACTTTCAGGTGGGATTTTGGCGATGGAAGTATTTCAACGGCAAAGAATCCGACCTATACATACTTCGATGCCGGGACCTATAGAGTTGAACTGACTATTTCTGGTCCGGGAGGAGTAGATTCCAAGTCGCAGGTAATCCATTCCTACCCTTCGCCAAAGGCCTACTTTGAGATCTCACCATTGTTTGTTTTTGCCAACGATGAGAAGGTAAGAGCGTTCAATTTAAGTACTGAGGCAGATTCTTATCTGTGGGAGTTTGGAGATGGAGATACGTCAAAGGTTAAGGAGCCGTTCCACAGATACATGGAAACAGGGGTTTTTGATATCACGTTGTGGGCATACTCGAATAACGGTTGCAGTGATAAGTATATCCTTTCGCCGGGGGTAACCGTTGAGCCGGCCGGAGATGTAAGGTTCTCGACAGTCTTCACCCCTAACCTGGATGGACCGATAGACCGTACTGATCTGCCCACCGGAGGTACAGAGATAGACCAGTTCTTTTTCCCACCGATAAGGGAGAAGGTCACCAATTACAAACTGCAGGTTTTCAACAGACTGGGAGTGCTGATATTTGAAAGCAGGGATATTAATACCCCATGGAATGGGTATTATAAAGGAACCCTTTGCCAGCAGGGAGTATATATATGGTATGTTGAAGGGAAATATGCTAATGGTCAACCATTTAAAAAGGTAGGAGATGTGACGCTACTCCATTAAAGGAATATTTTATTGAATGAGTGAGGCCCGTATGAACTGCGGGCCTTTTTTTTTGTGCAGCTTAAGCCTATCGGTAAGTATTGACGATAATTTCAACAAAAAAACTGATTATTTGGATTTTGTTTAAGAATTATTTTATAAATTTGATCAGCTGTGTTTCTAAACGTGTCGTAATGTCATTTATTAATTACATCGAAAGATTGCAACGCGTTTGTGCGTTGTTACCTGATTGTGTTAACCTTAGGGTAACTTCAGAATGCTTTAGGCTAACAGGCCATTTGTCATTTCAAACTTCAGGCAATTGTTTATATGGATTTAATTCCCTTTTCCCATTCAGAAAATAGTCTGGAAAGCTATCTGAATAAAGTTTCAACCAGGAGCAGGATTATTTATTGGATAATAATCTGGATAATAGTTCTTGTAATTGCTATGCTTCCATTTGTTTATGTGGATGTTTCAGTCCAGTCCCCCGGATATTTTCAATCTGTAATTGAAAAGCAGACGATCTATACTCCACTTCAGGGGAAAATAATATTCTCATCAATTCATAACGGAGCTCGAGTGAAAAAAGGCGATACACTTCTGATTATGGATTCCGAAGCAGTAAAAGCTCAACGCACTGCCCTGATACAAAGAATTACAGATAATAATGCTTCAACACTCGATCTGGAGAAGCTGACCGAAACAGATTCTTTTGATATTCAGCTTGATCCTGCTCAGCTTACAACAGCAAGGTATAAGGCTGAGTTTGCAAATCTCAGAAGCCAAAGGGCAATTCAGTTTCAAAAGTATTCGAAAAAGAAAACAGAACATGAAAGAAATGAACTTCTTTATAATCAGGCGATCATACCTGAAACTGAATTTGAAAACAGTCAGTTTTTACTCGCCTCTGAGAAAGACAATCTTACTCAGATAATGCTATACCAAAAGTCGGTATGGCAGAGCGATCTGTCAATTAGGAAAAACCAGGCTGTTAACATGCTTGCTGATCTTGAACAATGTGCTGAAGGTATGAACAACAGAGTAGTGCTTGTCCCTGCAAGCGGGGAAATCATCCAGAGTTCAGATGTTCAAACAGGAAGTATAATCGGGCAGGGACAGAAAATTGCAGAGATATCACCTGATGGCGAGCTGGTGGCAACATGTTTTGTTAAACCTTCAGATATCGGACTTATTCACGAAAATCAGAAGGTCAGAATACAGGTTGATGCTTTTAATTATAATGAATGGGGAATAATTGACGGGAGAATAATCGATATTTCAGACGACATGATTATTGAAAATGGGACAACAGCCTTTTTCCGTATTAAATGCAAACCTGACAAGACCTTCCTCTCACTTAAGAATGGTCATAAAGCTTCCATAAAAAAAGGAATGAGTATTAATGCCCGAATAATTGTTATACGCCGTAGTCTCTTTAACCTGCTATTCGATAAGGCGGATAAATGGTTTAATCCATATACAAACACAAAGGAATAGAAAGGCCATGTCAATAAAAGTCAAACAGAGAGATATAACAGATTGTGGTGCTGCCTGCCTGGCTTCTGTTGCGGCACATTACAATCTCAGTATGCCTGTTGCCCGGATCCGGCAGCTGGCAGGTACTGATAAAAAAGGGACTAATGTTCTGGGACTTATTGAAGCTTCGGCAAAAATGGGATTTCTGGCCAGAGGAGTAAGAGGCGAATGGGACAGTTTATTTAAGATTCCA
The DNA here is from genome assembly GCA_903824785.1 of uncultured Bacteroidota bacterium. Taxonomy (GTDB): domain Bacteria; phylum Bacteroidota; class Bacteroidia; order Bacteroidales; family VadinHA17; genus LD21. Next base: position 7,928 of record CAIJYD010000040.1, read on the forward strand.
AAACCTTCCATAGCCCATGTTATTGTAAAAGAGGTACTTCAGCATTATGTTGTGCTGATTAAAACGACTGATAAGTACATCGAAATCATGGACCCTGCTGATGGAGAACTTCATAAGATCTCACATGATGATTTTAAAAAACAATGGACAGGTGTTCTGATTCTTATTGCTCCCGGCGAGAAATTTACTATTGGTAATGAAAAAATTTCAATCCAGGTTCGCTTCTGGAGATTAATCAAACCACATCAGGGGATCCTCCTACAATCGCTCATCGGAGCGCTTGTATTTTCAGTACTGGGTCTTGCGACGTCGATTTATGTAGGAAAGCTGGTCGATAATGTATTGCCGGGGGGGAATATTAATCTTCTGAATCTGCTTGGAGCAACGATGGTTATAATAATTATTCTGAGATTGCTATTAAGCGTTTTTCAAACCATTTTTATTCTGAAAACTGGTCAGAAAATTGATGCCACACTTATTCTTGGATATTATCAGCATCTTCTGAAATTACCCCAAACCTTCTTTGATAATATGCGTACGGGAGAAATAATATCGAGAATTGGCGATGCGGTTAAGATCAGAGTATTTGTTAATGATGTGTCAATCAACCTTATCCTGAATATCTTCATTCTGATTGTTTCATTTATTCTGATGTTCACCTTTTTCTGGAAACTTGCGCTTATAATGCTGTTTGTGGTTCCTCTATATGCCCTTATCTACTACATATCAAACAGGCTGAACAGGAAAGTGCAACGAACGGTTATGGAAAGGGCGGCCGATCTTGAAGCGCAACTGGTTGAATCTCTCAATTCAGCCGGAACAATTAAAAGGTTTGGATTGGAGGATTTTTCAAATCTGAAAACCGAGACAAAATTTGTAACACTTCTGGAAATAATTTATAAGTCAGGCCTGAATGGCATTTTTTCATCCAGTTCAACAAGTCTTATCTCCCAATTAATTACGATTGCTGTTTTGTGGGCCGGTGCAGGCTTTGCAATTGACTCTCAGATTACCCCCGGTGAGCTGCTCTCTTTTTATTCAGTTGTTGGCTATTTCACCGGTCCGGTTACCAGCATAATAGGGTTTAACCGCACATTGCAGGATGCGAAAATAGCTGCCGACAGATTGATTGAAATATTTGATCTGGAGATTGAAGATGAAGCTAATAAGATTGAGTTGAAAAGGGAAATGGTAGATGATATTTATTTTGAGAATGTAAAATTCAGATATGGAACAAGAGTTGATGTCTTCAACTCACTTAATCTTACCATAAAAAAGGGAGATATAACGGCCATTACAGGTGAAAGCGGATCAGGAAAAACAACGATGATCTCCTTGCTTCAGAATCTTTATCCACTTCAGGCAGGACATATTCAAATCGGACGTTATGATCTCCGCCATTTTACTAATCAATCTTTAAAGCAGATTGTTTCGGTGGTCCCACAAAAAATTGATCTCTTTTCCGGAAATGTTGTTGACAACATTGCTGTGGGTGAATTTTATCCTGATATGGGAAAAGTGATTGAAATTTGCGACAAACTGGGGATGATAAAGTTCATAGAGCAGTTACCTCATGGGTTCAATACATATCTTGGAGAAAATGGAGCCTCTCTTTCCGGAGGGCAGCAGCAACGGATTGCTATAGCCCGGGCGTTATATAGAAACCCGGAAATTCTCATACTTGATGAAGCCACATCCTCTCTTGATTCCCTGGCAGAGATATTTGTTCAGAACACAATGCGGTTATTGAGGAAGGAGAACAAAACGGTAATTGTTATTGCTCACCGGCTGTCCACAATTAGTTTAGCCCAAAGGATAATTGTGCTTGAGAAGGGAGAGGTTGTTCAGGACGGAACCTTCCCGGATCTTTCGGTTATTGACGGGCCTTTCAGAACAATGTGGCAACACCAGACAATTGGTAATATTGATATAAGAAACACATAAACACATCTTTATTATGAAAGTATTTGAATATCTCGATCGCATTAATATGATGCACAAGCATGTCTCACGGCAGAAGACAGGAACTCCTGAAGAGTTTGCGACCCGTTTGGGAGTTAGCCGGACCAGTCTATATGAACTCATTGATGAGCTGAGGTCCCGCGGAGCTCCAATTTCCTATTCAAAATCGGCAAAGACATTCTTCTACAGCCAGCCATATGACATTGCAGTAACATGTTTGCTCCGTCCGCTTACCATCACTGAAGAAAAAGAAAATGCCGGAGGAGTGAGTTTTTCTCCAAAATCCTTTTTTTCCGTACGCTGCTCTCCGATATTAGTGTTGTAATATTACCATGCTAAAACCCCGGACATGTGAAATAAACGGGGAAAAATTAAGAATTAATTAAAACTTATTGTTATGGAAACAAAAGATTTTTTTGTTAAAGAGCTTTCTTTTAATGAAGCAAAGGAGGTTAATGGAGGTTTCTTTGGGATAGATGATGTTCTTACATTTCTTGCAGTAATGGGAGCAGTTGTATATCTGTACGAGGAAGGTATCCCAAGCTTTGTGCAAGGGTTTAAAGAAGGCTACGCAATTACACAAAAGTGAGGTTTAATCCGTAAAATTATAAAATTATGATAAAGCTAAGCCAATATAATTTGACAGAATTAACTCTTGAAGATTCTTCAACAATTAATGGGGGAAGTCCATTTTTTAGAGATTTAGGTGCGTCAGTTGGAATGTTAGTCGGATGGGTTAAAAATGCCGGTGAAAATATTATTTATGAAATAAGAAACACTAAACCTGGGTATGATATGTCAGGCATGAATCAATTAATGCTGTTTCAATAAGGAATCACTAGAAAGGAGGTTTTTATAACCTCCTTTCCTTCTTTCCGGTTTCTTTTTATGATCAGATACATAATTTCCCTGTTAAAATGGATATATCAAACGAAAATAACAGATTACGAAAAACCAATAGATTGTTACTGGCTGTCGTTATATTATTAATTATAATTCTGCTATATGATTTCCTTAATAAAACATTTTTATGATAAAAGGATTGATTGAATGCTTGAGATTCTTCCTTTTTATTGAACTGATTTTTATTTTTATTGGAGGTTCAGTTGAATTATTGTTTAGTGAGAGCAATGCCGGATACCATAATCCAAATATTTTAACGACCCTTGGGTTTCTTGTTGCTGGTATTGCAATTGGAATAGTAATCTTTTGGAGATTCCCTCTTATCTTTAAAAAATGTAAATACTGGGTTCAACTCGCAAAGAGAAATGTTTTGCAGTTTTTTGTCATATTTTTTTCTATATGTCTTTTATTCTCCTTTATTATTTATCTTGGGGAAAGTACCGGTCTTGTAATTCCCATTGCTGAAACCAATAATGGGATTTCTATTAAGACACTTGGGTCATTATTTATTATTACATTAGCTATAGGTTTCACGGAGGAATTCATCTATAGAGGAGTATTTTTTGCATATTTTTTTGAAAAAATTGGAATCAAACCGGCTATTATTTTAGTGTCTTTACTGTTTTCATTAGGACATTTTTATTACCTGGGATTACTCCCATTCATATCCGCATTCAATCTGGGGATTGTATCAACACTATTATTGCTCAAGACGGGATCTCTCTATGGGTCAATCGGTTTGCATACAGGATGGAACTTTATTTATTTTTTTTTCGAGAAACTGTACATTCTTAATGCTATTGTTGTTCCCATTTGGGGTAATCTTTTTGAACTTTTCCAAACAGGGGTTTTGCTTATTATTCTTATTTCTTTGTTATTTGTAAAGAAAGGGTTTATGCTTGGAGAAGATAAATCCATCCTCTCTTAATGTGGAGGTATTGTGAGATGTGGCAAAGTTCTGAGTAATTACGGGAATCTCAGATTAATGAATATTTTCTTCAAAATCCTTTTTTTCCGTACGCTGCTCTCCGATATTAGTGTTGTAATATTACCATGCTAAAACCCCGGACATGTGAAATAAACGGGGGAAAATTAAGAATTAATTAAATATTTACGACATGAAAAATTTTGATTTGAATTTAATGGGTGTTCAGGAGATGAATGCTTTAGATATGAAAGAAACAGACGGAGGCCTTGTATTGTTTCTTATTTGCCTTGCTACCGGACTGCTTTTAGCATCTTGCGTAAATGGTCCTGTAAATGTGCAGGTCGGAGGAACTAATAATAACATTACTCCAACTGGCGGTGGAACAATTAGAGCAGATAGCTGCAAACTTGAAATACCTATGAATTTACCAATAGGATATTAATGAAGCTGTTTATTAAGTTAAGAACAGGAGCAAAAGCTGCTCCTGTTCTTATAGTTTTTCTTTATAACTTGTTTTTTATTCTGGATCTTTTTACTACTTATCTTGCATCACCGGATATGAGATATGAGGGCAATTGGATTGTTCGTCATTTTAATTTAAACTGGAGTCAGTTTATCTTTTTTTATTCATTTACTGTCCTGATTATAACATCAGGAATCTTTTTCGCATTTTATTTTTTACATAAATATTATCAGGAGAATATCAGATGCCGAGGAAGTCTTTTTTCGGAAATGGTTCACAATAAAAAATTGCTTCTAAGTCTCATTATCCTGGGTTGTTTCTATTCTCATGTGATTAATCTGGCTCTTATTATCATAAATAATATAATGTGCTATATATATCTTTTTCAGGCGGAAACAATATTAAGCCGTTTTGCAATTAGTTATGTTTCAAGCCAAAAACTATATCTTCTTTACATTCAAACCGTTCCTATATTATTAGGATACTGTATTGCGATAAATAAGGTAAGAAAAATCCGGAATAAATACCGAATTTATCAGTAGTAAAAACGAGTAGTATTTAAAGTGAAATTGTTCTACAAACTTTATTCAAGATCGGTTTACTTTCACTCTTTTGAAAGGGGAAAGGGGAATGGTTGTTTTTCTGTTTTATTTTTTACCAGTCCGGTATTTTATGGTCATATAATTTTTTTCAGTAAATTATATTTTTGACAGCAAACTAATTTAAAATATCAATTTACACCACCCGGGTCCGGGGTAAATAATTACCAGATAAATACGATATTACAGTTAGATTATTGACTCCCCAAAGTGTAGAAATATAGCACTTTAACTGCTTTATTCATATATTTGAATGTAAATATACCTTTTCCTTTATTAATTTCTTATGATTAAACTATTTTATTTCCTGTTGTCTACGTTTTGTCCACGATATTTAAAGGAATTAAGCTTTTTTAATAAAAATCCCCGGAAGAATTTCAACAATCTCCCGGGGATGGGTCTCAGTTTGTTTAACCATCTCTCCATTTACCACGAATCTCCCTCACGGGTCCTTAGTTTTTAAATCTTCCACTCTGCTTTGTAAACATTGTGAAATAGATGCCGCCTTTCTTTATCAGCTCATCATGAGTTCCCTCTTCTGCTATTGAACCTTTGTCAAGTACAATTATCCTGTCGGCCAGACCAACATTGGTAAACCGGTGGCTTATAAGAATGGTGGTCCGCCCCGTTACAATCTCCCTGAACCTGCTGAAAATATCATATTCTGTATCGGCATCCAGCGCGCCAGACGGTTCATCAAGGATGAGAACAGGAGCATCTCTGAAAAGAGCTCTGGCAAGAGCAATCTTCTGCCATTCCCCCCAGCTGAGTTCGCGGCTTTCGTCAAAGAGGTTTCCAATGGGAGAATCATAACCTGCCGGAAGAGCTGTTATCATTTCATGCGAGCCTGTGATGACGGCAGCAGCCCTGATCTTCATCTCAGGGTTGCCTTCATCAATATTACCCATGCGGATATTCTCGCCTGCAGTTAAATTATATAGCATAAAATCCTGAAAAACAACTGAAAAGAGTTTTCTGTATTTGTCTGGCGCTATATTCTTTATATTTATGCCATCATATTTAATTGTTCCTGAATCCGGATCATACAGTCTGCATAATAGTCTTACCAGCGTGCTTTTCCCCGCTCCGTTGGCCCCAACAAGAGCAACAATCTCCCCTTTGTTTAACTCAAATGAGACATTGTTAATTGTTTTAGTGTTGTTGCCCGGATAGGTGAAGGAGAGATTTTCCGTTAGAATTTTATCTTTTAAAGGTGACGGAAACTGAACGGGTTCAATCGCAATAACATTCTCTTTGAGATTCAGAAACTCGAAGGTATCTCCTATGAAGAGGCTGTCTTCGTAAAGCCCTGACAGTGAAACAAAAAGCTCTTTGATGTATACCATTCCCTGTCGGAAGGCCAGCAGAAACATTGCCATCTGACCAATAGAGAGGGCTCCGGTTATTGTTTTATGTGAAATAAACAACAGTGTTATCAGAAGAGAGGCTGCTTTAAACAGGTTTGAAATAAGTTCTATAATGGTCCTCTTTCGGATAATATTAATCTCCTCCTCCTTCTGTTTCAGGAAAGAATTTTTAAAGAGAGTGATAAAATAATTTCCCAGCCCGAACAGCCGTATTTCCCTGGAAGGTCTGTCTCCTGTAAGCAGCCAGTTGAAATAAGCCGATTTTCTTGCTTCGGGTGTCTGCCTGCGATGGAAATCGTACAGGATATCAGCATAATGTAGTCGTAACCAGATTCCCGGAATATTGGCAACAATGAGAAGCAGTGCGATTGTCCAGTTCAGGGTTGTTATAAGTCCTGCTATCAGCACCAGGGACAGGACACCTTTGAACATAGCGACAACGTTATTCAGAATGCTGTTCGGACGCCATGGTGCTTCCCTCGTAGCACGCGAAAGACAATCAAAGTATTCGGGACGTTCAAAATTGATCAGGTCGAGGGCTATAGATTTTGAATGAAGCAGCCCATACATGTAAACCTCAAGTTTAAGCGATTGTTTTTTACGGATATAATTACTGAAGTCCGATGAAGCTTCATCAAAAAACCAGATAATTACAAGTGCCGACACAGGCCATATCACACTAATAAGAGGAGAGCCCTGCTTAGCTGCAGCGGCAATTGTTATTCCATCAATAACACCTTTCAACAACCATACCAGAAGAAGGGGAAGGAAGCTTCGGATGACAGAAAGGGCAATATTTGCAGAAGCCCATCCGGGTGCACTCCTCCAGACAAACCGTAATGACTCCCGGAATAACTTAATTTTTTCTTTCATCTTATTCATTTCAAGCCAATATGCTTTTTTTTGTTTTTTCCGGTGTGTAAGGAAAGATAATGTAATTACATGTACTTCTTCCAGATATGCAAAAAAATAACTCTTAACCTGTTTGTAAAATATGCAGGTTTCTTATTGATCCTGACATCAGCCAGAACCGGATTTTCGCCTGTCGTTTCAGCCCTTACGACCCTCCCGGCAATTTCATTTAATGTTACAGGATTATCAGCATAACCATTACTATCACCACGGGCAATATAATGTTTGATTCCAATTCTGATCTCAGTTCTCAACAAACGGTGAACAATCAGTCCGTTTTCTTTTCGTATTGCAATTATCTCGCCGGGGACAGGTGCTCCTTTCTGATTAATGGGTTCAATGAGAATGAGGGAACCGGGTTTTATGCAGGGAAACATACTGTAACCATGGGCTTTAATCCTGATGGTTTTTCCTTCAGAAAGAAGATTGAACCCTACATCTTTCAATTCTTCATGAATATTCGGGTTATAACTCATATTCAACTATTTTATCAATAACTGTTTTATCGGGTTTGAAGGAGAGCCTTACAGTTGGAATCTTACTGCACATAATTGACACTGTCGTCAGGAGAGCTTCAATAATCTCCGGGTTCCAGTTATGCTGAATGCAGTTTGCCATTACCAGGCTTACCGCTTCTGCTCCTTTAACTTCAACAAGCTTATTTTCGGTACCATGTTCAATGATGAAGATCTTTTCCAGGGATGACCGGCAGGGAATATCATCGTTATACACCGGGGTGTTGAACATTGTGAACGTGCCGGCGCTGTTTCTCACTATAAGCCTGTCGTCGTGGAGAACTTTTGCCCCTGCATTTTCCCAGAGCATTGCAATTGTTGACTTCCCTCTTCCGGATATACCGCTGAAAAGAAAACCATGTCCTTTATAATTTACCCCGGAAGCATGTATCATAATATCTCTATTGACTACTGTAAGATAATAAAGTATCAGCCCGTCGAGAGGGTATTCAGAGGGGTCAACCTCTTTTTCGTTACTGTCAAACCACAGATCCCATTCCACTGATGAAAGGGAGAATTTCAATGTTGCATTTTTCCCGGGGGAGGCGAGCGGCAGGATGGTCTTTATGAATAGGTTTGAGTGATGCTTCCAGACGCTCCAGAAATTCTCCTGTTTTTTTATCAAGGTGCCATTTACCTCTTCTACATACGGTGCATGGAAAACTCTTTCGGCATTTTCCGGGAGATCATACTTACCTGAATGAATATTAATCTGAAGATCTGCTTCTGAGTCATGAATGATACTTCTGAGAAACCTTATTGAAGGGATAAGTTCCGGTCCGTCACCGGAACTCTGAAACCGGAGTTTATAGCCGGCGATATTTAAGGTGTAACTTCTCATAATCAGCTGTTTCGATATTATTAATGATAACTGATACTCATAGTAATCATTATTAACGGATAATAAGATATTGCCTCATGTTCTCAATAAATGTGAACATATCTGCTGAAGCAATCTCATTATCAACTTCATATTCCGAAGTTAAAGCAGAAATGATCTCTTCAATACTTTTTTCACCGTTAATCTGATCCCAGATAAATGCCCCGGTTTCATTCAACGTATAAACGCTGTTCATGTCGGCGATATTATTTGAAACCGGAACAAGAACATATTCATTTCCTGTTTTTCTGGTAACTACTGATGGTGAATGGGAAAGGATAGATTTCAGACCAGTCATGTCATTCCAATTATAAATCAAATGTATTAATTTTTATTGTTCCTTTTCGTACCTTCGCAAAAACAGAATTATGAGTAAAAAGGGAAAGGGCAATGAAGGTTCGGGATTATCAAGGGAAATCCTTAAAGAACAAATAGTTGCCGCACTAACCAAAAGCCCTGAACAGGGTTTTAACTATAAGCAGATAGCTAAACGGCTTAATGTTACTGATACTCCCGGAAAGCAAATGGTGTTGGATATACTGAAGGAACTTACAAAAAAAGGTGAGTTGCAGGAGATCTTTCATGGGAAGTACAAAGCAAAAGTCTCAAGGGGCTATATCACCGGCACCGTTGATATGACACGAAGTGGCTATGGTTTTATTTCGACAGATGAGCTTGAAGACGATGTTTTCGTATCAGCCAAAAACCTGAAAACTGCACTTCACGGAGACAAGGTGAAGGTCTGGCTTTATGCCAAAAGGAAAGGAGCCCGTCCTGAAGGCGAGGTTGTGGAGATCATTGAAAGATGGAGGACATCGTTCGTTGGAACGGTAGAGATCATGCCAAATTTTGCATTTCTTATTCCCGATAATAAGAATATGCCCTTCGATCTTTTTATCCCTACTGCTAAACTGAACGGAGCAAAACAGGGTCAGAAAGCTGTAGCAAAGGTTGTCGACTGGGATCCGAAATCTAAAAATCCTGTTGGAGAAATCATTAATGTACTTGGTTATCCGGGTTTGCATGAGACAGAGATGCATGCAATACTTGCAGAATTTGAGCTGCCATATCATTTTACCGAGGAGGTAGAGTCTGATGCTGATAGAATTCCGGCCGGGATAACAGAGGCTGAAATCAAATTACGTCGCGACTTCCGCCAGATACCTACTTTCACTATTGATCCGGCTGATGCAAAAGATTTTGATGATGCCCTTTCGCTGAAGAAGCTCGATAATGGAAACTGGGAAGTGGGGGTTCATATTGCCGATGTTACACACTATGTGAAGATTGGCTCTCTTGTTGAAGAGGAGGCAAAGCAGCGTGCTACATCTATATATCTGGTCGACAGGGTAGTACCAATGTTGCCGGAGAGGCTTTCAAATCATATCTGCTCACTTAATCCATCTGAAGATAAGCTTACCTATTCGGCTGTTTTTGAATTAAATGATAATTCGGAAGTGATAAATGAATGGTTTGGAAAAACTATCATCAACTCTGATAAAAGATTTTCTTATAATGACGCACAGCTGGTAATTGATACTGAAGAGGGAGAGATGAAAGAGCACGTCCTTCTGCTTCACAGGCTGGCACAGCAGCTAAGGACAAAACGTTTTGCTTCAGGTGCATTTGCATTTGAAAAGGTTGAAGTTAAGTTTGACCTTGATGAGGCAGGGAAACCCATTGGGATAAAATTCCGCGAAACAGGTACAGCCAATCAGCTCATAGAGGAATTTATGCTTCTGGCAAATAAACGTGTTGCGGAATATGTTGGTAAAAAGCTCAAAGGAAAAACTTTTGTTTACCGTATTCACGATAAACCCGATCCGGGAAAGATCAGCAACTTCAGCCATTTTATCACCCGTTTTGGTTATAAACTGATTGAAGATGATAAGACATCCCTTCCAAAGGCAATGAATAAATTATTGCGTTCGGTGGCCGGGAAAAAGGAGCAGAACATCATTGAAACACTTGCTCTCCGATCGATGGCCAAAGCAGTCTATTCAACAAATAATATTGGCCATTACGGTCTTTCATTTAAACATTATACCCATTTTACCTCACCTATCCGCCGTTATCCCGATATGATGGTTCACAGGCTTCTTTCGGCTTATCTTGCTGAAGAAAATCCCGGAACACAGGAGAAATACGAAAAGCTTTGCAACCACTCCTCAAAGATGGAAAGACTATCTGCTGAAGCTGAACGGGCTTCTGTAAAGTACAAGCAGGTTGAATACATGAGCGACAAGACAGGGAAACCTTTTGAGGGTGTTATCTCAGGTGTTACCGAATGGGGTATTTATGTGGAGATCATTGAAAATCAGTGTGAAGGAATGATTCATATCAGGGAACTTGCAGATGATTTCTATGAATATGATGAAGAGAACTATTGCATTAAAGGTCGGTCAACAGGGAAGATTTATACCCTTGGCGACCGTGTTACTATTGAGGTGGTAAAGGCTGATCTTCAGAAAAAACAGCTCGATTACAGGCTGATCTGATCTTTCTCAATCAGCTTAAGAAGCTCCTCTGCAGCTTCATTCTCAGGAATGTTTTTCAGAACAGGGATCGTTCCTCTGTAGATGTGTACCTTACCGTCTGCTGCTCCTACATATCCATAGTCGGCACCGGCCATCTCGCCTGGGCCATTTACAATACACCCCATAACTGCTATCTTCAGCCCTTTGAGATGCCCTGTTGCCGCTTTTACTTTTTTTACCGATTCCTGAAGGTTGAATTTTGTACGCCCGCATGTTGGGCACGATAGAAATATTGTCCTTGTAATCCGTGTAGCTGTACATTGAAGTATTGAAAATGAAAGAGCTGTAACCTCTTTAAGATCTATATCACCCGTGTTGGTTACAGAGATCCCCGAAACTCTTTTGTCAATAACATACTTTCCAATTACTGATGCGGCTTTTATCTGAAGGTCTTCAATTACGTTTTCGCGAAAAGCCGGGTTAAGAATAATATTAAGACTGAGGTTGTTTTCTTCAAGAGCATTCAGAAAAAGATCGGCCGCATACTTCTCTTTTTCAGGATAAAAGGTAAAAATGACCAGGGTTGTGGCCGGATCGGGTTTTTTCAGATATTCAATATTAAAATGCGATCCGGTAAGGAGAACATTCAGCTTATCTGACTGATATGTTCTTTCATGATAGGTCTCAGGAGAGAACAGCGGGTATATTTTTTCATGTTCCCTGTTCTCGAACCATATTTTATAGGGGAGTATAAGGGAGACATCTTTGGGGATAATCTCAGGAATACTTCTGGCTATTATCAGATCAGCCGAACTGTCGGTTTTTGTTATCTCCACCGATTTTTCATTTACATTAAACCCGGCAGTTTTGTATCCCTCTGCACCGATCTCGTGAATTGATGTCAGATTTGCAATTACCAGCGGGCCATTAATTCTCTTAAATATTTCCGGTTTCGAGGTGGGTGTTTTAAAGTTAACGGGTTTCTCCGGTTTTGAAACGGAGGTGCCTCTTGGATAGCAGGCTGCAATTTTTTTTGCCACAGGGATCTCTTTTTCAGGATCCTCGGATAATGAGACCCTGATTGTATCTCCTATTCCTTCAGAAAGGAGGGCTCCTATTCCTGCGGCTGACCGGACTCTGCCATCTTCCCCCTCTCCGGCTTCCGTTACACCAAGATGAAGCGGGTATGAAAACCCTTCGCTCTGCATCATAACGGCAAGCATCCGGGTCGATTCAATCATAACAGCAGTATCGGATGATTTCATTGAAAGCACCAGGTTATTGAAATTTTCTGCACGGAAGATCCTTATGAACTCCATTGCAGAATGAACCATTCCGGCGGGTGTGTTTCCGTAACGGGTCATAATACGATCGGAAAGAGAACCGTGGTTTATGCCAACCCGGATTACTGTTTTATTTGAACGTGAGATATCAATAAGAGGAAGCAGTTTAGAATGAATTCGTTCTAGTTCCTCATTATATTCAATTTCGGTAAACTCCTGTTTTGCGAATGAAGCTCTTTTATCGGCATAGTTGCCCGGATTGATCCTCACCTTTTCGACAAGCCGTGCAGCTGTCTCGGCTGCCAGGGGATTAAAATGGATATCGGCAATCAGTGGGGTGTTGAAACCGGCTTTTCTCAGTTCGTTTTTAATAATGCTGAGGTTTTCTGCCTCCTTCACACCCTGTGCAGTAAGCCTTACATAGTCGGCACCTGCCTCAATGATCCGGATGCATTGTGCAACAGAAGCCCCGGTATCGAGGGTATCGCTGTTTGTCATCGACTGGATGCGCACAGGGTTTTCGCCCCCGATTGGAATGGAACCGATAAGCAGCTCTGAAGATTTGTATGGGACAATTTTTAGGTCAGGGTTCATTTTTTAATTATTGTAGAGGTACAAAAAAATCAGGGAATAAGAATATCACTCTTTTTCCCACTCAGCTCCATCCTTTAAATCCTTTATCACAATACCTGCATTTTTCAGTTCATTTCTGATCTTATCCGATGCCGGCCAGTCTTTATTATTCTTTGCATCCTGTCTCAACCCGATAATAATTTTCATCAGCTCACCAGTCAGTTTCTCATCATTCTTCCCGGATGTTTCATCTTTCAACCCAAGGATTTCAAAGACAAAAGTGTTAAAGAGCTCCTTCAACGATTCAAGACCGGGGCTGTCAATTTTCTCACTACCATCTGTTACCGAATTGATAAACTTCACACCTTCAAAGAGATGCGATAAAAGGATAGGGCTGTTAAGATCGTCATCAAGAGCTTCATAGCATTTCGCTTTCAGCTTTTCTATATCAAGTGTTGAAGAGTTTGACGGCTTGATTTTGTTCAGTGCTTCAACAGCTTTCATCAGCTTTTGCAATCCTTTTTCTGAGGCCTGAAGAGCTTCATTGGAGAAGTCAACAGTACTCCTGTAGTGTGCCTGAAGGACAAAAAACCTTATGGTCATAGGGCTGTAAGCCTGTTTCAGAACTGGATGGTCACCGCTGAAAAGCTGATCGAGTGTAATAAAATTGCCAAGGGAACGGGCCATCTTCTGACCATTAATGGTGATCATGTTATTATGCAACCAGTAACGGACCGATTCCCGACCATGCGCCGCTGTCGATTGTGCAATTTCACATTCGTGATGAGGAAACTGAAGGTCCATTCCGCCGCCATGAATATCAAATACTTCGCCGAGATATTTTACGCTCATTGCCGAGCATTCGAGATGCCAGCCAGGGAAGCCAACACTCCACGGTGAAGGCCATTTCATAATATGTTCCGGAGAAGCTTTCTTCCACAGGGCAAAATCGAATGAATTTCGTTTCTCATCCTGTCCTTCCAGACTCCGGGTATTGGACTGAAGATCCTCAAGAATACGGCCTGACAGTTTGCCATATTTATATTTTTCATTGTATTTAAGCACATCGAAATAGACTGATCCGTTCACTTCATAGGCATAACCATTCTGAATGATCTCATTAATAAGTTCGAGCTGTTCAATGATATGACCGGATGCCCTTGGTTCAATTGAAGGATGGAGTGTATTGAGCTGTTCCATGTTTGCGGCAAACGTGTTCATGTATTTCTGAACCACCTCCATTGGCTCGAGATGTTCGAAGCGCGCCTTTTTTTCAATTTTATCTTCACCTTCATCCGCATCATTTTCAAGATGACCCACATCGGTAATATTGCGTACATACCTTACCTTATAACCGGTATGTGTCAGATAACGGTAAAGCAGATCGAAGGTTACAGCAGGCCGGGCATGGCCGAGGTGTGCATTGCTGTAAACAGTTGGTCCGCAAACATATAACCCGACAAATGGTTCGCGAAGCGGTGTGAAGAGTTCCTTTTTCTTCGACAGGCTGTTATATAAAACAAGTTTGTTCTGCATTATTAAACTATTTGGTATGGCAAAAGTAAGGTAAAAATTACTTTTTTCTTTAAGAGAGGGGTGTTTATCCTTACAATCTTTCATTTTTACCCTGACTGATCTTTTTTGATGTTGAGGCATTGAATCAGAGGCTTGCAGATTTTTTTGCATTTAAAGAAATCATTTCTACCTTTGACTCCACAAATCAAATATTCCTTCCAGTTAAAAGGTTGTTTGGTTTTTATTAAGAAGGGTGAAGAGATTAGGCTCTGCGAAACCCTGGCAACCAATCCTGCAGTTAAGGAGAACGGTGCCAAAACCTAATCCCGGAAAGGAGGGAGATAATAAAAATTTAACACGGAAACCATGAATTCAATTCATCTGACCAATAACAATTTTATTATGCCGCTTATGCCTATGCGCATGTGGCGGTAGTTGTATTAATCATCCATCATCCATTTTCAAAATTATTGACCGGATTGCAATGGAGTGATAAGTGTTTCCCTCCGGCAGTTATTTTCTAAAACAAAAAAAATGATATTATGAAGAACAGGAAAATTAGATTCGAAACATTACAGGTTCATGCCGGACATCAACCTGATAACGATACTTTATCAAGAGCAGTGCCTCTTTATCAGACTTCATCTTATGTTTTTAAAAATGCAAAACATGCTGCCGATCTTTTTGATCTGGCTGAATGGGGAAATATTTATACACGGATTAATAACCCTACAACTGATGTCTTTGAAAAAAGAGTGGCTGCACTTGAAGGAGGTGTTGCCTCACTTGCCGTATCTTCAGGACATGCCGCCCAGTTTATTGCATTGACCACAATTATGAAGAAAGGTGAGAATTTTGTCACTTCGCCTTTTCTTTACGGAGGAAGTCATAACCAGTTTAAAGTGACATTTGCCAACTTCGGTATTGAAGCAAGACTTGCGAAAGACCTGAACCCCGATTCCTTTGAAAAACTTATTGACTCCGGCACTAAGGCAATATATGTTGAGACAATCGGAAACCCGGGCTTTAATATTCCTGATTTTGAATCATTTGCAAAGCTGGCTGCTAAACACGGACTGCCACTTGTTGTTGATAATACTTTTGGTGCGTGTGGTTATCTTTGCCGGCCCATTGATTACGGAGCCAATATTGTAGTGGAATCGGCTACTAAATGGATAGGTGGGCATGGTACAAGTATCGGAGGGGTTATTACCGATGGAGGAAATTTCAACTGGAACAACGGTAACTTCCCGGTTTTTACAGAGCCCGCAGAAGGATATCACGGGAAAATATTCGGTGAAATATTTTCGCAGAGTTCACCCGCTGGAAATATAGCTTTTATTGTAAAGGCGAGGGTTGAAGGACTACGCGACCTTGGGCCCGCTATCAGCCCTTTTAATTCATTTCTTCTTCTTCAGGGATTGGAAACCCTTTCACTCAGAATGGAACGTCATATTCAGAATACCATTGAACTGGCAAAGTGGCTTGAAGCTCATCCTTCCGTTGAAAAGGTGAGCTACCCTGGATTGCCGGGGAATCCTTATAATGAACTGGCAAAAAAATATCTCCCAAAAGGAGCCGGCGGAGTTCTGAGCTTTGTTCTGAAGACAAAAAGCCCTGATGCAGTAAAACTGGTAGAATACTTTGAGATGGTAAGTCATCTGGCGAATGTTGGAGATGCAAAAACACTTATCATTCAACCTTCGGCAACTACTCATTCCCAGCTCTCTGCAGCAGATCAGCTTGCAGCAGGAATTGAACCGGGTATGTTCAGAGTGTCGGTGGGAATTGAACACATTGATGATATTATTTTCGATTTTGAACAGGCATTAAAGCAGGTTAAATAATGAAACGCTGACCTGCAGCAGGAAGTAAGAATTTTTATGAGATTAAAATGACAAGAGAAAAATTAAGAATAGGATTATTCGGCTATGGATGTGTCGGACAGGGACTTCATGATGTACTGAACAGCAGCAATGGCTTTAAAGCAGATATTGTAAAGATCTGTGTAAAGGACCGGGCAAAAAAAAGAAGGATCCCGATGACGAATTTCACCTACGATAAGAATGATATTCTGAATGATCCGTCAATAAACCTGGTTGTGGAACTTATTGACGATGCTGCTGAAGCTTTCAGTATTGTAAGCACCGCCATGAAAAGCGGAAAAAATGTTGTGTCTGCCAACAAAATGATGGTGGCAAAACATTTTAAAGAGCTTGTTGAGCTTCAGAAGAAATATAATGTTTCTCTTCTGTATGAAGCATCGGCCGGAGCAAGTATTCCTATTATCAGAAACCTTGAGGAATATTATGATAATGAGCTGCTCTACTCTTTGCGTGGAATACTTAACGGTACCACCAATTATATCCTTACAAAAATGCACAATGAAGGGATCCCTTATTCAGAGGCTTTAAAGGGAGCCCAGGAAAAGGGCTTTGCAGAATCAGACCCGACACTCGATGTTGAAGGATGGGATGCAAAATACAAACTCTGTATTATCACCGGGCATGCTTACGGCCTTTTCCTCGATCCGGAGGAGGTGTTTCATTATGGTATAAATAAAGTATCGGAATTTGATGTAAAGTATGCCAGGGAGAAGGGATTTAAAATCAAACTGGTTCCTTATGTCGGCAAAACAAATGATAACACAATAACAAGTTTTGTCCTTCCGCGATTCATTTCGCCGGATAAATATCTCTATAATGTGGATAATGAATATAATGGAGTTATCGCAGAGGCTGCATTTGCCGACAAGCAGTTCTTCTGCGGAAAGGGAGCCGGAGGCCACGCAACAGGAAGTGCCGTTCTTTCCGATATCTCCGCAAACTCCTACGGATACCGATATGAATATAAAAAATACCAGCAGGGAACAGTCTCAAATTATACGCGGCAGCATAAGATTGAGATCTACTTAAGGTATAATGATGAAAAGGAAAAAGATTTATTTGGATTTGAGGAAGTCTCGGAATACTTTTGCGGTAGATTTTATAAATATGTTATCGGAGTGGTGAATCTTGAAAAACTTTACTCTTTAAGGAAACAACTTCCGCTTCTGGATGTTTTTATAGTGAACACAGGACGAAAAATCAACTCACAGAAGGGAGCAGATAAGGAAATTCAAGAAGAACAGATTTGAATCAGAGATAGGGGCAAACTAATATTATACTAAATTGAAACGCTTAGCAGAAGAGATAATTCAAAAAAAGATCCTCATCCTCGATGGTGCAATGGGGACCATGATTCAGAAACATAAACTTCAGGAAAGCGACTACCGGGGAGATAAATTCAGTGACCATCCGATGCTTCAGAAAGGCAATAATGATCTTTTGTCACTTACCCGGCCTGAGCTGATAAAAGGAATTCACAGAGAGTATCTTGAAGCCGGTGCAGATATAATCACCACCAACACCTTCAATTCAAACAGGATATCCATGGCAGATTATGGCATGGAGAGCCAGGTTTATAATATGAACCTTCAGTCGGCTAAGCTGGCTGCAGAGGCAATAGCGGAGTATGAAAATTCAGGCAGCACTGAAGCACATTTCGTTGCCGGAACATTAGGGCCCACCAACCGTACAGCATCAATGTCGTCGGATGTAAATGACCCCGGCGCTAGGGCAGTCTCCTTTGATGAACTTGTTGAAGCGTATACAGAGCAGACTAACGGGCTTATTGACGGCGGAGTACAACTCCTGCTTATCGAAACAATATTTGATGTACTTAACTGCAAGGCAGCTCTTTTTGCCATTGATACCGTCTTTGAGGAAAGAGGTTTAAGGCTGCCTGTTATGGTTTCTGGTACAATTACCGATGCCAGCGGCAGAACACTTACCGGTCAGACTCTCGAAGCCTTTATGGTTTCCGTGTCACATTTTCCGCTTTTCAGCATCGGATTGAACTGTGCACTGGGGGCTGAACAACTCCGTCCGTTTGTTGAGGAATTGTCATCAAAATCATCGTTCTACGTTTCAGTCCATCCAAATGCCGGTCTGCCAAATCAGTTTGGAGAATATGATCAGTCTGCTTTGTTCATGGCTTCGATTGCAGAAGATTTCATGAAAGAAGGCTGGATTAACATAATCGGAGGTTGCTGCGGAACAACACCTCTTCATATCCGGAAAATCGCTGAAGCATCGAAACATTACAGCCCCAGGTTAAAGCCGGCAATTAAAAAGCATACCAGGCTCAGTGGTCTGGAGGTTCTTACAATAACACCCGAGACAAACTTCGTAAATATCGGGGAGCGCACAAATGTGTCGGGCTCAATAAAGTTTGCAAGGCTGATAAGGGATGAGAAATATGATGAGGCTCTTGCCATCGCCCGGGGACAGGTTGAGGGTGGTGCCCAGATTATTGATATCTGCATGGATGAAGCAATGCTCGATTCGGAAAGGGCAATGGTTAAGTTCGTTAATCTCATAATGGCCGAGCCCGACATCTCAAAGCTTCCACTGATGATTGATTCCTCGCGCTGGAACGTTATCGAATCTGCCCTGAAGTGCATCCAGGGAAAATCGGTTGTAAATTCAATAAGCCTGAAAGAGGGAGAAGAGGCATTTCTTGAGCATGCCCGCAAGATCAGAAAATATGGCGCTGCTGCTGTAGTTATGCTATTTGATGATTTAGGGCAGGCCGATACCTTCGAAAGAAAGATCAGCGTGGCTGAAAGATCTTATCGCCTGCTGGTTGATAAACTTGGATTTCCTCCTGAAGATATTATTTTCGATCCAAATGTTCTGGCAGTTGCAACAGGGATTGAAGAACACAATAACTACGCTGTCAATTACATAAGGGCAACAGAGTGGATCAGGCAGAATCTTCCTTATGCCAGGGTGAGTGGCGGTATCAGCAACCTTTCCTTCTCATTCCGGGGTACAGACAAGGTTCGCGAGGCTATGCACTCAGTATTCTTATATTATGCCATTAAATCCGGACTCGATATGGGGATTGTTAATCCCGGTATGCTGCAGGTTTATACTGAAATAGAGACCGATCTTCTTCTTATGGTTGAAGATGTGGTACTCAATCGCAGGAAAGATGCTACGGAGAGACTGGTGAAATTTGCTGAAGGAATAAAGAATGAGGGGAAGAAAGAGGAGAAGGAAGATGCCTGGCGGACACTTCCGGTTGTAGATCGGATAAAGCATTCCCTTATCAGAGGGCTGGATGAATTTATTGAGCAGGATGTTGAAGAAGCCCGCTCGCTTTTCAGACGCTCCATCGAATTGATTGAAGGGCCGCTTATGGGAGGGATGAACGAGGTTGGGGATCTTTTCGGAGCAGGGAAGATGTTTCTTCCGCAGGTTGTAAAAAGTGCAAGGGTGATGAAGAAAGCAGTATCAAAGCTGGCTCCCTATATTGAAAAAGAGAGTGAGGGAGAAGAGAAAAAAACCGCTGGGAAAGTGCTTCTTGCAACAGTAAAAGGCGATGTTCACGATATTGGCAAAAATATTGTAGGAGTTGTTTTATCTTGTAATAACTATGATATTATCGATCTCGGGGTTATGGTGCCGGCCGAAAAGATCATTGACACTGCAGTAAGAGAGAATGTGGATGTAATAGGGTTAAGCGGATTAATTACACCTTCACTCGAAGAGATGGTTCATGTTGCGGCTGAGCTGGAACGGAGAAAAATCTCAATACCATTGCTTATTGGAGGTGCAACCACATCGGAGATCCATGCAGCTGTAAAAGTAGCACCAGCTTATTCCCAAACGGTTATACATGTTAAGGATGCATCAAAGGCAGCCGGGGTATTATCCGCTCTGCTTCAGAAAGATAACACCGTGTATGTATCGGGAGTAAAAGATAAATACAGGAGCATGAGGGAAGACCATGCCTCCCGGCAAACAGAAAAGCACCTTCTTTCAATAAACGAAGCCAGAAAAAACAAATATGTAACAGACTGGAAAACTTTCAGGTTTGCTGAACCTGCAAAACCGGGGCTTCACGTTTTAAATGAGATAGACCTTAATGAACTTACCGGATATATCGACTGGACCTTCTTCTTCTTTTCATGGAAATTATCAGGTAAATATCCGGCAATCTTCAACGATCCGTTAAAGGGAGTTGAGGCTAAAAAGCTATTCGATGATGGCCTGATGTATCTGAAGAAAGTTATTGACGAAAAACTTCTTGTTGCCAAAGCAGTATTTGGATTATTTCCTGCCGTTTCAGATGGCGACGATGTAAATGTTCTTTTTGATGGAGACAAAAAGGAGACTAGGGCCGTTTTAAGTTTTCTGCGAAATCAGGAACCAAAAGAGAAGGGTGTTCCAAATCTCTCCCTGTCTGATTACATTGCCCCAAAAGAGACAGGTCTGATTGACAATATCGGAATTTTCGCTGTTACTGCGGATATTGATGACGCTGCCATGGATAAATATAGGGAAGATGATTATGCTACAATAATGATCAGGATTCTGAGTGACCGTCTTGCTGAAGCTGCTGCGGAATGGCTTCACGAAACAGTAAGGAGAGAGTATTGGGGATATGAAGCCGGTGAAAAACTTCCAATTGAAGAGTTATTAAAGCTGAAGTATAAAGGGATACGGCCTGCTCCCGGTTACCCTGCCTGCCCCGATCATACTGAAAAACGTGTTCTCTTCGACCTGCTGGGGGCAGAAAAACTGATAGGAGCTGAACTGACTGAAAATTTTGCCATGGTACCTCCTGCAACAGTAAGCGGATACTTCTTCTCTCATCCCGGATCAACATATTTCAATATCGGAAAGATAGGCTCCGATCAGTTGAAAGACTATGCAAAAAGAAAGAATTTTACAAACGAAGAGGCTGCAAAATGGCTCTCACCTAACTTATGATATCAAACACAATGACCGTAACAGAAAAGATAAAAAGCGCAAAAGGGCCATTATTTACATTCGAACTGCTTCCTCCTCTGAAAGGACATAGTATCGAACGTACCTATGCAGCAATTGACAGGCTTATTGAGTATGAACCTGCATATATTAATTTCACCTCTCACAGAAATGAAACCCTTTTCAGGGAGCGTCCCGATGGCCTCCTGGAGAAAAAGGTTGTGCGTCTCCGGCCGGGAACAATAGCCCTTGCGGCAGCAGTTAAATATAAGTACAATATCCCCGTTGTTCCTCATTTGCTTTGTGGTGGTTTCACAAAGGAGGAGACAGAAAATGTGCTTATTGAGATGAGGTTCCTTGGTATTGATGACGTTCTGGCTTTAAGGGGAGACCCGCCGAAAGGAAGCCGGGTATTTATTCCGGAAAAGAATGGCCATACCCATACATTTGAACTTGTGCAACAGATTGCTGACATGAACAGAGGGAAATATCTTGAGGAAAACCTTGAGAATGCCGACCCCACACAATTTTGTATCGGAGTAGCCGGATACCCGGAAAAACATTTCGAAGCAGCTAACAGACAGGTAGATATGAAAAACCTGAAACAAAAGGTTGATGCCGGAGCCGCCTATGTTGTTACACAGTTGTTCTTTGATAATAACAGATTCTGCAGGTTCAGGGAAGAGTGTATCAAGGCGGGTATAACTGTTCCGATAATTCCCGGAATAAAACCTATTTCGGCTTTGAATGATATTAAATTGCTTCCTCAGACATTCCATATCGATTTGCCTAATGACCTGTTTGCGGCAGTACAGAAATGTAAAACCGACAGTGAAGCCAGAGAGGTCGGAATAGACTGGGCAATAATGCAATCGAAAGAACTAATGAAGCTGGGTGTTCCCGGCATTCATTACTACACTCTTGGACGATCAGATAATGTTGCCAGGATTGTAAAAGCTTCGTTCTAACGGATTAACTTTTTCCCTATTTCCCTTATATGATCGGGTGTTGTGCCACAACACCCGCCTATTATGTTTGCTCCGGCTTTTATAAGCTCCGGAACAAATGAAGCCATCATTTCAGGTGATTCACGAAAAACGGTTTTCCCATCTATGAATTCAGGGATTCCTGCATTTGCCTGTATAATAACAGGGATCTTATTATCGACAGCCCTGATCGCTTTAACGATTCCGGTCATATCTTCAATGCCATTACCGCAGTTTGACCCGACGATATGAGCTCCTGCTTCTTTCATGGAAATTACCATTTCTTCAGGAGTAACACCCATCATGGTATGGAATTCTCCATTCTGATCTCCGGAGAATGTCATTGTTATGATAACAGTACATTTTGTGTTTTCCCTTGCAGCTCTTACTGCCAATGAGGCCTCATCGACAGCTGACATTGTCTCAATAATGATAATATCGGCACCTCCTTTTTCCAGGGCAACAGCCTGATCGCGGAATGCATCGTATAACTCACTTTCCGTAACATCTCCCATCAGGAGCATTTTACCTGTGGGACCAACCGAGCCGGCAACATGTTTATCGCTGCCGGCAGCTTCACGGTATATTGCAGCAGCGGCAGCGTTAATCTCATGTACGCGGTTTTCAAGACCATATTGCGCAAGCTTAAAAACTGATCCTCCGAAGCTGTTGGTTGATATTATATCGGAGCCAGCCTGTATATATGATTCTGCAATATCCAGAATATCTCTCCTGCGGGTTATATTCCATAATTCCGGACATTCGCCTGCTATCAGTCCTTTAGCCTGAATAAAGGTACCCAGTGCTCCGTCGGAGAGGAGTAACCTGTTCTGGCTTAGTTTTTCGAGGATGGTCATATACAGATAATTACAATTTATTATATTCGTCTGACGTTGCCTTTATTCATCTTATTAGCTCGTTACAATTTAAAAGCTTTCTTTATCTGGTCAACATAATCAAGTTTCTCCCAGGCAAAGAATTCAACTTTTTTCTGATATACTTTTTTACCATTTCCGTTTTGAGCTGTTGGCTTGGTTCCGGTTACTTCATAGAATACATCAATGGTTTCGGAATAGCTTTCGCGACCGAAATGGCCATAAGATGCTGTCGGAAGGAATACCGGGTTTTTAAGGCCAAAACGCTGAACGATTGAATATGGGCGCATATCAAAAATTTTGTTTATCTTTTCTGCTATCTCGCCGTCATGAAGAACCTTGCCGTTACTTCCTTTTACTTTTGCGGTTCCGTATGTATTAACGTATAAACCAACAGGTTGTGCAACGCCAATAGCGTATGCTACCTGAACAAGAGCCTGATCGCAAACACCGGCTGCCACCAGGTTTTTCGCTATGTGACGGGCAGCATAGGCAGCAGACCTGTCAACTTTAGAGGAGTCTTTCCCCGAGAATGCACCTCCTCCGTGAGCTCCGTGACCACCGTAAGTATCAACAATAATCTTGCGGCCGGTAAGACCGGTATCTCCGTGTGGACCTCCGATAACAAATTTGCCGGTTGGGTTTACAAGAAGTTTAAAGGAGTTGTCAAACAGCTTACGGACTTTGGCAGGAAGAGTTTTCTTCACCCGTGGGATGAGGATTTTCTGAAGATCCTCTGCAATTTTCGTCTGCATTGCTTTTTCTGCAGCAAGTTCAGCTGCATGTGTATTTTCTTTAGGCAGAACAAATTCATCATGCTGCGTGCTGATAACAATTGTGTCGATGCGCAAAGGTTTATTGTTGTCGTCGTATTCAACGGTAACCTGCGATTTGCTGTCGGGGCGAAGGTATTTCATCTGCTTCCCTTCGTGTCTGATTTTAGCAAGTTCCCTGAGAAGACGATGAGCCAATTCAATTGTAAGTGGCATGAAGTTATCCATTTCGCGGCAGGCATAACCGAACATCATTCCCTGATCACCTGCTCCCTGTTCCTCAGGTTTTTCACGGACAACTCCCTGATTAATATCACCCGATTGTTCATGAATGGTTGAAATTAAACCACATGAATCGCAATCAAAACGGTATTCAGCTTTTGTATAGCCAATCTGACGTATAACCTTGCGGGCTGTCTCCTGTACATCAACCCAGCCGGCTGTCTTGACTTCCCCGCCACAAACAACGAGCCCTGTTGTTACAAATGTTTCGCAAGCGACCTTTGATTCTGAATCCCAGCGAAGGAATTCATCAAGTAATGCATCTGAGATCTGATCGGCTACCTTATCGGGGTGGCCTTCGGAAACTGATTCTGAAGTAAATAGATATGCCATAATATTAATGAATTAATTAATCAATTAGTTACCAGCGTTTTAAGTGTTGAAGAGCCTGAAGAAGCTCAAATCTTCAGCTCACTGCAAATACTTTACAGTAATAAACAACAGATGGTAAATTTGGTTGATTGTAAAAGGGAATTATCCGCGGTTTAGCATTTTTTTCCTGTGGTTGCAATCAGCACAAATTTTTCCACCAAAATATTACGGCACAAAGTAAATAAGAAAATTCAGAAAAAACAAAAAAATTATCCGGATGTCAGACGACGGAACACCTCTTCAAGGTTATTCTCCTGTTTCTGAAGCGCAAGGACCATGATTTTGTTACTTACCGCAAAAGAGAACAGAGCAGGGCGGATATCTTCTTCGCCTTCAGCTTCAATGAGCCAGCTCTTGTCATTAATTTGTTTTACAGTTTTCACATTATTAATCTCTTCAAGGGCAGACTTTTCAATAGGATTATCAAACTCAATGGTGATAATTTGTTTTGGCTGGCTGATTACTGAATAGATGTTGCTTTTTTCTTCATTTGCAACAATAACGCCTTTGTCAATGATAATTACACGGTCGCATATTGCTTCAACCTCCTGCATAATATGTGTGGAGAGGAGGATGGTCTTTTCTTTTCCCGCCTCCCTTATAAGGTTCCTGATTTCAACAATCTGATTAGGATCGAGCCCGGTGGTAGCTTCATCGAGTATAAGAACGGCAGGGTTATGGATAAGTGACTGAGCAAGCCCCACCCTTTGTCTGTAACCTTTTGAAAGAGATCCGATCTTTTTGTTTTGTTCAGGTATGAGCCCCGTTACTTCAATAATATTATCGATCTGAGTTTTCTTCGGTCCCGGGTTATTATATATCGAAGCCACAAACCCCAGGTATTCCCTTACATACATTTCAGGATAGAGAGGGTTGTTTTCCGGGAGATAGCCTATCTGCCTTTTAACTTCAGAAATATTGGTTTCTACATCGAGATCATTAACAAAGACCTCTCCCGATGATGCCGGAATATATCCGGTAATGATCTTCATCAGAGTTGATTTTCCTGCACCATTAGGTCCCAGAAACCCAACGATTTCACCAGTTTTTACTTCGAATGAAACATTATCGAGGGCTTTTTGCGGGCCGAAATGTTTTGTAACTTCCCGAACTAAAATTGACATAAGCAGGTCCTTGTTTTCATCATCCGTACATAAACTGCCCAACCTTTGCAAATGTTGATTTTGGATTGATGCAACAAACGGGTATCCGGGAACTGTTGGCTATTATAAACTGTTCCTCTGCTCCCATAACATAATCGGCCACTGTTATGTTTTTGGTAGTCA
The DNA here is from genome assembly GCA_903824785.1 of uncultured Bacteroidota bacterium. Classification (GTDB taxonomy): domain Bacteria; phylum Bacteroidota; class Bacteroidia; order Bacteroidales; family VadinHA17; genus LD21. The sequence goes on from CAIJYD010000040.1 coordinate 33,697, forward strand.
TTATAAGAAGAAGATCGGCATTTATCTTTTGTGCAAAATCGATTGTCTGCTGAGCAAAGTTCCCCTTTGGAACCTCATGGACCTCATAGTCTATATTATTCTGTATCAGATACTTAACAGCAAAGTTCAGGTTAATATTTGTCTTTTTCAAAATATTTTTATCACTGCTTACAGAAACAAACATGTGTATTTTTGAGTCAAAATATTTACCCATGAAAATTGCCATTTTCATCTTCTCCTTATTTTCTCCCCTGAAATCGACAGGAAAGACAATATTGTGATATTTTTCCTGATCAGAAGGAGGATCCTGTACAACAATAAAAGGCATTTTAGATTTAACGATTACCTTCAAAGCCCAGCTGCCTGTGATCTTCTGCATTCCTTTCATTCCATGAGTACCCATAACCACCAGGCTGGCATCTTTTTCATTGGCAAATTCAGCTATAGCCGAGAAAATACTTCCTTTTGAGATATGATATGATATCGGGACATTGTATTTAATAGTGTTTTCCTGAGCCAGTGCCTGTAGCTCATTCGTTTTTTCTGCTTCAATTTTTGGATTGATATTGGTATCGGCAATATGAAGAAGGCAGATATCATTTCCAACCATCCTGCTTATTTTCGCTGCATGTGCGAGTGCATGGCCGGCAACAACAGTAAAATCCCACGGTACAACTATTAGATTTTTATGTTCTTCCATATTTTTTTTGAGGTTTCGTATTTATAATACAAAGTTATTCAGATTTTGTTAATTTTCAAATACCAGACAAGAGAGTGTTGCTCTGATAATAACTGTATTAACCTGAAATTATTATTAATAGCAGATTTTTTTATATGAACAGGAAGAGTCTGACAACAATTATTAATGCAGAATAAGCAAAAGGTAGCTATTTTGCCGGAACTATAGTCCAATCGGTGGGCTAAAATACAAAAAAGCCGGGGATTTTTAATTTTCCCCGGCAATAATCATGGTTTGTTTGATTTCAGGTTATAGTTTATATGCCTGTCTGGCTAATAACTTCCAGTTGCCCTTTTGATTCTGCCATACCTGCAGAATACCTATTCTCAGTTTCCCGGGAGTTCCGTTACTACTGGTTTCAGCATTAAAGATATGACGGACAACAGCAGTTTTATCTGAAATTTTAATGGTTTGGCCTTCAAGATCAATTTTCAGATAAACGAGAGGTTTACCACTTACCACTTCATCAATAAATTCAGTTTTATTCTGAACTTTCCCGCTTGAATGGCCATAGGAAAGCAGTTCTGCGGTCATATTATCAAGAATATTCTTATCAGCATTAATAAATCCTTTAATAAGGTTTTCAACAGCTGATGCGACCTCTTTCTCTTTGGTTGTCTGGCTCCTGGAGGATAACGATAAGCCAAACAGGAAAACGATTAATATAAAGTATTTTTTCATCTGAATATTATTATTGATTATTAACTCCAAAGTCTGTCATGTGAACTCTTCTGATCCCACTCAGGGGTAGGCAGGAAGTAACCATTAGCTCTTGGACTGAGGTGTTGTTTAATTACCTCCTCGTTAAGGTCAATTCCGAGACCCGGAGAATCGAGTGGGACATTTGCGAACCCTTTGGTTATCATCGGTTGGCTACCGGTCATTTTAACAAGACTTTCCCACCAGGTAAGATCAACAGAATGGTGTTCCAGTGCCAGGAAATTTTGTGTTGCAGCTGCACAATGAACATTAGCCATGAATGAGATCGGTGTTCCTGCCTGATGCATAGCCATTGCAATACCATGTTCCTCAGCATAATCACCAATTCTCTTGGTTTCCAGAAGACCTCCGGAAGTAGCAAGGTCGGGGTGAACAATATCAACTGCTCTTGCATCTATCAGCGGTTTGAATCCACTGAGAAGGTAAATATCCTCCCCGGTCAGCATTGGCGTCTCCAGACTGTCTGACAGAGTTTTCCACTGGTCAGTATATTCCCATGAAACAATATCCTCCATCCATGCAAGTCTGTATTTTTCAATGGCTTTACCCAGACGGATTCCATTATTCAGATCAAAATGTCCATAATGGTCAGTACAAATTGGTATTTCATAACCAACGTGTCCGCGAACATCTTCTACAATTCGTGCCAGTTCTGCAAGCCCTTTATCGGTGATCTGAACCTGTGTGAAAGGATGTTTTGTATTTCCATAAGACATATAACTATTCAGATTATACTGGCCTGTTGCTCCGTCCCAGAATTTACTGTTTACAAGAGTACCCGGGATACTTTTAAGTTCGTTTATTGAGAGATCCATTTTGAGCCATGTATATCCCTGATCTTCAACGCGATATTTGATTTTAGCTATCTGCTCCTCCTCTGATTTTCCTTCAGGAGTATCGGCATAGAGCCTTATCTTATCACGATACCTTCCTCCCAGGAGTTGCCAGGCTGGTACTCCGTAAGCCTTACCTGTCAGATCCCATAGTGCCATCTCAACACCACATACTCCACCACCCTGGCGACCATTGAACCCGAATTGCTTGATTATTTTGAAGATCATCTCAACATTACAGGGATTCAATCCAAGCAGGCGGCTTTTCAGCATAAGCGCATACCTCGGGTCAGCACCATCCCTTACTTCTCCAAGACCATAAATACCCTGATTTGTGTCAATTCTGATCATAGCTGTACCACCCAGGACATTTGTTAATGCGACACGTAAATCAGTAATTTTCAAGTCAGAAGGAGCCGAGGACCTCTGTACCTTTGAAGTTGTCTGCGCAATAGTGTCCTCCATTGACAGATGCATTAACCCACCCAAAGCGATTCCTCCAAGAGCGGCTCTCTTCAAAAAGCTGCGGCGGTCATTTGAAGTTGATGGATTGTCAATTTCTTTCTTTATGGCTTCAGCTTCTGCCGATTCCATCTTCCGGTTCTGTTCAGTTATTTGCTGTATAATACTTTTCATTGGTGAAATATTAGTTATTTATTAGAATTGTTATTGACTCGTGAACAACATACTTTCTCTCAAAAGGGACGTACACAATTTTGCTTTAATTTCAAGTCCCGGACTCTCTCAACCTATTAAGGTCTTATAATTGTCCCATCTCTTTTACGGACCGTCCAGCCAGGGGCTTTGTTGTCAATCGGATATTTTGCTGCTTCTTTTTCATTTATATCCACACCATGTCCGGGAACTTCATTCACATACATATAGCCGTTTTTCATGGTGGGACATCCCGGGAATACTTCACGTGTTTTATCTGAAAAAATGACTGATTCCTGAATCCCGAAATTCCAGCATGCAAGATCCATATGGGCCTGGGCAGAATGCCCGACAGGAGATGTATCTCCCGGTCCATGCCAGGCAGTTTTTACATTAAACCATTCACCCAATCGGGCAATTTTCATTGCAGGAGTTATTCCTCCGATCTGTGATACATGGACCCTGATATAATCAAAATAATGATTCATCATCGGCTCAACAAATTCATTGATATTATTAAATAGTTCGCCCATGGCAAAAGGGACAGTTGTACTCTCCCTGAGCTGTTTCCACCAGCTTCTGTTTTCTGGCGAAAGAGGGTCTTCAATGTTAAACGGCCTGTATTGTTCAAGGTGTCTGCACAGGTTTATCACATCCATAGGCTGGCAACGCTCATGTATATCATGCATCAGTTCAATCTCTTCCCCGCATTTTTTCCTGACCAGATCAAACATTTCAGGTACGGCCTTCAAATAGGCCTTATCGTCCATGAAAGTATCGGAGGGCATACCAAAACCAGCCTCCTTAAAATCCGGATTACTACCGAGTGTACCTACGCCTCCATAACCTCCCTTTTGAAAATTCATAAGGGAAGAACCGCCTTGCTGAATCCTTACATGCCGATATCCCTGTTCCATGAATTTCTGTACACTTTCTGCAACAGCTTCCGGTGTCGGACCACTTGCATGGCCGTAACAGTCAACTGCAAAACGGCATTTACCTCCTAACAGCTGATATAAAGGCATATTTGCTTTTTTTGCTTTAATATCCCATAAAGCTTCATCCAGACCACTTAATGCATTGTTTAAAACCGGGCCGTTTCTCCAGTAAGAACTGACATAGAACGCATGCCATAAATCTTCAATATTGTCAGCATCGCGGCCAATACAAAAATCGGGCATATACTTATTAATGGCAGTTACGACAACCTCCGCCCTCTGAGTGAAGGAGGCGCAGCCGATCCCATATAAACCAGGAACATCAGTCTCTATTTTGACCACAACAAGATTTAAACCCTCCGGAGCAGTGCCAATAGCTTTTACATTTTTGATTTTCAAGTGTTCTGTTGTTTAAAATATATTCAGGATTTACGAAAGTGCATTAATATTTATGACATTTTTTCACTGAAGATTTATTGTTTTAAAGTTAATATGATTATTCGAATCCGGCCATATTTAGATTAATATTTCACCTCAACAATTCTGCTCTCTAATTTTTAAACATGTTATTTAAAAGCGTTTAATTAACAGGATATCAAGCCTTTTGTTTTTAATCGAAGAATTTTTTGTCCTCTTCAGCTAAATACTGTTTTGCCGCCTTAACATTAAAAACTACACCCAGACCTGGTCTGTCAGAAACTTCATAGAATCCGTCTTTTACCAAAGGATCGGGTATTCCTTCCACGATCTCATACCACCATTCCGGATTTGGAATACAACACTCAAAAGCTATATAGTTCTCGGGCATTGTTGCTCCCACCTGAGCCTGTGCAGCATTCCCGATAACTCCGTCGAAAATGCCGTGAGGAGCAATCTGCAGTCCATGAATATCGGCATACTCACCTATCCATTTCAACTCGGCTATACCCCCAACGTCCTCAGGATCAGGACCCAGAATTCGCACTGCATGTTTGTCAATCAGTTCACGGAAATTCTGTCTCAGATATATTTGTTCTCCTGTATGAATAGGGGTTGTTGTGCTTCGTGTTAGTTCACAATAGTCGTCAGCCAATACATAGGGAGTGTAGTCGCCTGTAAGCATATCTTCCAGCCACATCAGGTTAAAAGGTTCCATGGCATTGGCCACACGAATTGCATCTGATAACATAAATCCCGGACCCATATCAAGAGCCAGACCAATACCATCTCCTAATCCTTCCTTCAGGGCTGCAACACAATCAATCATATATTTTAAGCCATTTTCGGTTAATGGTCCGCGAAAATTTGAAGTTGTTGTTCCGTATGTGAAATTAGGTACAACTCTTGACATTCCGCCGTGAAAACCAACCGCTACTTTGAAGATACTGAATCCATATTTTGAGGCTTTCAGATTCGCACCGTATTCAATATACTCTTTCGGCTCGGTCCCGGGTTTGCGTGACGAATAGTTTGTATTATAACAGCGAACTTTGTCGCGGATTTTACCACCAAGAAGCTTATATACGGGAACACCGGCAGCTTTTCCTGCAATGTCCCAGAGAGCTATCTCAATAGCGCTGACTGCGGCCCCCCATGGTTTGAAACTTCCCATGCGGCGGATTTTCATCATGCACCGCTCTACATTTGTCGGATCTTCTCCAATCAGGTAATCTTTATAAAATAATACAAAAGGCTTGAGATAAGGTTTTGCTGATTCTGCCTGGCCAAAGCCATCGATTCCTGCATCAGTTGTAATACGTACCACAGGGCTTTTGCCCATAATGGCACATCTAATATCTGTAATTTTGATACCGGGTTTTGTTGATGCAATCTGAAATCCGGGAGGCATAAATGCAGGAGCTGCGACAACTCCTGCAGAGGCCAATAAAGATTGTTTCATAAATGTACGGCGGTTGAGCGAATTCCCTTTCCCGTTAAAGGTAGAAATGATTGTTTCTTTTTTATTTTTCATAGGTTAATAAGTTAAATTTTGATTATTTATCTTCCTTGCTTATATATCGCTTTTGATATCATCTGAGATAACAAACATCATCAATCGAAGAACTTTTTATCTTCTTCAGCCAGATACTGTTTTGCTGCTTTTACATTAAACTCCACACCCAGACCCGGTCTGTCCCAAACTTCTATAAGGCTGTCTTTTACAACAGGATCCGGCAGACCATCAATTATATCGTACCACCAGGAAGGATTACCGATTGTATATTCAAAAGCGATGAAATTCTCAGGCATAGTTGAGCATACCTGAACCTGGGCAGCCAGACCAATCAATCCATCAAATATTCCATGAGGAGCCATTTGAATGCTATGCATATCGGCATATTCGGCTATCCATTTTAATTCAGCCATTCCTCCAACGTCAGCCACATCAGGGCCAATGATACGGACAGCTTGTTTCTCAATAAGTTCGCGGAAATTTTGTCTTAGATAAATTTGTTCGCCGGTGTGAATTGGAGTTGTGGTGCTTCTTGTCAGTTCAAGATAGTTGTCAGCCATCACATAAGGAGTATAATCGCCTGTGAGCATATCTTCCAGCCACATTAAATTATAAGGTTCCAGTGCTCTGGCAAGGCGAATGGCATCCGATAACATAAACCCCGGGCCGATATCTAAAGCCAGCCCTACACTATCTCCCAGGACAGTCTTCATTGCTTCAACACATTCTATATGGTATTTTAATCCCTGTTCCGTTAAGGTGCCGCGATATGGATGACTAACGTCCTTTGGACTGCCTGGTTGAGAAACAGTACCATATGCACCGGGTCGTGCTGAAGCCGGGGTAATATTTCCATAGTAGAAATTCGGAGTACCTGAAATTCTCCCCCCATGAAAACCTAATGCTATCTTTATAATCGAAAAACCTTCAGCAGCAGCCTTCATTTGGGTAACTGATTCAGCATAATCCTTCGGTTGGAGACCGGGAACAGCATAACGGAGAACAGCACCATTATATACACGAACCTGATCGCGGATCTTTCCCCCGAGCAGTTTATGCACAGGCAATCCAGCTACTTTCCCTGCAATATCCCATAGCGCCATTTCAATAGAACTGACTGCACTTCCATAGGGCTTAAAACTACCCATACGACGGATTTTCATCATGCATCGCTCAACATGAGTTGGATCCTCACCAATAAGGTAGTCTTTGTAAAACAGCACATAAGGTTTCAGAAAAGGCTTTGAAGTTTCTGCCTGTCCATAACCACTTATTCCGGCATCTGTGGTAATACGGATTACCGCGCTTCCCCCTATAATTGCACATTTAAGGTCAGTGATTTTTATCTTTGCTTGTGAGACTGCTTTAGATTGAAAGGCTTCTGCAGCAGATACGTTTTCTGCTGAAACATCTGTTCCTAAAAGACCAATTCCTAAACCGCCTATAGAGGCTTTTTTAATAAAATCCCTTCGGTCGGTTGGCACTTTACTACCTTCATTTTTAATCATATCAAAAGTTTTTATATAATCTTTAAGAACAAAACAATAATTTTACTCAGAAAGTATCTCCTCGAAATTACGGTCATCCGATTTAAAATTAGTTCCAAAAAAAGTGGAGGTAATTTGTCTGTTAACCTCCACAATTCCGGAATATCCTCAAATTCAAATAAAAAATAACGACCTCTTATTCCAGTAATGAAAACATATGAGGATAACCATCAATATTTCGATTGATGGGTATAAATTCATCATATGATTCATCTGTTATTCAAAGAACTTTTTGTCCTCTTCAGCAAGATATTGTTTTGCTGCCTTTGTATCTATTTCAATTCCAAGTCCGGGAGCATCCCAGACATCAATAAGCCCGTTTTTCACAATAGGATTAGGAAGCCCGGAAACAATATCATACCACCAGGCCGGATTTGCACTGCAATATTCAAAAGCAATATAATTTTCCGGCATAGCAGCTCCAGCCATAACCTGGGCAGCAACGCCTATCAATCCATCGAAAGTGCCATGAGGTGCAAACTGAATGCTATGAAGGTCAGCATATTCAGAGACCCACTTCATCTCAGCAATCCCTCCCATATCTTCGGGGTCAGGACCAAGTACCCTTACTGCATGTTTTTCAATAAGTTCCCGGAAATTCTGACGAAGGTAAATCTGTTCTCCTGTATGAATAGGAGTAATGGTACTTCTTGTTAATTCACAATAATCATCGGCCATAACATAAGGAGTATAATCGCCGGTAAGCATATCTTCGCACCACATAAGGTTATATGGTTCGAGAGCATTTGCAAGTCTGATAGCATCCGACAATATCATTCCCGGACCACAATCAAGAGCAAGGCCAATTCCGTCACCCAGCCCTTCCTTCATGGCTGCAACACGTTCTATTATTACTTTTAAGCCCCTTTCAGTCAGCGGGCCGCGGCGGCCAACATCTTTTGGGCTGGCAGATTTGCTGGTATTCACATATGAGAAATCAGGAACGGTAGAGTTATAACCACCATGAAACCCTACTGCCTGTTTGACGATAGTAAAGCCCTGAGGTAAAGCCTTGATTTTTGCTCCCCATTCAATAAAATCCTTATATTCAGTACCGGTTCTCTCTACCCGTACGCTTCCGTTGTAACAACGAACCTGATCGCGGATCTTTCCACCCAGAAGCTTATAAACCGGTATACCTGCTGCCTTTCCTGCAATGTCCCAGAGAGCGATTTCAATTGCGCTGACTGCTGCTCCCCATGGTTTGAAACTTCCCATCCGGCGGATTTTCATCATAACACGTTCGACGTTAGTGGGATCTTCGCCAATGAGATAGTCTTTGTAAAAAAGAACAAAAGGTTTAAGATAGGGTTTTGACGTTTCAGCCTGACCATAGCCACTTATTCCCTGATCGGTGGTAATACGAATAACAGGGCTTCCTCCCATTATGGCACATCTGAGGTCTGTAATTTTTATTGGGGGTTTTGGTGCAGGTTTGTTCTGAACAGGAGCTGGTTGTGAAACCGCCTCAGCTGAGGCATCGGTTCCTAATAGTCCAATCCCTAATCCTCCGATAGCCGCTTTTTTAATAAAATCCCTGCGGTCAGAAGGGCTATCACTCTTCTCTTTTTTAATTGAATCTAATGGTTTTTTCATCATCTAATATTTTTATGCTAATCAGTGTCAATAATTTATTAATGTTTTTTTCAAAGATTATCCCCACCATGGTTCATCCTTTGGAAGATGGAGCTTAAGAAAAGATTCATCTATTGTGAGGCCTATTCCGGCCTGATCTGACACCTTCAGAGTACCATTCCGTACAACAGGAGCTTCTCCTACTGCCATTTTCTCAATCATCCGGCCTTCGCGCCCCAGCCTGCTTTCAGATCTGTAAAAGTTCTGTATTGCCATTGAAAGATGAGCTGAAGCATATGTTCTTACAAGAGAGCCTACATTATGAAGTGCAACAGGGGTACGTGTAAGGGCGGCATAATCAGCAATTTTCATAACTCCGGTGAATCCTCCGGCGTAAGAAATATCGGGATGCACAAAATCAATATCCTGAGCATCAAGAAAAGGTTTAAACTGCCTGAGCGTCTCGAGTTTTTCTCCGGTCATAACCGGAACCCTTGTCCCCCGTTTCAAAGCAGCCCATCCGTCTGAATAAGGTACACTTAAAATATCCTCGACAAAGACCATATTGAAAGGCTGTACGGTATTTGCCATAGCAATTGCGCTGGGAGTATCGAATTCCCCATGACAATGCAGACCAATTTCAATAGTATCTCCAACGGCTTCCCTTATATTACCAAAGCCCTGAGAAAGCTTCTTTAGTTCTGCCGATGTGACTGTTGGATGGAAAGGCATTTTAATTGGGAAGGAGGGGCCTATTTTGAACGTTGTGAATCCCTCCGGCTGCTGGTTAATATACTCTGCCCATTTGCGGCAGGAAGCAGGATCAAGCATGTTCTGGAGCGCATCGCCATGGGAATACATAGGACATCCGTCGCGGAACGGACCACCCAATAGTTTATATACCGGCTGATTAAGAATTTTACCGGCGAGGTCCCACAATGCCATATCTATTCCTGAAACAGTACCCATAGGAGCCATCAGCGGATGTTGCATAGAAGTCATATTAAAGTAATGACGTTCTATGGAAAGTGGATCTCCTCCGATGATATTGGTAACCTTAATAATGTGTTCGAGATGAGCACGGGCTATTTTTGCATTTACACCAGCTTCTCCATACCCTGTTACACCGGCATCCGTTTCAACCTTTATCAGACAGCCATCCGACTGAAAATCGAGCTGCATTGCTTTTATTGCCGTGATTTTAACCTGATTTGCAGCCGACGCAGAAGATGCATAATAGTTTGTCATCCAAACTCCTGCAGGGATAGCAATAAGCTTTCCTAGAAAATTCCTTCTTGAATAATTAGTCATAATGAATTATTTTTATTACAATAATTGCACAGATATACAATTTAAACTGCCGGTTATGGTCTGATAATAGTGCCATCCCTTTTTCGTACAGTCCATCCGGGGGCATTATTATTTATCGGATACTTGGCAGCCTCTTTTTCATTAATATCAACACCAAGGCCGGGAGCTTCATTTACATAGAGATATCCATCTTTATAAGTCGGGCAACCGGGGAAAACAGTTTGTTCTTTTTCCGAGAAAAAGTAACCGCCCTCCTGAATCCCGAAGTTCCATACAGCCAGATCGATATGAAGATTAGCAGCATGTCCGACAGGGGATACATCTCCAGGTCCGTGCCATGCTGTCTTTACGTTGAACCACTCTCCTAATCTTGCCACTTTCATTGCAGGCGTAATCCCCCCGATCTGAGAAATATGGATCCGGATATAATCAAAGTAATGATTAACCATTGGCTCCACAAATTCATTGACGTTATTAAAGAGTTCTCCCATTGCAAACGGGACAGTGGTACTCTCGCGCAGCTGTTTCCACCAGTGAGTGTTTTCCGGAGAAAGAGGATCTTCAATAAAGAATGGACGGTATTCTTCCACCCTCTTACACATATTAATTACATCAATGGGTTGCGACCGTTCATGAATATCGTGACACAACTCAACCTCTTCCCCACAGGCTTTGCGGACAGTTTCAAACAATTTGGGTACTCCGGTTATATAGTCATGTTCGTCCATAAAAAGATCTTTCTCTCCACCAAAACCGGCAGTTTTAAAATCGGGTGTTGCCGGAACAGCTCCAATACCTCCATAGCCTCCCAGCTGAATCCTGACATACTTAAATCCCCTATCCATGAATTGCTTTACATTTGCAGCCACTTCATCATAGGTTTTGCCACCGGCATGAGCATATGCAGCAACAGCAAAACGCGATTTTCCGCCAAGAAGCTGATAAACCGGCATATTGGCCCGTTTGCCTTTAATGTCCCATAAAGCCTGATCTAATCCACACAGGGCATTGTTTAATACAGGGCCGTTGCGCCAGTATGAGCTGACATAGAAAGACTGCCACATATCTTCTATATTATCAACATCTCTTCCGACACAGAATTCGCTCATATATTTTTCAATAGCTGTTACAACGGTAAAAGCACGCTGGGTGAATGTAGCACACCCTAATCCATATAATCCAGGCTCAGTTGTCTCTACTTTTACAACTATTAAGTTGGAACCTGAAGGTGCTGTTGCTATAGCTTTCACACTTTTAATCTTTATCGGAGCCATTGCTTTGGCATAGCCCGGGGTCTCATACGGAACAGGGTTGGCATGAATGCCATTCAATCCTAAAAATCCGGCAGCAGATCCCATAGCAGCTGTTTTCATGAAATTCCGCCTGTCACTGGTAAATTTTGTCTCTTCTTTTCTCATCACGATATAATTTTTATTTCAGGGGTAAAATGAACCCCGATTTGTTTGGTTGTAAAATAAATTTATTTGTCTCGGTTATTGTTATCAATCATTTTGGTTTCATAATTAAAAGGATCAATAGTTTTAGCTGACAGGATGGTTGACAGATGAATAAATCAGCTGAAAAAAAATGTCTCTTCATGGTTAGTATTTCAGGAAGAGACATTAATTAAGGTGTTATGGCCTGATGATTGTGCCGTCCCTTTTACGGACTGTCCAGTTACCTGCATTATTGGAAATTGGATATTTTGCAGCCATCTTTTCGTCGATATCTATTCCCAGACCCGGTAAATCATTTACGATGATATATCCGTTTTTCTTGGTGCAGCACCCCGGGAACAACTCACGGAGAAAATCTGAAAATACACCTCCGCCTTCCTGCAGCCCGAAATTCCAGGTAGCTAAGTCCATATGTGCCTGTGCCGAATGGCCTACCGGGGAAACATCACCCGGACCGTGCCATACAGTTTTTACATTGAACCATTCACCTAATCTGGCAACTTTCATACACGGGGTTATTCCTCCCATCTGTGAAACATGTATACGTATGTAATCAAAATAATGGTTGACCATCGGTTGAAGGAATTCATTTACATTATTGAAAAGTTCACCCATTGCAAATGGGACCGTTGTACTTTCGCGAAGCTGTTTCCACCAATGAGTATTTTCAGGAGAGAGAGGATCTTCAATTATAAAGGGACGATATTCTTCAAGCTTTCTGCACAAATTAATAACATCTATCGGCTGGCATCTTTCGTGTATATCATGCAGCAATTCGATCTCTTCACCGCATTTTTTTCTCACCCCTTCAAATATTTTTGGTACAGCTCTTAAGTAAGCCTGATCATCCATAAAGCTGTCATTGGGCATTCCAAATCCGGCCTCTTTGAAATCAGGTTTTGTACCAATAGTTCCAACCCCGCCATAACCACCCAGCTGGATCCTTACATGACGCTGGCCTGATTCCATCTCTTTCAGAACCTTATCAGCAACCTCTTCGGGCGTTGCAGCACCAACAGAAGTATAAGTATCAACTGCAAAGCGGCATTTGCCACCTAATAGCTGGTAAACAGGCATATTTGCCCGTTTCCCTTTGATATCCCAGAGAGCCTGGTCAAGGCCGCTGAGTCCATTATTTAATACAGGTCCATTTCGCCAGTAAGAACTAACGTAAGCAGATTGCCACATATCCTCAATATTATCAGCATCTCTTCCTACACAAAAATCATTGAGGTAACGATCTATTCCGGTAACGACAGCTTCTGCCCGCTGGGTAAAAGTTGCACAACCCAACCCATATAATCCGGGCTCTGTTGTTTCAACTTTAACAACAACAAGGTTTGAGCCTCTTCCTTCCGGATTTGATTTAACACCAATAGCTTTAACACTTTTGATCTTGATGGGAGGTAATCCTGCCGGAGGTTTTTGCAGAGTTCCCTGCGAGTTAGCCTGTGCGGAAGAATAATTTCCCAGACCTCCTGCGAGAAACGCTGCGGAGCTCAATCCAAAGGTTTTCAGGGCTTGGCGCCGTCCTACATTTAATTTTCCGTTTTTTGATTCCATAATTTCTTTATTAATCACATTACAAGTATTTTATTACTTGATAAATCCAAAAAATGTTCGTTTACACCTCAGTTCAAAATTATTCAGATACATTCTTCGTGAAGTGTAAACGAACTTATTTCAGGCAGGATTACAGTTTATCCCACCAGACTCTTCCGTTCATTTTAGCATTAGATGCTCCGCCCTGTCTTTCTATTGCAGCATCAAGATTTGATTTATTAGAGACAGACTCTCTGTCGGGATATACTTGCCGACGTATAAATTCTCCGGGAATTTCAGAAGCTGGGTATGGATTAGGTGAAAGCTGGGGAAAACCGGTACGGCGGAAATTCGACCATCCCTCGAATCCATTTGGTATAGAAGTTATCCAGTACTGTTCACCAATCATTTTAAGCTCATTCCCTGCAACAAGCAGATTAGCTGCAACATAGGCAGTTACAGTACCTGCAGGAATTACGGCTGTGGCACCAAAATCAGCCATCCTCTCAAGATCAGCCTTAATGGCATTTGAATAATTGGTTGCTGCAGTTCCTGTTGTCCAGCCTTTAACAATAGCTTCAGCTAACAGCAACTGTGTTTGTGAGTAAGTGCAAAACCACTGGGGGGAGGTGTTTGTAAACACAACCTGCCAGTCGAACTGAGAATAATCGTACAAACTGGCAACACCCTCTGCCGCAAAAGTGGTAGCTATAGTGACATCATTATAACCAAGAGGCATACCCTTTGCTAATGCCGGATCTTTAGATCTTCTGGCAGCAACCTGCTGAGTGCCATTTAGTGCACCAACAAATCGATGCAGCCAGCTTCCCAAACGCGGGTCATTTGTGGTTTTCAGTAACCCTACAAAGAATTTATCGGCATAATAATTTGCCTTTTCATTTCCTGAGAACTCAGCTCCAATAGGATTTACATACTCTGGTGTCCGGAGCAGCTTTGCATTATCAGCATTCGACTGCATTAAACCGCCGGCAACAGCTTTTATTACGTAACTCTTTGCTGTCTCCGGTTCGATCTTTGAAAGTCGCATTGCAGCCCGCATGAGAAGTGAATAACCAAAACGTTTCCATTTGGTAACATCTCCGCCATAAAGTATTTCACCAGATATTTTAGGTTGAGTGGCATCCAGGGCTGCTGAAGCTTCATCTAATTCCTTAAGGATATCGGTATAGATGTCTTTCTGAGTATCGTAAACAGGTTTAGTTATCTGTTTAAGATATCCTGTTCCAGCTTCTGTATAAGGGATATCACCATAAGTATCTGTCAGGATCATGAAGGTATAAGCTTTCCAGATCCTTGTTGCGTTATACAGATTAGTTCTGAGGGCATCACTTTTTGTCTGATTAATTATATCGACTGTGGTTACCACAGAAGATGGATAGAAGCTGATCCATGGAAATTCCTGCATGGCTGGTACAAACTGATTATAATTTGCCCCGGCAAGGCTGGATCCGAACGGACTTGTAAGCCACATTGCGATCTGGAGCTGCTGTACACGTGTTCCCATCTCCATTACATTAATTATAGCCCTGTTCAGTTTAAAAGCCGGATCAAGGGATATGAAGGAGGTGGTGCTGGTATTTATTTCATCAAAATTTTTATCACAGCTAACAAAGAGGAGTGTTGCAGTCAGTAATCCTGTCAAATATTTTTTAATGCTTTTCATATTATTTCTTTTTAAAATTATTAAATAATTCAGACAGCTAGAATTTAACATTAAGGTTAAATCCAAAGGTTCTAGTGGAAGGATATGCTGAAACATTCCCGGTGAGACTTGTATCATCGAAGGTAAAGATATTTTCAGGATCCATATTTGACACCCATTTTTTCAGGATGGCAACATTATTGGAGACAACGCTGAGTTTAAGTCCTTTAATAAATTGTACCTGTGGCAGGAACTTAACAAAATCATAACCCAGAGAGACCTGACGCAATTTCCAGAAGCCGGCATTTGAAACAAATGGGTCTTCAATACCCTGTCCGGTAAAGTTTTCATAATAAGGCTGAACCTGAGCTTGAGTGGTGTTAACTGATCCATCGGCATTCACCCCGTCTCCAATAACATATCCAACATCGCGGCCCGGCAAAGTACCTTTATGCTTTCCATGTCTCCAGTAATCATGATTGGCTCCAAAATTACTCACGTAATCTTTACCAAGCTTGAAGTCAACTAAAGCGGACATAATTATTCCTTTGAAATTAAAGGTATTGGTTATACCACCAAACCAAGTGGGAAGCATACTGCCAACGTTTACACGGGTGCTGCTGCGTACGGCATAGCCGCTGTTTTTATCAAATATTAAATCACCATTTGCATTTTTTGCCTGCATATAGTAGTAAAGTTGTCCTAACGGCCGGCCAACAATCTGATAAACACTTCCTACGGTTATCACTGTATCTTTATCGCTTAAGCCCAGTTTTAAAACTTCTGAAGTATTATAAGAAATATTGGCATTTATGCTCCATGTAAAAGATTTCGTTTCAATAGGAGAAACCTGTATTGAAGTTTCAAACCCCTTGCTTACACTTTCCCCGACATTTATTAGCTGGGCAGAAAAACCGGAAGCTTGAGAGGTTGTTGCTGATACGATCTGATCAGTAGTTTTCTTGCTGTAGACTGAAAAATCGAATCCAATTTTATTATTGAATAATCTCAGGTCAATTCCTCCTTCAATTTCACCTACTCTTAGCGGGCGAAGATTTGGATTTGCGATTGTGGTGGATGAATAGCCTCCAACAGGGACAGATCCGCTTGGTCCTGCGAAAAGATTGGAATTAATAGCATAAAATTGTATATTGGAATAAGCATCAACGTTATCGTCACCTACCTCTGCATAAGATAATCTCAATTTTCCGAAAGAAATCCAGTCAGGCAGGAAATCAAGTGCATCTGAGAAAATGTAGCTACCGGTAATAGAGGGGTAAAGGATGCTTCGGTTATCAGGTGAAAGGGTTGAGAACCAGTCATTACGCGCAGTAGCATTCAAAAACAGATAGTTTTTGTACGAGAACTCTGCTGCACCATAAATTGAATTTACGGCTCTTTCAGTTAAACTATGTGAAGCAGTTTTCTGACGTCCGTTCATTACTGTATAAAGTCCGGGTTGAATAAAATCCTGTGCACTCTGATTTTCCGCCTCCATTGACCTGAACATCTGGTTGCCTCCGGCTGTCAGACTGAGGTCGATATCGCCAAAATTATGCTTGGCATTTATGAGAATATCATAATTTCTTTCACGGAATTTATTACTGATCCTGTTATAACTGCCATCAACATAACCTGTTGGGGGGGTTGCTGCATCCAGTCTGCCGGTTGGACTATTGTAGTCATGCAGTCTGGAGTAGAAGTCCTGTGCTGCACGAGCCTGAATATAAATGTTTTTGGACACATTAAACTTTAAAGCTATATTCCCAAGCACCCTGTCCCTGGTATTATTATCGAACCTGTTATTCAGCATAAAGTAGGGGTTTACGCGAGGAAGGAATCTGCTCCAGATCAGTTCTTTCCCTGTTATCGGATCCTGGTAATATTGTTGCATAAGCGACAAAGGCATCGTATTCGCCATAGTTGCCAAAGTATTGACCTCGGCGCTCTGGTTACCCAGACCAAAGGGGGCATTTTTGTAATATTCGTTTGAATAATTGACATTACCCGATACATTGATCCATTTGGAGATATTCTGTGTAAATCCCAGAGTGATATTCCTTCTTGTAAAATCGGAATTTTTAAGAATAGCGGTATTCTTGGTATTTGCTATTGAGAGATCGAAGCCTCCATTTTCACCGCTGTTCGAAAAGCTGATTGTATTTGTAAGGTTTTGTGCCGTCCTGTAGAATTGGTTGTAACGTTCTTTGGTTGTTATTGCGACATAAGGGGCTTCTACGTTATCAAACAGTGTCTGTGTCATTCCAGGTTGAATTTTTTCACCGAAGCTCCATACTCCTGATGTTGGCCAGGCGAGGGTAGGTCTTATTCCTCTTTCTCCCTGTCCATATTCGTACTGGAAGTCTGTATAATCAACTGCTTTTTCAGAAGTGTAATTCATATTATAAGTAACACCAAATCCTTTGGTTTCCATTCCTGTTCTTGTGGTAATCATTATTACCCCGTCTTTAGCTCTCGATCCGTAAAGCGCAGCAGCAGCAGCTCCTTTCAGAACGGTCATAGACTGAACGTCGTCGGGATTAATACTGTTCAAACCATCTCCAAGGTCAGCATTTCCCTCCTGAAACCGTGTGTTGTCGATGGGAACACCGTTGACTACAAGAAGAGGAAGGTTTGCTCCCTGGAATGCAGAGTTGCCACGGATTCTGATCCTTGTTGATCCTGCCGGACCGGTACCGAATTGTGTTATGTTTACTCCACTTACTTTTCCCTGTAGAGTCCCCAGGGTGTTTGAAGAACGATTCTCAGTTAATTGAATCTGGTTGACAACGGCAGTTGCATATCCAAGAGTTTTTGATTCTCTCTTAATACCAAGAGCTGTAACAACAACCTCATCCATCAATAAAGAATTTTCTACCATAGTTACATTAACAGTAACCTGAGAGCCAACAGCAACATCCTGTGTTGTGTAGCCTACATAGGAAAGCTGTAATGTTGATTGATTATCAGGAACCTGAATGGAAAATTTACCATCACCATCAGTCGCTGTCCCGATGGTTGTTCCTTTAATAAGCACTGTAACTCCAATCAATGGCTGTTCATGGTTATCGGTAACCCTACCAGTGATTGCTCTTTGTGCAAGCACAACCTGTAATCCCGCAAACAGCAGGAATACAAGCATCATTGCGATTTTTCTCATAATTTTGGCATTTTAGGTTAAATTTAAGGGTTAAAAAAAATAGCTGGGTTTTTGTTCAGGTTATAAAAAAATAGAAGGTTATTGTTTCAAATCGCGAGAAATTTATTTAATAATATTAACAATTGCAATAAAATATCGCTTTATTTTAAACGTATTAGTTCCGGACTATTATAAATGTTTGATATTCAATTAAAAAGCAGAATCCTGCCCTAACTACCCCACCAGCAGTATTTTAGAGTATTAACTTCTGCTCGTTAGCCCGTTACGGCAAGCATGGAGCAAATGGGAACCAGCACTTTGAAGATTATTTTGATTTATAAGTTAAAATAGTACTATAACCACATCAAAACTTATAAGAAAATTGTATTGGCAGCAGACAAAATATTATGGACAGGAAGAGTCGGGCGGCAAAAATAGTGCCATAATAAAATAAATAGGGTAGATTTGAGCCATTAAAAAAGAGGCTGGCTTTTTAATAAATCAAAAATTTGGCGGCTTCTTCTAACTGAGCGGCCAACATTTTATTATTTTTGCGCTGCTATTTTTGTTGAAAATAACTGACTATGATGAAAAGAACCAAAGTAAAAGCATTATTATCCGCTCCGCAATTAGGATCGGATGTAATTGTAAAGGGCTGGGTAAGAACAAAAAGAGGTAACAAAAATATTCTCTTTATAGCTTTGAATGACGGATCGACAATCAATAATATCCAGGTTGTTGTCGACGCTGCATCTTTTGATGAAAACCTTCTGAAAGATATTACTACAGGGGCCTGTATTTCCGTTACCGGGAAGCTTGTTGAGTCGCAGGGGCAGGGGCAGAGCACTGAAATAAATGCTGCATCAATTGAACTTTATGGAAAAAGCGATGCCGAGACATACCCTTTGCAGAAAAAGGGACATTCAATGGAATTCCTGAGGGAGAATGCTCATCTTCGTTTCAGGACAAATACCTTTGGTGCCGTCTTCAGAATAAGGCATTCTATGGCTTTCGCCATTCATAACTACTTTAATGATAAAGGTTTCGTCTATCTTCATACCCCTATCGTTACCGGAAGCGACTGTGAAGGGGCCGGTGAGATGTTTCATGTAACAACAATGGATCTTAAGAATATTCCTCATGATGAAGCCGGGTCGGTAGACTATAAAAGCGACTTCTTCGGAAAGGAGACAAACCTCACTGTTTCTGGCCAGCTGGAAGGAGAACTCGGAGCTCTTGCATTGGGTGATATATACACTTTTGGCCCAACTTTCAGAGCGGAAAACTCCAACACACCACGTCATCTTGCCGAATTCTGGATGATTGAACCGGAAATGTCATTTTATGACCTTACCGATAATATGGATCTGGCAGAAGATTTCCTGAAATATCTGATCAGGTATGCACTTGAAAACTGCAAGGAAGATCTGGATTTTCTTAATAATATGATTGACAAGGCCCTCCTTGAAAGGCTGAAATTTGTGGTTGAAAATGAGTTTATCAGGGTAACTTATACCGAAGCGGTTTCAATACTTACTGCATCGGGCAAAAAATGGGATTATCCGGTTGGCTGGGGCCGCGACCTGCAGTCTGAACATGAAAGATATCTGGTTGAGGAACATTTTAAACGCCCGGTTATTCTTACCGATTATCCAAAAGAGATTAAAGCTTTTTATATGAAACAGAACGCCGATGGTAAAACTGTCAGAGCAATGGATGTCCTGTTTCCGGGGATAGGTGAGATAATCGGTGGATCACAAAGAGAAGATCAGTATGATCTGTTGCTTGCACGGATTAAAGAGATGAAATTACCGGAGAAGGAGCTCTGGTGGTATCTTGATACAAGAAAATACGGAACAGCACCTCACAGCGGATTTGGTCTTGGCTTTGAGAGACTGATACTGTTTGTCACGGGGATGTCAAATATCAGAGATGTGATACCATTTCCGAGAACTCCCAAAAATGCTGAATTTTAATAATAACTATCGCGGAATGCTTTTGATGAAAAGGTAAAGATGTTAAATCAAAGGTTACAGCAGAAACTGCTTCAGAAGCTTTCTCCACAGCAGATCCAGATGATCAAACTGCTGGAGGTTCCTACTTTGCAGATTGAGGAGAGAATAAAAAAAGAACTTGAAGAAAATCCTGCTCTTGAAGAGGGACAGGATGACGATGAAGTTCATACTGAGACTGCTGAAGAGGATCAGTTCGATGAGAAAGACAAAGATCAGGATGAATTCACAATCGAGGATTATATTGAAGATGACGATATTCCGGATTACCGCCTTCAGGAAAAAAACTATAGTAAAGACGAAGATAAAAGAACCGAGATCCCCTTTTCGGTAGGAGCTTCATTTCATGAGCATCTGGAATCTCAGCTTGGATTGAGAGACCTTACCGAAAAACAGAAAATTCTGGGAGAATATATTCTTGGTAATATTGATGAAGATGGATATCTGAGGAGGGAACTTATAAACATTGTCGATGATCTTGCTTTTCTTCAGAATATTGAAACAACTGAATCTGAACTTGAGGAGGTCCTTAAAATTATTCAGGATCTTGAACCTTCAGGTGTCGGAGCCCGTACTCTCAGAGAATGCCTTTTACTGCAGGTTGAAAAGAGAGATAAATCACAACCATCTGTAAAACAAGCATATACTATACTTGATCTGTTTTTCGATGAATTTTCCAAAAGGCACTATGATAAAATAACAGGAAGGCTTGGGATCTCAGATAATGAACTGAAATCGGCAATAGATGAAGTGCTTAAACTTAATCCTAAGCCGGGTGGAGTGTTCAGCGATCCGTTTAATAAAACATCCCAGCCAATAATTCCTGATTTTATTCTTGAACTGTCGGAAGATGGTTTCGATCTGCATCTTAACTCCCGCAATCTCCCTGAGCTGAGATTAAGTTCAGCTTACAGCGAAATGCTTCACACATACAGCCGCGACCGGAGCCAGAAAAAAGAGATGAAAGAAGCTGTTTTGTTCGTTAAACAGAAAATTGATTCGGCAAGATGGTTCATTGATGCAATAAAGCAGAGACAGAATACTCTTCTGCTTACAATGAATGCTATTCTCCAGTATCAGCATGAATATTTTATCGACGGGGATGAAACAAAACTGAAGCCGATGATCCTTAAAGATGTTGCAGAAATGACAGGACTCGACATTTCAACCGTTTCCAGAGTAGCAAACAGTAAGTTTATTCAGACACATTTTGGAATATTCCCTCTCAAATTTTTCTTTTCAGAAGGGCTTCAGACCGATAGCGGTGAAGAGGTATCTACAAGAGAGATAAAAAGGATTTTACAGGATTGCATAGAAAATGAGGAAAAACGCAAACCATTAACAGATGAGAGGCTTACTGAGATCCTTCAAGAAAAGGGCTACCTGATTGCCCGCCGCACTGTAGCAAAATACCGTGAACAACTAAATATCCCTGTAGCAAGAATGAGGAGAGAAATATAATGAACGACAACGAAAATATTAATATTCTGAACAGGATAGCAAAAATAGTATCGGCGGTATTTCATCCATTGTTTATACCCGTTTATGGTTTGGCTGTGATTTTATTTTCACCCGACATTATGGGCTATTATCCGAACGAGGTGAAAAAATTACTTTTCCTGCTTGTTCTTATTAATAATGTCCTTGTGCCTCTTTCGTTACTGCCGTTCTTCAGGTACAGAAACATTATAAGCTCATGGTCAATAGAGGAAAGGAGTGAAAGGATCATTCCTCTTTCCATCACTACTATTCTCTATGCAGTCACTTCATTTATTATCTTCAGATACCCGATACCTGCTTTTCTTAAGGCATTCTTTTTATCTGCCTTTCTTCTCTCCCTTTCAGCAACGGTAATAAGCTTATGGTGGAAGATTTCAATTCATTCAATAGGAACAGGAGCACTTATAGCACTTATATTATTACTTTCCCTGAAATTCGAATCTTCTCTTGACGGGGTTTTGATCTTAGCTGTTTTTGTTGCAGGAGTTGTATTAACATCACGATTGAAACTGAATTCACATAACCCCCGTCAGGTATGGTACGGATTGCTTGCCGGATATATGGGCTTATGGCTGATTATGAGCATCTTCTAAAAGCTCTTTTAACGCCTCTTTAAGAAGCTTATTGCTTTCCCCGATAATCTCAGAGGCATTAAAGGCCATTCCTTCCGGAAGTGCCAATCCAGCTTCAATATTATTCTGTCTGATAGTTGAAAACCAACCTTTCTCTGAAAGATATTCAGCCAGGTATTCCTGTTCTGTCTGACCGGGAGTAGGTATCAGGAGTGCACTGCAGTTCAGGCTTATAAGCTCCATTATTGTTGTATACCCCGACCGGGTTATAACTCTTTCGCTACCGGTTATCATATCTGCCATTTCCCATGCAGGAAGATGGTTATAGTAAAAAATATTCTCAAATCTGATTATCTCTTTCGTCTCCCCCGGTTTTCCTTCCAGTATAACGGTGGGAGGTTCCTGATTTTTAAGAAGCAGGGTAAGTTTCTTCTTAAGAAGCCCGCGCTGTGGTTCCGGACCGGATAGGATTACCGTATTATGCCGGAATCTTACACGACCTTCAGGCTGCTCTTTTACAGGCAGGATAAATCGCGACAAGATGCCTGTAAAGCGCACATTATCAGGAAGTATCAAGCCATGTGATAATCTGCCGGAAACATTTATTTCCCCGGGAAGATCAGGAATAAAGCAATAGGAATATTTTTTAATGATAGCCCGGTGAATAATAATGCCGGCAAATTCCAGAAATCTTAAGGCTTTTGGCACCGGTATAAGAGGCATGTGTGTTACATATACCGTTTTTACTTTTTTGTTCCAGAGCCCGAATCGGTTATCACTTATGACAATATCAATTCCATAATCCCGGATGATCTTCTTAAGTCTGAGATGTTCGCGGATTATGTGATAAAGAAGGAGTGGAGCCTGTAGCAACAGGAAATAGAACTGAGGGAGGAAACGGGAGTAACCTGGTTTAAATCCCGGAAATTCAATATGCGAAAGTCCGGGTAATTCGTTCCTGAACAATGCCAGGTGCTTTTCTCCGGAGCCAATAAAAACATTGTGATTCATCTCCTTAAGCTTCCCGGCAAGGGGGATCATCCGGGCGGCATGACCTAATCCCCACTCGAGGGGACAAATAAGTATATTATAGCTTTTTTTCAATCTTAACCCGAGACCTGCGTTTTAAAGCCAATCTTTTCAACTCTTTCAGCGATTTCATTCAACTCACCAACAGGGACTTTCTCCAGAAGGCTGCCTTCGGGAGTGTCTCTCGATATAGTATAGATCATTACCTCCGACGGTTTAATTCTCTCAAGTGCTTTAAGCCATGCGGTAAGTTCGCCGGGAGTTGTATTGTCTATAACTGTACCATTATATATACCGCGCAGAAAAAGGGTCTGTATAATAAGCTTCCCGTTAAATCCGGCAAGGTTATTAATAAGATCTTCTGCATTTATCTTACTCCTCGACTGGTTATGAATCTCCACCGTTGAATCAATTGCGGAGTCGAGTTTAAGTATATTCATATCAACTTTCAGCAGGGCTGCTTTTATTGCTGGAATATGAATTGTGGCAGAGTTTGACAGAACCGCAATTTTAGCATTTGGGAAGTACTTGTTTCTCAGGATTATACTATCATCAATTATTCCGGAAAAAGCAGGATGGAGAGTCGGCTCTCCATTGCCGGCATAGGTAATTACATCGGGTGCCAGGTCAGAGGTTTTCATTGCAGAGAGCTTGAGGTCGAGTGCCATAAAAACCTCAGAACGGGATGGGAGATGGCTTACTGCCTTTTCAGGATCCTCAGTCCATCCGCATTCGCAATAGATACAATTGAAATTGCATATTTTTCTTTTGGTGGGCAACAGGTTTATTCCGAGTGAAACACCAAGTCTTCTGCTTTTCACCGGACCGAAAATAATTTCATCGAAAAGAAATGTAGCCATCTTAATACCCTTTTACCTGCTCCAAAATTAGTATAAATTGCATAATACAATTGTGAACTGTTTTATTCCTTTTTGTGACCCAATTGTTCCCGTGGTTCAAAAAGTGAATGCTTTTATTAAATCAATCTTGTTACAAAACTGTCAGGAAGGAGCTTCATGTTCTGAAGATCAACGTTCTGAAGGAGCAGCAGACCCGGTTTTATTCCATTTTCAATCTTTCCGAAACTCTTTTCCTCTCCCAGAGCTCTGGCTCCGTTGCTTGTAGCCCAGATTACCATCTCTTCAATCGACAAGTCAGGGTAATGCAGCTGAAGTGTTTTAAGTTCATCGAGGATGCTTAGTTTGTTATTAGAAGCAAGGCTGTCTGTTCCGATAACTATTTCACAACCCCTCTCAATAAGCAGGTTAAGGGGAGGAATTCTGTTCTCGATAAACAGGTTTGAGTTGGGGCAGAGGCACCAGAATAAATTATCTCTCTCCTTTATCGTTTCTATTGTATCGTTTCCGGCAAATGTGTTATGTACAAGTATCAGGTTCCCATTCCGGGTAATCTCATTAAGGACTGCATCGGCGTGGCTTCTGGCTGTTTCGAGACTGACAGGGACAATCCCCGATTTTTTGAATGAATCCATAATTGAACCTGAATGGTCTTCAAGGAATTCTTTTTCACCTTCTGTCTCCATAAAATGAATTGAGGTAACCCTGTTTTTATTATTAGTTTTCTTCAGGAGCCTGAAAAGTGCCAGCGACATTGAATAGACAGCATGGGGCACAATTGAGAAAGGAAGATTCATCTCTTTAGCTGTTTCTGCAACTTTTTCTATTTCAGAGAGACGTCTTTCTGCTTTCTCCGGGTCAATTCCGAAGAGCTCGATAAGATTAATGTAACTGATCAGGCTTTCCTTCTTGATCTTGAATGTGAGAGAGGTATTACAGACATCTGCGCATAGCACGATTCCATCTTTATACATGGTGCTATCGGCCTCTGATGCTGCGGCTGCTATAATATTGCTATCGTTGTACCTTGTTGTTCTGATCTGTTCAATGAATCCTCCCAATCCATTTCCGGAAGCGATGGAGCCTCTCATATGCGACAATTCAAGATGGCAATGGCAGTTCACAAACCCCGGTATTATAATGCCATTATGAAATTCAACGGAATGTTTCTCTTCTGGTTTACCTCCCGTATCTTCAATATTTAAAATTGTGCCATCATCTTCTGTGGTAATTATAGCTCTTTTCAGAGGAGGGCCGCAGTTGGTAATAACGTATTGGGATGAAAAGCGTTTCATAACGGAGCCAGGCCGGCAGTTAATGAAATATTTTCTATTATGATATGGCTCCCCCATTCAACAGGACGGCTTTCAAAATCATTCAGCAATCCGCGTATAAAAAGGGGTTTGTTTGGGAATACATATATATTAATGGTATAGTCGTGAGAATGACCATCTTTAATATAACTGATTGGTTTAAGATATTCGCGTTTCCCGGTATTACTGCTGTCGGCGTGCGATGAATAACCTGCAAACCGTGGGTTATGCGACTGGTCATCAGGAAAGGCAGTAACAGAAAATGTAAGGGAATAGTTATTTGGTTTGCTGAGAGTAATGTCAAAAAAGGACGAATCAGTTGCTGAAGGGTCGGGAAACGAATAAAACTCTATCCCGCTCCACTGGTTCAATCTTCTTCTCTCTTCAAGTACTGCTTTTAGATCAATAAGTGATTCCATCTCGCTCAGAGTTGCCAGAACCTGATCATATATAGTAACAAGTTTTTTTGGTTTTTTTATGAAATAGTACTTTAATGTCCGGTCCATTATTTCTTTTGAATAACCATAATTTTTAATAATCTGGTTATATGATGGCAGCGTGTCGAGTGAAGAAAACAGGGCACTGATTTTAGGGATTTCAAGAAGACCGTCTGTGAGATAGACATCTGTTAATATTGAAACCAGTTTTTTTTCAGGAATAAGGTTTCTGCTGTCCAGCTTATTGTTTCTTCTGGAGCAGGAAACTGATATCAGCGAAACCAGGATCAATAATTGAAGAACAGACCTGATCATTGTACTTTATTTTTAAGATATTTCATCCTCATTCTATTTACAGTAAAAACAGTAACTTTCTTTCATCCGTTCTTATTAAGAAATTTTTTTGTAAGAAACCGCACAGGGTACCATGCTGCAAAATATCCGATAAGCAGAACCGTTCCGGGTACAATAACAAAATCCTTAAGCTTCATAACAACCGGATATGAGTCCATAATAAGTGATTGGCTCTGAAGTTTCACAAGTCCGAAGGTCTGTTGTAACCAGCAGATAAGAAACCCCAGTATTATTCCGGCAAATGCTCCGATTATTGAGATCAGCCATCCTTCAAATATAAATATCTTTCTGATAAGGTTGTTATCAGCTCCCAGACTCTTAAGTATTATTATATCACGTTCTTTTTCAATAATAAGCATTGTAAGGGAACCCATAATATTGAACGATGCTATTATCAGTATCAGCGTAAGGATAAAGAAGATAGCCAGCCTTTCAGATCGCATCACCTTGTAGAAGAGCTCCTGCTGCTCATATCTGTTTTGAACGATAAAGCCTTTTCCGAAAATTGCGGTTACATTTTTCTGTACTATCCGGGGATCGGTACTGCCGGTGAATTTAATTTCGACCGATGTTACCCCTTCCTCTACTTCAATGAGCTCTCTTGCAAAAGCAATAGGGATATAGACATATTTTGAGTCGTATTCCTTTTCAACTTCAAAGATCCCTGAAGGGTAAATAAATTTTTTATTAAACGGATCTTCAGAATTAATGGCGGAACTTCCTGTTCTCCGCGGAAGCCAGATAAATAATGGGTTTACAAAATTAACCCTGAGCCCCAGATATTGAGCAACTCCTATTCCCGGAACAGCATATTGCCTGCCTTTTTCGTTTCGCAGAATAAAATCCCCTTCCCACATTGAACTGTCTATGCCTGAAACCTTTACATAATTGTCATCGACACCTTTAATTGTTGCAATAAACTGTCTGTCACCATATTTAAGAAGGGCATTTTCTTCAAGAGAAAGAGAAAAGCAGGATACTCCATCAACCTTTGCAAGGAGTTTCAGGCGAGATGAGTCAGCAATAAAGGTTTTTCCTTCAGCTGCGATAATCTTAAGATCGGGATCAAAGGTGTTGAATATGGCGCTGACCATTGTTTCAAGACCGTTAAAAACAGAAAGGATTATTATCAGAGCCATTGTACCAACCGCTACTCCGGCAACTGATACGGCAGAGATAATGTTTATTGCATTCCGCGACTTTTTTGCGAAAAGGTACCTTTTTGCTATATACAATGAAAGCTTCACTATTCCTGTTTTCTGGCTGATATGAGTAACCCGGTTCCTGTTTTATGTGTTAAACGTAGATCGAAAGTATTAAGTATTAAACAGAAAGGGAAAGAGATCAGGTAATAGAAAGGAAGAAGGATAAAAAAGAGGTATGAAACATTCAGCATCTTAACCGGATACTTCATCGACAAACGCCAGGAAATGCTCCCCGGTTTTCCATAGGTATAAAGTGCCTCAATGCTTTTGAAACCTGCAAGTGAAAGCTTTTCCGTAATATCCTCAATGCTGTAACCATCTCTTACATGTTCATCAATAAATGATTCCTCCGTATCGTCGTGTACATCAGAACCTCCTTTATCTGAAGGGGTGGATATCAATAGTATTCCATTGTTTTTCAGCGACTTGTAAAAATTCTGAAATACCAGAACATCTTCTGTAATATGTTCCATAACATCAACTGACAGAATGATATTATGGCAGTCGGTGTCAGTCATGGTTGTCAGGTCTCCTATGGCAAAAGCCACTCTGCCGGAAGCTCCTGTTTTATTGAAAAACCTGTTGCAGTCTTCTATCTGTTCGCTGTTTATATCAACAGCCTTTATATTCCATCCGGGGTTCATTTTGCTCATGCGCCACGAATATTGCCCGAATCCGGAACCGGCATCCAGAACAGAGGCATTGCCCGGAAATTCCGGAGCAAATTTCCGTAAAGCTTTTTTTACATGCCAGGTGCGTAGCAGGAGCAGGTCGAGAAGAAAATAGAGGGTTTTCCTCATAAAAAGGTTCCCTGCGAAATATTTGCCCAATGATTGTTTAATAGGTTCGTATTGCATAAATATGTCAGGTTTTCAGAAGCTTGTCTATTTTATCAATATAATCCAGGCTGTCATCAATATGAAAAGCAATATCAGGAACAATGCGGAGCTGCGTTCTGACTTTCTGGCCTAGGTCAAACCTTATCTTTGAACTGTGCTCCTCAATTGCATTAAGAATTTCCTCCTGATTTGTTGCCGGGAAGATACTTATATAGACTTTTGCAAATGAGAGGTCGGGGCTGACTCGTACCCTTGTTATTGAAACCAATTTCCCGTGGGCGAATTCGTTTCCTCTTCTAAGAAAAATATCTGCCAGTTCTTTCTGAATTAAGCGTGATACTTTTTTCTGTCTTGTCGATTCCATAGCGGGGTTTGTTTTAATGCCGCAAAGGTACGATTTTCAGCCTAATTTCTACTCTCCCTCTTTTTGTCATATTTATTCGGGATGCTATTGGGGTATTGATTATGCTTTTAAAAAAAAAGTGATTAGGTTTGCGTTGAATTTTTATTCAGGAGTACAATGGACACAGTTGTGAGTGGCATCAGATCAACAGGAAACCTGCATCTGGGAAATTATTTCGGAGCAATAAAGAATTTTCTCAAAATGCAGAGAGAGAATAATTGCTACTTCTTTATTGCTGATTACCATGCTCTTACAACTCACCCCAAGCCTGAGGACCTTCATGGAAATATAAAACAGGTTCTGGCTGAATATCTTGCTTGCGGAATTGATCCTGAAATTGCAACTGTTTTTATCCAGAGTGATGTTCCTGAAGTATCGGAGTTATATCTCCTTATGAATATGAATGCTTATGTTGGTGAGCTAGAAAGAACGGCATCTTTCAAGGAAAAAATCAGGAAACAGCCCGATAATATCAATGCAGGTCTGCTGACTTATCCTGTACTGATGGCTGCAGATATAATAATTCATAAAGCAAATAAGGTCCCTGTTGGAAAAGATCAGGAGCAGCACCTCGAAATGACGAGGAGGTTTGCAAGAAGATTTAATATGATGTATGACGTTTCCTATTTCCCGGAACCCGATGCGTATAACTTTGGAGAACAACTGGTTAAGATACCCGGCCTTGATGGTTCGGGTAAAATGGGAAAGAGTGAGGGCAATGGTGTATTCCTTGCCGATACACCTCAGGAGATACGGAAAAAAGTTATGAGAGCAGTTACAGATACCGGTCCCGCTGCCCCGGTACAGGAGCCAACGGAACCTGTAAAGAACCTTTTTACCATAATGAATGTTGTTTCGGATCAGGATACTGTTAAGTTTTTCACAGAAAAACATGCTGCATGCGAAATACGGTACGGTGATATGAAAAAGCAGCTTGCTGAAGATATTATTAAATTCACAGATCCTATCCGCACTAAAATAAATGAGATCCTGGCCGACAATAAATATCTTGCAAAAGTTGCAGCCAATGGGGCTGAGAAAGCAAGGGAGAGCGCTTCAAAAACTGTGCGGGAAGTTAGGAAAATTATTGGTTACAGATCATTTTAACAAAAAAAAGCCAGGGTTTTGGCCTGGCTGCCCTGAATGGTCAGGGATATAATTGAGTTTGTATTTGATATTAATACATTTACAAATTGCGTGCCAAAACAGGACTTATAAACCCTGACATTTTTATTCCTGCCTAAAATAAATCTATTAAAAATCTTCCTGTTATTCTGCTATTATTTGTACATTTGTTAACTTATATCCGGTTTAAAGTTAATTCCACAAATAACCAAGATTATGAAAAAGGCCTACCCAAATTACCCGAACAGTTATCAAAAGCAAAATGTAAAAAATGTTACCCGGAGAAATTTTATTTCATCATGTTCTGCCTGTGCAGCTTGTATGGCTTTAGCCCCTTTGGCCATGGCAAATACCTCCTGCTCTTCAACGACAAGCGGTAAAAAGATGAAGATTCGCATTCTCTATTCCCTGCACGAACCAATCCAGACAAAACCCGACTGGCCCAATATTGGCTTTGATTTCAATCCCCATATGGAAATGTTTAACACAACCCTTTCCAAAAAATTCCCCGAGTTTGAATTTATTCCGGCACTTGCAACCGGCCCCGACGATGCAGAGAAGATTGCTGCAAAGGATATCCCTGATGCAATTGATGGATATATTGTTTACCAGATGAACTGCGGGAATCAGGTTGTTCATGCAATTGCAAAAACCGGTAAACCTGTGCTTTATGCCGATTTTCAGTTTGGAGGCAGCGGTGGCTTTCTTACTTATACTGCATCATTTCTTCGGATGAATAGCCGGAATGTAGGGTTTGTTGCCTCTTCAAACATTGAGGATCTGCTGGCTGCGGTAGGATGTTTTAAGATTTTGAAAAAGGGTGGCACTACAGATGAATTTGTTGCAGCAACAGCAAAATTGCGTATAAAAGGAACCAGGCCGGCAGGAAATTATTCGCTGGCAGAGAATAAAATCCAGGCATTATCCCCGGAGGAGTGTACCCGGCGTCTTGGCTCTTCAAAGATCCTGGCTGTAAGGGATCAGAATTCTCAGATTGCGGATCCTGTAATGGGCATTCCATTGGAGTATATTCCATTTTCAGAGGTCAATGCAGCCTGGAGCGGAGCAGATAAGGATGAGGCAGCTTCGATAGTTGACCGCTGGAAACAGACAGCTCTGGAGATTGTAAATGTTCCCACTGAAACTCTTCTTACATCTGCAGCAATGTATCTTGGAATGAAATCGGTTCTGAAGAAACATGAAGCCAATGCAATAACTATGAATTGTCTCGGAGGATTTTACGGCGGGCATATTCATGCCTATCCTTGCCTGGGGTTTCATGAATTATGTAACGAGGGGCTGATAGGCGCCTGCGAATGCGATGTAAGGTCAACAGCCACAATGCTCGCTTTTACGACCATGACCAACGGAAGACCGGGATTTATCTCAGACCCTGTTATCGATACTTCAAAACGTCAGATTATTTATGCACACTGTGTTGCTCCCAACAAAGTGTTCGGACCACAGGGCGAGGCTAATCCTTTCAGAATAATGACCCATTCAGAAGACAGAAACGGGGCTTCGGTACAGTCAATCCTGCCTGTTAATTATATGACCACAACCCTTGAGATAAATAAAGAGAAGAAAGAGATACTGTTCCATCAGGCCATTGCTATTGATAATGATCCTGATGACAGAGCATGCAGAACCAAGTTATGCGCTGAGCCACTGGGAGATATCGAAAAGCTCTTTACCATGTGGGATAACTGGGGCTGGCACAGAGTAACCTTTTACGGTGATCTGAAAGAACCGGTTTTATCACTGGCAGATGCTTTAAACTGGAAAGTTATCGAAGAAGCCTGATAACCCGGACAATGAAGGTTCGTAAAAAATGAAGCAGGAACATGCTGCTTTAATCCTTCAGAAATATTTGAATGATATGTAATCGTTTTTCCATTACGGTATTATCTTTTATTTATTAAATTTGAGCGTGCTCAATTTATAATTTCTGAAAGTGGTAAAACGAATCGCAATCCTTTTTGCAATACTCTTGATTTGTTGTCTGGCTATATTGGGATATTTTTTCCAGCGTGGCAGAAAAATCTTATTTACAGATCCTTACAAAACAATTTCACTAAGAGCCTGTATTGTTATTGAAACAGTCGATCTTCAAAGTTTTATGAATTCCCTAACTACAGGAAAAGGGTTATTCGGGGAAATAGGAAAGGTCAGTGAGTTCGACAGTTTTAACCGTAAGGTGAAATTTCTTGCAGATCAGTTTAATAAACCCGGATTTAAGAAGTTGCTTGGCGATGGTTCTTCATTAATCTCCCTTTTCCCGGCACAGGATGGAACCCTTCAGCCTCTTCTTTCATTGACAGTTTCGGGGGAAGTGAGAACCAGGCAGATAAAGGAGCTACTTCATTCCTCCGGAATAAAAGAGGTGAGTGAAAGAAAATTAAACGGTTCCCAGGTAATAATGATTCCCTTTATTGTTAATACCAGGCCTGACACGGTCTATCTCTCCCTGCTGTCCGGGTTAATGATATGCAGTACTTCGGAGAAGCTTATTGAAGAAGCGAGGGCTCAGACAGGAGGCGAAAACGATATAAGAAAACAGCCTGGCTTTTCAAGAGTATTGCTTGCAGCAGGAAAAAATGAAGATAAGATCTTTATTGTTTTTAATAATCTTACAAATCTTTTTAATTCATTTCTGAAGGTACCCGGATCAGGGCTGGCAGAGATGATTTCCAGACTGGCCGGAACTGCCGGGGGAGATATTTATATAAATGAAGATGGTATTGTCCTTAGTGGCTATACTGACTGTAAAGACTCATCTGATTATCTGTACAGATACAAATCTCTTACTCCCAGTGAATTTCACACCTATAAAATTCTGCCTTCCTCAACTGTTCTTTTTGAAACTCTTATCCTTCCGCCTGATAAACAGCTGAACATTTCAGATACATCTGTTTCAAAGGCAGTTGCAGGTCTGGCCGATAAGCTGAAGGAGTATCTGGGTGAGGAAATTACAAAGGCTTATATTGATATCAAAGAACGGCCAGTTGGCGATAACACACTGATTATATTAGAATTGGCAAACAGAGTCGAGGCAGAAAAGATTTTTCTCGAGGAACTTGGCCCGGCGAAGGAGATTATTTATTTTGCCCCTGATGACCAGAGCATAATTCCGGTTTATAAAACCAGTTTCCGCGGTCTTATCAAAGTTATTATGCCAGGACTTTCCCCCGGGTTTGATGATACATATTATGCTTTTTATGATAATTATATAATTTCCGGAAGCTCTTATGCCACAATTTCTCGCTTATTGTACGATAATATTCTGAATAAGACTCTTGCAAATGATCTGGTTTACCGCGATTTCGAAAGCACGCTTCCAAGCCGGGCAGGATATTTCTTCTACTGTGTTCCATCGCGGATTTTGGATTATCTCGCCGGCTTTCTTAATGACGATATTATTAAAGGCCTCAGGCAGAATAAATTGTCGCTTAATAAAATTCAGGCTGCAGGATTTCAGTTCGTATCGAGTAATGGAATGATATACAATAGCTTATCAGTAAAATTCAAAGAAGAAGCCCGCGAAGAATCAACTACTGAATGGGAGACTTTGCTTGATACCATTGCAGCAATAAAACCGTTCTTCTTTACCAACCATACTACCGGAGCAAAAGAAATATTTATTCAGGATATTAAAAATAATACATACCTGATAAATGCAGCAGGCCGTGTTCTTTGGAAAGTTCCTTTGAAAGAGAGGATTAACGGTAGTATATATATGGTTGATTATTTCCGCAACGGGAAGTTACAGCTGTTGTTTTCAGGAAAAGATTATCTTCATCTTCTCGACAGAAATGGCAATTATGTTCAGAGATACCCTGTTAAGCTCAGGTCGCCGGCAACGAATTCCATCTCTCTTTTTGATTATGACAATAATCGGAATTACAGACTTTTTATTGCAGGAGAAGACAAATTAATCTATTCGTATGATAAAACCGGGAATGTGGTGAAGGGATGGACCCCTTTCCGGACTTCAGGAAAGGTTATGTCGGATATCGTTTATTTTAAAGTTTCAGGGAAGGATTTTCTTGTAGCCTGCGATGAAACATCGGTATATTTTCTCGACAGGAGCGGTAAAAAAAGAATAAACCTTAAAGAACCTGTAACAAAAGCAAGAGGATCGGCAATCAGATTATCTGCAGGATCAGATCCTTTTCTTGTTTGCACAGCGCCTGATGGTATGGTGCAGCAGATTTATTTCGATGGAAGTGTCAGAAAATTCAGTCTGATGAAGGCTTCTATTGACCATTCATTTGATTTTTTTGACGTAGATGGTGATGGTTTTGGCGAATATGTTTTTATTGAAAACGGGATGTTGTATCTTTACGACCATAATAAAACGGAAATATTTACCAGAAAATTTGAATTAAGTCATCTTGGGGGACCTGTCAGTATTAGTTTTTCAGCTTCAGACAGAAAAATTGGAGTGTTTGATATTGATAACAAATTAATATATCTGATAGGGAAAAACGGCGAAACTATGAATGGATTTCCCCTCAGGGGAGCATCCATGTTCTCAATAGGGAAACTGTCGGACAAAAGTGGCTGGCATCTTATTGTCGGAGGAACTGACAGGTTTCTGTATAACTATAAAATTGAAACAGAGGCTAAATGAAACATATTATGATCAGAAAGTTTTCAGGGTTGGTTTTTATTATTCTGGTTTTCTTTATTACAGGCTGTATTAAAGAGACTTACAATATGAATAAGCTTTCAGGCGAAACGCATCTTTCACCTACCATTGGCGTTTCAGCAGTAAAGGGAGATGTCTCGCTCAGCGACTTGATTAAATCTGACGATCAGGTTATAATTGATCAAAGCAAATTTGTCAGGCTCATTTTTAAAAAAGATTCTGTCCTTGAACTGAAGATGTCGGATATCTATAACATGACTGATATGGTATCCTTCAGCAAGTCCTACACATTGGGAGAGCTAAGCGTTTCTCCTTTTGATAAAACCCTTACCCTTACCCTTGATCAGATTACCAACCACTATTCATCATTGGTCAAGTCACTGTTTGTCTCCAAAAATAATACAACAAGTATTTTTCCGCCTCTCACCCCTATAAGTCTTGGAGAATTTCCTTTTCCCCAAATTTCTAATTTTGAACTTGCAGTTTTTTCTGTTGGGACTCTTGATATATCGGTTAAGAATAATCTCGGGGCTCCGATCAGCGGTATTAATATTCAGCTATATAACAGCACTGGTCATACACCAATAGGAAATCAGGCTACCATTTCGTTAATTCAAGCCGGAGCAACCGGCATCGCAACAATTAACCTTGCTGACGCAACTGTTTCAAAATCAATAGTTGCATCCGTTTTCATTACAGGAAGCCCGGGTACTTCATCTCCGGTGGTGATTAATCTTGCTGTTAATAACATTGAGGTTGGCATCCATGGAAAAAACATGAAGGTTAAATCAGGAAGGGTAGTTCTGCCTGTTCAGACGATTGTATCTCTTGATAACAGGGATACTGTCGATTTCGATGCGGGAAGCGGAATTGAACTTGATGAGCTTAAAATAAAAGCGGGAAACATATCTTATAACGTTCAGTCATCCAGTCCATTAAAAACTTCACTTCAGCTTTTATTACCAACTTCTAATAATGGAGGCCTGCCCATAACCAGATTAATCGATATTAATCCGCATACCACAGTAACAGGGGCAATATCTGTCAGCAATACAATTATTGATTTGGGAACCGACCCTCGTCAACCATATAACAGAGTACCGTTTGATTACTCAATTGTTGTAACCTCTGATGGTTCTATGGTTGACTTTAACAAGAGCGACAAAATACAACTTGACATTGAACTTCTTAATCCTGTTATTGATTATGTTAAGGGATATTTCGGACAAAAGGTGGAAACAATAAATTCCGAGTCATTAGATCTTCAAATGGATGAAATTGTTAGTCATCTTACAGGAGATTTTCTTATTTCCAGCCCCTCAATAAAGCTTAAATATTCAAACTCATTTGCAATTCCGATAGAAATTACTCTGAATGCAACAGGGAAGAGGCAGCTGAAAACTGTAGATCTCGGCCTCGCTCCAATAACAATAGCCTGCCCTGTAACTCCCTCCAGACGCGATGTTTCCGATTCCCTTACAATTGATAAAAACAACTCATCTCTTCCTGAGCTTATTTCTTTACCACCTGGGGAGGTAAGTTTCTCAGGTTCAGCTAAAATGAACCCTCTGGGAAATAACGGTCTGAGGAACAATTATGTGTTTGGAGAGAGCCGGTTTCTGGGTTCACTCGAGGTAGAGATGCCTTTGGAATTCCGGATAAACAATCTTCAGTTTACTGATACTCTCGATAACTTTATTAAAAATGACAATGGCAATAATGACACTCCTGTTAACCCTGAGGATTTTGAATTATTCCGGCTCGACCTGCTTATTAAGAATGGATTCCCTCTGGGCGCGGCAATTAAACTGAGCCTTTACGATTCAGTTACGCGTACCATAAAAAGTACAGTGGAGGCAAAAGATCTTCTTGGGGCGGCACCAATCGACCTCAATGGCAGAGCTAACGGGACTACAGAAACGGAGACTAAAATTGAGCTTACAAAAGAGTTTTTCAGTGCAGCAAGTAAAGCAGATAAGATAATCGTCAGGTTTACTCTTAACACAACAAACAGCGGATTAAAAGATGTTAAGATCTATTCCGATTACAGGATTGATTTCAATGCAGCTCTGGTACTGAAACCGTCAATTAACTTTAAACAGAATTAATATGAACGGGAAAGCAAAATATACTTTGATTATATTACTGGCAATAATTATTGCCGATGTTTCTGCTCAGAACAGCCAGGTGTTGTACTATATGAATTTGCCTCAGAATCATTTTGTTAATCCTGCTTTGCGACCATCCAATTCCCTGTATATCGGATTACCGGTTGTTTCGGGAATTAATCTGAATGTGAACAATAATTTTGTTAACTTCTCAGATATCTTTATGAAGGGTCAGGGTTCTGATTCGGTTTTCACATTTCTTCATCCCGATTTTAATATTGAAGACTTCCTTGCTAAAATAAAGGATAAAAATTCACTGGAGCCTCAGATGTCAATTCAACTTTTCGGCCTTGGGTTTTCTGTTGGGAAAAATAGTTATGTTTTTCTTGATATAAATGAGAGGATGGAAGGGAATATTGTTTTTCCCGGCGATCTGTTTGAACTTGCCTTAAAAGGAAATGAGGGATTCAAAGGGAGTAAAGTGGACCTCTCATCTTTCAGGGGCGATTTGAAATATTACCGTGAAATAGGGTTAGGGTTTTCAAAGAATATTACAAATAAACTGAGAATTGGTGTAAAAGGGAAATTGCTTTTCGGAATAGCTGCCTTTTCGATTGATAACAGGGCACTTGCATTATCAATAAACAATGACTATACTCATACACTTGATGCTGACCTCATTGTCAATATCAGTGCTCCTGTTTCGGTTACTAAGGATGCGGCACAGAAAATTGAGAGTATTGAATTTGACGATAGCAGATTTAAGACAGTAAGCGGAACGGCCGACTTTATTCTGGGCAAGAAAAATATGGGTCTGGGGCTGGATATCGGTGCAACTTATGATTTTTCTGACAAGATCGTTTTCTCAGCGGCAATTACTGATCTCGGGTTTATTAAATGGAAAAACGATGTTACCAATTTACAGGCAAAGAGTCAGTTTGAATTCAGCGGACTCAATATAACTGATGTACTTGACGGGACAAAAACAATAGATGAACTGGGTCAGGATATGGTGGATTCATTAACGAATTCTTTTAACGTTTCCGATTCAAAAGATCCTTTTACTACATGGATCCCTTTCGGGATCTCTTTAGGCGGGAGCTATAAGTTATCGGAGAAATTCTCATTGGGAGTATTGTCGTACAGCAGGTTTATCGGCAAACAGCTGAGGGAATCCCTTACATTTTCGGCAAATGTTAATCTTGGGAATTCATTGTCAACTAGTCTGAGTTATACTGCTGCTAATCACAGGTTTGACAATCTGGGTGCGGGTGTTTCCCTGAGAGCAGGAGTATTTCAGTTCTATATGCTTGCTGACAGAATCCCTGTTTCGTGGAATCAGATAAAGACAGATAATGGTACAATTCCCATTCCGGCAAACTGGAACACAATTAATCTGAGGTTAGGTATGAACCTGGCTTTTGGAAACAAGGTCAGTAAGAAAGCTGACAAGCCAATGGTTGCATGTGATCAAATATTTTAAGAAGGATGGTATTAATACGTTTTGCTTTAATAGGAGTGATAGTATATCTGTTAGCCAGATCTTTTATGAAAATAGGAGAGGAAGGAGTTTCATCTCCGGGAAATACTGAACCGAAAAAAGATAGTAATATCAGCAATAAAGGGGTTTCAAAGAGTATCGGAGAATATGTGGAATACGAGGAGGTTGACAAATAGAGGGGGCATTAATGCTACTTGTTCATTATTCTGAGTTTTTTTGCCAGGGAATTTGCAAATACAAAATCATTCAATGTTTCACAATCTGAACTCAGAATATCGTTCTTTGTTCCTTCCCAGCATTTCGACCCATCGCTGATAAAAATAATCTTTTCGCCGATCACCATAACAGAATTCATATCGTGAGTATTTACAATAGTAGTAATTGAATACTCCTCTGTCAGTTCTTTAATAAGTTCGTCAATCAGAATTGCTGTTATCGGGTCGAGTCCGGAATTGGGTTCGTCACAAAAGAGGTATTTGGGATTTAGTGATATAGCCCTGGCTATGGCCACCCTTTTTTTCATACCCCCCGATAACTCGGATGGGTATAAGTCATTGGCATTTACGATATTTACCCTGTTGAGGCAAAAGTTTATCCTGTCATTTTTTTCCTCAAGGGTTTTGTCGGTGAACATATCAAGAGGGAAACGCACGTTTTGTTCAACAGTTAAAGAATCGAAGAGGGCACTTCCCTGGAATAGCATCCCCATTTCACTACGGATTTTTTTACGGTCTTTAAAATGAAGTTCATTAAACATTGTATCCTCATACCAGATCTCTCCGCTATCTATATCATGAAGCCCGACAATTGACTTCAGCAGCACTGTTTTTCCTGATCCGCTTCTTCCGATAATAAGATTGGTCTTACCCGTTTCGAAGGTTAGCGAAATATCATTAAGAATACTCTTGCCGTTAAATGATTTGGAAAGGTTTTTTACACTTATCATGACAGCAGGAGTTGAGTGAGGATTACGTTGAACAGCAAAATAAGAACACTGCTGTAAACAACTGCTTTTGTGCTGGCCCTTCCCACCTCAAGAGATCCCCCGTTGACATAATATCCCTGGAAGGCAGAAACGCTGGTTATTATAAAGGCAAAAAAAACCGTTTTTATCATCGAATATGTGATATAGTAGGGAATAAATGAATACTGGATCCCATAAATAAAGTTTTCGGAAGTAATTACCCCGGAAAGTGTACCGGCAATCCAGCCGCCAAAAATTCCGACTATAATCCCTATCAGTGTCAGTACCGGGTTAAACAGGACTGTGGCAATTATTTTTGGGAGAACAAGGTATGAAGCTGAATTGACCCCCATTATTTCAAGAGCATCTATTTGTTCTGTAACTCTCATTGTTCCTATTTCTGATGCAATGTTGGACCCGACTTTCCCGGCAAGGATAAGAGCTGCAACTGTTGAAGAGAACTCAAGAATGATGGAATCGCGACAACCGAGGCCAATCAGATATTTAGGATAGATTGGATTCTCTGTGTTATAAGCTGTCTGGAGGGTAATTACAGCTCCCATAAAAAAAGAGATGATTGCAATAATGCCGATTGATGTAAGGCCCAGATAGACAAACTCTCTCATCGTCTGTTTGTAATATAAAACAGGTTTCTCAGGTTTTGAAAAGACCTTTTTAAGAAACAGGAAGTAGAGACCGGCCTGTGTAAGAAACGAAATCATAGTTAACTTTTATTAAACGACAAAATTACTAATATTTACGGTATTTCCGTTAACGTAGTTTTTGAAACCTGAATGCATAAATAATTATATATTTGCATAAAGGTTCAAAAAAAAAACTCTTATGGATAACAGGTATGTAATAATAATGGCGGGAGGTGTCGGAAGCCGTTTCTGGCCACTCAGCCGTATTGAAAAACCCAAGCAGTTTCTTGATATTCTGGGAACCGGGGAAACGCTTATCCAGCAGACCTTCAATAGGTTTAAATCCACTTGCCCGGAAGAGAACATTTTTGTTGTTACAAATGCAGATCATAAAGAGCTTGTACTTGAACAGCTGGGAATTGATCCATCGCGGGTTCTCGGAGAGCCTTTCAGGCGAAATACTGCCCCCTGCCTGGCATACGGTACTTTCAGAATACTAAAGGAAAACCCTGATGCTATAATAGCTGTGACACCAGCTGACCACCATATTGTAAAGGAAGATAAGTTTTGTGAAGATATTCAGAACTGTTTTGAGTTTGCAAAAGAGAATGATGCTCTGGTAACTCTTGGTATCAAGCCCGACAGACCTGAAACCGGATACGGTTATATTCAGGCAGACCAGAAAAAACCTGTTAAAGGGTATGGAAACCTTCTGAAGGTTAAGACATTTACTGAAAAACCCGATATTGATCTTGCAAAGGTATTTCTGGAAAGCGGTGATTTCTTCTGGAACGCAGGTATTTTTATTTGGAATATTAAATCGATACTTTCTGCCTTTGAAAAGCATTTACCCGATACCTATTCTGTATTTGATGAAGGAAAAGATTTTTTGGGAACAAAGCAGGAAAAAAGTTTTATTCTGAAGACCTATACAGAATGCCGGAGCATATCCATTGACTATGGAATAATGGAAAAGGCAGATAATGTCTATGTAAAGTGTACTGATATCGGATGGTCGGATCTTGGGACATGGGGTTCACTTTACGAACATACAGCCATTGATAAGAACGGGAATGCACTTGTAAGGGGAGATGTTTTTTCCTACGATGCCAAAGGGAATATTTTTAATATTTCGCCGGGGAAAATTGCTGTTTTGCAGGGATTGGAAGACTATATTGTTATTGATTCCGACGATGTTCTTCTGGTTGTTAAAAAAGAAGAAGAACAGAATATCAAGCAATATCTGGAAGATGTTAAAAAATCTACAAAAGAAAAGTTCCTCTGATTCATGAGGAGGGAGAATAAAATGAAAAAGACGGGTTGCGACCCGTCTTTTCTTTTTTATCAATCCCGTAAGGGTTAACTTTTATTTTTCTAATATTCCCAAAGATCGTGTTCAAAGTCAAAAAGCTCATTTTTAATACGTTCAGCTTCAAAAAGAGTATTTTTTCCAACCTGATAATCTGAAATCATCCTATCGTCGTAGACATTTGATTCTCCGTAAATAATGCTACCGAAACGGCGTTGCATAAAGAGGTCATCGAAGGATACTCTCTGAGCATCATTTTTATACATATATACCTCCTTTTTTGCAAGGGCATCTCTTACTTCGTTATAATTAATCCAGAATAAAGGTTTCTTAAGTATTCTTCCTGCCTGATCATCGAAAGCCATATAGAAAGGTTGAATGGCAATGATTCTTACTTCTAGCCTTGATAGCTTTTTATCAAAATACCACTCTTCATAAAGGAGTAACTGCTTAACCTCCTCCGGTTTGGCATCCAGCTTATAGGTAGTATCGCGGGTTGCTCCGGCAGCATTTATTGTAACTGATTCAGTTTTTGAAATAGCCCCCATCTTACCTTCAATATCTGAATAAGTTGTACTTACGCTTGGTTCCAGAGGGTCATATGCATTAAGTCGGCCTGCTTTTATTTCGTCAAGAACAATCCCTATGAAATTTTGTCTTCCATCCAATGTTTTCTTCGTCGGATAATATAGCGGTTGATTTATTTTCTCACGAAGGTCAATAAGCCGGTATATTCTTTTCGACCACACAACATCTGCCTCTCTCAGGTATGGAAACTCAATTTTTTTAGAGTCCGGAATAGCTTTTTTATAGATATCGGGGAAGCTCTGGCCAACAACAATACCTGATAGTGAAAGGGAGATAATTCCAAAAAGAATTTTCTTATTCATAATAGGATACTTTTTTGATATTAATCTATCTTTAATATTACAGGCAGCAACTCTCTTGTCTTTCCATCAGGACCTAAAGCTTTTATGTCCTTTATAGTTAAGTATTTTCCTCTTGTCAGTCTGCCAATAAGGTCTTTTTGTTTTGTAGTAAGGTTACTACCTGTGCTGGGCTCTTCAAAGTCGCCCCTGTTATCAGAATAAAGAACTGTAAATCCGGTAACCTGATAAACAAGGTCAAAGTCAAAGTCGGGCATTATGGCAAAAACCCCCTGTTGGGCAGCGGCAGTAGCTCGGGCTACACTTCCGGTACTCTTACCTGCAAATACAGCAATCGGAGTAGGTATACCTTTTACCCTGAATTCAAGTGGAGCAAACTGCATAGGTTTGCCATTTATATCGGCAGAAACGATAACCTGAACATTCTGGCCAACGGCAGAAGGTTTAATGAGCCAGTTACCTCTGAAGTTTTCGCCTTTTGAATTTTTAATTTTCCCTACGCTGTAAACCGCATTAGTTACTTTTATCTTGATCTTATCAGGGCTGACATTAGGTACAGAGACATCGATTGGATTATCTATCCCCATATAAAGGACGTTCATAGCAGTAGGTGAAACCACAACATTGGGTTCGCCTACAACATATGAAGATTCGAAGGGGTAATTTTTAGTTGACCCGTCAGGAGCTTTTAGGGCTATTATACCTCCCCATTTTCTGGGGCCTACAGATGTTGCTTTGGTTTTATAAACACCTTTGCCTGTTTCATCCAGAGGAAGCTGCATATCTCCCACTGTAATTATGGGCGATTGAGTTGTATCTGTAGCAGAGATAAAAACCTGAGCTTCGTAATCGCTACCCTGTGTTACATAATTTGAATTTGGTATAACGATTGCAGTAAGTTTATTAAACTTGAAAGATGAGGCATCAATCTGGGAGTAGAGGTAGTTAAGGACTTCAGTCTCAGCATTTCTGACATCGACCTGCATCTTTGAAAGAATTGTTACAACAGCTACAAGAGGTAAGGTCTGGAAGGTTGCATTTTCCCAGCGCTCTTTTTCCCCGGTTTTTTCATTTTTCCCATCTTCAGTGCTAAGGCTTTTTTTCAAAGCATCTTCGGCTGAAGGGTTTTTACCTTCAAGTGTTGTAATAAGAAATTCGCGATACTCATTAATAACGGCTTTCAGATCGTTGGCTTTTCCGTTTTCATTGGCGCCAATAAGGATCTGTGATGGGATATTACTGTCGTCAAATTTTAAGATTTTCTCAGATAAGACCTCAGTTCCCACAACAGCTGCGTTCTCAGGTCCGTCAGCTATATTTACGATTTCAATTTTCAGCCCCTGCAGGAAGTTGAATGTTTCATCTGCACGCTCTTTAACCATTAATGCGGTTGTCTTATATTTTCCTGCTTTTGCAGGATTCTCAGCAGCAGCTCTGTCGAACTCGCGATATATGAGGTTGTTTTTCAGCATATAATTTGAGACAGTCAGAGTAAGCCCCTGGTCGACTTTAACAAATGCTTTGACGGCCTCTTTTGATACGTTAAGTGCAAGCATGGCGGTAAGCACCAGGTACATCATACCGATCATCTTTTGTCGTGGAGATTCTTTTCCGTGACCCATTTCGTAGGTAGTTTAGTTATGTAAAAAAAATGTCACGTTACTTAACATTCATAGCAGAAAGCATATTTCCATAGACATTATTCAATGCCGACAGGTTGTCGTTGAGTTTAGTAATCTGTTCGCGGTATTTTTTTGTATCGCCGGCAGATTCTGAAAGATCTTTCATAAGACCCTGTATTCCCTTGTAAAGATTATCGGATTCTTTCAGATGATCATCTGCTCCTTTTCTCTGAAGTTCATAAACTGCGTTGAGAGCAGAAAGATTCTTATTAAGTGATTCAAGCTGTTGCTGATATGATTTTCCGCCAACTTCAATAACGGAGAATGAATCTGCCATATTGCGATAGGTAGAACCCGTATCATTAATTGCTTTAGTTGTAGCCACATAGGATTCTGATAATTTTCCGAGCGAATCATTGGCAGTC
The DNA here is from genome assembly GCA_903824785.1 of uncultured Bacteroidota bacterium. Lineage (GTDB taxonomy): Bacteria > Bacteroidota > Bacteroidia > Bacteroidales > VadinHA17 > LD21. Next base: position 77,505 of record CAIJYD010000040.1, read on the forward strand.
GTTATGGTATTCATGTATTTTGATGATGCAGCAGAAACATCACCCATGGAGTTCATGTTTGCAGTTGATTCACTGAGTTTTTTCATTCCTACGCCCAGTTTCTGGAATAGGTCGGGAGTGATCTCAGCTTTTTCGAGCATCTCGTCGAATTTTGCGAGAGCAACTGAGCCGGCACCGCCACCTCCACCGCCAGAGACACCACCTTGATGTTTTCCTCCATGTGAGGAAAGTTCATGTGATTCGTCTTCGGGAATTCCTGAGAGTTCAGGATATACCAGAGACCAGTCAATCTCTTCATGCAAAGGTTCAAAGGCTGAAAAGAAGAAGATAACGGCTTCTACAAGAAGACCAATTGTAAGCATGGTCCCTGCCAGTGGCCAGTGTTGAATTTTAAACAATGCACCAATAATAACGACGGAAGCACCTAAACCATAAAGTTTAGCGATGAAATTTTTCCACCCGCTGCTTTGTACTAATTCTGCTAGGCTCATATACCTGATAATTTTAGGGTTATTTCAATTATTTAATTTACACCAATATAAGATCGTACATTGCGGAATCCGACAAATGGTTTTGTTGAATCCTGATATTCGTAATCCCTTGAACTTGTCTGAAGGAAATATGCTATATCTTTCCATGAGCCGCCACGAATTACTTTTCTTTTCATAAGCGGAGGATCCTCGGGAGTTGCGTTGTATTCGTAATTAGGCTGCAGGTCGTGCTGGAAAATATAGGCTGAAGGATGAAATGCACAACAAGTCCATTCAGATACGTTTCCCGACATATCATATAATCCGTATTCGTTGGGTTCGTAGGAACCTACTTTTCCTGCATATACGTTACCATCATCGATATAGTTTCCGCGCAAAGGTTTAAAATTGGCAAGGAAACATCCTTTATAATTACGGGTATATGGTCCGCCCCAGGGATACATCGAAAGATCAAGTCCGCCTCTTGCAGCATATTCCCATTCTGTTTCAAGAGGTAAGCGGTAACTTGAAACATCAGGTACATCGTTCTTTCTGAGTGCGGAGTTCATATAATCGGTTCTCCAGATACTGAAGGCAGTAGCCTGAACCCAGGTAACTCCCACAACAGGATAATCGTCAAATGATGGATGCCAGAAATAGAGTGATGCCAGTGGGTCATTGAATGAATATGTAAAATCCCTGATCCAGCATAGGGTATCGGGATAAACATTTATGATATTGTGTTTAATGAACGATGATCTGTCTTTTACATCAGTACGGGTGCCGTCAATATTTGTAACTTTTCCTTCATATTTTCCACCGGTTCTCTCAAAATCATTGTATTTATAAACCGCTCTTGAAGCTTGCTGGTAATCGACCCAGAAATATGAGTAGTTAAGTTTTCTTACATCAACCTGTTTTTTTCCGTTAAAACTTTCTTCAGGAGGATATACCATCTCTTCAAGAGTTGTTTTGGTTGTCTCCTCATCAGGATCAATTTTTTCTTCCCAGTTGATTACATTAGGTTCAATTACGTTTCCCTCATCATCAACCATAAAATATTCGCGATCGGCAACCCCTGCATTTCCAAGTTTTGTTCTCAGAATAGAGTCGCGTACATAGTAAACAAACTGACGATACTTGTTATTTGTAATTTCTGTCTGATCCATCCAGAATGCATCAACAGTAACTGACTTTGAAATACTGTTCATTGCAAAAACTGCATCCTGATCACTCGGCCCCATCATAAAATTCCCTGCTGGTATAAATGCCATCTCAAGAGGTTCAGGTTCAAAGAATTTTTTCCTTCCCAAAACTCCCGTTAATTCTCCATTATTTGAAGAACCACAACTCGTTAAAAGTATTATTAAAATTAAAGCAGATAATGTTATCTTTTTCATAATACTAAAGAATTTTATAATGCAAGTAAGTTATTTTTTTTTAAATAATCATAAAAATCTGATGCTTTTATATTTCATGGGGCTTTTACCCAGGCTAAGTTCGAAGCAATAATTAACCATAAATTCGTGCGAACCGCTGCTGCTTTTTCTGATATCTGAAAGTGTAAAATCATAAGCATAACCTATTCTGACTCCATTAAAAAGCTCTACCCCGGCCATTGCTATCATCGCATCGCCTGCACGGTAAGAAACGCCACCCCATGCTTTTTTATTGTACCTCACCAGCGATGTTAATGTAAATTGTGTGGCTTTACCATCGCTAAAGGCTAAAAATGAGGGAATTAGCTCAAATGAAGGATTTGCCAGCTGCAATGTATAACCGGCAGTCAGATAGTAATGTCTGCTGACATAGGGCATTCCTTTGGTAAACTTAATTTTTGGCTGATTAAGATGAGTAACAGAGAGAGCGGCATAATATTTTTCAGTTTTGTAATAGAGGCCGAGGCCTGCATCAAACGCAATATAACTCTCTTTGTTTTCAGGTATCAGCGGATCGCCTGAAGCAGGGATATGAGCATCTCCTGATGGGATTTCCCAGGTCGGATCAAGTGTTTTATTCAGCATGCCAAGGTTTAATCCGATTCCCAGCTTGCCTGTACCAAGATCTAAAAGGTATGAATAAGCAAGTGCTACGTTTATATCTTTATCAAAACCGACATTATCGCTCTCAATCATTAAACCAACGCCACTTTTAATTTTGAAAGGTGAAATGGGTGCGCTTATATTAAAAACCGTGGTGGAAGGAGCTCCTTCAAATCCAAGCCATTGCTGCCTGTTGAGAGCAAAGGCACAGATCTTGCCTGATGTGCCTGCAATACCCGGATTGTATGTCAGTGTGTTAAACATATAATGACTGGCCAACGGGTCTTGCTGAGATAAGACCGGCTGTAATGTCAGAACTAAAAAAAGTATTACGCCTTTTAGTTTCTTCATCTCCTTAAATTGGACACTTCATATTTGTTGAACGGCTAAAATAAGTAAAAATGTTGTAGCGAGACAAATATAAAATTATTTATTTTATTAAGCATCCCTTTTGACGAGAGGCAGTTGACTTTTTGACAAACTGTATATCTGATATGGTTAAATTCGTAAAACTTCAGGATTTTAACCTTTCAATAGCCTGTACCCATCTGTCAGGGACTTCGTTTCGGTTAGCCTTCAGGTAATCTTCATGTGAGCAGGCAACATAAAGATTCCTGTCCTTTTCAACCGAAAGTTCCATCCACCACCTGTCGGTCAGATTGCTTTTTACAAATATCATATCATCATCCAGATTGGTAACTCTTACATGATATTTGATAAAACGTCCTGAATTATTGCTGTTTATTGCGGGTGTTTCATACTGTTTTTGTGAAAAACCTTCAAGGAAAAACCAGAGGATCTGAGCAGCCAGGCCTGTGGTCTGGTTTCTGATATCAAATTCAGGATTGACATCAAAAAGCCCGAAAACCTTCAGATTATCGGATATACCGGCATATCTTGAAAGTAGGCATATTTCTTCTCCGTAAAAACCATTAGGAGATGGGTTCATTGTGCCCGGGGCATCCGATTGCCTTACTGCAGAGATATCAAATATGGCTGCATCGGTGTCTCTGAGCAGGGGCTCTGTCAGATAAATTGCCTGTCGTACATCACCGATTCTTACCAGTTCGGACCTCCGTTTTGTAAAGCGGTTTATTACCTGAGGATCATTCAGATAGGTCTGATAACCTATATTTATGTAATGAGAAAAGGTGCTTTTGTGGTTATTCAGGATAGTATTAAGATAATTATAGGAGTCAGGCTCTTTTCTTTCGCTGCTGAAATCAATTCTTGGATCAACCGAAGTAAGTGTGTATCTGATTTTTTGCAGGGAAAGAGCCCGGTCTATTGAAGGAACAAGGGCACTGCTTCCCCCGATAATTACGGGGAAGATGTTTTCCTGAATCAACTCTGTGAGAATATCCGCAAGTCCTGCAAGAGTATCATTGAACGTTATCCCCTGTTTCATATTTCCAAGGTCGATTATTTTAGCTCTTCCCGGGATTTTTGAGAGTTTATATAATTGTCTCCTGATCATGTCAGGACCTTTAAATGACCCGGCATTTGATGAGTTGCGGCCATCGGGTACTCCCAAAATCGCAATCCTGTACTTACCGAGATCTTTCAGAGGAGCATTCTCTGTATGGACAGTAATATTGTGAGGGAAGCCGGCCTGAGATGAAAGATGTTCAAAATCAGGACCTTCGATACTTACAGGATTAAAATAATCATTCAGGTCTACCATGGCTTATTTAAGAACTCTTTTTTGTTTTATCACTGTTTTCAATAATATTGATACAATCTTCTTTTGTAAGTTTTTCGTGGTCGGTACCTTTAGGGAGCCTGTAGTTCAGTTTTTCCTTAGCAAGATAGGGTCCGTACCTTCCGTTAAGTAGCATAATTTCGCCAAAGTCTTTGATAACCTTCTTTTTATCGCTGTCATTTTTTTCGAGAATAACCTCCACAGCTCTCTCAAAAGTTACTGCATAAGGATCATCCACCCCCTTTTTTAAGGAGTAGAATTTGCTTTTATGCCTTATATATGGACCAAATTTCCCTATTCCTACTATCATATCGGCCTCCTCATATTGACCTAAGGTTCGTGGAAGGCGGAAGAGATTCAGTGCTTCTTCTATAGATATTGTTTCAAGAAGCTGGTTTTTTGAAAGGCTGGCGAACCTGGGTTTTTCATCATTTGCCGAATCGCCGATCTGTGCAACCGGGCCGTATCTCCCCATCCTGACGGTTATTGGTTCTCCTGTTTCAGGGTGATTGCCAAGGACCCTTACACCAGTTTTTCTCTCCTTTTTCTCAAGTGTGTTGGTTACCGTTTTATGGAACGGGGAGTAGAATTTCTCAATCATTCCGGTCCATTTGAGATTTCCGAGAGCGATCTCATCAAATTGCTCTTCTACTTCGGCAGTAAAATGGTAATCAAGTATTTCTGAAAAATTCTCAACGAGAAAGTCATTTACGATCATTCCGATATCCTGTGGGAAAAGTTTTGATTTTTCTTTTCCTGCAATCTCTGTTTTTACCGACGCTGTCAGTTTGCCCTTCAGGAGCGTTATTATTTTTATCTGGCGTTTTTCCCCCGGTCGGTCTTCACGCGATACATACCCCCTGTTCTGAATTGTTGATATTGTAGGTGCGTAGGTTGAAGGTCGGCCGATTCCGAGTTCCTCAAGCTTTTTCACAAGGCTTGCTTCAGTATATCTCGGTGGCGGGGTTGTAAATTTCTGTGAAGCAGTAATATTTTCGTAAGATAGTGGCATTCCTTTGGTTACAGGAGGAATAACATATCTCTCTTCCTCGCTGCTCTCCTGATCGGTCGATTCGGCATAAACTCTGAGGAACCCATCAAATTTGATCACTTCGCCGTTAGCCTGAAAGGTAACAGGGGAGTTATTCATATCGATTGAAATAGAGGTCTTTTCAATCTGGGCATCTGCCATCTGGGAGGCAACTGTCCTCTTCCAGATAAGTTCATAAAGTTTTTTCTCGTTCTGACTTCCTGTAGTGGTAGGATTATCAAGATATGCAGGACGGATAGCTTCATGGGCCTCCTGGGCACCCTTGGTTTTTGTTTGAAACTGCCTCGTTTTGGAATATTTTTCACCAAACTCTGAAATAATCATCTCGCGGGCTTTGACAAGAGCCAGTTTTGAAAGGTTTGTAGAGTCGGTTCTCATGTAGGTTATTCTTCCCGCCTCATACAGTTTCTGAGCTACCGCCATTGTCTGTGCGACAGAAAAACTGAGTTTGCGATAAGCCTCCTGCTGCAGTGTGGATGTGGTAAATGGAGGAGCGGGCGAACGGGTGCCCGGTTTAATGCTGATACTACCAATTGAATATTTTGAATCATTGCACAACTCAAGGAATGCGGCCGCCTCTTTTTCACCGGAAAATCTTTTTGAGGCTTCTGCCTTTAGATAAGCGTTCTCTTCACTGGCAGCATCTATCCTGAAGAGAGCTGTTACCCGAAAAGCCGATTCGGTCGTAAAGGAGATTATCTCCCTCTCTCTTTCAACTAGAAGCCTCACAGCTACTGACTGAACTCTCCCTGCAGAGAGTGAGGGTTGTACCTTTTTCCATAGTACCGGGGATATCTCAAAACCGACAAGCCTGTCAAGAATGCGGCGGGCCTGCTGTGAATTGACCAGGTTCATATCGATAAGCCTGGGGTTTTCAATTGCGTTCGAAATGGCCTCTTTGGTAATTTCATGAAATACAATCCTTTTTGTGGTAGCAAGATCGAGTTTTAATACACTTGCAAGATGCCAGGCAATGGCCTCCCCCTCACGGTCCTCGTCGGAAGCGATCCATATATTATTCGAATCGGCAGCTGCTTTTCGCAACTCACTCACCACTTTAGCTTTTTCCTTTGGGATCTCATAATCGGGATTGAAGTTATTCTCAACATCAATACCCAGATTCTTTTTAGCCAGATCTCTGATATGCCCGAAACTTGACACAACGCGGAAATCTTTTCCCAGGAACTTCTCAATAGTCTTGGCTTTGGCCGGAGACTCAACAATTACAAGATTTTCGATCATTACAGAAGATATTTATTCTTTTTAACAGACGACAAAGTAAATCAATTAGGTACCAATCTTCAAAATAAACCGTTAAGATTCTTTAATATTTACTATTTTTGACCCAAATTATGTAAGTAAATGAAAGGCAATTCGAACAACAAAAAACAGCTGTTTTGGTTCTGGACATTATTCACCCTTCCCTTTGTTGTGGTTATTACTTTATTCATCCTGATTTCAAAGGAAAAACTTGGACCGATGCCTTCATTTGAAGAGCTTGAAAATCCTGAGTATTATCTTGCTGCTGAGGTCATATCTGAGGATGGAGTGCTTCTGGGAAAGATAAGTATTGAGAACCTTACATGGACAGAATACAAGGATTTTTCTCCCTGGCTTACCAGTGCCCTTGTAGCTACCGAGGATATACGGTATTTCAGACATTCCGGGGTTGATATTCGGGGTCTTGGAAGAGCTGTTATTCGTACAATGCTTTTAGGGCAGAATACAGGAGGAGGAAGTACAATAACACAGCAACTTGCAAAACAACTTTACCCCAGGGATACTGCCAAAACCTCTTCTCTGATGAGAAAAATCAAACTTGGCGTATCGAAGTTTAAAGAGTGGCAGACAGCAGTTAAACTTGAACGGAGTTATACGAAGGAGGAGATTATTACCATGTATCTGAACAAATTCGACTTTAACTATAATTCAATTGGAATAAAATCGGCTGCCAAGGTATATTTCAATACAACACCCGACTCGCTGAACCTGCAGGAAGCGGCAGTTCTTATCGGAATGCTGAAAGCTTCAACAAGGTATAATCCTGTAAGAAATTACAATCTTATGCTTCAGCGAAGGAATGTAGTAATTTCCCAGATGGCAAAATATGGTTATATAACTTCATCCGTTTCCGACTCGGTGCAGAAATTGCCTATTAAAATTGATTTCAAGGTTGAAGACCATAACACCGGGCTTGCCACATATCTCAGGGAGTATATCAGGAACGTAATGAGAAGACCTGAACCAGACAGGAATAAATATGTAAGGGAATCATCATATGAAGATGCATTGTGGGAGTGGGAAAACGACCCTCTTTATGGTTGGTGCAGCAAAAATAAAAAACCTGACGGATCAAACTATGATATCTATAAAGATGGGTTAAAGATTTATACAACGATCAATTCCCATATGCAGAAATATGCTGAAGAGGCTTTGGCGGAGCATCTTTCAAAAGAAGTTCAACCCGATTTTTACAGGAGGGCAAGAGGCTTCAGAAATCCTCCCTATTCGGATGACCTTTCAAAAAAAGAGGTTGATGATATAATGCTCTCTTCAGTTCAGCGCAGCGACAGGTACTATTCAATGCGCAGAGCCGGGGTCCCTGTGGATTCGATAATGCTGGCATTCAGAACTCCCGTTAAAATGAGGGTCTTTTCCTGGAAGGGCAACAGGGATACAATTATGTCTCCTCTTGACTCTTTGAGATACTATAAATATTTTGTCAGGAGCGCCTTTCTTGTTGAAGATCCTCATACAGGATATGTAAAAGCTTATGTAGGTGGGCCGGATTTCAGATATTTTAAGTACGATGCAATAACACAACAAAAAAAACAGGTAGGAAGTACAATTAAGCCTTTCCTCTATACAATTGCAATGCAAAACGGATATTCTCCCTGCTATGAGGTGGAGAATATTCCCAGATCTTTCGACGTTGGCGATTCAATTCCATGGACTCCAAGAAGCTCAGGGCCAAAAGAATACCATGGCAAGATGGTTACATTGAAGTGGGGTCTTGCACAATCGGAAAATTATATTTCGGCATGGCTGATGGAGCAATTCAAACCAACTGCCGTTACTGACCTTATGCGGAAAATGGGGGTCAGAAGTTTTATTGATCCTGTTCCTTCAATATTTCTCGGAACCTCTGATATAAAATTGGAAGAAATGGTTGGTGCGTATGGAACTTTTGCCAATAAGGGTGTATATACCAGGCCTATGTATGTTACCCGCATCGAGGACAAAAACGGGAATACGATTTCGAAAATTACTCCAAAAATAGAAGAGGTGTTAAGTGAATCGCAAGCATATCTGATGCTAAACCTTTTGCAGGGTGTTGTGCTGACCGGATCGGGAAGAAGAATGAGGGTGGAACCGTATAATCTAAAGAACCAGATTGGAGGTAAAACCGGGACAACACAAAATAATGCAAATGGCTGGTTTATGGGTGTTACTCCAAACCTTGTTGCAGGTGTCTGGAGCGGATGGGAAGACCAGTCAATACATTTCGAAACACTATCAGAAGGGCAGGGAGCAAATATGGCTCTTCCGGTTTTTGCAATATTTCTCAAAAAGGTATATGCTGATCCTCAGTTTGCAATAATGGAAACAGACGAGTTTGAGTATCCTTCGGGGTTTAATATGGAACTTGATTGCGATAAGGTCAGAAAGACTAATTCCCGTCGCGATAATTCACGAAGGGAGAGGTATTAAACCATAAAATAGTATTGTTTTGTTCTTGGGAAACTCTCTGAAATGAAGAATGAGGGCTTTTTCTTAACTGAACAGCGATCTTACCAGATTCTCAATTTTCCCGACAGGTATAATTTCAATATTAAGATCTTTCAAGAGTATGTTCCTGTGATATTTTGAAATATAGATTTTGGTGAATCCCATTTTTGATGCCTCCCTGATACGTTGTTCAATACGTGAAACGGGTCTAATCTCACCCGACAAACCGGTTTCTCCTGAAAAGCAGACCTCCCTCCCGATCGGAATATCAAGGCTGGAAGAGAGAACAGAACTGATTATAGCAAGATCTATTGCGGGGTCGTTTACTTTTATACCCCCTGCAAGATTAAGGAACACATCTTTTATTCCGAGTCTGAACCCGGCTCTTTTTTCCAGAACAGCAAGCAGCATATTAAGACGGCGTATATCAAAGCCTGTCGAACTTCTTTGAGGTGTCCCATAAACAGCACTGCTCACAAGGGCCTGAGTTTCAATAAGAAAAGGCCGAAGTCCATCAACAGTGGCAGCTATTGAGATTCCGCTGAGTGCCTCGTCATGCTGGTTAATGAACATCTCAGAGGGATTGTCTACCTCTCTTAATCCTGTCTCAACCATTTCAAAAATACCTATTTCAGAAGTGGAGCCAAACCTGTTTTTAACAGAACGGAGGATCCTGTAAACAAAGTTATTATCGCCTTCAAAATAGAGAACCACATCCACAATATGCTCAAGTACCTTTGGGCCGGCAAGTGTGCCATCCTTGGTAATATGTCCGATAAGGAAGACCGGAATTCCGGTAATCTTCGAATATTTCAGAAGTTGTGCGGCACATTCCCTGACCTGGGAGACCGAACCTGCTGAAGACTCAAGCATCCCGGTACTCATAGTCTGAATAGAGTCAATTATTATTAATCCGGGTTTAATATTTTCAGCGTGTGCAAGGATAGTTTCCAGTTCAGTCTCGCTCAGAATATAGCACTGGGGATTGGTGTTTTTCATCCTTTTTGCCCTTAGACTGATCTGATCTTCGCTCTCTTCGCCCGAAACATACAGGATATTTTTCCCTTTAAGCGCGAGTGCGAGCTGAAGTGCAAGAGTTGATTTACCGACCCCGGGTTCTCCTCCGAGAAGGATCAGTGATCCGCCTACAATACCTCCACCCAGGATCCGGTCGAGTTCAGAAATACCTGTTTTCTGGCGGCCATGTTCATCAGATTTTATATTATCGAGAAGCTCAGGCTTTCGTTTTTCCTGCTTAAGAACGAAAGAAGCCTGTGGCAGAGAAGAGGGAGCAACTATCTCTTCGTGATATGTATTCCACTCCTTGCAGGAAGGACATCTTCCAATCCATCTGGCCGATTCAACACCACAGTTCTGACATACAAATATTGTTTTGTTTTTTGCCATATCGATCCTCTTAGCCTATGGAGAGGTAATGTTGAATTAAGGGTTTGGTGGAGTTTTATCTTTTTTGAAAATGATGAAGAAGGATATTGTTCCAATGATGGAAACAAAGATCAGTTGAGATTCATGTGTCAGCAAGGCATATACAAGACCATCTTCAACAGGTATTCCGTTGACAATCAAAAGCCCCTGGGAGACAAAATAGTGAAATGCCCCCAATCCGCTCTGTACCGGTGCCGACATGGCAAGCCCTCCGATAACGAGAATAAAAATACTGTTTCCATAAGTAAGGTGTGAGGTGCTCTCAATTGAGAATACAACAACCCATGTCATCAGGGAGTAGTTCACCCAGATAAACACGGTATGGAAGATAAATTCCCATTTACTTTTCAGATTGGTAATTGTCTTAAGTCCGTTGATGATACCACGGGCAAGGTCAAACATTTTTGAAAAGAATCTGATTTTTCTCAGGCTATGTTTGAATTTTACCATCAGAATAAGTGAAACTGATCCCAGAGCAAGCAATATAACCCATAGGATCCAGGTGTTTCCAAACAGTAAAGTTATTTTTTGCTGTACAGGAACAAGAATACTCTCTTTCAGGAAAAGGCCAATCTGATTTCCACTTGTGAATATGAGAACGATCATTATCAGAAGAAGTGAAATAAAATCGATTGTCCTTTCAACTACAACGGTTCCAATAAGCTGATCGACGGGGATCTTCTCTTTTTTCCCAAGGGCGACACAGCGGGTTATCTCTCCTATTCTTGGTAATGCAAGGTTTGCAAGATACCCTGTCATTAGTGCATAAAAGGCATTTTTTGTTGAAGGGTTGAATCCAAGAGGGTTTACAAGTAATACCCATCTTCTTGCACGGCTGACAAAAGCGACAAAACCAAAGAATACTGATAGCAGGAGCCAGGAGTAATCAGCCTCCTTTAAACCGGCAACAAGCCTGTCAAATTTTACATTGCGGAATGCAATCCAAAGCAGAAGGATTCCGACACCAAGGAATGCCATAAACTTCAGAGTTTGCAGAATATTTTTTCTCAACTTCAGATAAGTTTATTAGTTTTTGTATCGGGGAAAATTATTACCGGCTTAAAGGATTTAGCCTCCTCAAAGTCGAGCATAGCATACGACATTATAATTATAACATCGCCAATAATAACTTTTCTGGCTGCAGCACCGTTAAGACAAATATCGCCAGATCCACGCTCACCCTTAATTACATAGGTAACAAGACGCTCGCCATTATTCAGATTTAATACATGAACTTTTTCGTTTTCAATTAAATTGGAGGCATTCATCAGATCCTCGTCAATGGTGATACTCCCAACGTAGTGCAGGTTTGCACCGGTAATAGTTACTTTATGAATCTTTGATTTAACTACTTCTATTAACATAGCAAAATATCTTATTGATAGTAATCAGGATGCAAAGGTAGTTAACCTTTTGATTCAGACCAACCCAATTTCAATATTATCTATAAGCCTTATCTTGCCTGCTCTTACAGCAATACATCCAAAATACCTTTTCCCGATTACCATTTCGCTTCGTTTGTTCACAGGAATAAGCTCGGTATCATCCACAATATCAAAATATTCCACCTCAAATTGGTTGATTTTTCCAATACTGTTTTTAACAAAGGATTTGATTTGAGGTATATCAGAATCAGAGATCATTGCTGAGGCAGCAGATATAGTTTTATAGATTATGGAAGCATTCTTTCTTATTTCAGGTTCGAGAAGGCGGTTTCGGCTGCTCATTGCCAATCCGTCATCCTCGCGTATTATCGGATGGCCTATTATTCTGACTTTATTACCTGTCTGGCTAACAAGTGCTTTTATCACAGCAAGTTGCTGAAAGTCCTTTAACCCGAAAATTGCAATATCAGGCTTTACTATTTCGAATAGTCTGCTCACAACCTGGGCAACGCCATTAAAATGTCCCGGCCGCAGCCTGGCCTCCATAACATTATCTAGGTTTCCGAAATGGAATTCTCTGTTATCCTCAACAGGGTAGATTTCTTTATTGTCGGGAGTAAAAACAATATCGTTTTCACGGAGAACAGCTTCTAGAAGTTCAAGGTCATTTTCAAGTGTCCTGGGATAATTCTTAAGATCGTTTTTATCGTTAAACTGTGTCGGATTTACATAGATGCTCACCACCACAACCTGACATTGAGCTAAAGCGTTTTCCACCAGAGAAATATGTCCATTATGGAGAGCTCCCATGGTTGGTACAAAACCGACAGAATCTGATTGCATATTTCTGATCTGGTTCTGCAGCTCTATTACAGTATTTAAAACCTTCATTAACCTATCTTTTTTACAAACTTAATCTGAATAATCAATAAAATCAGCGAAATCTGTTATGTTGCTTCGTTTTTGAAAAATTCTTTTGAAGCAAAGTTCAGAAAAATCAGAACAAATTTACATAATGCCGCAAATAGAACCACATTGAAGCAGTAAAATATATTGCAATCAGATTCTGGTTTATAACTTACAGATTATGAGGTGCTAATATCAAAAATGGATAATGTGTTATATAGGAATAATAATTTGCAGAGGGTATTATAACAGCCAAAAAGGGAGGGGAACAGGGCAGTAATATCTATGATAACAGGCATAATTATTATGTTATTAAATTTTACTATCTTTGCACCTTAAATCGAAATGGTATATCCAGGCAGATAGATGGAAAGCAGGAAGGTATTATTCATTTCACAGGAGATCACTCCATATCTAGGGGAGACAAAGTTATCGAAGATAGGAAGATTTCTCCCGCAGGGCATTCAGGAAAGGGGGAAAGAGATCCGGACTTTTATGCCAAGGTATGGTTGTATTAATGAAAGGCGAAACCAGCTTCATGAGGTTATCCGGCTTTCAGGAATGAATCTGATTATTGACGACACCGATCATCCTCTGATAATAAAAGTTGCTTCAATACAGTCGGCCCGCATGCAGGTCTATTTTATTGATAATGACGACTATTTTCAGAGGAAACACATTATCAGCGATACCGCAGGGCGGGAATTTGAAGATAATGATGAAAGGGCTTTGTTCTTTGCACGCGGTGTTATTGAAACTGTAAAGAAGCTCAGATGGGCACCGGATATTGTTCATTGTCACGGATGGATGTCAGCTCTGGTTCCGGTTTATCTTCGGAGTATATACAACGATGACCCCCTGTTTCATAACTATAAGATAATCTATTCGGTTTACAATAATGATTTCATTACTCCGTTTAGATCAACATTCGCCGATAAACTGAGGTTCGACGGAATAGATGGAGAAAATCTTAAAATGGTTAAGTCTCCCGATTTTGTAAACGTCTCAAAACTGGCAATAAAATATTCGGACGGAATCATTATCGGTAGTGAAGATATTAATGAGGAGCTGACCAGATATATCAGTACAGTAAACAAACCTGTTCTCTCTTTTAAGGATGAGACAGAATATATTGATGCCTATAATGATTTTTATGACAAGATACTTTTATAGTAACAACTCTCTCTTCAGATTGATTTCTGCTTTTTTTAAATTCTTCAGTCCCTTTCGTCTGATACTTTTTACAGCGGTAGCTTTCTTTGCCGGTTCCTGTGCTGACGGACCAACGAAAATAGGGATTGGCCTTCTCCCGGCAACTGATTTTGTAAGTGTACAAGCCATTGATACATTAAGTGTAAGATCATTTACTGTATTTGATGGGGCAATCAGGACAGACAGGCCTTCCATTGGCTATCTGGGGAAAATATTTGATCCTTATTTTGGCTCAGCAACTGCAGACTTTGTTACTCAGCTGAGATTGGGATCTCCATGGGAACAGGGAAGTTATACTATTGATTCAGCAAAACTATTCCTTAAACTGATGAATGTTGTTGGAAGTACAACCAATCCGGCTACCTTGAAATTGTCGCAGATTTCTGAACAAATTTATGTCGATTCAGCATATTATTCCACCAAATCAATAAGCTTTTTAGAACCTCCGGTGGGAGTAGTTTTAAATATGCCATTGTTGCAGGCCGACACAATTAATGATATTGAATTAAAACTGCCTCTGGAGTTCGGAAAATATCTGGTAGAGGATACTGCAATGTTATTTCACAGTGATACTAAACCTGATTTCAGATCCGTTTTCAAAGGTCTTTATTTTCAGTTATTCTCCGGTACAGAACCACTTTTGGCTTCATTATACCTTGAGCCTCCTTCAACAAGTAATACCGCTCATGAATATTCCCAGAACTATTTTACTGTCTATATGCATGATGAGAGTGATGTAAAGTTTGAGTACAATTTTATTATTGATGCCAATAACAGAAATGCATCTTTTAACCGGTTTATTCATGATTTTGATGCAGCTGACCCCGATAAAAAGATAAAGTATATGAACGACCCGGTAAATGGTCTTTCAGACACTCTCTCATATTTACAATATCTTAATGGAGTATATACCAAAATTGTTATTCCAGGTCTTGAAAGTCTGAAAAATGATCCGGCTTATGACAAAATCGGCGTTAATAAAGCCAGGCTTTCAATTCCCGTATTTTTAGACGGGACAGTCTATAAACCATCCACTGTTCCAGCTCAGCTATATCTCAGATATAAATCCGAAGACGGAACACGCTATTTTGTTCCAGACTATGGTATTGATACTTATCATGCCTTTTTTGGAGGAGCAATTGATTCAATCAATAATATTTACAGCTTCAATCTATCGACATTTGTACAGAGTTATCTTGACGATGTAACAAATGAAATTAAACCGGAAGTAGAACTGTTTCAGGGTTCATCAGTGACATCGAATGTAATTCTGAAAGCCAATAAAAGTAAAATTCCGGTACGGTTCGATTTTACTTATACCAAGTTCTGAAATTAACAGATCGCAAAACCTTCTATTAGACTCAGATTAGGAAGGAGAGAATACTATCTGCCGGAATACATAAGATCATAATACTTTCCGTAATCACCCGATAAAACTCTTTCGAGCCATTGTTCGTTTGCAAGATACCAGTCAACGGTTCTTTCAAGTCCTTCGGCAAACTCAGGTATCGGCGACCATCCAAGTTCATTCTGTATCTTTGATGAGTCAATGGCATACCTCAGATCATGACCGGGCCTGTCGGTGACATAGGTGATCAGCATTTCCGAAGTTCCTTCAGGCCGTTTCAGCTTTTTGTCCATTATCCTGCAGAGGAGTTTGATAAGGTCAATATTTGTCCATTCATTATTGCCTCCGATGTTATATGTTTCGCCGGCTTTTCCCTCGTGAAAGATAAGATCGATTGCTGAAGCATGGTCTTCAACATATAGCCAGTCGCGGATGTTTTCGCCTTTTCCGTAAACAGGTATCGGTTTCCCGATTTTAATATTATTTATTGCAAGGGGAATAAGCTTTTCGGGGAATTGGTTTGGACCGTAGTTATTTGAACAGTTTGAGATAACAACCGGAATCCCGAAGGTATGATTATAAGCTCTTACCAGATGGTCGGAACTTGCCTTGGATGCGGAATAGGGGCTTTTAGGATCGTAGGCTGTTTCTTCTGTAAAGAGACCTTCTTTCCCGAGTGACCCATAAACCTCATCGGTTGAAATATGATAGAACAGTTTTCCGGCCGGAGAACTTTTCCAGCTGGCGAGAGCTGCATTCAGAAGGTTTAGGGTTCCAACAATATTCGTAAAAATAAACTCATCGGGGCCGGTAATTGACCGATCGACATGAGATTCAGCCGCAAGATGTATTACCCCGTCAAAGGTATATTTTTTGAAAAGTTCGAGAACAGATTGTTTATCAACGATATCTGTTTTTTCGAAAAGCCAGTTCTTCTTTGATTCAATGTCAGCCAGATTTTCCAGATTCCCGGCATAGGTCAGCTTATCGGCATTAATAATAAGATAATCAGGGTAATTAGTAACAAATCTTCTTACTACATGCGACCCTATAAATCCGGCTCCCCCGGTTATAAGAATTGTTTTTTTAATTGTCATACCTTCTTACTTCTTATTTTGTTTTCCCAGTCCCAGGCTGTTTTCATTGCTTCATCAAGTGTGCTTATTGTTTTCCAGCCCAGCTCTCTGTTGGCAAAAGAGGGGTCTGCCCATATTTTTTCAATATCCCCGGCTCTTCTTCCTGTAATTTTGTATTTAAGCTTAATACCCGAGATTCTTTCAAACGAACTGATTGCTTCAAGTACAGAGACTCCGATGCCTGTTCCGAGATTGAAGAACTCGAAATTAGTTTTATTTTTTCCTTCAATAAGCCTTTTTACGGCAACAACATGAGCCTTTGCAAGATCGACAACATGGAGGTAGTCTCTTATGCAGGAACCATCAGGTGTATCGTAATCATTTCCATAAACTTTGAGTTCATCTCTTAAACCGTATGCGGTTTGTGTAATAAAGGGCACAAGGTTTTCGGGCACTCCTCTTGGCAATTCTCCTATAAGGGCCGAAGGGTGAGCTCCGATCGGATTAAAATATCTTAATGCAATTGCTTTTATATTTTTATCAGAAAATGTGGTATCCCTGAGAATCTGCTCCCCTATCTGTTTCGTATTACCGTATGGAGACATTGCCGGCTGGAGTGGAGCATCCTCAGTTACAGGTAATTTTTCAGGCTGACCGTAGACGGTGCAGGATGATGAAAAAACAAGATCGGGAACGCCATATTTTTTCATTGCATTCAGGAGATTGATCAGCGAAATGAGATTATTGCCATAATAATCCAGCGGCTTTGCTACTGATTCACCAACGGCTTTGTAGGCTGCAAAATGAATTATAGCTGCAATATCTTTATATTTACTGAAGAACTCATCAAGTTTCTTCTGATCGCAGACGTCGAAAATTTCCAGGGCAGGTTTAACTCCGGATATCATTTCAATCCGGTCTGCAACCTCTGCTTCAGAGTTGTAAAGGTTATCGATTATTACTACATCAAATCCCTCTTTAATAAGTTCAACTGATGTATGTGAACCGATGTATCCGGTTCCTCCTGTGACTACGATTTTCTTTTTCATTTAAAGACTCCAGTAAGTATGGTTTAATATTTTTCCGCGCAGTATCCCTTTAACATCAACAACAATACCATCGTTGTTCAGCAATTCCTTAAAGAACGGCTCATCAAGGTCTGCATATTCTTTGTGGCTGACAGCAAGAATAACTGCATCGTATTTGCCTGAAGGCTTTTCTTTCAGATCAATGCCATATTCCTCCTTTACCTCATGTTTCATTGCACCCGGATCAATAACTTCAACTGTTATTCCGAAATCATCCAGCTCTTTGATAACATCTGCAACTTTTGAATTCCGGATGTCAGTAACATCCTCTTTAAAGGTAATTCCCATTATCAGGACACGGGCCTCTTTCAGCCCTTTTCCTGCTGCAATTATTTTTTTTACTGTCTGTTTCCCTATATACCGGCCCATGCTGTCGTTGATGAACCTGCCCGAATCGATCATCTGAGGGTGATAGCCCAGCGCTTTTGCCTTAAATGAGAGATAATAAGGATCTACACCAATGCAATGTCCACCGACAAGGCCGGGATAAAATTTAAGAAAGTTCCATTTTGTCCCGGCAGCCTCAAGCACTTCATATGTATTGACACCCAGCTTGTTAAAAATTATTGAGAGTTCATTCATAAAAGCGATATTGATATCTCGCTGTGTGTTTTCAATAATTTTAGCAGCTTCTGCAACCTTTATTGAGCTTGCCCTGTGAACGCCTACCTTAATTATCAGTTCGTAAGTTTTGGCTATGTTTTCCGCAGATTCTTCATCGCAGCCGCTGGTTACCTTAACAATTTTGGTAAGGGTATGATTTGTATCGCCCGGATTTATTCTTTCAGGAGAAAAACCAACCTTAAAGTCAGTTCCGCATTTAAGATTTGAAAATCTTTCCAGTACTGGTACGCAATCGTCTTCGGTGCATCCCGGATAAACCGTTGATTCATAGACAACATAATCGCCTTTTTTCAATACTCTGCCTACTGTTTCAGATGCCTTGAGAACAGGGGTAAGATCGGGAAGATTATGGCTGTTGGTGGGTGTCGGGACCGCGATGATATGGAACGAAGCTTCCTTCAAATCTGACGGATTGCTGGTAAACAGAATATCAGAATTTATAAATGCTTCAGCTTTAAGTTCATTGCTGGGGTCGATCCCCTGTTTCATCAGTTCAACTCTTTCAGGTTTAATATCAAAACCAATTATACTGATTTGTTTTGCAAACTCGAGTGCGATTGGAAGGCCAACATAACCGAGGCCGATAACTGAGATTTTTGTCTCTTTTTTAAGAAGCCTATTATACACGGTTAAATTGTTTTTAATATTGGATGATATTCTCCTGTTTTGCCTGCAGGTTTTGCATTTCTTATTGTGTATGCGGTTTCAACAGACTGGCGGGCCTCTTTAAGTCCGAATCCTCTTCCGGCAATTATCTCTTTATATGTTAAGTTATGCAGGTCGGTAAACCCTTCACTGAATTCTACCTCTTCTCCCTCAATGGCAATTGAACGAAATGTTCTTTGTCCGGTTTTCTTTACGGATTCCGGAAGATCATTAAAATCGATACTGAGGAACCATCTTACCCGTGCATTTTCAAGTTCGAGATATCCGGCTGCTTTATTGGGTTCAGAAAGGTGAACAATATTTTTTCTGGTATCGCCGAAGATCCAGGTGAGCATATCGAAAAAGTGAATTCCTATGTTGGTTGCAACACCACCTGATTTCTGCAGATCTCCTTTCCATGATACCGGATACCAGTTTCCACGGCTTGTGATATACGACATATCGACATCATATACTTTCCCTTTGGGGCCATTTTTTATCTTCTCGTGGAGCTCTATAATCTTAGGGTGAAGACGGAGCTGAAGCACAGTATATATTTTACGCCCGGTCTCGTTCTCGATCTCCTGCAATGCATCAATATTCCATGGATTAAGGACAATAGGTTTTTCGCAGATAGCTTCAGCCTGATGGCGAAGTGCAAACCTTATATGAGAGTCGTGAAGGTAATTTGGAGAACAGATACTAACATAATCAATCTTTGTCCCGGTCCTCTTCAGCTTTTCAAAATGTCTGTCGAACCGTTCAAATTCGACAAAAAAATCACTCTCAGGAAAATAGCTGTCTATCCGTCCTACGCTGTCAAATTTATCGAGGCTTGCCAGAAGATTATTGCCAGTCTCCTTAATTGCCTTGAGATGCCTCACAGCAATATAACCGGCAACGCCTATTATTCCGAAATTTTTTGGAACTTCTGTCATAATAAAGTGCAATGAAAGTGCACAAAAGTACTAAATTATTTTAGAAACCTTACCATCCTCCAAACGGTATCTCTCGCCGCTTTCCGGACAGGTGGCCATTCCATTATTGTCAAAAAGCAGTTTATGCCCGAATTCGCTCATCCATCCGGTTTGTCTGGCCGGATTTCCAACCACCAGGGAATAAGGTTTTACATCTTTGGTAACAACTGCCCCGGCACCAATGAAGGAGTATGTTCCGATTTTATTTCCACATACAATTGTTGCATTTGCACCGATTGAGGCTCCCTTTTCCACAATAGTTGTATAATAGCTGTCTTTACGGATAATTGCACTCCTGGGATTAATTACATTGGTAAAGACCATTGATGGTCCCAGGAAAACATCATCGCTGCAGGTTACTCCCGGATAGATCGATACATTATTCTGCACTTTGACATTTCTTCCGAGTATTACCCCGGGAGATATAACAACATTCTGGCCTATATTGCAGTTTTCTCCGATCTCCGCTCCGCTCATAATGTGGCTGAAGTGCCAGATCTTTGTTCCTTTTCCTATTTTGCAGCCATTGTCAACGACAGCAGTTTCGTGTGCGAAATATTCAATCTCCATTCTGTTTATTTATTGAAGAATTCTAAAATTTGACGGATTATATAATCAACCTGCTCTTTTTCCATCTCTGGGTGCATTGGTAAGGAAAGAACTTCACTGCACAGCGTTGTGGTAACCGGGAAATCACTCTCTTTGTAATTAAGAAAGCTATATACATTCTGTAAATGGAGCGGGCCCGGGTAATAGACCATGGACGGGATTTTTTTTGACTCAAGGAACTTTTTAAGTTCATCTCTTTTTCCATTGTTAACCCTGATGGTATACTGGTGAAAAATATGAGATGAATAGCTGACTCTTTCAGGAACAGTTAAAAAAGGGCACTCTGCAAATGCCTTGTCATATTGCTCCGCGACATTGTTTCTCGAGGAATTGAACTGAGAAAGGTATTTAAGCTTTACCCTTAATATAGCTGCCTGTATGGTATCGAGTCTGGAATTAACTCCGATATTATCATAATGGTACTTCTCTTTCATGCCATGATTTGCAATGCTTCTCAGTTTTTTTGCAAAAGTTTCATCGTTGGTATAAAGAGCACCCCCATCGCCATAGCATCCAAGATTTTTGGATGGGAAAAAGGAAGTTGTCCCTATATGGCCGATAGTACCAGCTTTTTTTGTAGTGCCATCGCTGAAAAAATAATCTGCTCCTGTAGCCTGTGCAGCATCCTCAATTATAAAAAGGTTGTGGTTTTTTGCAATTTCCATCAGGCGTTCCATATCGGCACACTGTCCAAACAGATGAACAGGGACAATCGCCCGGGTTTTTGAGGTTATAGCTTTTCTTACCGCTTCAACTGAGATATTGAAATTTCCGGGGTCGGGATCAACAAGAACCAGCTTCAGTCCAAGCAATGCAACAACCTCTGCAGTAGCAATAAAGGTAAAATTTGTTGTAATTACCTCATCACCTGGTTTCAAACCCAGAACCATCAGTGCAAGCTGAAGTGCATCTGTCCCGTTTGCACAGGAGATAACATGACTGACTCCCATATGAACCTGCAGCTCTTCCTCAAATAATCTGACATCCGGGCCTTTGATAAAAGCAGTTGAATCAAGGACAGATTGTATTGCTTTATCTATTTCTGATCCTATCTTCAGGTATTGAGCCTTCAGATCGACCATCTCAATTTCTCTCATTTGAGCCATTATTTTAGAAATACGAAGATAATATTTTTTCGTAACGACTTTTTTTCTTATTTTTGTGATAATTAGAGGGAAGTATCAAATGGATGTTACAGCTTTCATACGGGAATTATTATTCGGACACGATTGTGTTATCGTTCCGGGCTTTGGAGGCTTTATTGAGAACTATTCCCCTGCACGAATAGACAAAAATTCAGGAACATTTTATCCTCCTGTAAAAAAGATTTCGTTTAACAGGAACCTTAATCATAATGACGGACTGCTGGTCGGAAAGATTTCAGGCACCGCAAATATCAATTATGGTGATGCCAGAAAACTGGTAGAGACGTTTGTTGGAGATCTTCAGAGAAAACTTCAGAAAGGCGAAAAAATAGTATTTGACAATATTGGCAGTTTTGTTAATAACCAGGAAGGAAATCTTCAGTTTGAACCCGATAGTAATGTCAACTATCATCTTGATTCTTATGGGCTTGAATCGTTTCAATGCCTGCCTCTTGAAGCATATGATGTGAGAAAAAGAATCATCAGGCACGGTGACAGGGATCCGGTCAGACAGGCCTCCATCAGAAAAATATTATGGAGAGCTGCTGTTATTATTCCTCTTATTTCTGTTGCTATTGCCATCCCTCTCAAGACTGACCTGCTGAAAACGAAGACTGAGACTACATCAATGAACCCCCTCGTTGCAGCTGAATTTGAGAATAATAAGCAGGCTGTTGATGAGGTTATAAAAGAAGAATCAGCTACTATCGCGAATGATGTTAAGGCAATTACAGAAGGGCCGGCTGCTCCCGCAGTTGTTGAACCCGTTATTGCTGAAACGAGTGGTTATTGCCTGATAACAGGAAGTTTTAAATCGGAAGAAAATGCAATAACTCAGGTAAATTTGCTGAAAGAAGAAGGGTTTTCTCCTGAGATAGTATCTGCTCCTAACGGGTTTTACAGGGTAAGTGCAATGGTTTGCAGCGATTTAAATAGTGCTAAAACCAAAAAAGAGAGCATCTCAAAAAAATTCCCCGGTGCCTGGATCTCCAGAAAGAGATAATTTTATTTTATCATACTACCGTTACTCACATTAGCGGAAGGAGTTACCATTACTAACTTGCCATCTTTATCCTCAGCCATCAGTATCATTCCCTGCGACTCAATGCCTTTTATCTTTCGTGGTTCAAGATTGGCAATAATTGATATCTGCCTGCCTATAATAGCTTCCGGTTCATAGTACTCTGCAATACCTGATACTATAGTTCTGATATCAAGGCCGGTATCAATTTTAAGTTTCAGCAGCTTGGTGGTTTTCGGGACTTTTTCAGCTTCAAGGATTGTAGCTGTCCGGATATCAACTTTAGTGAAATCATCAAAGGTTATTGATTCTTTTCCTGCAACTGTTTTTGCGTCTGAAGCCTCATTGGCTTTTTTGGTTGCAAGAAGTTTATCTACCTGACGTGTTATCTCCTCATCTTCAATCTTTTCGAAGAGTAATTCAGGTTTATTGATAACATGCCCGGGTAAAAGCAGATCAGATTCGCCCGCCTTGCTCCATTTCAGTTCATTATAATTGAGCCAGCCGCGTAATTTTTCCATGGAGAAAGGCAAAAAGGGTTCGCATACAATTGTAAGGTTTGCTGTTATCTGAAGTGCAATATTCATTATTGTTTTTACCCTTTCAGGATCGGTCTTGATAACTTTCCATGGTTCTGCATCGGCGAGGTATTTGTTCCCAAGACGGGCCAGGTTCATTGCCTCTTTCAAAGCTTCGCGAAACCTGAATGCTTCAAGGCTGGCACCAACGTTCTCTTTGAGCCGGCCAATCTCTTTCAATACCGTATCATCATTTGTGTCTGTGGTTCCTCTTTCCGGCACTCTTCCGCTGTAATAATTGTTGGTAAGGACAAGGGTGCGGTTTATAAAGTTTCCAAGAATGGCAACAAGTTCATTGTTGTTTCTTGCCTGAAAATCTTTCCAGGTGAAATCATTATCTTTTGTCTCAGGAGCATTTGCACAAAGGGCATACCTCAGAACATCCTGTTTGCCGGGAAAATCTTCAAGATATTCATGCAGCCATACTGCCCAGTTTCTTGAAGTTGAGATCTTGTCGTTTTCAAGATTAAGAAATTCATTGGCCGGAACATTTTCCGGAAGGATATAACTTCCTTCCGCATTCAGCATGGCCGGGAAAATAATGCAGTGAAATACGATATTGTCTTTTCCGATGAAATGGACCATGCGGGTCTCCTTATCCTTCCAGTACTTCTCCCAGTCTGGTGTAAGTTCCTTTGTGGCAGATATATACCCGATAGGAGCATCGAACCAGACATAAAGTACTTTACCTTCAATGCCTTCAACAGGTACCGGTACTCCCCAGTCGAGGTCGCGGCTTACTGCCCTTGGCTGAAGACCCTGATCGAGCCACGATTTACACTGCCCATAGACATTTGTTTTCCACTCCTTATGTTCCTCAAGGATCCATTTCTTAAGCCATGGTTCGTATTTATCGAGAGGAAGGTACCAGTGAAGTGTCTCGCGCAATACAGGTTTACTGCCGCTGACAGTGGAGTGAGGATTTATAAGCTCGTTGGGACTTAGCGATGTTCCGCATTTTTCGCACTGATCGCCATAAGCGTTTTCATTTCCGCAATGGGGACAGGTACCCATAATATAACGGTCGGCAAGAAAACAACCTGCCTCTTCATCATAATACTGGTCAGAAGATTTTTCTATAAATTCACCTTTGTCATAAAGTGTTCTGAAAAATTCCGATGCAGTATCGTAATGTACCTTATTTGATGTGCGTGAATAGATATCGAAAGCAATTCCAAAATCCTCAAAAGCTTTTTTATTTATTGTATGATATCTGTCAACAATAACCTGTGGTGAAACACCTTCTTTGCGTGCTTTCAGAGTAATAGGAACACCATGTTCATCGGAACCACATACAGATATAACATCTACTCCATTCATTCTCAGGTATCTGGTGTATATATCGGAAGGAACATAGACCCCTGCCAGATGGCCGATATGAATTGGGCCATTTGCATATGGCAGGGCAGAAGTGATGAGATATCTTTTAAAATTCTTCATAATACTGATAATGAGGTATTCACGATTTTTTAAGCGGAACAAAGATAGTAAATTTAAAGATTTAGTGAACCCCTCTGCATTCATCCAAGAGGCTATTTTTAATTCTCACCAGCGGGAGATGAAACAATTGGTACATAAAGTGCCGTGCAGTAGATTTCTGTTATTGTAAAAGGGAACAATAACGATTACTTTTACCAATAATATTCCGGAGCGCTCATTCCTGTCAGAAGAATAGATTTAAGCCATCATAGAATAAGAGTACTTAATTAAATGATTATTAATATGCCTGTAAATAAGATACAACCTCAATATCTGAAACCGGGAGATGAGGTAGCCATAATCTCTCCTTCCTTTTGCATTGATGAGAAGAAGATTGCTGAAGGGGTGGAATTTCTTGAAAAATGGGGATTGAGAGTTCGTGTGGGGAAGAACGCCGCAAATTGCAGTGGCCCATTTGCCGGCAGCGATAATGAGCGCCTCACTGATTTTCAGGAGATGACCGGTGACAGTAATATCAAAGCGGTATTCTGTTCAAGAGGAGGGTACGGCATGACAAAAATTATCAGCAAAATTGATTTTTCGGCTCTTAAGGACAATCCGAAGTGGTATGTAGGATTCAGCGATATAACAAGTTTACATCTGTGGCTGAGCGAAATATGCGGAATTATCTCTATACATGGTGAGATGCCTCTTAATTATAAAAATCCCGAAAGGAGTGCGGCTACTTTTAGTTCGTTACATGGAGCATTATTCGGGAGTCTTGACAGTTGTGAATGGGAAGGGACTTTTTTCAGAGCCGGCGAAGCAACCGGTGAAATGACAGGTGGAAACCTCTCACTTATCTGCAGTTTGCTTGGCACACCTGCCATGCCATCAACAAAAGGGAAAATATTATTCATTGAGGAAGTCGGAGAGTACTATTATCATATCGACAGGATGATGACCTCTCTTAAACTTGCGGGAAAGCTTGAAGGGCTGTCTGCTCTTGTGGTTGGAGGCATGAATGAGATTGAAGAGTCAAAGATAGCGTGGGGAAAGAGTATTGAAGAGACTATTTTCGAAATCGTAAGAGAGTATGAATATCCTCTTTTGTTTAATTTTCCTGCCGGGCATATATCTGATAACCGGGCTTTTTATATCGGGAAGAGAGCTTTCATCGGCGTTAAGGATAATAAAGCACTGCTCACATATATCAAATAATCAGAATGCTGAAATCAGCAGATCAAGGTCTTTGGAGATAATGCCAAACTTCTGGCCCAAGGTTTCATTTGTCAGCATGCCATTAAAGAGGTAAGCACCGTTCCGGACACCCTGATCGTTCTTCAGCAATTGGACAATACCACCAGAATCTGCCATTCCCTGGAGCAACGGAGTGAAAATGTTACTTAACGCAATTGATGCTGTGCGTCCGACACGTGAGGGTAGGTTCCACGCAGAAAAATGAATAACCCCATGTTTCTCATAAACAGGATCCTGCACAGCGCGGCATTCAGTAGTTTCAATACATCCGCCACGATCAATACTTAGATCAATAACGACAGCCCCTTTTTTCATGTTGCGTATCATATCTTCAGTAATATAATACCAGGGACGCAGATCTTCCAGTTCAATTGCGCCGATCAGAACATCTGCTGATTTAAGCGCTTTTCTCAGCACCTGAGGATGGAATACTGATGTCTGAAGCCGCTGGCCCAGAAGATTCTGAAATCTTCTCAGACGGTGGAGCGAATTATCGAATATCCTGACGGTCGACCCAAGTCCGATTGCTGCCCGGGCTGCATATTCACCGGCGGTATTTGCTCCGATAATGACGACTTCAGTTGGAGTGACCCCGGTAATACCACCCAGCATTACACCTTTCCCTCCGTGCATATTACTCAGATATTCCGAAGCAACAAGTATTGATGTAATACCGCATATTTCGCTCATGGATTCTATAACAGGCATTACTCCGTTATTATCGCGGATCTTTTCAAAAGCTATTGCGGTAACTTTTTTTCTGATAAGCTTTCCAAGGGTTTCTTCACTGAAGTTGAGGACATTGAGATATGAAAGCACTACCTGGCTTCCTTTAAGAAAATCGGTCTCTCTTTCCGAGAAAGGGGCAACCTTTATCACAACATCAGCACTATAAACTCTTGCAGGAGAGTCGCTTATGATGGCTCCGTTTTCACTGTAATCCTTATCTGAATAGTTGGCTCCAACTCCTGCTCCTTTCTGAACTATAACCTCATTGTTGCTCTCAACCAGAAGATTAACCGCTTCAGGGGTAAGTGCAACTCTTTTCTCTTCATCTTTATTATCGCTTGGAATTCCGATGGAAATTCTACGGTTTCTGACGGCGGTTTCAAGATGTTCTTCCTTTGGCATAAATGCTGTATTGCCAAAACTTACTTTTCCGCTTTTCCCTTTGTCGTTCATCATTGGAAACAGGTTATTTCTTCAAAGGTAAAAAAATTGCAACAGAGAGCAAAATAAGAGATTGCTATGATATCAAAAGTGTTCGTTGTTCATCGTTGTCCACAGAAATCCTGATACGCACGGTTCCGGGAGGAAGAATTTCCTCAACAAGCTCAGGCCATTCCATAAAACAGAAAGATTCGCCTGTAAAGTACTCCTCAATTCCAAAGTCAAATACCTCTTCCTGTTTTTTTATTCTGTAGAAATCGATATGAAAAATTGTTTCTCCACCGGAAGTGCGGTATTCATTAACCAGGGTAAAGGTAGGGCTGCTAACAATATCTGAGGCACCAAGAATCCTGCAGATGGCTTTTATAATGGTTGTCTTTCCGGCACCCATAGAACCGTAAAAAGCAAACATTCTGTTCTCTCCGTAATGTTTGAGAAACTTTTTAGCAGCTGCAGGAAGATGGCTTTTATCCTTTATTAGAATTTTCATCGGTTCAAAAACTGACTGTTAAACTGGTTCGAGACATGCAAATGGCAACATAATCTCCTGCATTGAGATCCCTCCATGCTGGAAGGTATCTTTGTAATAGCTGGCATAATGGTTATAATTATTCTGATAAACAAGAAAGTCCTTGTTCAGAGCAAAAATATATCTGGAACTGATGTTGGATTTGGGAAGCATTGCTTTTTCAGGATCCTTTAATTCAAATACTCGTTTCTGATCATAATCGAGGTTTCTGCCCATTTTGTACCTTAGGTTGGAGGATGTTTTCCTGTCACCGATAATTTTCACAGGGTTCTGAACCCTTATTGTTCCATGGTCGGTACTGAATACAACCTTTACCTGATGAGATGCAAGTGTTTTAAGCAATTCGAACAAAGTAGAGTTTATAAACCATGAGCGGGTGAGGCTTCTGTAAGCACGTTCGTCGTTTGCCAGATCGCGGATAACCCCGATCTCTGTTCTTGCATGCGAAAGAATATCAACAAAATTAAAAACAAGGATGTTAATGTCGTTCTCAAGTAACGATCTTACCTTTTCATTTACCTTTTTGCCCGCAGCGCTGTTACTGATTTTGTTATACGACCACTTGTAATTCAGTTTTTTACGTGTAAGCTGATTCCTGAATAACTCCTCCTCGAAATTATTTTTTCCCTCTTCATCATCATCATTAATCCAGTACTGAGGCATTGTTTCAGCTATTGCCGATGGCATCAGTCCTGCAAAAATTGAGTTACGGCTGAATTGGGTTGAAGTAGGCAGAATACTGAAATAGAGATCCTCCTCTATAACCCTGTACATCCCGGCAAGTTCCGCTGAGATGGTTTTCCACTGGTCGTACCTCATATTATCGATCAGGATAAAAAAGAGCGGTTTCTTTTCCTGAACGTGCGGGAATATTTTTTTTGTGAAAAGAGAAGAGGATAATATGGGTTTATTGACATTATCAGGCTTCATCCAGCTTAGATAATTGTTGATCATGAATCTTGAAAATGAATTGTTGGCTTCATTATCCTGCATTTTCAGTATTTCAGACATTCCCGGATCGGACGATTTCTCAAGTTCTGATTCCCAGAACACCAGTTTTTTATACAGTTCTGTCCAGTCATTGCAGGTAGAAGCTGTTGAAATCATATTGGTTATACGGGTGAATTCGAGCCTGTAATCGGTTGTTGTTTTTTCAGTTATAAGCCGGCGCTGATCGAGTATCTTTTTTATTGCAAGCAGCACCTGTTTTGGTTTAACAGGTTTAATGAGATAGTCGGCTATCTCTGAACCGATGGCAGCCTCCATTAACTCTTCCTCATCGCTCTTGGTGATCATTACCACAGGGATATCAGTACGTACCTCCTTAATAAGCTTAAGTGTCTCAATACCACTTAATCCGGGCATGTTTTCGTCAAGGAAAATAAGATCGTACTGGTTTAGTCTGACGAGGTCTATGGTATCATTTCCATTCGAACAGGTATCAATCTCGTAACCTTTCTCTTCCAGAAAAATAATATGTGGTTTCAGAGCCTCTACCTCATCATCAGTCCAGAGGATTTTTATTTTTCTCATGCTTCCTTCTTTTTTCTTATTAAACTCCCCGTCAGCGATTCTGATATTACCTGTTTTTGAGAAAGGTGGTTATAATTGAGATGAATCGGCTCAGTATCTAAGGCTTTGAATCTTTTGGCTTTATATAATTCTCCATAAAAAACAGCTGATAGCGCTCTGGCTTTTTATCGTTGTTAAGAACCTTCAGGTTATTTGCGTTAATAGTAAAAGTCATCATTTTTATACCTGATGGATTTCTGACAACCTTATCGGTCTGAAAAGCTTTGTAATATTCCAGGGCCTGGTCATTATCTGTAAAGCCTGATACAGTTATCAGTATATATTTTTTATCAACTACAGCCCCTTCGGTTTTGTAATTTTTATTTGTATAGTTATCAATGTTATAACTGATAACATCAAACGTAGCGAGATTAATATTAAACGAAGGATCTGTAATTACCAATGCAAAGACATGGCTTACTGTTTTATCGGTAAGGTACAATTCTGCAGCTAATTCTTTTTCCTCTTCATTTTTCAGTTCAGGAATTTTTTGATTCAGGAATGCAATTATTTCGGCAGCTTTCTTGCTTTCAATGGTACCTGGCCATGCTTTAATAAGGCTGTTCAGCTCCTCCTTGAAAGTACGTTCATCAGTTGTGCGGGCAATGGCATAGGCACGAAGCAGTCGGAATTTGGACACAAGCAGATCCTGAGGGTATTTTTTAGAGGCATCATCGCAGAGCTGAATTGCTTCTTTAAATTTTTCACTGACATAAGTGTTATAAGCCTCCTGATAAAGTTTTTCAACAATTTTCAGATCGGCCAGCTTTTTCTCAAAATAGCCGGGGTCTGACAGGATTCTGGCAAATTCGCTTGAGGGGTACTTTTCAAGGAGTCGTTGCCTGTAAGCTTCCGACTTAAGGTTATTCCCTTCTTTATTAGCCTTATAAAGACAGTACAATGCTTCCGGAACAAGTTCGTGATTAGGGTAACGGGCAATAAGGGATTCGAATGTTTCAGTTGCTTTTGCAATGTCAGGGATCCGGTCTGCGTACGCTTTTCCGGCATTTAGCATTGCGTTGGCTATTTTTTCATTTGAAACAGCTTTCAGAGAATCAGTCAGAGGGAGTTCCCTTAGATAGAATTCAGGCTTTTTATTATCTATAACCTTTTCCGTGGAGTCTTTTTTCTCCGGGGAATTCTCATCAGTGATTGTTGTTCCTAGGGTTACATTCACACGAGCTTTGTTTGACCTTCTCCAGTTATCTTCAAGTTTTCTGTCTCCCCATCGCTTCCGGAATTCAGTCCGCCCAAAAGTGAGGGCTGCCTGGTTATAAAAGTACCATTTTCCTTCCTGGTCTATATTCCCCTGGGAACGTCTTTCATTCTCATAGTATTCCCCCAGATTTGTCCGGTCCCTGTTATCAGTTGCTTTTCCTTCACTTTCGTCTTTAACGACTTTTGCAATAATTGTTGAAATGAGATTATTTCTTTCAGATTCACCCATTAAAGCCACACGGAGTAAACTGTCTTCCAACTGAATTACAGTTAATTGTGAAACCAGGGCATTCAGGTTTTGTGATCTCGATTTTAATGTCTGAAAGTCAGGATGTTTCTGGTCGAGGAGATATACGGTACTGTCATAGTAGTTCCCTGCTAAAATATAATCGGGTTTATCATAATAAAAACCGGCAAGGGCAAGGTAGGTTCTTACCTTCTGATTTTGATTGCCGGAGCTGGCTGCGGCTGATTTCTTGAAAAAATCGATTGCTTCGGTTTGGTTTCCCTCTTTTATCGACATGCTCCCCAGCGCATAATAGATCTGGTCGCGGAAATCCACATTCTTTGAATCTTTCAGCATTTTTTCAAGCTCTCTTCTGATCTCCCTCGGGTTTCCAGAGTTAATATCAAAAACACCGGCAATGTTGATTCTGGCATTAAATTCAACCTCATAAGGCGGATTCATCTTTACAACATCGCGAAACAGAGAGGTTGCCATAGCTCCGTCACCTGTTTGCTCAAATAACTGGGCAAGAAGGTAGGTCATCCTGTATTTTGTTCTTTTCCCCGAAATAAGTTCTAATGATTTAATAAGAGGTTCTGTAGCTTCGGAATATTTTTTTTGTTTAATGAAGAGATCGGCTTTTGTTGTATAATACATTGATTTCAGGGCTTTTGTGAAATCAGGAGAGATAGAAAGGTCATTTAATAATCTTAATGATTCAATATAGTTTTTGGTTTCGTTGTAAACTCTTGCCAGCCAGATCGAAGCTTCAGCTTTAATTGCAGGATTATTGGCATCGGTGATACAGTAGTTGAAAATATCTGTTGCTTCAATAAATTCATGTTTATAAAACCGGGCTTTCCCAATCAGCAGATAACTGTCATCAACCCACTCATTATATTCTTTCCTTTCAAGGAGCTCTTTGTCTTTTTCTGAAGGCTCTCCTTTTTCTTTGATCTCAGGCTTTGCTGTTATAGATTTCAGAGAGATTAGTTTTGAGGCCTTCTGAATTGCTCTCTCCATATCGGAGGAGCAGAGCGATACGGTGGATGGATCGCTGTATTCAAATACATTTAGCATCTCTGCATAATCATCCTGATAGCCATTGGATATTTTAACCATGCCAGCTTTAAAGCTCTCATAACCATTAAAATAGATATTGTATCTGGCTGTCATGCCATGGTAAAACCTGGATGCGTCCGTGTTTTTTTCAACCGAACAGTCTGTCAGGATCAGAGATAATCCCAATAACACCAGGTATTTATATGATGCTTTGTTTGAAGCCAATAAATGACTTTTAGTACTATAACTGACTAACTTTGTATATAGTATTTAATCTGCATAAAATATATTTTTTCACCCACTCCGAAACTCACCTGAAACATAATCTATTAATTTTGCTCTGCTTTCGTGGCCTGCACTGTTTTGTGAAACATGCTGGTTTCAAAGGTAAATAAAATTGAGATTACGACCTTTCTCAGGCTGAAATAACTCTCTTTATTTCCGGAACTTCTTTTATAATTGCCTGTTCAACTCCGGCTTTTAAGGTCTGCATACTGTAAGGACAGCCCTGGCATGCTCCGGTAAGTTTTACTTTAACTGTCATATCATCAGTTACATCGATAAGATCAATATCACCTCCATCTGACTGCAGATATGGCCTTACTCTTTCAAGTGCATTCATTACACGCTCTTTAATACTTTTTGTTTCCGTCATTTTGTCTGAATATTTATTTATTTATTTTAAGTTTAACAGTTGGTTTCTGCTCTTTTTTTCTTCTCTCCACATTTTCAATAACCACATCTGCAAGTTCCATAAACGCTTTTCCTGTTATAGAATCGCTGAGGGCGGCAGGCTGGCCGCTATCACTCCCCTCGCAGATGCTCTGAACCAGAGGGATCTGTCCGAGAAGCGGGACATTCATTTTTTCAGCAAGGTTCTTTCCTCCCTCTTTTCCAAAAATATAATATTTACTTTCGGGAAGCTCTGCAGGGGTAAACCACGACATATTTTCAACAAGGCCAAGTACCGGCACATCTATTTTGTCGCTGCGGAACATTGAAATTCCTTTAATGGCATCTGCAACAGCTACATCCTGTGGCGTGGTCACAACAATTGCTCCTGTAACAGGAACTTCCTGGACGAGAGTCAGGTGAATGTCACTTGTCCCGGGAGGAAGATCAACCAGAAGGTAATCGAGGGAACCCCAGTCACCCTGGGTTATCAGTTGTTTCAGAAAATTGGAAGCCATAGGACCTCTCCAGACAACTGCCTCTGAAGGATCAACAAAAAAACCTGTTGAAAGAACTTTTACTCCGAATTTTGTAAGGGGAATAATATGATCGATATTGTTTTCTCTTTTTATTTCAGGTTTGTACTTCTCAGCATCAAACATTTTCGGAACAGAGGGTCCGTAAACGTCAGCATCCAAAAGTCCCACACTAAATCCTTTGCGCGCAAGGGAGATAGCCAGATTAACTGCAATGGTTGTCTTTCCAACACCACCTTTTCCCGACGAGACAGCAATAATATCTTTTACGCCGGGTAGGATTTCACGTTGTTTTTCCTGATGTTTTCCAACAATTACTTTTGGCTGAATTTTTATTTCGCTGATAACGGCATCAGGGCCGAGAGCCTCTTTAATAGTTTTTACTATGGTGCTCTTTATGGATGAAATAAACGGATCGTTTGATTTCTCCGGTGTTAATGTGATAGAAATCCCGTTGTCATCGGACTCAATTACTGAGACCATCCCCATGGTAACAATATCTTTTCCTTTTTCGGGGTGAATTACTTTGGAAAGGACTTTTATAATCTGCTCTTCTGAAAACATTTCAAATTCTGAATTTAATTTATTGTTTATTCTCTTTCATTAATACATAATATTCAATTCTTCTTTCCGCCATTGCTTACCTGCCCATAACCTTTTGAAAAATGACTTTCTCCTGCCTGTTTATTTTCCACATACCTGGTATAATGCAGGTTTAATGGTGTTAATGGTAGGGTTATTTTTATTTGATTTAAATATAAACAAGGTGCAATTGTACCAATATTTTATGAAAATTCAAAATATTGGTGAAAAGCGTATTGTGTTTCCGGAATAGAAAAGAAGTTATTGTAACCCGGTAGCGGGGTCCCAGAATTTCTCTTTGAAATTAATGATCGTGTCATCTTCAATTATGATACCTTCATTAAAAAGAAGCTGTTGCATTGTGGAAGAATTCCCGAAATGATGTTTTCCTGTAAGCACTCCATTCCTGTTTACAACTCTGTGAGCGGGGATGAAATCAGGATTGCTGTGACAAACATTGAGTGCCCAGCCGACCATCCGGGCTGATTTCCCTGAGCCCAGAAAACGTGCAATGGCTCCGTAGGATGTGATTCTTCCGTATGGTATAAGCTTTGTGACTTCATATACCCTTGAGAAAAAATCGTTATTTACTTTTTGATTTCCCGGGGTCATCGGTGATCTGTTTTTCTTTTTCCAGCCTGAAAGTGATATAGTTAATTTTGAGTCCCGCTTTAAGGAAGAGCTTTTCATAATGTGTTCTGATTGAAAGAATATCTTCTGAAACGATCTTCCTGATTATCTGATCTTCAGGAGTGGTATTATCAGAGAAGACAGGTTGCTCTTTGGAATAGAGGTCGCTGGTAGCAAATAGTGTATCGAGTTTATTTCTGGCAGCAACTGATTGAGTATATTGAAATAGCTCTGCATTGTCAGTTTTAAGATGAACCAGTCCGTTGTTTTTCAGGAAGAGACGATACCGGTTAAGGAAAGGAGGAGAGGTAAGTCTTTTATTTGAGTTTCTTCCACCGGGATGCGGATCGGGGAAGGTGATCCAGATCTCATCCACCTCATCTGATGCAAAGAAGGAATTAATGAACTCAATCCTTGTGCGGAGAAAGGCCACATTTGGCAGATTATTTTCGTTGGCTGTTTTGGCACCGCGCCACATACGGGCCCCTTTAATATCAATTCCGATGTAATTATTTTCAGGAAATCTGGAGGCCAGTCCTACTGTATATTCTCCTTTTCCGCATCCAAGTTCAAGGATGAGAGGATTATCATTTCTGAAGAGATCTTTATTCCACCTTCCTTTTATATAATGGTCTTTTGATGAAATATCCCCGATCAGGGGTTGGATAACGTTATCGTATGATCCCAGCTCTGTCCATCTGGCCAGTTTATTCTTTCCCACGCCTACGATTTATTTTGTAATTTTTTCTATTCTTAATCCGAAATCATAAACCCCTTTCAGATCTTCAATGCGCATACCATGCTGGATTTTAAACTGGTATGTGCCTTTGGAAGGGAAATAGACATTGGTTTTATATGGGAGGTTGAGTTCATGTATATCACCGAATCCTTTTCCATGCCATGCCCCTTTTTCATCAGCAAGATTATACTGAAGCGTATCTGTAATGACTTTTCCGTCGGGGGAGGTTGTGGTTACGAAAAGGTAGATATTGCGAAAAGGGTAGGACGATCCTGTTCTGATTGTAAAAAGCACATTGTTTCTGCTTAAAGTGTCAGAAATTGGGATCTTGAAATCCACAATAGACGGAAGATTCCAGACATTTCCAGGCATAACCATAAAATCGGTAAACACAATATTTCTGTTGCAGGATGATAACAACAGAAAGGATATCAGTATTAAAACAGATGAGGATCTATTTATTCCTTTTGTCATTGAATCTTCTGTTTTTTCTTCTGTTCGGGTTCCTGTTGCTCTGGCTTTTATTGTCAGGCGGGTCAAACCGCGTGAGGCTGTTGTTCTTCAGAAGATCCTGAGAAACAGGGGCAGCTTCCCACGATTCATCCACAAGTTTGAGTCGGTCTACCTTTGTACCCTTTTTGTTCAGGGCTTGTATTTCCTTTACCCGTTGAATTGGAAGAGCAATAATATTGGCTGTTGAATGTTGATCAGTTGAATACCAGTAGAGTCCTTTATGTACCTCCATTTTCATGAACCAGGCAGTACAGTCGAGTGCTTCAAGAGGGATGTCTTTCGGAGGGAATCCTCTTTGTGCATCAACATAGCAATCGAGTTCAAAGTTAAGACAGCATTTCAGTTTGCTGCACTGGCCGGCCAGTTTTTGCGGATTAAGCGACAGCTCCTGATATTTTGCATGGGTTGTTGTAACGGAAATAAAATTAGTGATATGTGTGGAGCAGCAGAGTTCTCTTCCGCAAGAGCCAATTCCACCGATCCTTCCGGCTTCCTGGCGTGCCCCGATCTGGCGCATCTCTATCCTTACCCTGAACTCATCTGCAAGTACTTTGATTAACTGACGGAAGTCAACTCTTTCGTCGGCAATATAATAGAAGATAGCTTTTGTTTTATCGCCCTGATATTCAACATCTCCAATCTTCATATTTAGCCGGAGTTCTTCGGAGATCTTTCTTGAGCGAAGCATGGTGTGTGCTTCAAGTTTTTTTGCCTCTTCCCACTTTTGAATATCGACAGCTTTTGCTTTGCGGTAGACCTTTTTCAGGTCGTCGGGCAATGGTGGGGTTTTAAGTTTCTTGAGTTGTTCATCTATTAAATGACCTACCATCGATACACGGCCAATGTCATGTCCGGGAGAAGCCTCTACTGCAACAACATCGCCTATCTCAAGGCGCAGGCCATTAACATTTCTGAAGAATCCTTTACGGGTATTCTTGAAACGGATTTCAACAAGTTCGTTACCTGTTGGAATTTCGGGCAGATCTTTCAGCCAGTTGAAAGAATCAAGTTTATTATACCCGGGTTTATATGTTATATCAGGCATCCGGATCTCATCCCCGAATTGGCCTTGAATATCTTCATTATCTGCCATAAAACGATATTTGCTTTCGAAGTTACTCTGCAAAAATAGTCAATAAAAGCTTAATTTCAACAATCGTGCTCAGGATGATTTGATGAGCCTCGTAACTTTTAAGGCAAGATCGAGAAAGATAATTTTTGCATTCCCGTTTGCTTCGATATGTGAATAGACCAGATTAAACTCTTCTGTGAGGGGATAAATATTATTCTGATTGATGAATGGGTGGAACTTTCCGGAGAAACTTGCCTCTTCACCTGTAAGGAAAACCAGCCTGTTTTTCAGTTGATCGAGTGAAAGCATGAGGTTTTCCCGCAGAAGCCTCAAAGAAAAAGATATGAAATTTTTCTGCGCCTCCCTGCCTGTCGCAGCAATCTCCTCCGACCAGCCGATGACAGAAATTATGTCGCGTTTCCAGGCAAAACGCATAAGACTTTTAAACCGGTCGAGATTAGCCAGTGAAGCATCTTCTGATTCACACAACTCAATAGCTCTGACGATATTACCTTTTGAGACATGCGATATTTCGGCAGCTTTTTCCGGTGAAAGGTTAAATCGTTTTGTCAGGTAAGATTCAATATCCTTGCTGCTGAAGGAGGGGATTTTCAGAAGCTGACATCTTGAGAGAATGGTCGGGATTACTTTGCCGGGCTCTTCCGAAACAAGGAGGAAAAGAGTTTTCTCCGGAGGTTCCTCAATCATTTTCAGGAGCTTATTGGAGGTCGCCTGATGCATTTTTTCGGGAAGCCAGATGATCATTATTTTAAAATCCGATTCAAAGGTCTTCAGACTCAGCTTTTTTATTATCTCTGAAGCTTCGGAGGCAAATATCATCCCCTGAGCATTTCCAACCTCAATCGAATCGAGCCAGTTATTAATTGTAAAAAAAGGAGATTTTTTTACGAACGCTCTCCACTCTTCTATATAATTGTCGCTTACGGGGTCGGTGGCTTTCTTCCCTTTTATAACAGGAAAGACAAAATGAAAGTCAGGATGAATCATCTTCTCGTACTTAACGCACGATTTACAGGTTCCGCATGAGTCATGGTCTGACCTGTTCTCACAACTTATGTACATGGCATAAGCAAGGGCAAGAGCCATGCTGCCGCATCCTTCCGGACCTGCAAACAACTGGGCATGGCTCACCCTTTCTTCCTTAACCGAGTGGATAAGCTTTCCTATAATATCCTTCTGACCAGGGATCTGTGAGAAATTCATCTTCCTGTTAATCTTTCCTGAAAGAAATACAATTCAATTTTTACTTTATTATAAAGCAGCTAAAGCTTTGTCGTAGTCAGGCTCAATTGTGATTTCGGGGACAAGTTCAGTATAAGTGACATTACCCGATTCATCAATAACCACGATACTGCGGGCATAAACCCCTGCAAGAGGACCGTCGGTAATGTCGACGCCATAAGATTTTCCAAAAGCTGAATCCCTGAAACCTGAAAGGGTTATAACATTGGTAATCCCTTCAGCTGAGCAGAAACGGCCATGGGCAAAAGGAAGATCTTTTGAAATTGCCAGTACTGAAGTATTTGTTTTCCCTGCAGCCAGCTGGTTAAATTTACGTACTGAAGCAGCACACACTGATGTGTCGAGACTCGGGAATATATTCAAAATCAGTTTCTTTCCCTTTAACTCATTAAGAGAAAGGTTTCCAAGGTCAGATTTTACCAGAGTAAAATCGGGGGCTTTGCTCCCAAGTGATGGTAGGTTTCCGGATGTATTTACAGGATTCCCCTTTAAAGTAATTTTTGCCATAATTTTTTTTTCAAATTTAATCATTCTTTTATGAAGTGGCAACAATAGAAAAGGGGCCAAAGTTCATTCGGGAGTTGATTTTTAATGAAAACAGATGATTTTTTGCAAATGAATATTTATAAAAAAAATGTAGGTTTGTAAAAAGAAAATTCATCATTAATAATAAAAATACAGATCTATGAAAATGATTCAGGACTTTAATTTCAAGGGAAAGAAAGCAATAGTTAGGGTCGATTTCAACGTACCCCTCGACAAAAAAACCTTTACAGTGACCGACGATACCCGTATCAGGGGGGCATTACTGACAATCAATAAGATTCTAAATGACGGCGGTTGCCTTATCCTTATGTCTCATCTCGGAAGACCGGAGGGACCAATGGAAAAATATTCACTTAAGCCGGTAATTCCGGTTCTTGAAAAGCATCTTGGAAAGAAGGTATTATTTGCCGGCGATTGTCTTGGTGAATCTGCCGTGGAAATGGCCGGTGCATTAAAACCGGGTGAGATTCTGCTTCTTGAGAATGTCCGTTTCTATCCTGAAGAGGAAGGAAAACCAATTCTTCCAGAGAATGTAACAGATGAAGAGAAGAAAGCTGCAAAAGCAGCGATGAAGGTCGGGCAGAAAGAGATGGCGAAAAAACTCGCCGGCTATGCCGAAATATATGTAAATGATGCATTTGGTACTGCCCATCGGGCTCATGCCACCACTGCTGTGATGGCTGATTTTTTTGATACAGAAAAAAGAATGTTCGGCTATCTTATTAACAGTGAGCTTGCTGCAATGGATAAGGTTCTGAATAATTCTCAAAGGCCGTTTACCGCCATAATGGGAGGAGCTAAGGTTTCAGATAAGATTATGCTTATTGAGAATCTTCTTAACAGGGTCGATAATCTGATTATAGGCGGCGGGATGACCTATACCTTTATTAAAGCTATGGGTGGCAAAATAGGCAAGTCGCTTTGTGAGGAAGATAAACTTGAACTTGCCCTCCAGCTTATTGAGAAGGCAAAAGAGAAAAATGTTAAGCTTTACCTTCCTGTTGATAGTCTCAATGCCGATAAATTTGATAATGAGGCGAGCACAGCTATTACAGCTGCCGATGCTATAGAAGATGGATGGCTTGGCCTCGACATCGCTGAAGGGTCAATTAAACTCTTTTCATCTGTTATTGAAAACTCCAAAACAATTCTATGGAACGGACCAATGGGTGTCTTCGAAATGGAGAAATTCTCAAAAGGAACAACCTCTGTCGCAAAAGCGATTGCAGAAGCAACATCAAAAGGGGCTTTCAGTCTGATCGGCGGTGGCGACTCTGTTGCTGCAATCAATAAGAACGGACTGGCTGAAAAAGTAAGCTATGTTTCAACAGGAGGAGGAGCAATGCTTGAATATATGGAAGGAAAGAAACTTCCGGGGATTACTGCCATACGCGGAGAATAGTATAAAAAAGAGGGTTAGAATACCTTATATAATTAAAGAAGAGGCTGCATACAGATGCGTCCTCTTTTTTTATTGTATCTTTGTATTCAGAAATGAAACCCGGCTGACAGGTGTGAATTATTAAAAACTAATCAGGATAATTCAGGATCAGCAAGAAGAGGTTCCATCCGGGTATTTTTTAATATTATTTACGGATGAAAAAAATATTTTACATTATTCTGTTTTCTCTGACTGTTCTTGTATCATGCACGAAAACAGAACCTTTGCGCACAAGCGGCATTGATACCATTGATAACAGTACCTACCAGACCACAACTTATTTTGTCTATGGCTTTTCATTTTCAAGGGCAATGCTTGTATCAACCATTGAAAGCCATGGTTATGACATTGT
Organism: uncultured Bacteroidota bacterium; assembly: GCA_903824785.1. Taxonomy (GTDB): domain Bacteria; phylum Bacteroidota; class Bacteroidia; order Bacteroidales; family VadinHA17; genus LD21. The sequence goes on from CAIJYD010000040.1 coordinate 117,361, forward strand.
ATTATATGTAAACAATGATTCTCCTCCGGGAAGATTGACCTTTCAGGCAAATAATCTGAAGCCATCCTTTGCCAAAGCAGGAGATTATGCCGATGCTGAAGCAGCTAAAACAGCATTTAACAACCTGAAAACAATTCCGGCTTTGCAATGGCAGGATATGGCCGATCCTATTGCTCCCAATCAGCTCTGGATTTACAGAACCGGTAGTGAGAACTATGTAAAAATCAGGATTGTAAGTACAATAAATGAGATCAGAAGCACCCTCCCTTACGGTGAATGTACTTTCCAGTGGGTTATTCAGCCCGATGGATCCACAACTTTTCCGGGCAAATGAGAAGTGATTTGCGAAACAGAATTTTCAATATCCGGACGGAGGAGGAATTTCTGAAAACGGCATTGGAGGTATTTGATTACCAGTATCATGGAAATCCTGTATATAAGTCATTTATAAGCAATCTCAATAGAAGCCGCAGTTCATTTGAGACTGTTTCTGATCTCCCGTTTTTGCCTGTGGAATTCTTCAGAAATCATCAGATAATTTCCGGTGAGCGTCCTGTAGAAATGATCTTTGAGAGCAGTGGTACAACAGGAACTGTAGCCGGGAAACACCTTGTAAGTGATTTGAGTCTTTATGAAGAGAGTTTCTTTAAAACATTCAACCTCTTTTATGGCGAACCCGGTGATTATTTCATTGCAGCCTTATTGCCATCATATATTGAAAGAAAAGGATCCTCACTGGTTTACATGGCAGATAAACTTATAGGGAAAAGCCTCCATCCTGAGAGCGGGTTTTACAAAGGGAATACTGAAGATCTGGTAAACGCCCTGAAAAAAGCAAAAGGGCAGAACCATAAAATCCTGTTACTCGGGGTAAGTTTTGCCCTTCTTGATCTTGCTGAAAATGAGTCGCCTGATCTTTCCGGAGTAATCGTAATGGAGACCGGAGGGATGAAAGGCAGAAGAAAAGAGCTGACCCGACCGGGGCTTCATGCAATTCTGAAAGAGAAATTCAATGTTTCCTCAATACATTCGGAATATGGGATGACAGAACTTATGAGTCAGGCATACTCGAAAGGAGACGGCATCTTTTATTCTCCTCCCTGGATGAAAGTGGTTATCAGGGACCCGAACGATCCTCTGACTCTGTTTACCGGGCCGGGTAAAACAGGAGGGATAAATATTATAGATCTTGCAAATTTAAACTCATGCTCCTTCATCTCTACCGGAGATCTCGGCAGAGTACATGAAGATGGAGGGTTTGAAGTACTCGGACGGTTCGATTCGAGCGATATCAGAGGATGCAATCTGCTGGCCGAATAATACCTGGAAGTTTCACTGCCTTTTATTATCTGGTCATTGGTATCGTCTCTTCCGGTAAGCGGATAAATGCCGGTTAATAACCTGAAATCGTAATAATTATAAGATCCCGAGTTTTGTTTTTATCGCCGGAGGGATCGCGTTTTTATTAACCATTATGAAGATAGTTTTTGCGCGAACATAGTTTTCCGACATATTGAGGTATCCTCCGGAGGAGTTACTGGTCGGGCCCCAGGAGTTCTTTGTTTTATAATAATTCATCCCCGACTGGTCTTTCAGCATACCTGTAAGATGCATCAGGTGGTCATCGGTAGTGGTGAAGGTTTCATAACCTGCCTGTCGCATCTCCTGAGAGACAACAGGTCCGGGCAGAACAGCTACCCCCTTCGAATGGGTAAACCCTTTTTCACTTACATCACCGTCCCAGTTAACAGTATAACCATTGTTTAATGAGTAGTTCATAATGGTGATAAGTTCATCAAGAGGGACATTATAAAATTTTCCCATTGTCCAGTTGTCGGGTACTTCTAGAACCCCCTGAGAATAGAAGGGGAAATGTGTGAATGAGGTTATTTCGACATAATCAGCCGGATTAATACCAAGACTTGCAGCAAATGATGCCGGGGTATAGTTTACACCTTTGTAGGTAAAAGATTCCGGAATTTTTCCAAGGTAAGTATCAAGAACTGCATCAACTATTTTATCATACTGTTCACTTGCTTTTTTCCGCTCTACAGGAACTGAAGCAACAGCTGCAAGGAAATCCTGAAACTCACCATGGTTATGGGTTGGCGATCCATAATTCAGTCCGTTGTAGACCTCATCAGGAACTATACCCGTCTCGGAGAAGACGTTCATCCAGTCGTGAGCAAGGCTTCCCTCGGAAATGTTTCCTTTCCCCTGCCTCAGGTAGTTGTTTGAAAGTTTCTTCAAATAGTTATATCGCACAATGAACATCTCGGAGAGGTCGTACTCCCCTTTCCCGGTACGCAGAAGCTCTGATTCGATGAACGAAGTTGTGGCAAAGCACCAGCAGGTTCCTGTAGCGGCCTGATTTTTAACAGGTGTAGCCTTTAGCTCCACTACGGGTGTAAACCTGACCTCTTCTTCAGTTTTTTGGACAGGAGGAGTGGCGTTTTTCTTTTGGGCGAAAGCTGAAAGTGAGAGAAATCCGATCAGCAGAATAAGGGAAACTTGTCTTTTCATCCGTATATAGTTTTGTTTGAAGGGTTGTGTTGGAACATTTAAGGTATTATTTTGTGCAGGTTTGCGGTTATAAATATAGGTGCTTTATTCAAAGTTACAGTTTAATTCCTGAAAGCGGCATTAAATATCAGAGACTAAGCTAAAGAAATTAAAAATAATATTCTGAATCCTTTAATTTTAATCCATTCAATATTAGTATGATCTCTTTTAAAGTCTGTTGAAATTTTATCCACCATTTCGCCAATAACTACAAAATTCATCATTGTTGCGTCAAAGTTTCGGTAGTCATTATTAAAACTATCAGCAGAATCAAATCCGGAAGTATATTCAATAATCCTGTTTGTTGCTTCGAGAATCGATTCAAGACAGAGATAATCTTTAGTCAGCATAGAGAGTCTCGCTTAATATTTGCTTTTTGATCCTTGGTTTAATATATTTCTCACGGCAGATATCTATTTCAATTCCAAGGGTTTTTAAGAAGAAGGCTTTCAACTGTAATTTAAGTTCAAAAAGTTCTTGTGTATTATCCTCAAATTCAACCATAAGGTCTAAGTCACTGTCAATATTTTGCTCGCCGCGGGCGTATGATCCAAAGAGTCCGATTCGGACAATATGATATTTATCGCGGAACAGGTTTTTGTTCTGCGCCAGAAACAACAATATTTGGTCTTTGCTTTTCATTAGATCACAAAGTTACAAAAATCAGGTAAGCTTTTCAAGTACATTAAATTCAATTATAACTTTGCGTAAGAATGCTGAATTATTACTTCTTCGCGTCAACGAGTTCATATGAATGATCAATCCACAAAAATATCTCTTTATCAGGAACTGTCCCATCAAGATTAATAGTGTTCCAGTGCTTTTTATTCATATGATTTTTAACAATACTGTATAAAAAACAGTTATACAATACTTTACCAATAATACAATTATCAGATGTTTAAAATAAGGAGAGTTTTTGCCGAGAGATTACTCGATCAAAGGCTCAGGTGAAAGGATGTTTGTGTTAGCGGGTGGATTTTATTTTAAGAGATCTTGGACTTCTTCTTTAAGTTTTGGCAGATTGTTTATCACAATACTCCAGATGAGATTGTCAGATATTTTATCATAACCGTGAACTATTCGGTTTCTGGTCCCTATTATTTTCTGAGCATTGTCGATGTTAAAATCCTTATCTTTTTTAAGAATACGATTAATAGCCTCACCTATTATCTCTATATTTCGTTCAACTGCTCTTTTTGTTTTTAAATCTAACAAATAATCAGCAAATTTTCTTGGCTTATCAGTATAATAACTATCTATTTCGTTGATAGATTGAAGAACGTCGTAAAGCCATGTTTTAATCTCATTATCCATAGATCAATTGTTTTGTGGAATCAATTGATTGTCTTAAATAGGGATTATTAATTGCTTTATCTTCCAGAAGGTCAACTTTCCGTTTAAATAAATTCTCCAAGGAGAATTTAAGATCAAAATAGTTATCTGCATATTCGTAAACATCTATCTCACCGAAATCAACGATAAGATCAATGTCGCTATTTTTCTTGAGTTTATTTTTAAGGATAGATCCAAAAACAAAAAGTCTGGAGACCTTGTGTTTCGTGCACAAGTCCCGAATAGAATCAATATTCTGTTCGACTATGTTCATAAGTCAAAAGTACTATATATTTCTTTAATTTGAAATTGTGCCTAATAAGTCGTCACGGAAGTTTTGGAAGTAAGAACAATAGCACAAATGGATGAAGAATGCAGAAGTTACTCTCAAAATAAACAGTTCTGACTTCTTCTGTTCAAATGTTCGTTTGTTAATAATAATTTCAGAACTGAAAGTCAACCTTTGCCAGATACAAGTTGATATGAATGATCGATCCACGATAATATTTCCTTATCAGGAATAGTCCCGTTAAGTAAAATTGTATTCCAGTGCTTCTTATTCATATGATAACCCGGAATTACTGCAGAGTATCTTTCTCTGAGATCAATTGCCAGATCAGGGTCACATTTAAGGTTTATGCTCAGGTCGCCATCGAGGTTTACCAATGCAAATATTTTTTCACCTGCCTTAAAGACAAGAGTATCGTCACCGAAGGGAAAGCTTTCCGCAACTCCTTCTTTCGAAATACAATAATCTCTGATTGTTTCAATATTCATATAACATGATTATCTGAGCGTTGGATAAAACGCATCCTCAATATGATCGATTTCAAACGATTCGTTTTTTTTAATTACCGTTATCACATCAAACCGGCTAACCTTATTCACATCAAATTTTTGCAGGTAGCCATCAGCTGCAAATATTATTGATTTCTGTTTTTCGTTGGTAACAGCGGTGACAGGGTGCATCTGATAATCGTCGGTTCGGGTTTTTACCTCTGCGAAAACTATTAAATCGTTTTTCTCGGCGATAATATCAATTTCATGTTTCCCCCACTTCCAGTTGCGGAAAAGAATTCTGAAGCCGGCTTTTTTCAGATGTTCGGTTGCCAGTTCTTCTCCTTTCTGACCAAGATTATGAGATTCAGCCATGGGCAAAGGGTTAGAAAATTTTGAAACAGCGAATTATACTTCAATTAGTTTATTTCTTATAGCAAAAAGGATAAGGCTTGCAGTATTTTTTGAGCTCGTTTTTCCAAGGAGGTTAGCCCGGTGTTTATCGACAGTTCTCTTGCTGATAAAAAGAGTTTCAGCTATCTCCTGATTAGAGAAACCTTCACAGATTTTAGCGAGTATCTCCTTTTCTCTTTTTGAGAGGTTTGTCGACTTACTTTCATTTTCCCGGTGTTTGATCTTCTGGATAACATGATAGAGCAGCTCCTGAGAAAAATAGGTGCCACCTTTCCGGACAGCGATAATGGCCTCTTTAACCTCTGAGATATTGGAATCTTTAAGAAGGAATCCTTTAGCACCGGCATCTACCATTTTGTTGTAATACTCCTCTTCACCGTACATTGAAAGTGCAATAATGTCTACATCGGGACGGATTTTAAGTCCTTTTCTTGTAGCTTCAATTCCATTCATCTCGGGCATGTTGATATCCATTAGAACAATATCTGCCGGGGTGTCTTTAAGTATTTTAAGAAACTCCTCACCGTTAGAGGCTTCTCCGGTCACTTCAAATTCCGAAAAACCATTAAGAAGTATTTTTAATCCGTTACGAAAGAGCTGATGATCGTCGGTTATGATTATACGAATTTTTTCCATCTTGATAAAGTCAGATTTAATCAATCAGTTTGATAAGGGCACTGGTTCCTTTTCCCGGAGTGCTCTCCAGAATAAAAACACCCTCTACGGTTTTCACCCGTGTCTCAATGTTAGACAACCCCATTCCTTTTAAATCATCCATCGTGAGCGTAGAGGTATCAAAGCCCCGACCATTGTCATAAAACTGCAAGGTAACAAATTTTTCGTGTTTGTTTAATTCTATCTCAATCCTGGATGCTCCGGAATGGAGTATAGAGTTGTTAATAAGTTCACAGACAGCCCTATACACGACAACCTCTTTTTCATTTTCAAGACGCTGGTTCTCCATATTTGTTTTAAAATCAATCTCAACCGATTTAGTCTGATTAATCTTAGTGGTAAACGCACCGATAGCACTTGCGAGTCCAAAGTTAGAGAGGATATGCGGACTGAGATTATTTGAGATCTCTTTAATGGCGTTGATAGCTTCATTGACAAGGTGGTTTGTGTTATTAAGGATAACCTTTCCTGAATCATCACTAATTCTTTCATTGAGAGCCGAGACAGACATTTTTACTGTGGAGAGTATAGGGCCAAGACCATCATGAAGATCTTTTGCAAACCTTTTACGTTCATTTTCCTCAGTATTTATGATAGCATTTATTACTCTTTTTTCAGAACGCAGCCTGTCTGCTTCTGCCCGTTTAAGTGAGTAGAATAATTCACGGATAAGGATAACACCTACTATAATCATTATTGAAACCAGAACTCCGGTCCATTCATCTATCATCCGCCAGGTATATGAAGGTGTTCCGCGGATATATTCAAAAAACTGGATGATCCCGCGAACAGCCATAAAGGCAAAAGAGAGGGAGAGTAATATCCATGACAATCTGTACTTGGTAAGCTTAATAAAACCCATTGCCACCGAAGCAGCAATTATCTGCAGTATAATTGATAGTATAAGGGCAATAAGTCTTACCATGGATTAAAGAATATGATTATACAAAAATAGAAGTAATTGTAATTATTCAGTTACTAAAGTGAGCTAAAGTTGAAAACCCCTTCAACCCATTAAACCCCTTCAACCCCTTCAACCCTTTTATATCGCCATCAGAAGGATAGAAATATTTATCGGTTTTGTTTCACAGGGCAGTTGAGCCTTTAAGGCTTTTCATTACCTTTGGCCATTCGAAACCGGCCATTATGGAACTATTATACAATCTCGGAATTTTGATTTTCTCGGCTCTGGCTCAAATTGTTTCTCCCTTTAATTCAAAAGCCTCATTGTTGGTAAAAGGGCGGAAAGGATGGGCTGAAAAAATAGGGAATAAGATTAAGCCCGACGATAGGACTGTCTGGGTCCATTGTGCCTCTCTTGGTGAGTTTGAGCAGGGACGGACTGTAATAGAAGGTATAAAAATTAAGATGCCGGAGGTAAAAATTGTTCTGACGTTTTTTTCTCCTTCGGGTTATGAGATAAGAAAGAACTATCCAAATGCCGATTGTATCTGTTATCTTCCATCTGATACTCCCTCCAATGCTGCGAAGTTTGTTAGTCTTGTCAGACCGGAATATGTAATTTTTGTAAAGTATGAATTTTGGAATAACTATATCTCAGCACTTTACAAAAAAGGAATTCCTTTATATCTTGTTTCTGGGATTTTCAGGCCGGAGCAGCATTTTTTTAAATGGTACGGATCATTTTTCAGGAGTATGCTCAGAAAGTTTGAAAGAATATTTGTGCAGGACGAGAGATCACTCGCTTTGCTTTCAGGTATCGGGATGAACAATGTTTACCTTGCCGGCGATACACGGTTTGACAGGGTTGTACAGATTTCAGGATCGGCTCGTGATATTCCGCAGCTTGAACAGTTCAGAGGAGATGAGAAACTCTTTCTGGCAGGAAGCAGTTGGGCAAAAGATGAAGAGATAATTGCTGAATATATCAATAGAGATCCGGGTAAAATGAAATGGGTTTTTGCTCCTCATGAAATTGACAGGGCAAATATTGAACGGCTTGAAAAGCTGTTAAAAGTCAAGTATGTCAGGTTTTCTGAGTATGGTGAAAATGGATCTGATGCCAGAGTCCTCATTATAGATAACATAGGAATGCTTTCCTCGGCCTACAAATATGCCTGTATAGCTGCTATTGGAGGTGGTTTTGGAAAAGGTATACATAATATACTAGAGCCGGCTTGCTGGGGAATACCGGTTATGTTTGGTCCGAGACATAAAAACTTCAGGGAGGCGGTTGATTTAATTAATGAAAAAGGGGCAATGACTTTCGATTCATTTGGAAAATTTTCTGATATCCTTGATGGATGGTTAACAGATGAGCAGTTTTACTTGAAATCTGCAAAAGCAGCCTCTTATTATGTTAACAAAAATACCGGGGCAACCAATAAAGTGCTTCATGAAATATCGCAAAAAGATATTAACAGAGACAGCTCAAAATTTGTTAAAAACTAATCTGTAGCAATTAGTTAAGGATCATTTAAAGTGCCGTAAATTGCGGTGCTGTATTTAACAATTTTGTAATATCGATGTAACCAAATAATCAAACATTTACAATAACCTTTGCGAAAATTATTAAACCTTAACCATTAATCCTAATTTTACTATGAAGCAAATCAAACGTATGTTTACGATGTTGATATTCCTGTTCATCTCAGTTATGATGTTCGGACAGGGATCAACAACATCATCCATGGGGGGGAAAATAGTGGACAAGAACGGGCAGGCTTTGGCCGGTGCTACCATTCTTGCCGTTCATGTTCCTTCCGGATCACAATATGGCGCTATTGCCAATACTGAAGGGTTTTTTACAATTCAGGGTATGAGGCCGGGCGGTCCCTATGCTGTTGAAATCTCATTCATTGGTTATTCGAAAAAATCAATCAGTGATATTACACTTAGTCTCGGTGAATCATTTGTACTCAACACTCCAATGGAAGAGGGTACCTCAACTCTGGCTGAAGTAGTTGTTGTCGGTGCCAAGGCTCCGATTTTCAATTCAGAAAAAAATGGTACTTCTATTAATATCAACAACAGGCAGCTCAATATTATGCCAACCATTACCAGAAGTATAAATGACATCACACGTCTTACTCCTCAGGCTAATGGCAACCAGATTGGCGGCGGTAACTATCGTCAGAACTTTATTACGGTGGATGGTGCCCAGTTTAACAATGCATTCGGTATCGGAACCAACCTTCCTGGCAATGGTTCCCCTATCTCTCTCGATGCTATCGATCAGATTTCAGTAAATATCACTCCATACGATGTACGTCAGAGTGGTTTTATCGGTGCTTCAGTAAATGCTGTTACCCGTTCAGGGAGCAACGAATTTTCCGGTTCTGCTTATACTTATATGCAAAACGAAAAATACAAGGGCAATAAAGTAGGCGATGCCTCTTTTGTAAAAACTCCTTCCAGCTACAGCATGCAGGGTATGCGTCTTGGTGGTCCGATTATTAAGAATAAATTATTCTTCTTTGTGAACTTTGAAATGGAGAAGTCTAAGATTCCAGGTCCTCCACGTGTTGCTGCTACTGCTTCAGCACCAGCTGATTATGCTAATAATATCGCACGTCCAACTGTAGATGATATGGATATGATGAGCGCTTATCTGCTTGAAAATTACGGATATGTAACAGGTCCTTACCAGGGTTATTCATTCGAAAGTCCTGGAACGAAATTCCTTGCACGTATTGACTGGAACATCAATAAAAACCACAAATTCAATGTCCGCTACAGTTACATGGCAAGTAAATCGCCTGTTAACCCAAGCACTTCAGTCTCTCCGTTCTCTTCAATCTATACTAATAACCGTACCCACATGGATGCTATGTGGTATCAGAACTCCGGGTACTTTCAGGAAAGTAATTTCAGCTCTCTTTCAGCTGAGTTAAACTCTACATTATTAGGTGGAAAACTTATGAATACACTTCGTGGAACTTACTCATATCAGGATGAGCCACGCAGCACTGGCGGAAGCCTCTTCCCTTTTGTTGACATTCTTAAAAACGGAAGTCCTTACGTTTCTTTTGGAACAGAACTCTTTTCTTTTGGAAACCTTCGTCAGGTTTCAACAGTTACTTTTAATGACGATGTTACCTGGTCGTGGGGTATTCATAACATGACAGCAGGCATAAATTATGAAGCTGACAATACAAAAAACGGATTTATGCGTTTTGGTTCAAGCTTCTACGTATTCAATTCATGGGCTGATTTCACCGGAGGAGTTAATCCTGCACGTTTTGGCGTTACATTCTCGAATACGCCGGGTTACGAACAGGCATTCCCTTCATTCAAATATGGTCAGGTGGCTGGATATCTTCAGGATGAATTTGTCGTGAATTCAAAGCTGAAAGTTGTTGCCGGTATCCGTCTTGATCTTCCTTCATATCCTGAGCCAATGGCTGAACATCCTATGATTTCAACCCTCGCCTTCGGAGCAAATACCTACAGCACTGCAACTCTCCCGAAATCAAAAGTAATGGTTTCTCCAAGGGTTGGATTTAATTATGACTTCAGTGACGATCGTTCATTGGTATTGCGTGGTGGTACAGGGATCTTTACAGGTCGTGTTCCATTTGTATGGATCGTTGGCCAGGCAGGAGATGCCGGTATGGTTCAGACAACACAGACATTCTCCGGTGTTGCCGTACCCGGTCCATTCAGTTCCGATCCAAGAGCTTATTATCCTGCTACACAGCCTACTGCCGGAACAATTATCCCCGGAACCTTTACTATCATTTCCAATAATTTCAAAATGCCTCAGACATGGAAAAGCAGCTTAGGTTTGGATGCAAAACTGCCATGGGGAATAAAAGGTACTATCGAAGGAGTTTATAATAAAGATATTAATACAGCTTTCTTTGTTAACGAAGGTTTACAGGGTGCTGCCAATATCAATAATCCAAGCTATGCAGATAACCGCCTTGTCTATCCGGTAACGGCTACAGCTACAAACGGCCTCAAATATTATCAGTTAATTAATTCCGCTGGTACAGCTGTTACAACCGGACTGCCTGCCGGAGGAAACGGTGTATCTCCTATAGTTCTGGAAAACAGAAAAGGTGGTTACTACTACTCTCTGACAGCTAAACTGGAAAAGACATTCACAAAAGGATTTGCCGGAATGATAGCTTTTACCCATAGCGAGGCTAAAAATCTTGTTGATGGTGGAGGTGATCAGGCTGCTTCAGCATGGAACGGCAACCCAAATGTTAACGGAGCAAACAGTCCGGAATTAAGCTATGCAAGCTATGTAACTCCAAATAAAGTTATTATGTCGGGTTCTTACAGAATTGAGTACCTGAAATCAATGGCTACCTCTTTGTCGTTTTTCTATGAGGGAGGTTCTTCAGGCCGTTTCTCTTACGTTTATTCGTCAAACATTGTACGTGATGGTGCCGGCTCAAACAACCTTATCTATGTTCCTCTTGATGCTTCCGAAATAACCTTTGTTCCAAATACTTTTACTCCCGCAGGCGGAACAGCAATTACATGGACTGCTCAGGAGCAGAGTGATGCTTTCTTTGCATACGTTGATCAGGACGAATATCTTAAAACACGTAAAGGGAAGTATGCTGAACGTAATGGTGCAGTATATCCCTGGGTTAACAAGATCGATCTTAAAATTCAGCAGGATTTCTTTGTTAATGTTGGTGGTAAAAGAAATACAATCCAGCTTAGCCTCGACATCCTGAACCTTGGTAACCTGATAAACAAAAACTGGGGAATTGTTCAGTATTATAACCAGAATAATATTCTTGTTATGTCGAATAACACCAGCGTAGTTGCCGGTGGTGCTGTTCCTCCTACATTTAAACTTAATCCTTACAATAACGCAATGCTGACCAATACCTTCACCAATTCCGTTGGTTATTCTTCAACATATGCAATGCAGTTTGGAATACGTTATATCTTCAACTAATCTGAAGTTTTGATCTTTTATTCAGAGGCTGTCAGATTCTGGCAGCCTCTTTTTTTTTGCTGATTTCCACCCTATCTGATTTCTTTAGATATTCTGCAGAGGCGCTTTTTTCCCGATTCCTGATCTCTCGTATCCTTTTTAATACCTCATTAAGGGTTATCAGACTGTCCTTAACAAAAATAAAAATTATTTGTTAATTAATTAACAGGAGAACTGGTCTATTGCTCTGATTATCAGCTATTAAACCAATAGTTAATAACTATACTGCCAAATGTTAATAAACTTAAAATTTTACTATTGCTTTGAGAACAATGCTTGTTTAATTTAGCAAATACGCACCGAAAAAGACATCGGACGTTTAATCTCATTAAAATCAGAGAATAACAAAAATATATGGAAGAATTATTTGTCCAGGAATCAGCTATTACAACTGAAAAGACAACAAGAGAACAATCAACACCGGCAGCGAAAAAAGGCAGGGAAGAGAAAGTAATGACAAAACCTGTTTATTCTCACGATGAGGCGGTACAGGCAAGCATTCAATATTTTAAAGGTGATGAACTGGCCGCAAAGGTGTGGGCTAACAAATATGCCCTGAAAGATTCTTTCGGGAATCTCTTTGAAAAAACACCAGATGACATGCATCGCAGGCTTGCACGGGAAATTCACAGGGTGGAAAGAAAATATAAAAATCCGCTCTCTGAAGAATTGATTTTCAGCGTCCTCAAAGACTTCAGATATATTGTGCCTCAGGGAGGACCAATGACAGGTATTGGCAATGACTACCAGATTGCTTCACTTTCGAATTGTTTTGTGATCGGTAATGATGGTTCCTCTGATTCGTACGGAGGGATTATGAAAATTGATCAGGAGCAGGTGCAGTTAATGAAACGGCGGGGAGGAGTAGGTCACGACCTTTCTCATATCAGGCCAAAAGGAACTCCGGTCCTTAACAGCGCCCTTACCTCAACGGGTGTGGTTCCGTTTATGGAACGATATTCCAACTCCACTCGTGAAGTGGCTCAGGATGGAAGACGTGGAGCGCTCATGCTTTCAATATCTATCAAACATCCCGACTCCGGGAAGTTTATTGACGCCAAACTCGAGAGTGGAAAAGTTACAGGAGCGAATGTCTCTGTAAAACTTACTGACGATTTCATGGAAGCAGTTGAAGGGAAAACACTCTTCAGACAACAGTATCCTATTAACTCAGATAAACCGAAGTTTTCCCAGGACATCGACGCACTTAATCTGTGGAATAAGATTATTCATAATGCATGGAAATCTGCAGAGCCGGGTGTATTATTCTGGGATACAATTATAAGGGAGAGCGTTCCTGATTCATATGCAGATTTGGGATATGCTACAGTATCAACAAATCCTTGCGGAGAAATTCCATTGTGCCCTTACGACAGTTGCCGTCTGCTCGCCATTAACCTGTACAGCTATGTTGACAGGCCTTTTACCGATACGGCTGAATTCGACTTCGAACTCTATAAGGAGCATATTGGATTAGCTCAGCGGTTGATGGATGACATTATTGATCTTGAACTCGAAAAAATAGATGCTATACTAGGGAAAATTGATGGGGATCCTGAAATTGATGAATTGAAACATGTTGAAAGAAACCTCTGGACCAACATCAGACAAAAGGCAGACGAGGGAAGAAGAACCGGAATTGGCATAACAGCTGAAGGTGATATGCTGGCAGCTCTTCATTTGAGATATGGCAGCGACGAAGCTACTGATTTCTCGGTCGAGGTTCATAAAACGCTGGCGCTTGAAGCATATAAATCATCTACTTACCTGGCTAAGGAGAGAGGTGCCTTCTCAATTTATGATGCAGAAAGGGAAAAAAACAACCCGTTTATTCTGAGAATGAAGGAGGCTGATCCGGTTATGTACAATAACATGGTTAAGTTCGGAAGAAGAAATATTGCCCTGCTTACAATTGCGCCTACAGGAACCACAAGTCTGATGACCCAGACTACCTCAGGGATTGAGCCGATCTTTGCAACTTATTACAAAAGAAGAAGGAAGGTGAATCCTAACGATATAGATGTAAAAGTGGCATTCAAGGATGAAGTTGGAGATTCGTGGGAAGAGTTCAATGTATTTCATCATAAATTTATTGACTGGCTCAGACTGAACGGTTATGACTCTGATGAAGTTACCCGGATGAGAGATGAGGAGATAGAGACAATAATTGCAAAATCGCCATATTATAAAGCTACTGCAAACGATGTTGACTGGATAGCCAAGGTAAAGATGCAGGGTAAAATACAAAAATGGGTTGACCATTCGATAAGTGTTACAATTAACCTCCCTGCAGATGCAAAAGAGGAGCTCGTAAGTGAGCTTTATCTGACTGCCTGGAAATCGGGATGCAAAGGGGCAACCGTTTATCGTGACGGATCAAGGAACGGCGTACTTATCGCAGGAAAAAATGAGGTGATCCCTGAAAGACCAAAACGTCCGAAAATTCTTGATTGCGATGTTATAAGGTTTAACATAAACGAAGAAAAATGGGTAGCTTTTGTTGGGCTTAAAGAGAGCAAGCCTTATGAGATCTTCACAGGTATTGCCGATGAAGAGATATTCCCGATTCCCAAAAGCATTGTGAAAGGGAAAATTATCAAAATGAAGAATGATGACGGGAAGACAAGATACGATTTCCAGTATACCGATAAATATGGTTATAAGAAGAATATTGAAGGCCTGTCGCATATGTTTACACCTGAATTCTGGAACTATGCAAAACTAATTTCAGGTGTTTTGCGTCATGAGATGCCAATTCAGGATGTGGTTAATCTGGTTCAGTCGCTTAAGCTTGACAGTGAGTCTATAAATAACTGGAAAAACGGAGTCGAGAGGGCAATGAAAAAATACATTCCCAATGGAACAAAAGCAAAAGGGAAGTGTGGTGAATGCAGCTCAGATAATCTGGTTTATGAGGAGGGATGTCTGATCTGTAAAGACTGCGGTTCATCCAAATGCGGATAGTTTTAGTGCATGGGGGCCTGGAATGATCTCAGCAGAAGATTCATTTCAGGATCCCCATTTCTTTTCCAATCTTTCCGAATGCATAAATAGCTTTGTCGAGATGCTCCTTTTCATGAGCTGCAGAAAGCTGAACCCGTATCCGAGCCTGTCCTTTTGGTACAACAGGATAATAAAAACCAATTACATAAATGCCCTCTTTCAGCAGACTTGCAGCAAAATCCTGCGAAAGCTTTGCATCATAGAGCATTACAGCACATATTGCTGATCTGGTGGGCTTAATGTCAAAGCCAAGTTTAGTCATTGCTGAGATGAAATATTCAGCATTACGATGAAGTTTATCCTGAAGCAGATTCGTTTCAGTCATCATCTCCACCATCCTGATACCGGCTGCTGCCACCATTGGAGGTATTGAATTTGAGAAGAGATAAGGGCGTGACCTCTGCCTGAGGATCTCAATAATCTCTTTTTTCCCGGTTGTAAAACCACCTATGGCACCTCCAAATGCTTTTCCCAGAGTACCTGTTATTATTTCTACCTTCCCCTCAATATTGAAAAATTCAGTTACACCCCTTCCGGTTTTCCCGACAACCCCAGCAGAGTGCGATTCATCAACCATCACCATGGCGTCGTACTTCTTTGCAAGCTCAACGATTTTATCAAGAGGAGGTACGTTGCCGTCCATTGAAAATACGCCATCAGTTACTATCAGCCTGAAGCGTTGAGCCTGAGCAAGCTGAAGCTGGCTCTCCAGATCTGCCATGTCAGCATTCTCATACCTGTAACGGTGTGCCTTGCAAAGCCTCACTCCATCAATGATCGAAGCATGGTTAAGGGCATCGGAAATAATTGCATCCTCTTCGGAAAGGAGAGGCTCAAAGACTCCTCCATTGGCATCAAAGCAGGCAGCATAAAGGATTGTGTCTTCAGTATGGAAGAACTCTGCAATTTTCTTTTCAAGCTCTTTATGAAGATCTGTAGTGCCGCAGATAAACCTTACAGATGACATTCCGTATCCATGATCATCAAGAGATCTCTTTGCCGCCTCAATCAAAGATGGACTGTTTGAAAGGCCAAGATAATTGTTGGCACAGAAATTCAACACTTTCTGTCCCGATTGAAGTTCAATTTCTGCCCCCTGCGGAGAGACAATTACTCTTTCATTTTTATATAATCCGGCTTCCCTTATCTCACTAAGAACGGATTCGAGGTGGCTTTTATAATTTGTGTACATTTAATTAAGTTTTAGTCCCAGTTTAGAATGACTTTACCGCAATTTCCCTCTTCCATGGCATCGAATCCTTTCTGAAAATCGTCAATTGCGAAATGGTGTGTTATTACAGGATTAAGATCAATACCTCCGATTATCATCTGCTCCATCTTATACCACGTTTCCCACATCTCCCTGCCATAGATACCCTTTAATGTTATTGCCTTGAAAATGATATCGCTCCAAGGGACCTCGAAGTTTGAGGGGAGGATCCCCAGCAAAGAAATGGATGATCCGTTATACATATTGCTTATCATCTCCACAAAAGCTTTTGGCGATCCTGACATCTCAAGACCAATATCAAATCCTCTCATCCCCAGCTCTTTTACAGCATCAGCAATCTTCTCTCCTTTGGATGGGTTGACCGTAATAGTGGCTCCCATTTTTTTTGCAATGGCCAGACGGTAATCGCTCAGGTCGCTGGCAACAATGAACCTTGCCCCGGCAAATTTTGCGATGGCAACAGCCATGCTTCCTATCAGCCCCGATCCTGTAATCAGCACATCCTCGCCAAGAAGAGGAAATGACAATGCAGTATGAGTGGCATTTCCAAAAGGATCCATTATAGCTGCCCAGTCGTCAGGGATTCTTGGGTCGAGGGGCATGACATTTTTTGAAGGGACGCGTACATACTCGGCAAATGATCCGTCAATATGAACACCTATTCCAACAGTATTTTCACAGACATGCTCCTTTCCCCTGCGGCAGTTACGGCAATGGCCACAAGCCAGATGTCCTTCGCCGGTCACTCTTTCTCCTAATTTAAGATTAGTAACACCTGCTCCCATCTTTTCGATATAGCCCATATATTCATGCCCGATTGTCATAGGTGTTTTTATTGTCCTTTGTGACCATTCATCCCATTCGTAAATATGGAGGTCAGTGCCACAGATTGCGGACTTTTTTACTTTAATTATGACATCATTAAGGCCAGGTTCCGGAACAGGTACATCCTTCATCCATAACCCTTTCTCCGGCCGGACTTTTACAAGAGCTTTCATCTTATTCATAAATGTTGAAAATTACTAAATTCAGATTAATTGATTTTATTCGTTAACCCCGGCTCATAGAAACGGAATTTTGCTTACCATGATGCCGGTCATTTTTCTTTACTCTGCTAAATTAATACAAATCTGTTGTCTGAAACCTGATTTTTGATATTGTATTATATCTAATAGGGTTTATCTATCTTTGCACATATTTTTAACAGATTTTATTTTTATATGACACAAGTAAGAGTACGTTTTGCCCCAAGCCCGACGGGCCCTCTGCATATCGGAGGGGTAAGAACCGCGTTGTACAATTTTCTTTTCGCAAAGAAGCTGGGCGGAACATTTATTTTAAGAATTGAAGACACCGATCAGGGACGGTTTGTTGAGGGCGCTGAGGAATATATTATGGAAGCCCTTGAATGGTGCGGAATAACTGTTGATGAAGGAATAGCTGAAGGGGGGAAATATGGTCCTTACAGGCAGAGCGACAGGAAGGCAATATACAGGCAATATGCAGATATGCTTATAGATAAAGGGCATGCTTATTATGCTTTTGATACTCCTGAACAGCTTGATACATTACGAAGTGAATCGGAAAAGAGCGGGAATACCTTTATCTATAATGCAGCGGTAAGAGAAAAGATGATCAACTCGGTTACCCTGGATGAAAAAGTATGGAAGGAGAAGCTTGTTGGCGGAGAACCTTATGTTATACGTTACAGGATGCCCCTTAGTGATGATATTCATTTCAACGATATTATCCGCGGGGATATTGTTGTAAACTCAGCCACACTCGACGATAAAGTTCTCTTTAAATCAGACGGCATGCCAACCTATCACCTGGCTAATATTGTTGATGATCATCTGATGGAGATCAGCCATGTAATTAGAGGAGAAGAGTGGCTCCCTTCATTGCCGCTTCATATAATGCTCTATCGCTCCTTTGGGTGGGATCCCCCTCTTTTTGCCCATCTTCCATTGCTTCTCAAACCCGATGGGAAGGGAAAATTAAGTAAACGCGACGGGGATAAAATGGGGTTTCCGGTATTTCCGATTTTCTGGCCATTTGGAGAGACAGCCAAAGGATACCGCGAAGAAGGATATTACCCAGAAGCTTTTGTTAATATGCTTGCCCTGCTGGGATGGAACCCCGGCACGGAACAGGAATTATTCTCAATGAAAGAGCTGATCGAAGCGTTTTCGATTGACAGAGTCGGAAAGTCAGGTTCCAGGTTTGACCCTGAAAAGGCAAAATGGTTCAACCACCAGTATCTTCAAAAGAGGACAAATACTCAGCTTTCGCTTGAATTCAGGGAGTTTCTGAGAGCACATGGCTATCATATCGACGTTGTTCGTCTTGATATTCTTACAGGTCTTGTCAAAGAACGTGTAAGTTTTGTCAGGGAGATCTGGGATCAGACCGATTTTTTCTTTAAGGCTCCTGATACTTATGACCCGGAGGTGATTAAAAAACGATGGAAAGAGAACTCGGCAGCCCTTCTTCTTGAATTGAAATCAGTACTTGAAGAGGCAAAAGATTTTTCTTCGGCAGGAACTGAAACAGCTGTTAAAGGCTGGATAGCTGAAAAAGGATATGATACAGGAATAATAATGAATGCATTCCGGCTTGTAATTGTTGGTGCTTCGCGTGGGCCTCATATATTTGATATAATCAGCTGGATTGGAAAGGATGAGACCCTGAAGCGTATCACCAAAGGAGCTTCTGTTATTGGAAAATAACCACGATGAACCTTCCACTATCATCAGATTATATTGATATCCACACTCATGGCGGACAATCCGGGGAAGGCATTTTTGTTTTGGAAAACCTTATGGCCCATGAAGAGAGGGTGCCGGACGATTTACCGGAACAGCCATGTTCCTATGGGATTCATCCCTGGAATCTCCTTGAAGAAAACAGCGATCTCTTATTGAATAAGTTGAAAGCAGTAACCGGCAGTATAAATCTTTTTGCTGTTGGAGAGTGTGGGTTTGATAAGCTGAGAGGAGCTTCTCCTGAACTTCAGCGGAAACTCTTTGAAGAACAGGCAGCCATCGCCGAGGTTATAAAGAAACCCGTTGTTATTCATTGTGTAAGAGGCTGGGATGAGTTATTGGCTTCTCATAAAAAACTCAGGCCCAAAATGCCCTGGCTGATACATGGATTCAGGGGTAATAAGGAAATGGCAAAGCAACTCATTGTGAAAGGGTTCTATCTCTCTTTCTGGTTCGATTATATTATCAGGCCGGAATCTGCTGAGTTGATCAGAAGTGTCCCAAAGAACAGGATTTTCCTTGAGACGGATGGAGCAGATATTGAAATAAGGGATATATATAATAAGGTATCAGCAGACCTCAATCTTCCGGTGGAAGAGTTAAGGTCTGTTATATGGCAAAATTTCACTGAGTTGTTTAATAAAACAGCCGGGTTGACCGGCTAGCTTTTCAGACTTTCCCCAACGGCAGAATAGTTTTTCCGTAAACCTCATTAAGAATCTGGGCTGCACAGGTATATATTGCAGATAAACCACAGAAAATACCTTCAATACCTGCAATTACTTTAATGCTTTTTATTCCTGTAAAATCGCCGATTGCAAGGAGGATAAAAAGTATAAGAAGTGATCCGAAAACAGTTTGCAGTGCCCTGTTTAAACGAAGAGTACCGATGAACATAAAGGCTGTGAAGAGACCCCACATCAGAAGAAACCA
This sequence comes from uncultured Bacteroidota bacterium, assembly GCA_903824785.1. Taxonomy (GTDB): domain Bacteria; phylum Bacteroidota; class Bacteroidia; order Bacteroidales; family VadinHA17; genus LD21. Next base: position 136,979 of record CAIJYD010000040.1, read on the forward strand.
TCCCATTGAGACTTCATCAGATTTTAACCCGGCCCCCATGGCAGTTCTCGGAAGAAGCCAGATGGCCACAAGGGTAATCCAGAACGAACCATAAGCTGTAAATGCAGTTGCTCCGAAAGTGTTGTTCTTTTTCCACTCCTCTATTCCCGCAATTATCTGTGCTATTCCGCCTACGAAAATGCCCATTCCGATTATCATCGAGTTAAGCTCATATAACCCGGCATTGTGAAGGTTAAGGAGAACAGTTGTCATACCAAAACCAAGAAGGCCCAGAGGAGCCGGATTGGCAGTAGTGTCCTTAATTGAAATTGAAGTTTCAGATGGGTTCATTCTTTTCAGGATTAGTTAATTACTGTGTTAACTTTTGCTAAATTATATATTCCGGTAAATAAAACAATAGTTGACAGATTTATTTTGACCGGAAGGTTATTCCGGAAGTAAATCTCTTTGCATTATTACTTTGTTTTGTTTTCTGAAAGTTATTATTTATAAAGCTCTGAATAACAGCGGTATCCTTTTTATTTAAATTACGAGATCCCATTGGAATAAAGATTTAACACCAAATAAATCAAAGAATTACAATCCCGGATAACGGGGTTGGGATTTTTTCCGATTTAATTTCACTTTTTATCTGTTCTTTATCTTGAATTATTACTAACTTGGAGGTTATTTACCTGATCTGTAACTAAACACCTTTTAAAAATGAGAATCATTATTCCCGGATTTGCACTATTTGTGATCTGGTGTTTTATTTCGGCATGGCTTTATAACGATAAGCTTTTGCCTGTTATAAATGCACCTGTTACGGAGGTGACAATTCCTGAACCCAAGAGTGGTGAGGCAGATTCTTTATCGAAAATTAAAGCATCGTTGCCCACAGACCTCCGGATCTACTTTGAATTTAATAATTCGGAATTCAATCCTGATCCTCAGACAGACAGCAGTATCGCTGCATTTAAAACGTGGCTTGACAAATATCCTGGTTCGATGCTTTCAGTTATCGGTTACTCCGATCTGGTCGGGACATCAGATTTTAACAAGGCACTGGGACTTAAAAGAGCTCAGGCAATAAGTGAATATCTTGAGAATAAGGGAATTGACGGAGCCAGGATGAATACAGATTCGGAAGGAGAAGAGAAGCCGGCCGCCGACTACCTCACGTCAGAGGGAAGAGCAAAAAACAGAAGAACAGTAATTTCAATTAAAATGTAACAATATGACACAACTATTTATACTACTGGCACAGTCTGTTACAGGGGCTGTAATTACCATAATCGCATTATGGCTTGTTGCGGCATTGATCGGATATTTTACTGCGTGGTTTTATGCAAAGTCAGTTTATTCACCTGTAATAAAAGGTCTTGAAGCAGATAAAACATCCCTGAATAACCAGGTTGCAGGTTTAAAGGACGAAATCGTAATTCTTAAAGGTAACGAAGAAAAACTGAATGATACAATCAAAAAGCTGGAGATCGAAAAAGCTGAAAAAAAGAAAAGGAAAGCTCCTGTTAAGAAAATAAAAAAGTAGATTGAGCCTTTTTATCACCTGATCTCTTTTATTGATTTAATACCGCAAAATCCTTGTGCCCATTTTTTCATAAATTAACTCTCCGTAAATAAAATGCGTTTAGAATTATTGTCTATAGCTCTTGCCGGTTCAGCATTGTGTATTGGCCAGACTCCCCGGAAGCCTAATGTAGTTATCATTATTACTGATGATCAGGGCTATGGAGATCTTTCATTTACCGGTAATCCGCATCTGAAAACCCCGGCTATTGACAGATTTGCCAAGGAGAGCGTAAGAATGAGTAATTTTTATGTTTGTCCGGTGTCTGCCCCAACCCGTTCAGGAGTTATGACAGGACGTTATTCATTAAGGACCGGAGTCCATGATACCTACAACGGTGGTGCAATAATGGCAGGAAATGAAATAACAATTGCAGAAATTCTAAAAGAGGCAGGATATATAACAGGAATTTTTGGCAAATGGCATCTGGGCGATAATTATCCTTCACGACCTGTTGATCAGGGTTTTGACGAATCGATTGTTCATCTTGGAGGCGGTATGGGACAGGCTGGTGATATAACAACATATTTTAAAGGCGACCGAAGCTATTTTGATCCTGTTTTATGGCATAACGGCAAACAGCAGGGTTATACAGGCTATTGCTCTGATATATTTGCAGAGCAGGCTGCGGAATTCATTGAGAAAAACCAAAGCTCCCCTTTTCTTTGCTATCTCTCGTTTAATGCTCCGCACACCCCTCTTCAGGTGCCGGATAAATATTATGAATTGTTTAAGAATATTGATCCCTCCTCAGGTTTTGAAAAAGACAAATATCCATGGATGAGGATGTCAGATCAGGATAAGGAGGATGCCAGGAAAGTATATGCCATGGTAACCAATATTGATGAAAATGTTGGAAAGATCCTGAAAAAGCTTGACGATTTAAAATTATCCCGGAACACACTTGTTATTTTTATGACAGATAACGGACCACAGCAAAACAGGTATGTGGCAGGAATGAGAGGATTAAAAGGTTCGGTTTACAGGGGCGGTATAAGGGTTCCTTTCTATATCCGTTATCCTGCTCTTTTTAAAGGAGATACCGACATTGCTGCAAATACAGCTTATATTGATATTATGCCGACTGTGGCAGAGATATGCCATGCTGAATTGCCGAAAGACAGAATAATTGATGGCAGGAATATGCTAACCCTGATAAACGGAAATACTACCGGTTGGGAAGAGCGTCTGCTATTCTTTTACTGGACAAGAAAATATCCCGAACTTTATAATAATATTGCACTTCATAAAGGAAATTTCAAGATTGTCGGTAATACAGATTTTGATGCCGGCATTGAGGAGTTTGAGCTGTTCAATATTGCTCAGGACCCAAATGAAAGGGAAAATCTTATTAAGGAAAAGAGAGATATTGCCACAACACTGAAAAAGGATCTCGATCTTTGTTATAATGAACTTATTTCTTCCCCGAATCTTATCAGTCAGCCCGGAATAGCGATTGGCAATAAAAACGAGAATCCGGTAATACTGAACAGAAACGATGCAGATGGAGAGAGAGGGATCTGGGATCAGGAAGAGATCTACGGTAAATGGAAAGTAACCATTTCAGAAGGAACCTACAACATTAAATTCAGATTTTTAAAACCGGTAAAAGCAAACGGACAGATGGTCCTTGAAACAGGAACAATCATTAATCGTATGACAAATGTTGAAAATGATACAGATATTATTGAAATGAAAAATGTTCATTTTTCTGATATGGATTGCGATTTTACCCCTTTTTACTCAGCAGGTTCGAAAAGTATATTTCCATTCTGGGTTGAAATAGAAAAAATAAATACCCGATTTTAAATCTTAACAATTAATAAAAAAATGAAACCATTTATTCTGGCGGAAACCAACTGGAAAGCATTAAAAGATCAGAAAATAGAGTTAGCCGTTTTACCCTGGGGGGCAACCGAGGCACATAATTATCACTTACCATTTGCCACAGATAATCTGATGGTGGAGAAGATTGCCCGCGATTCGGCTCAGTCGGCATGGGACAAAGGAGCCAAAGTAATTGTACTGCCTGCCATTCCTTTTGGTGTTAATACCGGACAAATGGATATACGGCTGAATATCAACCTTAATCCGGGTACTCAACTTGCCATTCTCGACGATATAACCGATGTCCTGAACCGGCATGGGATATTTAAATTTCTTATTCTTAACGGACATGGGGGCAACGATTTCAAACAGATGATAAGGGAACTGGGGCTCAGGTATCCCGGAATGTTTATTTGCGGTTGTAACTGGTTTCAGTCGTTCGACAATTCGGAGTTTTTTGAAAACAGCGGAGGCCATGCAGATGAGATGGAAACGAGCTTAATGCAATACCTCTTCCCCGAGCTGGTACTTCCTTTGGCGGAAGCAGGAGAAGGGAAAGGCAAAAAATTCAGAATTAAAGCATTAAACGAAAAGTGGGCCTGGGCCGAGCGAAAATGGACACAAGTCACCACCGATACGGGAATTGGGAATCCATTTCTGGCAACCCCTGAAAAAGGCGAAAAATGTTTTAATGAAATAATAAAAAGGATAAGCACTTTTCTGGTCGACTTATCGAAGGCAGACTTAGATAATATGTATGAATGAGGGTGAAATTCTGTTGGTCCTGATTCATTTGGAAAAGGGTTTCTAGTCGTAGTTTATTTGTTTTTAATCGCTGTTTTAATATCTTTATAACTGTTAAGCAGGGAAATATTTAAACATTAACTCAAAAATAACGATTGATGAAAACATCTAGAAGAACATTTGTAAAAGCCGGTACATTGGCTGCGTTGGGAACAGCCATTCTTCCCGGATCAGTTTTTGGTTGCAAGAGAGCTGAGAAAATGGTTGGACTGCAGCTGTATTCAGTGCGTGCAGAAATGTTGAAAGATCCTCTCGGTTCTTTAACCGAGCTGGCAAAAATGGGCTATGTCTTTGTAGAGCATGCAAACTACATCGACAGAAAATTCTATGGGTATTCTGCTTCAGAATTTAAAAAAGTGCTTGATGACCTGGGGCTAAAAATGGTTTCCGGCCATACTGTTATGGGAAAAAATCATTGGGACGAATCCAAAAAGGATTTCAGCGACAGCTGGAAACAAACCGTTGAAGATGCCGCATTGCTTCAGCAGAAATATGTGATAAGCCCTTCAATGGATGCAAGTATGAGAAATACATACGACGACTTTTTACGCTATATGGATATCTTTAACAAGTGTGGCGAATTGTGTAAAAAAGGGGGAATGAAATTTGGCTACCATAATCACGATTTTGAATTCAGCGAAAAGCTTAACAATGAAAAACTCTTTGATATCATTATGAGGAGTATTGATCCTGAACTGGTTGTTATTCAGTTGGATATCGGGAATCTATATAATGGCGGCGCAGTTGCAATGGATGTCATTAATCAGTACCCCGGAAGATTTGAGAACATTCATGTAAAGGATGAAATTATATCTTCAGAAGGTACCGAGAAATATGTAAGTACCATTCTTGGAGAGGGAATTGTAAATGCTCAGAAAACAGTCGCACTGGCTACAGAAATAGGTGGAACTACCTGTTATATCATTGAACAGGAGGCATATCAGAATAAAACACCTATGGAGTGTGTCAAAGCTGATCTGGCTATTATGAAGCAATGGGGTTATTAGCCCCTTGCTTTCAATCCACGATTGCTGAGTGATACTCCTGTAATGACCGGACTTTATACTCTCCGATCTGTCTCTCCTTAATGCCTTCTGTTGAAGAAAGCGCTGCTGATGTGGTTGTTATATAAGGAATTTTGTATTTAATAGCATTTTTCCTTATATAAGAATCATCGTATTCGCTTAGCCGACCTGCCGGTGTATTTACTACCAGATCTATTTCCCCGTTCTTAATTGCATCCACAATATTTGGTCTGCCTTCATGTACCTTAAGGATTAGTCTGGCATCAATGCCATGTTTTGCAAGAAACTGCCGGGTTCCTCCTGTTGACAATATTGTAAAACCCATGTCCCTGAAGTTTATGGCAGTTTCGATTATCCGTTCCTTGTCCCGGTCAGCAATAGTTATTAAGACAGTGCCTTTTACAGGTAATGAAGATTGTGTTGCCTCCTGCGATTTGAAAAATGCCATTCCGTAGGAGTCTGCCATGCCAAGCACTTCACCTGTTGAGCGCATTTCTGGGCCCAGAAGCGGATCAACTGATGGAAACATATTAAAGGGAAATACAGCTTCTTTAACTCCAAAATGTTTTATTACTCTTTTTTTCAGATTAAAGGAAGAAAGTTTTTGCCCAAGTAATATCTGTGTAGCTATCCGTGCCATGGAGATATTGCATACTTTTGAAACCAGAGGAACTGTGCGTGACGCTCTCGGATTGGCTTCAAGAATGTAAACTGTATCTTCATAAATGGCGTACTGAATATTCATCAGTCCCACAACTTTCAGCTCTATCGCGATCCTCCGTGTGTAATCATAAATCGTCTCCTTATGATCTTTCCGTATTATCACTGAAGGGATTACGCAGGCTGAATCGCCGGAATGGATTCCTGCATATTCAATATGCTGCATAACGGCAGGAACAAAAGCATCTATGCCATCGGAAATGGCATCTGCTTCGGCTTCAATGGCATCTTCAAGGAACTTATCCAGTAGCAAAGGCCTGTCGGGCGATACGCCAACTGCTTTTGCAATATATTCTTCAAGCATCTGCTGGTCGAGAATTATTTTCATAGCCCTGCCTCCAAGAACATATGAAGGTCTTATCATAAGCGGATACTTGATTCTTTCAGCAATTAATAGTGCCTGCTCCAGGTTGCCTGCCATTCCGGATTCAGGCTGCGGAATACCCAGTTTTGATATAACTTCCCTGAAACGGTCACGGTCTTCAGCAAGATCTATTGTTTCTGGAGTGGTTCCCAGAATAGTCACCCCTGCTTCTGCAAGTTCTTTTGCAAGGTTCAATGGCGTCTGTCCACCAAACTGAACAATTACACCTTCTGGCTTTTCTTTGTCATAGATGCTTAATACATCTTCAGCAGTAAGAGGCTCGAAATATAGCTTGTCGGAGGTATCATAGTCAGTCGATACAGTTTCCGGGTTACAGTTTACCATTATTGATTCATATCCGGCCTTTCTTATTGCAAAAGCTGCATGAACACAGCAATAATCGAACTCAATCCCCTGGCCAATTCTGTTTGGTCCGCCTCCCAGCACCATAATCTTTTTTCTGTTGCTTATTTTCACCTTATCAGGAGCATTGTATGTTGAAAAGTAATAAGCAGCATTTTCAACTCCGCTCACAGGAACCGGCTCCCATCCTTCGGTTATTCCGATAGATATCCGTTTCGCCCTGATATCCTTTTCCGAAATGGCCAGTATCTTTGACAGATATTTATCGGCAAATCCATCCCTTTTTGCCTTTAGAAGAATTTCATCAGGAGGCATCTCACCTTTGAATGCCAGAATTTTCTCTTCCTCCTCAACCAGCTCTTTCATCTGAGTAATAAACCATGATTTTATATGAGTCTTACGATGAAGCTCCTCTATGTCAGCTCCTTTACGCAATGCCTCATACATAATGAACTGCCTCTCACTGGAAGGATGGGTGAGCATATTCATCAGCTCATCAAGTGGTTTGATGTTAAAATCTTTTGCAAAGCCAAGTCCGTAACGTCCTGTTTCCAGTGAACGTATTGCTTTCTGAAGCGCTTCTTTATAGTTTTTGCCTATACTCATTACCTCTCCTACAGCCAGCATCTGAGTGCCCAGCTTATCTTCCAGTCCATCGAACTTCTCAAATGCCCAGCGTGCAAACTTCACAACAACATAATCTCCTGACGGGGTATATTTCTCAAGTGTCCCGTTGCGCCAATAAGGTATTTCATCGAGAGTTAATCCACCGGCAAGCAGTGAAGAGACAAATGCAATGGGGAATCCTGTTGCCTTTGACGCAAGGGCTGAAGAACGTGATGTACGCGGATTGATCTCAATAACAACCACCCTGTCGCTCACAGGATCATGAGCAAATTGCACATTTGTCCCGCCTATTACCTCAATTGCTTCAACTATGCTGTAAGAATATTTCTGAAGACGTTTCTGAAGCTCGGTACTGATGGTAAGCATTGGTGCTGTGCAGAATGAGTCACCTGTATGGACACCCATTGCATCAACATTCTCAATGAAGCAGACGGTTATCATCTGGTTTTTTGAATCTCTTACAACTTCCAGCTCCAGCTCTTCCCATCCTAATACAGACTCTTCAATAAGTACCTGGTTTACAATGCTGGCAGAGAGACCCCTGCTGGCAATGGTACGGAGTTCTTCAATATTGTAAACAAGTCCACCCCCTGTGCCGCCCATCGTATAGGCAGGACGAATTACTACAGGGTATCCAAGTTGCTCTGCTGCCGATTCGGCATCTTCAACATTGTTAACAGCTATGCTCTCAGGCATTTCAATACCCAGGCGGTTCATAGTTTCTTTAAATGCTATCCGGTCCTCTCCACGTTCGATGGCATCAATGTTAACTCCGATAACTTCAACATTATATTTAGCCAGTATGCCTTTTTTGGCAAGCAGAGAGGAGAGGTTAAGTGCTGTCTGCCCTCCCAGATTGGGAAGCAGAGCATCAGGACGCTCTTTTTTTATTATTTCGGTAAGGGCATATTCGTTGAGCGGCTCAATATAAGTTGCATCAGCAATTTCAGGGTCAGTCATTATTGTAGCCGGATTTGAATTGACCAGTACAATTTTATAACCTAATGAACGCAACGCTTTGCAGGCCTGCGTCCCTGAATAATCGAATTCGCATGCCTGTCCTATTATGATCGGACCAGATCCGATTATTAATACTTTTTTAATGTCATCTCGTCGTGGCATAATATTGATTGTGTTTTATTGAATGTCTAAAATAATCCAAACCGGGTTAACGGTACAATATATATAATCAATTTGAGAAAGGAATGACCAGTCATGACAAATTGATCAGAAAGATATAAACCATTGTAAGTTTTATCAGAATATTAAGCCTCAATTAATTTCCCGATTTCATTCATACTGATTCAGGTTCGGGGTTTGATTTTAAATTGCTATCTTCGGAATATTCATAATTCACTTAAGAGCACAAATGAGCGATACTTTTAATACTATCCTGAAATGAAAAAAAAATACATTCTGATCTGTGTTTTGTTAATAGCCCTAAGCCAATCAGGTTTAAGATCGCAAAGTGTAACGGTCAAAGAAACAGTCAATAGTATTAACGCTCTGCTTAAGGCAAATCCATATGTTGACAATTTTCTTGAAATAACTTTTTTTTATTATATTGAGGTAACTCCCGACAGGAAACTTGTTGTAACGATGGAAGCGGAGGGTTCATTTAAGTCAGTTTTCAGAGCCCTTATCTCAGATCTTGATTATACTTATCAGCAGGATTTTTGCAAGAGATCGTCCAATACCATAAGCTGGAACTGCAAAACTGAAGATTTATCAAAGATTAACAAGTGTGTTTTAGTTGAAAATATTATCCCTAAGACAAGTGAGGCAAATTATTATCATAGTAATATTTCCATAATGTTTTCGAACCGGAACGGGATTTGTGAGGAGTTATATAAGTCTCTTGAGAAACTTTTTAAAGAAGTTTCGATATCGGAATGAAAAGGTTATAATCAATATTCAATTTGAATTGTAATCTTAAATAGTATCCGGATATCTGTATCTTATAAAATCATTTAACCAGTATCATTATGGATGAGCAAACAAATTTTTCTCCTTCTCCCGGAAGAAAAAACCCGATTAACAAATCAGGAGAGGAATCCACTCAGCGGATAACATCAATCGATATACTCAGGGCTCTTACAATGGTTCTGATGATTTTCGTGAATGACTTATGGTCATTAAAGGATATACCTGAATGGCTTGAGCATGTTAAAAAGGGTGCTGATGGGATAGGACTTGCTGATGTAGTATTCCCGGCTTTTCTGTTTATTGTCGGGTTGTCACTGCCATACGCCATTAATAACAGGAGGAAGAAAGGAGATTCTGACTGGCAGCTTGTTCTTCATGTGATTTTTCGAACTGTAGCATTACTGGTGATGGGTGTTTTTCTTGTTAATGGTGAGACCTATAATGCCACTGCAACGGGAATGGCTGAATATCTCTGGAATCCGCTTATCTGCCTCTCTTTTATCCTGATATGGAACAGTTACTCAAGCTCCTCAAATAGAAATCTTGTAATTATTGCCAGGGTAACCGGGATATTGATATTACTTACAATGAGTATTATCTACCGGGGAGGAGAAGATGGGGATATAAGATACTTTGCTCCACAGTGGTGGGGGATCCTGGGGCTTATCGGATGGGCTTATCTGGTTAGCGGACTGATTACAGTTTTCTCAAAAAACAATTTTTATGCAATATTGGCGGGGTGGGCCTTTTTCTGCATCTTAAGTATGGTAAGCAAGGCCGGATTCATACCAAGAGACAGCTTTATCTCTTTTATCCCTGATGCAATTCGTGGCGGTACCCTCGCAGGACTTACCATGGGAGGTGTGCTGACTGCTTCAATTTTCAGGTATTTTGTGAACCGCAAAGATAACAGGGGATTAACTATAACTTTTCTTCTCTTCTCAGCTGTTTTGATCGGACTGTCTGTTATTACAAGGCCATACTGGGGACTGGCAAAACTAGGAGCCACACCTGCATGGCTCTTCCTGTGCAGCGCATTTACCATTCTGGCCTTCACAGTTATCTACTGGGTGGCCGATGTGATGGGCAAAGCAAGATGGTTTGACCTTGTAAGACCGGCCGGCACCTCTACATTACTCTGTTATCTGATACCATATTTTGCATATGCAGCACTTCAGGCAGTAAATTTTCACCTTCCTGAACTCTTGCTAACCGGCATTATCGGCTTATTGAAATCAATTCTGTTTGCATTGCTCTGTGTGGTTATTACCGGCTTCTTAATCAGAAAAGGCATCAGGTTAAAAATATAAGAACATACAAATCAAATTTTATAATATATTAACAAATAACATGTTATGAGACAGAAAACAGTATTCATCATTATGCTTCTCAGTTTAATCATTCTCCCGCTAACCGCACGGAATATGAAACCGGATTTCAAAGTGGTGGGCTATTATTCGCTTCGTTCGGCTATGAATGATTTTAAAAAATTCCCCTTTAAAAGAGTAACTCATGTTAATCTCTATTTTCTTAACCCTGATACTCTTGGAAATTTTACTCAGGATTTTTCAGCTCTGGAGCCTTTTATCACAAAAGCTCACCGCAATAATGTAAAAGTGCTGGTCTCAATAGGTGGTGGCAGTAAACACCCGTACTATCATACACTTCTGAAAGACGATAAAAGAGCAGCTTTTATCAGTAATCTGCTTGCTCTTGTTCCAAAATATAATCTGGATGGTATTGATGTAGATCTGGAAGGAAGCGATATAGATGAAAATTATGAAATATTTGTTGTTGAGCTGGCAAGCGGTTTAAAATTGCAGCAAAAACTGATAACCTCAGCAATTGCGGTATATTACAAAGATCAGTTATCGGATAAAGCCCTGGCGCAGTACGACTTTGTGAATATTATGTGTTATGATCGCACAGGACCATGGAGACCGGATAAACCAGGGCAACACTCCTCATATGAAAATGCTGTTGAAGATCTGGAATATTTTGGGACTCAGAGAGGAATTCCAGCCGGTAAAATGACCCTTGGCGTTCCTTTTTACGGTTATGGTTTTGGACCGGAGTTAAAATCCCCTGCAAAGTCAATGAGCTATAAGCAGATCGTTGAGCAGTTTCCCGGCTCTGAATCTGTCGATCAGTGGAAAATGGATACAGGTATGATTATGTATTACAATGGGATACCAACAATGAAAAAGAAGACGGTGCTTGCAAAAGAGAAAGCCGCAGGTATAATGATCTGGCAACTGGGAGGTGATACCAATTGCTCAAAGTCACTGCTCAGGGCAATAAATAAAGCAGCCCATTAAAAGAAATGAGCCCTGTTTCAGAATTTTATCCCTTCAGAAAGAACATTCCATCCTTCATAAACCAGCTTTAATTCATTAAGGCTGGTTGTACTTTTATCAGCAGGTAAATCAAGCTCCACCTGTTTCTCATCTCCCGGCATAAGGGTGAAGTAGTTGTCGGTGAAAAATGAGGGAAGAACCAGTTCGTCATTTTTATTCATAATTTTCAACCGGATGAAGAATGCCGGTTCAGTGCCTGGATTGGAGATTTTAATTACTGCGTGATTCGTATCACTCTTTTTAATGGAAGCATTCACGGTAACTTGTTTCAGGTCGTTAAGCTTTTCATACGACTTGGGTTTATTTGTAAGCCAGTAAAGGTTCTCATCGACCACTTTAGCTCCATTCATTAACTGCAGTTTAAGGAAGAAGACCTGATTACCGGCTACGGGTAAATCAATTTTGTTAAGCAAAATCATATCGTGCGCTTTCATGTTAATTGCACTTTTCTGCTCTGACAGCAATTTTCCATGCAGATCGTAAAGCCTGGTATATGCTGTGAGAGAGTTTAATATATCAGCAGTCTGGTTTAAAACGCACACCACCGAATCGTTTAAGTTAAGCTGAATATGAACGGGAGCAGCGCCATGTTTATAGCCGAAATAACCTCCTGTATAATCGAGATAATAATCATAGAACCCACCCCTGAGGGCTGTCCAGGGATTCTGATTCTTCCAGACCAGCATACCTGAATACCAATCCCACATTTTATAGTTGAATCCTTCCTGTAGTGCACGGTATTGTTCGTAACTCACAATCTGTGCCTTCAGACAAAAATCGCGGATATCTTTTACTTTTCCGTACCGGTCAGGAAAATCGAGCAGAGGGAGATATTTATGGTAAGTCCATGATTTACTCTCCCTTGACCGGGGAGCAGGTGGTATCATCTCATCTTCGGGGATAATTTTCTTCAGATTATCGTAGTTGGGAATTCCTATTGAACCTGTCTCGGGGTTAAACGGGAATGATCTCTCTGTAAATATTTTCTCAGGCTCCCGGATACCGTAAGGTCCGTCCCCAACACCACCGATGGTATTTGTCATAAGTTTCGATGATGTTGACATTTCAAGAAAATATCTTCCGGGATCGAATCGGGGAAAGATCTCTTTTTCCAAAGCAGTCAGGATATCAGCCGGAGGAAGGGTCTCATTTCCACCGCACCACAGATAAAGGCTCGGGTGATTCCTCAGCATTTTGATCTGATCGATTGCTGATTCAAGGAAAAGGGCGTGATTATCTGGATAGGCTTTGCGTCTGGCCTGCGACTCTTTCTTTTGAGGATCGAGCCACTCTCCGTTACAATCGCCCGAAACCCAGAGATCCTGCCATACCAGTATGCCATACCTGTCACATGCCTCGTAGAATTCAGGACGTTCCGTAAGGCCACCGCCCCAGACTCTTATCATGTTCATATTCATTTCAGCATGAAAGCGTACTTCAGCATCGTACCGCTCTTTCGAAAGGCGTAGCATTGCATCAGATGCTATCCAGTTTCCCCCTTTGATAAAAACTTTCTGACCATTTACAGTAAAGACGCGGCTTTTGATCTTTTCATCAAAATAGTTGGCGGCATCTCTTATCCCAAATGAGATCTGTTCGGAATCCATGGTTTTATCCGTGGAAGCAAAATCAATCTTCATAAGGTAAAGTGGATGATCTCCAAGCCCGTTAGGCCACCATAAAAGGGGGGTTTCAATTTTTATTTCGGGAACCGTAACCGTTTTTTCTTCGAAGGGATTAAGAATAACTTTTATACTGTTACGGTACCCTTCGAGTTCAATCTTTAAGGTCCCCTGCACAATTTGTGATGATACATTTTTCAGATCGGCCGACAGATTGACAAATGCAGGCGCCTGTTTTTGTCCCGGTACCCGTATTCCCGGAACCCTTGTTGTTACAAAGGGATTTCTTATATCGACGGCACCTGTCACATCAACACTTACCTGATCCCAGATACCTGTATTTCTGTCCCGCATTGGGCAGATCCAGTCCCAGCCTGCTGTACATTGCATTGTGACATTACGCCCGATAGTTCCATCTCCGCCCTGTCCGGCAGCCGCATTCCCAACCGGGTCGGGAGGCGCTACCCATACGGCCAGTTTATTTAATTTCCCTTTATTAAGGAAAGGTGTAATAAGGTATTTCTCACGAAGGTACATCCCTTCATGTGTTCTTGTATTTACCCTTTTCCCGTTGAGGAAGATATCGGCAAAATAGTTTATTCCCCTGAAATTGAGCCATACCTCCTGACCATCTTTAGCCTCAGGGATCTCAAACTCATTATAAAACCAGTAAGTATAGTAATCCCTTCCTGTAGAAAAAACATCAGGGATAAGATTGTTATTCAAACCGAAAAACGGATCAGGAATCTGATTATTATGTAATAGAGTAGTCAGGATTGTACCCGGCACTACTGCATCAATCCAACCTTCAGTTTTGAAACCGGGGCCGGTTATTTCAGTGCCGTCACCAATTACATCAGTAACTCTTTTTGCTTTCCAGTTATCGCGCAGTATGTATGTAACAGGCTGTGCAGGAGTATGTAAGGGAAGCAGGATAAAAGTAAGGAGAAGAAAGAGGAGTTTTTTCATAATGATCAGTTTATAAGGGTGTTGGTTATTTCTATTAATTGGTGTTAAGTATAATTTCCATTTTCAGATCTTTACCTTCCGGGAGAATGACAGACCGTTCAGCAGCATTAAACGATTTCCAGGAATTTCCATTAATTTTTACACCTGTAATCTGAACAGAAGGGTTTTCAGCAATTGAAACAAAATGTTTCATTCCCTGCGAAGAATTTCTGATATGAAAATAGAGTGTGGCCGGTTTTCGGTTGACATACAGATTGAGATACAGATAATTTAAAAGAGCATTTTCCATCTCGTGATACGAAGCTTTCCAGGGAATAGCTTTATTACTATTGACAGGGACACCTGACGGAGAGACGCTCAGAAAAATACCGCCTGATTTTTTATCGGTAAAATAATTATCCCAGAATGAAGCCATTTTCTGATAGGAATTGAGATACTTTTTTTCTCCGGTAATATTATAAAGATGAAGTTGAAGAAACAACCCGTAGCTTTGTATCCAGAAGGTAACAGAACTGGTGTCCTGCGGAGTATTGGGCGGTTTCCTTTCAATAACATCAAACCAGCAGCCCCGGGAGGGATCCCAGGCGCAGCGGAGAAGTTTTTCGCCCAGATTGATTCCTGCAGAACGATATTCATCCTTACCGGTTATTTCAAATAGTCTCAAAAGGGAAAGAGCTGCAGTAAGCTGAGCCCCGGCAGAAATAACTTCTTTATTATTTACCACTACAGGAGTCATTTTCCATCCGGCGTCGTTAGGTTTTGGATAGCCATTGAACCAGCCGTATTCGGGATCAATCATTTTGGAGAATGATATTTCCATAAGCTCTTCCGCATATTTTCTGATAGCGGTATCACGAGTAATCATCATCATATTAATCAGCAGAGAGCTTGTATACCCGTAATGTCCGTGCTTGCTTTTTGAGCTGTCGCTGACAGATAAATTTCCCTGAAGTGTCTGAAAAAATCCTCCGTTTTTTTTATCAAGAGAAAATGTTTTTTGGATCTCTATTGATTCTTTAATATGCGAAAGTACATTTTCATCTTTCGTTGCGAAATAATAAAGAGCTAATCCGGCATTTGTATAAAGCTGATTTGGAACGCTTTTGGTTAATGATGAAGGCTTTCCTGACTGGTCAAGCAGATCAAACCATCCGCCGTAATTATTATCCCAGGCGTACTTCAGAAGATAGTCGACTCCCTCGCGTGCGGTCTCAAGATATTTTTCGTTTCCCGATAGCAGATAGGCGGAAGTGAATCCAAAAACCTGCCGGCTAATCATTGCAGGATATTTATCCCATGGGGGCATTGGTTCCCCTTCACGGGAGAGACAAAGATAATATGCCCCGTGAACAGTATCCCTTACGTGGTTCTGCCAGAAAGGGATTATCTGTGTCAATCCCTGCTGTCGCCAGAATTCCCCGTCGAGGTATTTCCCGTTGGGGCTGTCGCTGTTATCCTGGCCGGATGCAGGAAGGAAAAATATCAGCATAATGCAAACCAGTAAACAGGAACGCATTATTTTTGCGTACGCCACAGCTGATTTGTAATAATAGGAAGAGATACTCACCTTAGCTATTCGATTTTTCTAAGTGAACCAACATTGTCTTTTATAATGACCCCTTCACCATGCTCACCAAGATCGACCACCAGCGTTTTAAGCGCCCCGTTATGCTGAACATTATCCTTAACAATGCAACTTTCCAGCCCTTTAAGAACGATACCATAATCCGGAGAATAGCTTCCGTTCCCTCCGTCATCTCTTCCCGAGTTCAGGGCATTTCCTGTAAAAACCATCCCTTTTACCGATTCAAACCGCACGTGGGAACTATCGTAATCATCGTTTTTACCCCATTCCGGCTTGCCGCTGCGATAGATAACATTTCCTGTTATTGCAATCGTCTGGCAGCTGTTTTTCTTCTCTCCGGGCAATAGTGCAATGCCGCATCGTCCTGAGCGGTCGATATAGTTTCCGGTAATATTGTAATGCGACCCGCCATAAATTACGATACCGCCTTCACGGTTCCATTCAATACGGTTGCCTGTAAGTGTATTCGATGCATTCTCGTCATATGAGGCATAGCCGGCTTTCCCGTTGCCTGAAAACCAGTTATCAAGAATAAATCCGTCCCAGCCCCTGACTCTTAATCCGCAGCCTTTGTTGGTGAAACAATGGGAATGACGAACGCAGAAGCACCAGATCCGTTCCAGCCTTATCCCGTCACCGGTAAATTTCTCAACCCGGCAGGTATCAATTCTTGGTGTGTCTTCCTGTGTTCCGTAATCCGCTTTGTCAACCAGAATCCCATGAGCTCCGCCCTCGATATTATTTCCGTTCAGCGATAATCCGTAAAGATAAGCACCATACGCTCCGGTAAGATTGATCAGACATTTTGACCCTCCGCCTTTGAAGGAGAGGACAGTACCCATTCCTTTCCGGTAACTCCATGCAGGTAAACCATGAACCCCGATACCTTCACGGACTTTTAATTCTGAGCAGAGGTAAGTACCTTCCGGAATAAATACGGCACCATTAGTTAATGCAGCCTTATCCATTGCTTTCTGAATGGCTTGTGTATCGTCGGTAGTACCATCGCCTTTAGCTCCGAAATCCCTGGCATTCAGCATCTCTTTATTTGGTATTTCAGCATTGCCGGGTGTCTGGAAAGGTACCGCAGAAACAAAAGCAGAAGCAGCTAATACTGAGCCTGCTGTCACGAAATTACGTCTTGAAAAATCTGGTTTTCTCATAGTTTAATTCCTCCTGATATTTGAAAATGTTTGAGTATTTCTGTTCATAAAGAAAGTCTTGCTTTGATTTCATTCAAAGATGGATATTCTTAGTAGTAAATTTATGTCAATTGATATAGATTTCATAATTTTAGCATGAATTATTATTGAATATTATGTCTCTATTTAAAAGCCATCCGGCGAACAAAAAAAAGGTTGAATTAATCCACCGGTTCTGCCTGTTTCCTTTAACCATTTTGATAATCAGTCTTCTCTCCTGCAGTGAAACTCCGAAAAAAAATGAGGGTACTCTTCTCAGTCTGCCTCCAGAACCGCACCCTGAAAGCTATGTTGTTTACCGAACCTCTGCAGCAGTTAATCCTGATGGTCATCTTGATGAAAAAGCGTGGAGTTCAGTACCATGGACCAATTATTTTCTTGATATAGAGGGAACTGTAAGGCCAGTTCCAAGGCTGAAAACACATGCAAAAATGCTTTGGGATGATTCAAACCTCTATATAGCGGCAGAACTTGAAGAACCTCATGTATGGGCAAACCTGAGGCAAAGAGATACAGTAGTTTTCTATGATAATGACTTTGAGGTATTTATTGATCCTGATGGTGACACCCATGCTTATTACGAGCTCGAAGTAAACGCCCTTGGTACTGCATGGGATCTGTTATTGCTGAAGCCATACCGCGACGGCGGACCGGCGGTTACCGGGTGGGATATTGCAGGACTGAAAGTGGGAACTCATATTGACGGCACCATAAATAATCCGGCTGATATTGATAAAGGGTGGTCTGTTGAGTTAATGATTCCTTTATCAGCTCTGAAGGAGTGTGCCGGACGAGGCCGGCTTCCGGAAGCGGGAGATCAGTGGAGGATAGGCTTCTCAAGAGTTGAATGGAGAACAATAATTGAAGAGGGGATCTATAAAAAGGAGATCAACCCAAAAACCGGCAGGCCATTTCCTGAAGATAACTGGGTATGGTCGCCGCAGGGACGTATTAATATGCACATGCCCGAGATGTGGGGATTTTTGCAGTTCTCCTCCGTAGAGGCCGGTGTGGGAACAGAATCTTTTATCCCTGATCCGGATCTGGGTTTAAAGTGGGCCCTGAGGAAAATCTATTATGCAGAAAATGAGTATTTCAGGAAGAATGGTACCTATTCTTCGCTATTGGCTGATATAGGTTTAAGCCTTAAGGATTTCCCTGAAAATATGACTGCCCCGGTGATACACTCAACTCATACAACTTTTGAATGCTCCATTCCGGAAATAAACCATAAACCGGCATGGACCATCTATCACGATGGCAGACTCATCAGTTTGAGCGATACGGTAAAGGTGAAATAATTTTTGCAAGGAATTTTTATTTCAGATTTATCAGATGCAATTTATTTTTGTTTGTCAAAGACATCTGTATTAATTGTATGCTTCGCCAACTCTGCATATTTCTCTGATTCTTCATTTAACCCCATACTCTTAAGCATGGTGCTCATCTCCAGGCAATCTTCAGAGAAAAAAAACGGTTGCTGTTTTTCAAGCTTGTGAAAAAGAGTTATCGCTTTTTCGGTCTCCCCGCTTTTTAGCGCCCTCCTGATATGTGCCAGTTCAACATAGTCGTAATCCATTACAAATGTATCCTCCGGTTTCCGGTTAACAAATTCGGGGTAGTTCGAAACTTTATAGCTGACTCTTGCTTTTTCTACAAGAACCGGAATGGAAGCATTACCCTTTTCGTCGATATGAGAAAGGAACATATCTGTATAGGGGCTTAGACTTTTTGATGCAAAGACTATCCATTTGCTGTTGGGCGACCATGAATGCCATGAGTTCATTGAATTAAAATTGCAGTCAAGCATTCTCGCTTTGCCACCTTTCAGCGGGACAATGAACAGCCGGCTATCGGGCATTAACAGCATGAAATTTTCGGCCTGGCAATATATCAGCCATTTTCCGTCGGGAGATACTGCCGGAAAGTAATTACTCTTCCCGTTATCTGAAGCTCCTTCAATAAGTTCAGCCTTACCTCCGTCTCCATTGTTAAAAGGGATAATACATAAATTGAACTTAAGCGATTTTTTCCTTTCAACAAACTCATTAATCACCTTATCATTTTTAACATTGATTTCGTAAATGTCGCTTTCCATTGGAAGGGCTTCTGCCCTTGAGAAAATAATAGATTTCCCGTCGGGAGTCCATATCGCATTGCTTTGAACAAAATCATCGAGATCAGCACCAGGCAGCTCTTTTAAAATGTTGGTCTGCCTGTCATAAACGGCCAGATGTCCGTTCACAGGGAAAAACAGCTGGGAATAGATTATGTTTTCTACCGGGAGAACAGGAAAATTCTTTATTACAACCCTGTCTTTCAATGTTGTAACAACATATCTTCCATCAGGCGATATTTTCGAGAAGAGGCCAAAGGTCCTTCTCTTTTCAATCTTGGACCACGACATGTAGTTATCGGGGTTAAATAAAATAGTATCCCTGATTGGTGAAACAAAATAACCTCCTTTGTCTCTGAGGCCGGCATCCAAATCAAGTCCGATGGTTTTTCCGTCTGCACTGAATGAATGGCAATTACCGCAAACAGGAAAACCTTTCATGGCAACATGAGGACGGTTATTGCTGCCCAGATTTATAAGCATGAAATTCATCGAGTCGAGATTCTTTTCTGCAAAGAGAAATGGAATGGGCATCTGCCTGTAAAGTATCGGGGCGCCAACAGTATCCCGGCTTATCCTGAAAAAAATCTGTTTCCCTTTGCTGCTGTTGCCAGCTTTTTTAACACTAAAAGAGATCCTGTCAAAATCAGACATGCGCTTTATACTGTCCCACTTTGAAATATCCGGTGTCCATTTTGGTTTTGAAGTGGTGGCATTTATGGAGTACTTTTTATCTTTTGTAACCAGGGTAACCTCCCAGCCAGAAGTGTCATTCATCTGACTGCTCCATTCAAAAGAAGGGGCAGGAAATTCCGGAGGGAAAAGGGCATTGTTGAAAGGGTAGTTTATGGAGATCTTTGCTGAGGATTTTTTCCCATTTATTAAAACCAGAATTATTATACTTATTGCAGTAAATAATAAAACAGCTACGATAATTTTTAATCGGCTCATTTAAAGTAGGGATAACAAGGTTCTTTTAAATCAGGTTTTAAATATAGAGTTATTATTCTGAGTCCAATACGGAAAGTCAAAAAAAAGCTTAACCATCGCTGCCGGGACAGGAGATGTTTATGGAAGGATTTCACAAAGCCTCATTAGGCCTTTAAATGAACCCGATGAGGTTCAATATTTGGCTTTTTATCAGGAAAAGGTTGAACCCTGAGGAGGAAATTTCATTTTATTTGCCTATCATTGTAAATGGTGTAGCGTGTTATAGTTGCTTATAAATTAATTGATTAGGTCATTAATATATTATGATGGGGCTCCAAAAAAAAGGGGGTTGGTCCATTAAGCCTGAAAAGTTAGAGAATTCATTTTATAAACTTAAAGAAGTATTGTATGAAAACCATATTCCCGAAGTTTGTTTTATTTTTGCTATTCTGGGCAGCCTCTTTGACTGTCGTTTACTCTCAGCTGTACGAGTGGCGCGGACCCGGCCGGACAGGGATTTATAATGAAACCGGTTTACTTAAGAGCTGGCCAGCCGGCGGACCGGAACTTGTCTGGGAAGCTCAGAATATGGGAGACGGATATTCCTCAGCAACGGTAACAGACGATGCTGTTTATATAACCGGAAGGAAAGACAGTTCGGATGTTCTTATTGCTCTTACACCAGATGGGAAGAAGAGATGGGAAACTGTTTATGGAAAAGCCTGGCTGACAAACCATACAGGATCGAGATGCACACCTACATACTATAACGGAAGTCTGTTTGTGATAAGCGGAAGCGGCGATATTGTATGTGTAGGTTCAGATGGTAAGATTAAATGGTCGAAAAATCATTACAGCCTGTACGACGGCAAACCGATAATGTTCGGGATTTCCGAATCTCCGCTTGTTGTCGATAATATGGTTATTGCATCACCCGGAGGGAAAAAGGCCTCGCTGGTCGCCTTTAATGTAAAGGATGGCAAGGTTGTCTGGGAAACAGAACAACTTAATCAGGAACCTCAGTATATTAATCCTAAGCTTATTGAATATGCAGGTAAAAAAATCATTGTAACCGTTATGGGGACAGATATTTTCGCCGTCAATGCAAAGGATGGTAAAGTTATGTGGAAAGTAAATTATGCCTCAGTGAATGCAGCTACAGGCAGGGTGATGAAAAACCATGCTATAACTCCCATTTACCGTGACGGATATATCCTGATTGCAAACGGGTATAACTGGGTGGCTCTGAAACTAAAGCTTTCACCTGATGGCAATTCGGTGGAGATAGTCTGGGAGAACAGGAATTTTGATCCGCAGCTGGGAGGAGTTGTTCTGCTGGGGGATAATATATTTGGTACCAATCATATGTCTAAACCTGTTGATACCTGGGTTTGCGTTGACTGGAATACAGGCAAAACTCTTTGGACATCAAAATGGTATAGCAGAGGATCAATTATCTCTGCAGATGGAATGCTTTATCTGTACGAGGAAAAGTCGGGCCATGTTGCCCTTGCAAACCCCGATGGTTCAAAGCTGGACATTGTAAGCGAATTTCAGATCACAAAGGGCGAAGGTCCTTTCTGGGCTCATCCTGTTATCAGCAAAGGTAAACTGTATGTCAGGCACGGCGATGTCCTTATGGTTTACCGTATTCGAAAAACCAGATAACCTGAAAAACCTGACCTCTTTTACCTTTTAATCCTTACCACCAGGGATCTTTTAAAATCGGGCAAAGAGATTTTCAGACCTTCAGTAACTGCATTTTCCCATCTGTCCTGCCATGGGTCATAAGTTGTTATTTCCCCATGTGAATTATTCAGACCGGTATCGGTTAAATCAAGTTGATATCCGGCAACTGTCACCGGAGCCACACCGTCTCTGAGTTCCGATTGCCAGGTATTCCTTTTGTCGCGGATCCATAACAGAATAGTTTTGGCGCCGGTAAGCCTGTAAATTCGCAGATTATCAGTTTCTGATTTTGAAGCAACAAATTTTTCTTCTGCAGGGTTAATATCCTTTACACTCTCGCTGAATCGTTTATAATGATACCACAGGTTATTTTTATCAACATAAGATTCCCAATGCCAGCACATTCCGGTCCCGGCAGAACCGGAAAAAAACGGAGCAAACAGAATATCATGCAAAAGAATACCGGCAGAATCGACCGGATAAAATTTGCTTGGACCGGAATGGCTTGGCTCAACTGCACCCGTTTCGGCCAGGAGAACAGGTTTTCCGGTATTGTAGGATAAAATCTCTTCCACTGCCGATGAGCAGATAATATCCATAGGCATCTGGCAAACTTCCATTTTCGCACCAAGGTCAAGATAGCGATGGACTTGTGCCACCTCATTTCCGGGTAAAAGCATCATTTTTCTGTATGATGATCTTACTTTTTCAGAATCAAAACTTCCCAGGCTTTGCATAACAAGGTTTTCAGGAAAACGTTGTTTTACTTCTTTAAGCATCTTTTCATTCCAGTCAAAGAAGATGCTGTCAACCGGCACATGCATGGCATTCATCTCATTCCACAGCTCCCAGCCGAAGAACAATGTGTCGCTCCCATAGCGTTTCTGATAAAAATCTACTTTATTGAGAAACAACCTTTTCCCCGCTTCCGAAGAGAGGTATTGCCTGATACTGTCGAGCGGGCCACCCTTCGAAGTATGATAAACAGATTTTGTTGCCCACGACTGGGCGTTTTCTTCCATCGTCAGGCTTCGGAAATGCTCTAATGTCATTTTTATTCTCAGATGGTTCTCTCGGGCCATCTCTATGAACCGGTCTATACGCTCTACCTTCTCCTCGCTGTATTTTCCAGCCTGCTGATCCTCAATATCCCAGAACGACTGGCTTAGCCAAACCCTTACATAATTACCGCCGTTATCGGAAAGATTTTTCATCCACCTCCCTATTTCATAAAGAGCAGAATCAGGATTATCGCGGTATTTTCCGCTGGGGTTGATCATATTGATCCCGATCGGAATATAGGGAGAGCCATCTGAAAAACTGAAGAAGGCTGGATTTTCACGGCTAACTTCAATATATCCGTGTGAAGTGGAAGGTAGTCTGGCTTTACCTGAATCATGATTTTTGCAGGTGATACAGATGAGTAGAAGGAAAGTTGTCAGCAGTAGATTTTTAATTGATTTCATTGAAAAGGATTATTTGTTTTTTAAATATAATGCTTGCATAGTAATAATACAAAACGGATTAATAACAGGCCGGGTTATGCAAACTTAATATTTAAGAAGGAGGATTGCAAGGTAAGAGTTAAGGAGGTTCTGAAAAGTTTCAGCAGCTTCATTTCTTTGTTAATAAGGGTATTTATCAGATCCTGATCGGATAAAGGTGTTTGAAACGAAACGCCAAAATTTGGTAATGTATTGAAATACAGCAATATACAGGGGGGGGGGTAATTAGGTTTTATTGAATATTAAGTAGTAAATTTATCGAAATTCATAAACAAAAGAAGTTATATAATAGTTGTCAATATTGAAGAGTAATAGAACTGAGTTTGAAAAACTGCGACAGAAGGCCGAAGAGTTGCAGAAAAAAGGCTCTCCAAAAACAGTAAAGATTAAATCGGAAGCCGATGTACTTAAGCTATTACATGAGGGGGAGGTTTTGCAGATAGAACTTAGACTGCAAAATGAAGAACTCATGCTGGCTCAAGATTATTTAAAGCAAAAGAATGACCTTGAGATAGTAAATATAGAACTGAAACTGCAGTTTGAAGAGATCATTCAGGAGAAAGAAAAGGCGATAGATGCAGCGGGAAAATATACTTCATTATACGACAAAGCCCCTGTGGGATATTTTACACTCACAAAGGATGGTGAGATTACAGAAATAAATATCGCCGGCGCAGAAATCCTTTGCAAAAACCAATCAAGGTTAAAAGGCAGTCGTTTTGGATTTTTTGTTTCTGACATTTCAAAGCCACGTTTTAATAGTTTTCTGGAGAATATTTATACCACCGGAAAAATAGAATCCTGTGAGTTGATTTTGTCGTTAAAAGAGAATTTCCCGAAGAATGTTTTCATTACCGGCATTGTAGCCGATAAAGGAGAAGAATATCTTATAACCATGTCTGATATTACAAAACTGAGACAGGCAGAAGCAGATTTGGTTCTTGCAAATAATAATATAACCGATCTCAGGCAGGCCGCATTGATCATCAGTCAGCAAAATAGTGAATTAAAAATTCTGAACTCGGATAAAGACCGTTTTATATCAATTCTCGGACACGATTTAAAAAGTCCCTTTAACGGGCTTCTCAACCTTTCAGAATTATTAGTGGAAAACATTCACACATACGATATTAAGGAAATTGAGATTTTTGCCGGGCATATTCATCAATCGGCACGAACCACCTATGATTTACTTGAAGATATATTGATATGGGCAAAAGGTAATTCCGGGAAAGGGCCATTCAACCCTGAGGAATTGAAATTAAATGATATCTGTATCGAAATTCTTAAAACTCTTAATCAGGTTGCAGAATCAAAAAACATCAGAATCAATTATTCGGAAACCGATAATATATCTGTTTTTGCTGATATTCATATGCTCCAGACCATAATTCGGAATATTGTTTCGAATGCAATTAAATTTACAAAAAACAATGGATCAGTAAATATTTCTGCCCAACAAAAAGATTTGAATATTCTAATATCGATTTCAGATAGTGGAATCGGAATAAGCCCTTCTGATATTTCAAAATTGTTCGATATTTCACAGGGCTTTACTACAAAAGGTACCGCAGAAGAGACAGGAACAGGACTTGGGTTATTAATCTGCAAGGATTTTGTTGAAAGACATGGAGGTAAGATCTGGATTGAAAGTGAGCTCGGGAAGGGGTCTGACTTTTATTTCACTATTCCGGTTAAAAAATAATCAGGTTAAAGGATGGGTGCCGTTTCGCTAAAGGGGAATGCCTCACTTTATTTCTAACGCCAAAAATTTATATCTTCTATATTATCAGATACTTGTAAGTTCTGTTGTAGAACCATACATTATATTACTACCTGATATAAACCGAGCCCTGAAAGGGCAACATATTTAAGAATGTCATACAGATAGCCATATAAAAATGATTCCGGAACTTTTTACCGGACATCAATATAATTAAATAATAAAAAATTAACCAATAACTCCTTTTTTTCAAATTAATTAATATATTTGAGCCATTCCTCAACACATTATTAACTTAATTAATGAATTCATGAAAAAATCTTTACTTTTTCTTTTTCTGGTTTTTTATGCAAATATCGTTTCATCTCAAAATTTGCTTAAGGGTAGAGTTACAGATGTACAAAATCAGCCGCTCAATGGTGTGAGTGTAATCGAAAAAGGTACCAACAATGGTGTATTTACTGATACTGACGGGAAGTTTGCCATCACCTATAAAGACGTGAACTCCATAATTGCTTTTAGCTTTGTAGGATTGGTAGTACAGGAGATTGTGGCGGGTAAACAAACGGAATTAAACGTTACCCTTTTAAGTAATAATGTACTGGGGATGGTAGAAATTGTAGGTTCACGCCGTCCTGACAGGACTGCCATTGAAAGTGTTGTTCCGGTTGATATTATTGAAGTCTCACGACTACTGAACACTCTTGGTCAGCCTGATGTAAACCAGATGCTTCAATATGTTGCACCATCCTTTAATTCAAGCAAACAATCGGGAGCTGATGGAGCCGATCACATCGATCCTGCTACATTACGAGGACTAGGCCCCGATCAGACTCTTGTTCTTATTAACGGGAAACGCAGGCATCAGTCATCGCTGATAAATCTTTTCGGATCACGTGGCAGGGGAAATACCGGAACCGACTTGAATGCAATCCCAATTTCGGCGATAGATCATATCGAGATTTTACGTGATGGAGCAGCAGCCCAGTATGGTTCGGATGCTATTGCCGGGGTAATAAATGTTGTTCTTAAGTCTAATACAGACAAATTTACCGGCAATTATTCTACAGGGGTAAGAAATTCTACTCCTCCAAGCGAGTATAATCTACTCAAAGAGGATAAAAAATATGACGGGACGCTTTCGCAGTTAAATGGAAATTACGGAACAAAGATCGGCGATAAAGGATTTATCAATGTTACACTTGACTATGCAAAACTTGATCACACATTCCGGCGAGCCGACCCGACGAAATTTGAAAATGGAGTTTACCGGAATAAGTTCGGTGATGCAGCTTCAGAAAATTTTGGAACTTATTTCAACTCTTCAGTGAAAGCAGCGGAGAATACTGAATTTTACATGTTTGGCGGATATAATTACCGGTTCACGGATGCTTATGCTTACAGCCGTGATGCTAATGAGGAAAGGAATATTCCTGAAATATATCCCAATGGCTTCGATCCTAATATTCAGTCTGTTATAATAGATAAATCTCTTTCAGTGGGAATGAAAACATTAATAAACGGATGGAAAGTGGACTTCAATAATACATTCGGATTAAATAATTTTCATTATCTGGTAGACAGTACACTTAATGCTTCACTTTTGGCCAAATCACCCACACGTTTTGATGCAGGTGGTTTTTCATTGGGGCAGAACACAACAGTATTGGATATTTCCAGGTTTTATCCTGAAATAGCAAAAGGGTTGAATATAGCTTTCGGTGCTGAACACCGCATTGAGAATTATCAGATTTTTGCCGGAGAAGAGGCATCTTACAAAACCTATGGGCATCCTGTTTTCGGGATTGATACAGTTCTGACCATGGGTGGCCTTATCGAAAGTATTGATACTACTTTCAGACCGGGCGGTTCTCAGGGGTTCCCCGGTTTTCAGACAGGAAATGAATTGAAAGAATCGCGCAGTAACTTTGGGTCTTATATTGATCTTGAACTGGATGTTACAAAGAAATTCGTCATCAGTGCTGCCGGCCGTTTTGAGCGATACAGCGATTTTGGTAATACATTAAACGGGAAATTAGCAACAAGGTATAAAATCTCAGATAATTTTTCGTTGAGAGGTTCTCTCAGTTCAGGATTCAGGGCACCCTCGCTGGCTCAATTGTATTTCAACAGCACTTTTACGGATATTGTTGCCGGCCAGGCAGTTGATAAAATCATATCCAAAAACAACAGTCCTATTACACGCCAGCTTGGAATTCCTGCATTAAAACAGGAAATTTCCACCAACGCAGGAATTGGATTTACTGCCAGGGCAAAAGCTTTCTCTTTAACCGTTGATGCTTATTATGTTCAGATTAAGGGACGTATTGTACTCACCGGTTCATTTTACAACGATGATGATATAATAGGAGAAGAGCTCAAAAGTCTGAACATTGGTGCTGCACAGTTCTTTACGAATGCGGTAAACACAACCACACAGGGTGCTGATGTAATTCTTGCTTATTCAGCAAAATTTTCACAACAGCAAAACCTCAGACTTTCTGTAGCGGCCAATTTTAATAACATGGTCATTGATAAGATTTATACAAATGATAAATTACAGGGAAAAGAAGATACCTATTTTGGGCTTCGGGAACAATATTTCCTCCTTGCTTCCGCACCAAAGAGTAAATTTAACTTCGGGATAGATTACTCGAAAGAAAATTTCTTTACAAACCTTAAACTTACACGGTTCGGTAAGGTGGAACTCATGAACTGGAATGATAACGGAGATGATATAGTTGATCCTGGAGAAATTGATACATATAATCCAAAAATCACCGCAGATATGTCGGTCGGTTATAATCTTAAAAATTTCACATTCACTGTTGGAGGTGTTAATTTTATGAACATGTACCCTGACAAAAACGATCCGGGTTTAACTGAATCAGGAGGAATCTGGGATTCAGTACAGATGGGTTTTAGCGGTGCAATGTATTTTGCAAGATGCGGATTTAAATTCTGAAAGCCGGGAGGTTGAATAACAGGTATAAAATAAAAGGCCGGCTGATAATTCAGTCGGCCTTTTATTTTATTAAACCTGATAAATTAACTATCAGATCTGAAAGTTATAGCTTCTTAAACGTCATAAACCAGGCAACATCATAAATTCCTGAATTTTCAGGTTTATTCAGATCGTCTGTGCCCGGTTTGGACCTAAGAATAACATCATTTCCCTCTTGCCAGTTGGCCGGAGTGCTGATATTTCCATTTGCCACTGTCTGAAGTGCTATAACTGTCCTTTTAATCTCATCCATATTCCTTCCTACACTCATCGGATAGTAGATTATTGCCTGCACTATGTTGCTTGGGTCAATAATAAATACACCTCTGACATCTTTGGTGGAAGTACTTCCCGTATAAATCATTCCATATTCTCTTGATGCAGTAAATTTCTTGTCATCTGCGAGGGGGAAATTTATTTTTACAGGAGCTCTGTCTTTATAAGTTACTGCTTCCAGCGCTTTTTTCCATTGAAAGTGGGTATACAGCGAATCAGTAGAAACCACCATAAGCTTTACGTTTAGTTTATCAAAATCCTCCTGTAAATACGCCAGCTCAAGAATTTCTGATGAACAGACTGGTGTAAAATCGGCAGGATGACTTAGCAGGATTTTCCATTTTCGGCCAAAATCTGAAGGGAAATTAATAGTTCCATTTGTAGTTGAAGAGATAAACGCTGGTGCCTTCTCTCCAATCAGAGGCATCCGGGTGTTTTTATTCTCCTGTGACCAAATTTGTGTCATTGAGAATAACAAAATTAGAAACAAAGAACTTTTTTTCATAATGCATCTATATTAAGTTAGACTAAATAAACATAACAGCTAAATAATTGTTCACGGAAAAGTGAAAATAAATTTAGATTTCTTTAGATAATACCTGAAGTTTTTTTATTTGCAGGTAGATCTTATCATGAGTTCTTGTAATGGATGGCAGAGAAATGGTAGCTTGCCCGAAGGGCATAATAAAGGATCAACTATTTTACTTTGATAAACTTACCCTGAATATATTTACCCTGCATATTAATGGTAAAGAAGTAGAGACCCGTGGGCAGATCTTCTGAATCAATCTCTATTTCCTGTTCCCCGGCCTGAACAGGAGAATGTTCTCTATTCATTGTTAAATTTCCATTAAGGTTAAAAATCTTCAGTTCCGATAGTAACGCCAGATCGGAATAGTACCTTATTGTAAATTTAGATCCAACAGGATTGGGGAAGAGGGTTGTTAAGGTATTAACCGGAAGAAGAGAATCAGGGGTTTCCTGGTCAAACTCCATTGCACCTATATCATAAGTGTTTCCGGTAGGTCTTGGGAAGTTTCTGAAATCGAAGTTTATACCCATGCTGTTGGAGTATGCCCCGTTAATCAGCGGAGAGCCCGGAAGAATGGCAAAAGTACTGTCCATGACCATTGCGCTTGCAAGATTGCGTGTCAGGAAGTTCTTCTGGACAATAACATCCGATGAGGATGACGGGAACATAATATAGGAATCCTTACCTGTCAGCGAGGTGTTGCCGTTTGTATAAAAATCGTATGTGCCGGGGTTGACGATAAGATTTGAGGCGATAATGTTCTTTTTGCTTTTTACACTCTGAAACCTTATTCCGTCTGATTTTGGATTTATTATGGTGTTAAACATAATATAAAATGAGGAATCAGCCATGGTTGAAGCGTCCGAAACAAATATGCCGTGCTTGAGTTTGGTCTGGTCAAGAGGGAGGTAACTTCTGCCGGGATCAACGATGATGTTATTAAAGATCCTGTTTCCTCCGATTCCGTGACTTTCAATTCCGTCTCCCTTGCCGTGAGCAATGTAATTATTATAACAATCGCAGCTCGATCCTCCTCCGAGGATGATTCCCGACATCTGGTAATTATATTCGGCCTCGCTGTCGTAGAGGACGCGATTATTGAAAATCTGGCAATCTTCCGGAGCCGAACTTACCTGTATGCCGTCCCACCCGGAATATTTGATGATATTGTTATAAACCCTGACCCCTTTAAGCAAAGAGGGAATAAGTACTGTATCCTTTCCATTGCAGGTTATATTCTGCCCTGAATATGTCGTATTGCCAATATACATACCTTCGTATGCAACATTTGCAATGTAACAGTCGTGTATGAGAGTATTGCGCTGGGTGAACTTATCCCGTGTGCTGGTGAAGCTGCAGTCGGGATCGCTTTTAGCATATATGCCTCCCGATTTGCAGTTCTCGATAGAAATATGGTCAATCTCATAGTCGGAACTCAGGGTACCGATTCCCATACCGGCACCGGCAGCCACACCTTTTATCTGTATGCCATAAAAATTATCCTTGTCGCCTGATCCTGTGATCCTGAAATACTTACAATTATGCATTGAAATGCCATAGTATTCCATGGTGTTGATGGTTACAACCCCTCCTTTGTTAATAATAATCACGGGGTTTTCGGCAGTTCCGGCTATGTTTCTTATTTGCAGGTGGTTGCGATGTCCTGCATTTATAAATACAGTATCACCGGGTTTAATATTATAAGGAGAGTTATTGGCGAGCACATAATGGTTTGCAGTATCGATAACCCAGCTGCGGTTTTGGGCGTTAAGTTTAATTCCTGCAAAAGTGAAAAGGAAAAGGATAAATAACCATCTCCCGATAAATGAATTATTTAACTTAATCAAAATATTCTCCATAATTATTCCCTTGCGGATTATACTCCCCTTTCCTTAAAAACTTTTTTTACTTCCGGTCTCTGGCCAGCAAATTTAGGGCCGCAAGACAGTTTTATTTTTTAACCCATACAGACATGAATCCGCTTGCCCACGATTGGGGAAGCCTGTCAGCAACCCAGCAGTCGAAATCCTGGAGTGGCCGGATTAATTTGGTAAAGAGAGAGAATGGAAAAACTCTTTCAATAAAATTTGAGACCCCGAATTTCTCAATCCTGAATCCGAATTTTTCAGCAAGGGCGGTAAACGACTCTTTTGAAAAAAACTGAATATGGGAAAGTTCAGGAGCTGACGACTGTACGGTTGTTCCTTTGTAACCAAGCAAACGCTTAACTGCTGAAATTGATTTCCAGCGCCAGTCATTTTTTCTCATGGCATTCTGCATGGGTTTAGTCATAAAAACTTCCCGTGGGCCAAAACCATTTGGAACGTTTATCACAGCCTTTCCTTCGTCCTTGAGAATATTCTGAAGGTGCGCAACAACTATATCAGGATCATGAAGATGCTCAATAACTTCACTGCAGACAATAGCATCGAATTTCTGCGTGGTATCAACATCCTCGGCGCTGCGACATTCAAACTTCAGGTTTGGCAGCTGGTGTATCCTTTTAGCATTGGCAATGGTCTCTTCACTGATATCTATGCCGGTAACATCGTAACCCATCTTTGCGAGCTGATAACAGATATTGCCGTTACCACATCCAATCTCTATTACTCTGATATTATCTGATTTTATTTCCTGAATAGCGGAAACAATAAACTTCAGACGCTTTATGTCCTCAGTCTGGTTGTATTCGGTATAGTTTGTAAAGTTCATGATTTTTTGATTTTGATTAATATAAATTACTTTTTTAATAGATCGTTTATTATCGGTTATATTAGTGAAAAATCATTTGGTTCCCCGTTTTGCCCGTTCCCAGTTTACGGATTGTGAGCCTTTAATATAACGTTTAAACCCCAATATCGCCGAAAGGTTCATTATGAAGAAATAGTAGGGGACAAAAAGAAGCTTCACTCTTATCAGCCGGTTCTCAAGATACCATCCTGCAAGTGCCGAAAGGTAAAACAAAATCTGAAGCCAGAAAAGAGTGCTGTATAATCCGAATCCCGTAATTCCTTCATTTATTGCAATTACAAGTAAGAGAGGAATTAACAAAAGCAGGCAAAGCGGAGTAAGCGTCCAGCGCAAAACCCTGTGGGAAATATACTGGAAGGAGAGTGTGCCGTATTTAAAAATGTTCAGCAGAGAGCGGAGTCTTACTACAGACTGGATTCCTCCTGCCGAAATTCTTATCTTTCGTTTCAGCTCTTCTTTTACATTTGCCGAGGCAGTTTCCATAGCGTAGGCTTCAGGATCGTACTGTATCGTATAGCCATCCTGTGCCACTCTCAGCGAGATAATAAAATCATCCAGTAGGGTATCGCGTTCCACTTCACGATATAATTCTGTACGAATGGCAAACAATTCCCCTGCAGCTCCAACCACAGAATAAAGCTCAGCGTCCCATTTCTTAAGAGCCGATTCATATTTCCAGTAGAGTCCTTCTCCCGAACCGGCAGCTGAATCTTTTTCTTTGCTTAGGATCCGCTTCTCTCCGGACACGCATCCAACCTTCGGATCGCTGAAAAGCTTAACAATCCGGCGAACCGATTCTTTTCCGAGTAACGTGTTGGCATCACTGAATACCACAACAGGGGTTGTGACAAAATTCATTCCCCGGTTCATTGCCCCTATTTTCCCTTTACGCTCAGGGAGATGGTGAACCATCACACCATCATGTTTTTTAAGCTCTTCCGGAGTACCATCATCCGAGCCGTCGGTTACCCACATAATGTGAAGCTTTTCAGGTGGATAATCAAGTTCGAGGGAGTTCCTGATCTTTTCAGCTACAAAATCCTTTTCATTATATGCTGCAATGAAAAGTGTAACATCGGGCTCATAGGAGGGATCACTCTCTCTCTTTTTATAAAGGCCTGTTATTCTCCTGAACTTAACGATCAGAAATAAAAGTATTCCATAGCCGACATAAGTATAGAATACTATAAAAAGCAAAAGCCAGAAAAATATTTTAATAGTTGTCATATCAGTTTGAATTAATAGTGTTTATACCATTAAAACCTCTTTTTGCCGTCAAGCCCTCTTCATCTCCAACTTCAAGGTAGACGGCCAGCATTTTCTCAGCCATCGATTTCCACGAAAATCCTGCTGCCCGGATAAATCCTTTGGTTATCAGTCCTGATTTTAGTTCAGTGTCATCGACAATCCTTATCATAGCGGCTGTAATTTCATCGGGTTGATGAGGATCAGGAAGAAGAGCCGCATCCCCAGCCACTTCATTCATCGAGGCCATATTTGAAGAAATCACGGGAACTCCGCAGGCCATTGCCTCGAGAACAGGAATACCGAAGCTCTCACGTATTGATGGGTACAAAAATATTTCGCACCGGGAATAGATGGCAGGCAGATCGTTGTTCGATACATAGCCGGCCAGGACAATATTGTTTATCAGCAAAGGATCACTGATTTCGGAAAGTAAAGACACCAGTTCCTGCCTTTCGTAATCGGCAACTACGAGTTTGATGCCATTACCTCTTTTTTTCACGAATTCGGAATAGGCTTTTATTGTTCCTTTAGTATTCTTTTTGGGGTCGGTATTGCCTAGGAAGAAAAAATAATAGTCGGGCAGGTTGTACCTTTCTTTTACCCGGTTTAGTTCCTGAATATTGGTTACCGGTTTGAAGTGCTCACTGACTCCGCAATATATTGCCTTCAGGTGGCTGCTTTCCCCGATTCCGAAGAAACTGGAGATACGGTTTTTCTCCAGGTTTGATACAGTTACTATCCGCCGGCTTTTTTTTACAATTAACGGTACGATCATCCGACGGTATATGTTTCCGAATTTCTGATAAAGCGTGCCGCTTCTGGTCAGTATTTTCAAACAGCTGCTTTCGAGGTAAATAATATCGTGAAGCTGAAATACCAGTGGTATTTTATTCAGGATTGGAGCAGTATTGGCGGTACAATGAAGGATCTGGCAACCTGCTTTTCGTGAAGCTCTTAGCAAAGACACTTGTTCCCAGAAAGGGTAAAACCGTGATTTAAGCTGTACTATTTTGAAATTTTCCGTTTCCTGTAATACGGAGGCGTCGGCGCCCGGCTTTACAAAAATCAGATACTCATTCTCATGGTCAATAAGCTGAAGATTACGTATCAGCTCCAGGGCGAACACATCCATCCCGTGTTTTTTTACCCTGAAAAGCCTTTGTCCTTCTATCCCTATTCTCATGATTTTATCGATTCTTTGTCAACGCTTCAGGTTCATAATAGAAATGTAGTGGTTCTCGATCTTTTTAACCATCTCCTCAATTGAAAATTTCTGATGAATTGTTCTGACTGCATTTTCAGATACTCTTTTCTGCAATGGTTTATCATAATGAACCATAAGAATGGCTTCAGCAAGTTTTTGCTCGTCCCTTACCGGAACAAAGATTCCATTTTCCATGTCGGTTATTATCTCCTTGGTTCCATCAACCGGCGTTGCTATGACTACCTTTGACATTGACATAGCTTCAAGCACTCCTATCGGCAGCCCCTCCCAGAGTGATGGAAGGCAGTAGATGTCAATCGCGTTTAAAACATCCGGAACATCCTGACGGAAGTCCTCAAAAATAATGTTTGAGGAGAGGTTCATTTCATTTACCAGCTGCACAACCTCCTGTTTTAAATCACCATCTCCAACCATCAGAAGGACAACATCTTTGGTTTTCTGCATCACTATTTTCATTGCCCTGATCAGGTTGACGGGATCCTTCTGGATAGTCATCCTTACTATAAATCCGATTAAGGTCTTATCGTCAGTAATGCCGAACTCTTTGCGAACAGGCTTATATTCCAGTGCAGGATTAAACTTTTCGGTATTGATCCCGTTATAGATAACCACCGATCTTTTCATGTTCCATCCCCTGATACCGTCGTTCTGGTTGCTGTTTGAAACACAAATGGTGGATGTCGATACCGATGTAAGGAATCGCTCCGAGAGCTCTCTCATCTTCTTTACAAAGAGAGGTTGATCCTGATGAAATGACCAGCCATGAACTGTATATATCAAAGGAAGTTTAAGCCTTCTTGCTGCCGCGAAAACATTTGAGTTGGCCCTGGTTCCATGTGCATGTACAATGTCAAATTCATTTTCCCTGATAAAATCCCTCACTCTCTTCCAGACCGATCGGTCGAAACCTTTTTCAGTTTCTATTACATGAACTTCAATGCCAAGGCTTTGCAGTTGCTGAACCATTGGCCCCTCAGTAAAGCTGAGTACCACGGGCTCGAATACTGTTTTATCCATTTTTGAAACCAGCTCGAGAACATGAGTTTCACCCCCGCCTATTTTGCCTTGCCTTATCGCTTCAAGTACCTTAATTCTTTTTGTTCCCATGTTATAATTTTTTATCTGAAACACGGTCAGGCCAGATCATCCTGAGGGGATCGAGCGAAGTCTTTCCGAGTGACAGAGGAAAGTACTTTTGCAGACCGATATTGATGAGTAAAGTAATTCCCAGGATGCTGATAGTAATTAAAACCCCGAATGGGTAGGTTACGCTGTTTTTTGGAAAGGCCAGATAAATAGCCTGAAGAAAGATCGTATGAGTGGCAAATACCACAAGCGAATTTCTTCCGATATAGGCGAGCCCAGAGTTAACATAAGGTATAAAATCGATCGATTTGCTGATTATAAATGTTGTAAGGCACCCCGTTATCATTAAGGTTAGGTTTAGAAAGAAATTCCCGTCGAAAACGTCATTGGCGACACTGATCTCCGGCAGGTATAAATGGAGGTATGTTATAAAAATCAGAAGCGAAGCTATGCCGGACAGAGCCCATTTCCACCACTGCGGTATTTTATTCATGTCGAATTTTACCAGAACAGTGCCAAGCCAGTAGAAGAGCATCATGCTCATTGAGGAACCGAAATGCAAAGGCAGGTCGATATTGTAGGAATGCAAAGTAAATCCGGTGTATGTCAGTACCAAACATATTATAAATCTGGCGGCCACAGAAGGTATTTTGCTTATCAGGCTATAGGCCATAGCAACGGTGAACATCGAAAAAATAAACCATAAAACGCCCATTACCCGCCATGGCGGAATGGAATACCAGGGAAGAAGATAGGCCGTTTTGAATGTTCCTTCGGCAATGGCCACAAGATTAAAACCTATTCTCTGTAATACAAAGAAGAAGGCAAAGGGAATAAGCAGCGTTTTTATCTTCTTGCCCAGAGAGACTTTAAAGCCGTCTTTAGTGTTCAGAACGTATCCTGAAAGCAGAAAGAACAACGGCATGTGAAAAACGGATATCTGCGGGAATACCGGACAGACTCCGTGTGCCCATATTACAAGAAAGATCCCTATGCCCTTGGCTATGTCGACTGAATTGTTTCTGACCATATGATTATTTTCCTGTGTTTGAATTTGAAGAGGTATGTTTGGTATGTATAAACTGTTTATTGGCTCCCCTGGTTTTAATAAGTGACCTGAGCATCAGCAGCATTCCTCCGGGAAGGGATGCAAGAGCTTTCATCGTTGAGGCATTATAAAATGAAACAGGTATAGAAAAAATGAAAACGGAAATACAGATCAGAAAAAGTATAATCCATAAGTAAAGGAACAGTGCATTCGCATGCAGGAAAAGATTCAATGCCACGAAAACGGAAGTGAAAAGGATAACTGTGCCAAGCAGCAATATTCTTGGTGGTTGAAGTGTTTGAAGGGTTTTGTCGAAATAGTCGAAATTCCCTTTCATCACCAACTCTTTAAAGGAGCCGAAAAGACCCTCTCCGGAATATTTCATCTGGGCGGAGAGCCAGCGCCGCCGCTGGTTATGAAATACCTCTGCGTTCTGCACCTTCTCGTCGTAAACCAAAGCATCGTTAAGGTAAGCTATCTTGTATCCATCTTTCAGGACTTTAAGCTCAATCTCCTTGTCAAAGCCTCCGATAGCTTTCACTTTCGACATAAGATCCTTAAAGAATCCGTATCTGAAAGCCATTCCGGAGCCTATTAATGCTGACGAAAGCCCCAGCGCCCGATGCCCCTTCCTGAAAATATGGTTGTTGATCTCTTCACTTGCTGCATCGAGTACTGCCATAGATGTATTTATGTTTTTGGCAGTGCGGTGCCCCTGTACTATGAAAAATCCGCTATCGATGCAAGAGTTTATTTTGGTAAGGAAATCCCTGGCCATAATATTATCGGCATCGAGTATTACAGCAATGCCATAATCATCGGGGAGCTGCTCCATTGCTTTGTTGAGCGCTTTTGATTTAGTGCTTTTCTCAAAGCTGACCTCAATCAGTTTTAGCGGTAAGCTTTTTAGCAGGGCAATTGTCTCCGGCTCAAACGAATCTGCAATAACAATTACATCGAAAAGATCTCGCGGATAGTCCTGCAGCAAGGCATCTTTTGCCACTTCAACAATTACTTCATCCTCTTTGTAGCCTGGGATCATAACTGCAATTTTTTGCTTCAGCGAATTTTCAGAATAGTGAGGCTGTCTGTAAAATAATCCGGCTGCCGCAAACACGAAAATATATAGGGTGGCAAGTCCCAGGTATACCAGTAGTGCGATCTGTATAATATTGATAACAAGCGTATAGTCTGAATTCATAGATTGATTCTATTACTTCTGTTTCATTTTGCGGATTTTGTTCCTGACTTTAAGAGCAAAGTTTTTAAGGCCCGGAAAGTACTTTCCGCTTTTCATATTGTAAAGCACTGATTCGGAATCGAATATCATCTCGAATGTTTCGGTGCATAATACCGGCTTTTTCGAGATCCTGTTAATTTCCCTGGCCTGCGACATGTCGCTCTCAAAGAAGAGTAAATAAGGCTTTGACATATATGTCTTTGCTTTATGTGAGGCATGACTGTTTGCTTTCTGCCGTGCAGCCATATCGGGAAGGTCGAGCATTACAAGTTCTTTGTATTTCACATTATTCTTCTTCAGCCATTCTTCAGTTTCCTTCCTGTATTTCTCAAGACGCGAAGTGACAATTGTTCCTATTGCGCTGCCCGGAATATACAATGGTTGCGCATTGATAATAAAATCGAGGTATTTCGGACCGTCATCGTTTTGTTCATTGGCCGGATCGACGCATAACACACCATCGATGTCAAAGCATGCTTTTTCAAGGGAGGTATGGTTTAGAATGTTCCACTGAAAATAGCGTGGAAGCGGGACTGTCTCAAAATAGTAGTCAACCATTTTCTCCTTACCTGGCATCATATAAATGCAGCAGTAGCTTATTTCAAAGTCGGAAGAGATATCTTTCAGCTCATTTTTTACCTCCAGCATGGCTTTTCCCGACCCTACGCTGTCGTCAACTACAAGAACTTTCCTCTGTTCTTTCCTTTCGAAAAACTGGCTTCGCGCACCTGCCTTATAAATATGGCCATTCAAAAATGAATGGATATCGGTATATGGCAGGTTGAGGTAAAGGGCCAGAAGATTTGCCGGGAGCATGCCACTTCTGGGAACTCCGACGATGAGGTCAAATCCGCGCGGGATTATATTCAGCTTTTTGAGAATGATGTTGTTTAAATCGGTTATGTTCCTGTAATACATGATCTTCTGATTATTTAAAAAACTCTGTTATGTATTTGTAGATATTGTTTACGTTGTTTTCCCAGCTGTGTGAGCGGGCAAAGAGGACACGCTCCAGGGCTGATTCCTTACTTGTGTCGGCCAGCGCTTTTTCGACTGCATCACCGTATTCTTTCAGGCCGGAGCATAGGTAAGCATGATCCCTGAAGAGTTCCATGGTAGCTGTTTTTGTGGCAATGACAGGTTTCCCCATTGCAAGGTATTCGTCAACCTTACGGGGATAATTGCCTATGGTTATCTCGTTGAGTTTCTGAGGATTCAGGCATACATTCAAAGCAGACATATATTCAGCAACTCTATTCTTGGGAACGCTTCCGGGGAAAAAAACATTTTTCAATGTGTGAAGCTGATGCTCCGCGAACACCTTATCTTCCCTGCCAATCATTACAAATGAATAATCGGGTTTGCTTTTTGCCAGATCATACAGCAGGTCGGGATCGAGGCGCAGACTGTTGATATCTCCTATGTAGCCTATTCTTGGTTCGGGAATCTCTTCAAACTCCTTGGGAAGAGGAAAAGTTGAATCCGGATTATAAGCTGAAAGATCGACTCCCTGCCCGACGTCATACGATTTCTGATTGAATTCGCGTGCAAAATCAGCCAGCTGCGGGGAGTTGCAAACCACAAGATCGCTCTTTGCTATTATTTCGGGCTCCAGTCTGCATGCATGATGCTTCCACCAGGAGAATGCCTGAAGGTTATCTCTTCTGTAATAGACCGAAGCCGAAGAATCGAGGTAATCTCTGGAGTATAAGCTGCGGTAAATGTCGTTGTCGATAAAGTGGATAATATCCTTAAACCCAAGCTCTCCGGCTATTTTTTTAACATGTTTGAAGATTTTCCTGTTATTTCGCCTGTTGAAAAAATCGAAAATTGGTCCGTCGGGCAATCCGTTTACCGACCAGATAACAAATGGGAAATCCAGCAACCATAGGGAATCCGATAATTTTCTGATGTTAGGTTTTTTCTTTTTAAGAACCTGTATTCTGTGTTGTATATCAGGCTTCTGCTCATTCCGGTAAAGAATCACCGGGTCAAGAGCGGGATTGACATAGAGAACACGGTTGTTCACAGATATCTCTTTGGCTATGTCACTGGCATTCGAACCGATTGGTATATCCCACGACTGAAGGCTTGTAATGATAAAATCTCTGTTTTTCATTTTTTATTATTGTCTTAGCCCTGAAAAAAATCCCGGGGTAAAGTAATATGGTATTTTATTAAAAGTTACTATAAAGTGAACATTATCAGGTATTATTTAATATTCAGAGATCGCTTTTGCTGCCTCTGTTCCTATCAACTCTATTTTCTCCTCTCCTTTATTTAATACATTCAGGCCGGGTTCCGCGGAATCAAGTACATCCGAATTCATGAGCAGGGCCATGGTTATGCTCATCAGCATAAATGTAGGCATCTGGCTGAATACCGAATTCCCGTAGTTTGCAACTACTATTCCTGCCATCCCCGATGCAAGGGCAGCCATTTTAATCTTAAGGTCTGGGTCCCGGATTCTGAACATTATCCTGAATGAACCTTTTATCAGAACATAAAAAAGCATAAAAAGATGAAGGGCCAGGCCCACTACCCCCAGTTCCACCCATACCAGCACATAACCGCTGTCGGTGGGTACCTGTGAGAGAAAAGCGTTTGGAAGAAACCGCTGGGCTTTTACTCCCCCATGGCCCAGTCCCCCTCCGAAGGGGCGCGAAGCCATATACGATTTAAGGATCCTCTGATTTGCCAGACGTACCTGCAATGAAGCATCGTTCGGATCAAATGCAGTTCGCATCCTCCTTATATTGGCATTTCCCTGTCCGATGGAGGTATATTTGAAAAAAACAAATACGACGACAAGAGCGATAAAACCAGAGAACATGATCCATTTATTTTTTCTCATGACAAAAAATGTGGCAAAACCGACAACGGGCACAGCAAGGGCTCCTCTGGTGCCGGAGATAACCAGCCCGTACAAAGCAAATGCTCCAACCACAATAAAGAAGATTTTTCTTCGGATATTTTTCTGTGCCGAAGCCACAATAAGGGCCATAACTGCAGAGTATCCCTGGTTGGCTCCAAACTGGCCGGCATCGCTCATAAAGGAAAATGCTCTTAATTTTCCGTAGAGAACATGAGTTTTGAAATTTCCTTCATTAAGCCAGGCCTGTTCCCATTGGTCTGCTCCAAAACGGATCTGGATGATGCCCTTGATTGTGGCAAGCAATGAAAGAGTTGCCCAGATAATAAGAAGTGTATCAAGTTTCTTGTTTGAATCAATAAAGAGCAGTGTCAGGGGAATAATCAGAAATATGTATAACCCAAATCCCCGTCCTGTGGTCCAGGCTGCCATACTCTTTGCCTCAGGATTTACAAGCTGCAGGAGGATATATGCAAACCATAAAGTGGATAACAGCGTGATATCCCTGATTACGGGGGACCAGTTGACTCTTTCTTCGAATTTATTGAATATCAGTGCGATATAGGTAAGGATAAGGATCCCATCCATAAATATTCCAAACTGGACTCCGGAAATGTACTTTCCTATTCCCAGTACAAAGAATGAATAAATAAGGGCAGAATAAAGTCCAAGGATCGGATATCTGAAGAGAAGAAAAAAGAAGACGGAAACGACAGGTAACAATAAAAGGGCCACTGCACCAACGATTCCCATTTTGCTGATCAGCCATGCCGAAATGATTATGACCGTCAGAATTAATCCGATATTCCGGATATTCGTTATTCTGTCCGATCCCGATCCTGTTTCGAATGGATTATTTTGATTCAGCATAATTATCTTCCCTGACAGGTTTGAAATCCCTAATTCTGCTATTTATCAGTCGGTTTAGCCAGCTTATCAAATTTTTTCCGGTTAAAAGTGCGGAGCAGGCGAAGTTTTATTCCCTTAAAAAGTCCTCCATCCAT
Source organism: uncultured Bacteroidota bacterium (assembly GCA_903824785.1). GTDB lineage: Bacteria > Bacteroidota > Bacteroidia > Bacteroidales > VadinHA17 > LD21. The sequence continues at coordinate 178,186 of CAIJYD010000040.1, forward strand.
TATTATCCTCCTGTCGCTTGTCCAGACTCTTGACTTACGGTTGTTTACGAACAAAATTTTGTAGCCTGCCTTTTTTATAGCCGATGCCATCATTCCATCTTCACTGTTTCCAACATATTCAGCACTTCCAAGCTCATTACGGAATTTGCGGGGCTTGTCCATAACAAATCCGTTAACCTCCAGACCAATTGAACGTGTAAAACCAAAATTGAAACCCATTACCCGCCGGGCTTCAGTTTTTTTCGATTTTAATGAACGGATCACGCTGCTTCCCGTCTCATAAAGCCCCATGACAAAACGGCTTTTCCCATCGGAGGGGATAAAGGAATATGAGCCATAGATGCAGGCAACACCTTTCTCTTCATTGTACCGGAGAGCGTTGGTCATGTTTTTTATCCATGTCGGCGGATAGACAGTATCGCTATCGCAACAGAGCTGATACTTTCCCTTCGATTCAAGAAGTCCGCGTCGTCTGGCAGGGGCAATTCCCTGGTTCGTTTCCATTATTGAACGGACACCAATATTATCAAGTACAGCCTGGGTATTGTCGGTTGAATTATTATTGACGACAAACAGTTCGCAGGGAAAATCAAATTCGTTGCGGGCCAGCGATGCGATGGTTTTGATTATGTTCTCCTCTTCATTCCAGGCAGGTATTACTATTGATACCAGTGGATTCTCCGCATCAAACTTTTTCAGAAGTTTTCGGATCTCATCAATGTCCTCACTTTTAATACCAGTGTTAGCGGCGTATTTGTCACTCAATGTCTTCAGCCATTTCGGCAACCAGAAATCTATCATAGTTTTAAATATTTGTTATTTATTCTTTGATTTAAGAAGAAGGGGCAGTTTTAAGATTTTGTTCATCGCTTTTTTCATCAGTCTTTTAAATTCGCTTATCGGAACAAAATCATCCCATTGAGTCATTTTCAGGTATTTGAAAAACATCTCCTGATAACGTTTATCGAACATATAAGTTTTGTAGATAGGTTTCCGCCAGATGAAATGAACCAGGGAGGCATCTGGATTCCACTCCTCGGCCGACCAGCTCCATTTTGTGTCGATTTCAAGCCATTGGCCGGCGAATATGACATTCAGTCCGTACTGGTCGGGGTAGTTGGCAAATTCACGGTTATCATCTATGCATCTGAAGATTTTCGGAGTAAGATCTTTTTCCCGCCATTTGCGTGTATCCATAAGTAAAAGACCGGTGTTAAAGTATTTGGTTTCACTGTCGAATCCCAGTTCCCTGTAGTTTCTTACTGCACTATGGCTGTCGAATTTTCTGATCCTCACGTCAATCACTGCGGCTATGATGAATTCCTGCAAATCGGTTTCCCAAAGCTTCGATATGTCATCATTCACAATCATATCCACATCCATGTAAATAACCTTTTCGTATTCGGCAGGAATAAAATAAGGAATGAACATACGCATGTGGATAATAAGCGGATAAGAGCTGTTGTCGTATGGAATACTCATCCCTTCAGGAATCACTTCATCTTTTAACAGCCAGTGTATGGTAAAAACTGCCGGGCTTACCGACCGTTCCAGTTTTGATTTGTTCCTTGCAGATATTCCGTCGTCAAGTATGAAGAAATGAATATGCTCCGGTGATTTGTGATTTATTTCAATCGACTTGATCAATCCGGCCAAAAGCGGCATGTAATGATTATCGCAGGCAACTACTATAACTATCGGCTGATTCTCTTTCATAAGCTTTGAAGGTCTGATGTTTTTTAATGGTAACAATGATTTTACGAAATGTGCTTTACTGTTTTTTTATATAACTCCTTATAAAAATCGATTCCGGAAGAGAAAATTTTAGTGTGGGAGAGATGCAATTCCCTGTCGAGAAAATAGAAACCGATAAAGACCCCGACAATGGTAAATAATACTGATGCTATTGCTACGGCAATCAGGGATTTGAAAATAAAAACTGCCACAAGGTCGCCAATGACATTTGAAACCACCATGAAGCCTACTTTGATCATGTTTTTGTCAGGCTTATTTATGCTGTCAAGTCCAACACCTGTCATCCTGTCTATTGGGAGCAACAAACCGTAAATCGAAAATACCCTGACAATGTTTGCAGTATTAAATCCTGTCACCGGGTCGGTACCCATATATTGAGGTCCTCCCAGGATAAGCACAAAAAAATCTGCAAAAACGAATGAGAAGAGGCTCATGGCAAAGAACAGGTAGGTAAGGGCTCCGGAATAGTTATAGAAAAATGATTTCAGATCTTCAATTTTACCCTGCATGCTTGCTTTTGACATTTTTGGGAAGGCGGTGGCTGCAAAGCTTCGCAAAGGAATCATTTGAAATTCAGTGAGTTTCAAAGGGATGCTATAAAGAGCAACAGCAGCAGGTCCCAGGGGGCTAAGACTGATGATGAGTGTATCTGCGCTCCTTAACAGGTTGGTACCTATCAGGGTAAAGGTTGTGTACTTCCCGAAATCGAGCAACGTACGGTTGGTTTGTTTTGTTACCTTTGGTATGTAGCGCAGGCCATCCCAACGGAGGACCATACAAACAAGTGATGCAATGGCATTTACTGCCAGCATTGCCAGTATAAGCTGGAGCAGGGTCATCTTAAGGAAGAAAAAATTAGCTGCAAGGACGATGAAAAAACCTCCGCTGTTTATTATGCGTAAAAGCAATATTTTTCCCCATTTCCGGTCGGCCTGCAAAATGACAAGTGCGGTATTAAATGGAAGGGTAAGAAATGCAAGGATCGGATACCAGGCAAAGAAAAGTTCATAACCTGCATGTTTAATGGGTTCCGCAAACAGGAATCCGCAAACGGAAAGGATGACAGCTATGAAAATGGTGGCTATCAGACCTATCAGTCCGTTCGAACCCATATATTTAAGACGGTCGGAAACGTCGGCGCCCGACAGATATCGTATAATGGCTGTATTTGTTATACCAAACCTGAACATTTCAATGAAGGTTCCGGAGGAGACGAAAAGCACGTACTGGCCAAACTGCTCTGTAGGGAAACTCCTGGCCAGAAGGGCAAAGCCTGCAAACCCAAAGGCAGATATGGATAGGTTCCCTGCCAGTGAGAGGAAGTTGTCCTCCTTTATTATTTTTTTTACGGTACCTTTCAAAAGTTTCTGGGTTAAATTTGATTTTGTGAAAAGAACTGGAAACGAAAGACATTTTTCATCTTCTGTCTGAACAGGCTTCGCTTTTTGGGCAACTCACCCATGATTGATTCAACTGCAACAAGTTCTACTCCGTTTAAAATAAAATGCAGATCCTTCCCGGCTATTTTCATTATGGCATCTGATACCGATTGATCTGCTTCGGTCCAGTTCCTGTTCGACCGGCATACCAGTATGGGAATATCGGCGGCCGAAAACAGACCGACAGGGTAAGGGTAATGCAGAACCGGAGGGATCTCAATTATCACATAATCGGGAACGTAAGAAATTGTGAAATTACTCTGCCCGAGTAAATCGGAATAACTTTCAGACTCATAAAACCGGTCATTGATGGGGTAGGTTACATATTGGTCTTTATCGAGGTAATTCCCGGGTTCGTCAAGGGCTGAGTTGTTGTAATCAATGCGGGGATCGGGATAGCCGAGAAGCCTGTTTAAAAAGGGGAATGGTTTCTGTTTCCTAACTCTTCTTTTATCCTCATCATTCCAATCACCTTCCCTGTTCTCGGTTTGTTCGGTTTCAAACTTATTTAGAGAGGAATCAGAATAGTTCAGGAAGAGCGCTTTTTTACCCAGTTTAGAGAACTTTCGTGTCAGCATGGCACCGGTAACCGTTTTTCCCTCCATCCTCATTGTGCTGAATAACAGTAATGTATGAGTTTTTTTCTTTGATCCGCTGAGTTTTAAATGGAGATCAATATTCTGAGCGGCCACTTCCAGCATGCGGTTAAGGACGAACGGGAGATTTGTTGTAGCAGGCTGGAGAAGTATTTTTGGTATTACTCCAAGGAAGGGAAGTTTCAGAATGCGGGATGCCTTTCCCGGATTTTTCAATGTATTGTCAAGATACTCCATTGCAAGAATAATTGTCAGGACCATCATAAAGCCAATCAAAAAGGCAGCAAGGATGAGTATTTTTCTTTTGGTAGGGATGGGAGATAATGGAAAATAAGGTGGATCGACTGCCTTGATATTGGATGAAAACTCATTATCCTGCAGCTTAAGGTTTGCAAGGTTCAGCCCGTGCAATATTTCCAGAAATTCACTTTCTGATGTTGAGATCTCCCTTTCAATTCTCTTCAGATTAGCTCCGGCTGGGGCATAAATGGCATATTGCTTCAGGAATTGTCTGTAGTTGTCATCCATTACCTTAAGACTGGCCTTTGCATCTTCAGAAGCAATGGTCTTGCCTAACCAGTCGGTAAGCAAATCCTTCAGTGGTATTCCCTCAACGGAGTTACCATAAGAATATAGTTCATTCACCTCCTTCAGGATCTCTCCCTTTAACTGCTCTGATTTGAATTTAAGGTCGGCAAGCTTTTGTATTCCGTTATCGTCAATTTCTCCTTTCGATTCAACTGATGCAATCTGATAGCTTAACTCTCCAAGCTTATCTTTTTTCTCTACCAGGCTGGAGCTTTTCAGTTGTATCTGTTGCTGAACACCGAGTTTTTCTTCAAGTCTTTTTATTGAAGCCTGAAGCCCTGCGATCTCAACTTTTTTACCGTTGTACGATACATCCAATTGTTCCTTAACCATTGCCACCGCCTTACTCTGCTCATAATAGTTGATGATATTGTTGTCCATATTGAATGTAAGGAGCTTATCTTCTGCAGAGTTAAGTTTTGACGAAGACTTTTTGAGCTGATTCTCAAAATACCTGACAACAGCATCGGATCGGTTTTCTTTTATGAGCTTGTAGTTTTTTATGCAGACATCGTTCAGTATTGCCAGTGTCTGCTGGCAAATGCCCGGATCGTCTGATTGGAATTCGAGCTTCAGAAGGTCGCTGCTGAACATTCTCTGCACCTTAACTGAGTTCAGTGCGTTGAATGAGTAATGAGGATGGGTATAGTTTAAAATTCTGTATACAAAATTCGTATCGCTGCTTCTCGAAAGGTCGGTAAGGTTTTTAACAGTCTGCTCATAGGCTTCCCTGTTAATTGACGGAGGGAAGATATTTGACTTTTCCGTCAGGTTCGGGGCGCTATCGCTTCTGACGATCAGTTTTAAGATATAGGCAGGTGTAATTCTTTTAAGCTCTGAGTAGGCCCGGGCTGAGATGTATTTCGGATCGGACTTCTCCAGCATGAGATGCTGGCTGAGAAGTCGTATCGCAACCTCCTGCTGTGTTTCGCGCGACTTAATAATGTTGATCAGATTATCGAAAGCCGCATTGGTTGCAGCATAGTTGAAAGTCTTGTCCATCTCTACTGTTAAGCCTGTTGCAAGGCCTGTATAAAGCGTGGTCTGAGAGGTAAAGACATAATCCGGTTTTCGTGTCATGAAAGCAACCAGTGCTGCCAGAAGGAGAGGGACAGCGAGCAGCAGTACCAGATGTTTGAACAATAATCTGATAATATCAATTATCTTCATTGCCTGTTGTTATTAGTTGTAGTTATTTTGAATCCTACAATCTCTTCGAGAATCATAAAAGAGACAGTGAATTCCGATTTGGACGATTCATAATTTGCCTCGGAGCCGGTTGCTATATCGAGGATCCTTACATACTCATCGACAGGGATCTGTCCGTTTCTGAACTGTGTCTCAACCATATCCATGTTGATTCTGGCGTTGCTGAGCTTCTTCGATTGTATTTTAAGGAGTTTTTGTTTCAGGAGGACATCATTGTATTGCCTGATTACCAGTTGTCTCAGTTCGGATAGCTGAGCATCGGCCATTGTATGTGCCTGCTCAAGTTCCGATTTTGCCTGATCGATCTGGTGTTTTCTGTTCACAATCTCATATATTGGTATTTTCAAAAAGGCGCCGATCCCATAATTGACCTGATTGTTTTGTGAAGCAAACATTGAGGGATTCTGTCCTTCGGCTGTGGTGGTGGAGAAAATATCGAAAGTACCGTAACGGATATCTGACTGGATACCGAAGTTCTTAACCCACGATACCTGTTGTGATTTTAGATTCGATTCCTTGGCATCGATTGCCTGATAGCGAAGCTTCAGCAGCGGATAATTTTTCATTGCTGAATCGATAAGCGCACCAAGAGGAGGAAGGTCAAATGAGTATTCGGGTGAAAGTGAATCCACTGTTTCGCTCTTCTGTGCCATTAATGAAAATGACAAACAGAACAGAAGGCAGACAAGCGGGATAAATATAGGATGAGATTTCATTGTATTATAGTTTTGACAAGTGTTTATTCAGACCGTATCTTTCTGGAACATCGCAGGAATAGTTCTTAAGATAAGTTTTATATCGTACCAGAACGAATAGCTGTCTCCGGCAAAATGACCTGCATATTCATTGTCAAGGCGTTTTCGTTCCTCTTCCGACATATTTCCGCCCTTTCCTCTGAGTTCGACCTGCCACAGCCCTGTTATTCCGGCCGGTGCAAGAAAGCGTGTTGACATTGCATCAATTGTCAGCAGTTCCGCCTCATAGACCGGCAGCGGTCTGTTTCCTACAATAGACATATCACCTTTCAGAACATTTATCAGTTGAGGAAGTTCGTCAATACTTGTGTTCCTGATTATTTTACCGATTTTTGTTATGCGGGGATCATCTGAGATCTTTACAAATGCCGATTTTGTTTTGCCTATTTCCCTTTTTTGCATAGTATACCAGTAATCACAGATATTCTGATCACTGATATGAAGAACCGGGGAACAGGTGTTTCCATCAGTTAAAATACTGCACCTGGGACAAGGTTTAATAAAATCAATTTCAGCCAGTGGTTTGGAGCTATTATACTGATTTTTTTCCTTGGCGAGCTTACTCAGTTCAGCATCGGATCCTGAACGCATTGAGCGCAGTTTATAGAAGTCAAAGGTCTTTCGCCCCACTCTCTTTGAAATGTAGTAGACTTTACCTTTCGATTCAATTCTTATGGCAAGCATAACTATAAGCAAAATGGGTGATATGAGAATTAGGGCTGTGGATGATACAGCTATATCAAAAACACGTTTGGAGAAAGGCATTTTATATTTCCATTCCTTTATCTCCTCAGCCACCGGATGCACTGTTTTTTTTCTGAAGTCGCGAAGGAATTGTATCCGGGCTGTCAGATCTTCTGCTGAAGGAAGAGGGGTCACATAGAAGTCGTCGATCCGTTTGATGAATGAACTCCTGAACATATTCTCTTTAAACTCAAAGCAGACCAGGATAAAGGGAATTTCATTGTATTTGGAGTCTTTTCTCACCCAGTCGTACATACTCATCCCGTCGCCTCCGGGGACTGCTCCTTCACATATAATTGCATCGGTGATTTGCTCTGACTGAAGGAAATGGACTGCTTTTAGAATATTTTCAGCTACATTAAGTGAAATATTTGGCATCGTCCTTAAAAGCTCTATATTTTCAGTTGCGTTTCCAATATAGAGTATTTGAATTAAATTTTCCATAATTGTTAATCCATCGGATTGAAAAACATTATATCTGCATATTCACTGATTAATAGGATCCATAATCACCATTTAATGGCATAATGAATAGGGAACAGATTCTTTTTTATCAGCTCCTCAAGTTCTTCAGGGTTAAATGGTTTTGTCAGGTAATCCTGAGCTCCCAGCTTATAGCATTTTATCCTTTCCTTGCTTGCTTCGGACCCGGAGAGCATTATTACAGGAGTGTGTTTTGTATAGCCCCGCAGGCGGACATTTTTAAGACATTCGTAACCATCCATTACAGGCATCTGAATATCACATATAATCAGATCAGGAATATTGGTTTCGAGCCAGTCAAGTGCCTCACTTCCATCATTTTTGCAGATTATATCATAATCTTGTGAAAGAAAATTCTCAAGGAGCAGGCGGATGCTCAGTTCATCATCAACGACAAGGATTTTATGCCTCATAGCCACAGTAATTTAAAGTTATTAGGACCATATGTGTAAATTTTTAAATATTTCTTCCCCAATAAACAAGAATTCTTAAGATTTGTTATCAGAATATTTCCTTTGCCAGTTCTTTTACCACATTATTAATGATCTTCTCCAGGTTGAAGATTTTTGCTTCCAGTTCAGGAGTAGCTAATCTTTGGTCCGCCAGCGATTCAATTGAACGGATCTCTTTCTCCAGCTGAACAATACCGAAATTGGCCAGATTAGGCTTTATGCGATGGGCCACGCTCCTGATTGTTACCAGATCGCGGGCTTCCCATGCAGCCTTTATCTCTTCAACCGCAGCAGGTGTTTGTTCAATAAAAATCTGGACAATTTTATTGATAAAATCTTTGTTGCCCCTGCTCATCTGGATGATTGAGCTTAAATCGTATAATTTAAGATTCTTATCAGGTATTTCTTCTGAGTCAGAGGAAGAAGAACTATTGTCTGTTTTTGAAATGTTTTTTTGTATTGTTCTGAAAAATGCATTTTCATCAAAAGGTTTGATTATATAATCGTTCATCCCGGAATTGAGACAGCGTTCTATTTCAGCTTTGAAAGCGTGTGCGGTAAGGGCGACGATCGGAGTAGTTATCTTCATTTTCTGCCGGATCGCTATTGTAGCTTCAATCCCTCCCATCACAGGCATCTGAAGATCCATTAAAATCAGGTCAAAAGATTTTTCCTTTAATATTTCAATTGCCTCAAGGCCATTGGTTGCCTCGGTCACATTAATATCGTAGTAATGGAGTGAGTTATTAGCCACCATACGGTTTAATACATTGTCTTCAACAAGCAGTATTTTCTTATGTTTCAGGTCGAAAAAACTTTCAGGTTCGTTTGAGAATTTTATCTCTTTTTCATTCGTTACTTCGAGTTCAAGATTGATTTCAGTAATAGTGCCAACCCCTTTTTTACTTTTAAGAGCTATTGTACCGTTCATAAGCTGAACCAGCTGGTGTGTTATCGCCATCCCCAATCCTGTTCCTTCAGATTTTCGGCCCCCTGCTAAATCATCCTGAGAAAACTTATCGAAAATATTATTAAGGAATGATTCGTCCATCCCAATGCCTGTATCTGAAATTTTCAAATGTATATTGTGGAGGTTATTTCCTTTATCGGTTACCGAACATTCCAGGGAGATACTGCCTGTTTCGGTAAATTTAATCGAGTTGTTAATTATATTTATAAGGATTTGCCCGATGCGATTTGAATCTCCGATATAAACCGGTGCTAACATCGGGGAGGTCATAATCTTAATCTCAAGCATTTTCTCATGTGCTGAGGGTGTCAGAATTGAGATAGTATCATTAATAACCCCAAGCAGGCTGAAGGGCCTGAGATCAAGGTTAATCTGACCGGATTCAATCTTTGCAATATCAAGGATGTCGTTTACAATCGAAAGCAGATGCTGGCTGGCAAAAGCTGCATTTTTTGCATAGAGGGTCTGATTTGTTGTGAGTTGTTCCCGCGAAATCTCTCTGACCATACCGATTATTGCATTCAGAGGAGTACGTATTTCATGGCTCATGTGGGCCAGAAAAGATTCTTTGGCATGAGAAGATTCTTCGGCTCTTTTGCGTGCAATTTCCAACTCTTCCTCAATATTTTTCTGATCGGTAATATCAACGGAGATGCCAATGGTTCCAATCTGAATACCTTTGTCGTTAAAATTTGGTCCGCCGCTGGTAAGCCACCACCGATGCTCTCCGTTTTTAATCTTTACTTTTGTCTGGTAGTTATCGGAAATGCCTTTTAGTCGTAAAACACCCTTTTCCTTTACTTTCTGTTTAAATTCGTCAGGGACCAAAAGATCGACAGATTTTTTACCTATCATCTCATCACTTGAATAACCTGTCATCTCGCAGGCTTGCTGATTAACATAACTTATAATGTCATCATTATCGGTCTCAAGCAGCCCCATCTTCATGTTGGCAATAATATTCCTGTATTTTTCCTCCTCCTGCTTTAAGTTCCTTTCCTGGTTCTTTCTTTCAGTAATATCGGTATATTTCCAAAGGTGTCCTTTCGAAATATCGTTAATGATTATTGGGATATAATCGCGTTCATAGTATTCTCCCGTAACAAGTTTAATCTCTTCATTCAAAACACTCTTTTTTTCACGAAGGATCTCGTCGATCCTTTTTACGAATTGTTCAGGATTAGTAAAAAAATGTTTGGATTGTTCTGCACTCTGACTGCAATCATTACCTGTTAATTCTTCCGGTCGGAGAGGAATATTGAACATTGAACAGAAATTGCTGTTGACAAGAACAATTTTACGATCTTCGTCTTCGAGTAAAATACTTGATTTCAGGTTTGATATTAATGATGACAGCCTGCTTTGTGAATTTCTTAAAGTCTCTTCAGCTAATTTTTTTTCGCTGATATTTTCAATGATAGAGAAAAATTCCTGCTCCTCTTTTTCCTGCTTTTCCAGTGGTTGTTTTTTAATATTTGCCCAGAACCACGATTTATCTTTGCGGTAAAGTATGAGATCTATTTCAACAGGCTTGATTTCCTTTGTTCCGTTTTCGATTAACTTTATGAAATCACTTTGTGTAAGCGGGCCCTGAAAAAGTTCCTGCGAGGATTTCCCTAAAACTTCCTCCTCATCATATCCGGTAAGTTTAAATAATGCTTCATTGGCATAAGTTATTTTAAAGTCGGGACCGGAAAAATAGACACCCTGCTTACTGTTTCTGGCTACCAGAGAAAGCCTCTCCAGCTCTTTTTGCTTTATTTTAAGCTCGGTAATATCTTTATTTAACGAGATATAGGCGATACACTTCCCTTCCTGGTTGAAAATCGGATCGACAGTAATTGATTGCCAGTATTTTCTTTTTGATTTGGAGTAATTAAGGATCTCTTCCTTAATTGTTTTTAGTTCAAGAATGGCCTGTTTGATCCTGTTTTTTGTTTCCGGATCAGTTTCCGGGCCATGGACCAGATTTGAAGGACGTTTGCCAATTACCTCTTCAAAAGTATATTCTGTAAGTGTTTCATATGCCTTATTAACATATGTAATGTACCCATTTACATCAGTGATTATTATGACATCAGTAGTTTTAGAAGCTAGATATTTAAGGCTGTCAAGATTTTCTTCAACAGCTTTTCTCTGTTCATTCTCCGAAACCAGTGCAAGTAATTTTCCCTGAATGCTAAAAACAGATTTAAGTCCGGCTAACAGTTCCTTAGAAAAAGGGAGTTCACTTCCTAAAATCAGGTAACCATAATTTTCAAGATTAAAAATGTAAAAGAAAATATTCTCAAGTTTGACTTCCTGAATAAGTATTCCTGTTTTTTCAAAGCTCCCTTCGATCTGCTCCAGTAATGCTTTCCAGAGCTCCTTTTCCTTAAATTCATGCGGCAGCACAATAATATTCTCAATCTTTTGCCGGGGTTTTCTGATTACAGCTCCCATAGAAGAGCCAAGCTTATCATTTAACAAGGAAAGTATCTGTTCAGAAGTAATTAACTCGTTCTCTTTAATTTCAAACGAGAGCATAAGACTGAGCAAGAGATTATTCATTGTTTCTTTATTCATCTTTTTGTTCTATAATACAATACTTCCAACTATACTGATTTTATTTTGCGATGAAATATTATATTCCCATTATCATCTGGACTAATTATGGCAAAAACAATAAATTCTGTACGAATCATTTATGGAACTTTTGCCACAATATTCATTCAAACCAATATCAGCATTAACCAATATAAATGAATCTCTGTTAAACGTTTAAAAAGTAGATCACAAAAGTATACATTTATAATTAAAGAACGAACTTCTTATGCTTAAGATCACAACATTTGGGGCTTTTAGTAATTTTTTTTTATTTAATTATTGCAAAAGGGGAACAATACATATATTTGCGGGGAATTTAATCATTAACCTTTATTATTATGAAAATTGCTATCGTAGGAAGTGGGTACGTTGGCCTGGTTACCGGCACATGTTTTTCAGAAGTAGGTATTGATGTAGTTTGTGTTGACATAGATCAGAAAAAGATCGAAAATCTTAAAAACGGAATTATTCCGATCTTCGAACCTGGTCTGGAGGAGATGCTTACACGTAATGTGAAGAAAGGGCGGCTCTCTTTTACCACAAATCTGAAGGAAGCAATTACAGATGCTGAGGTTATGTTCATAGCAGTTGGAACACCACCGGATGAAGATGGCAGCGCTGACCTGAAATATGTTCTGGCAGTAGCGCGTGAATGCGGAAAACATATGAATGATTATTTACTTATCGTTACCAAAAGTACCGTTCCTGTCGGAACTGCCAGCAAGGTAAAGGCTGCTGTTCAGGATGAGCTCAGCAAAAGAGGTGTCTCAATCGATTTTGATGTCGCATCTAATCCGGAATTTCTTAAGGAAGGTGCTGCAATAGATGATTTTCTGAAACCAGACAGGATTGTGATAGGCCTTGACAGCACACGTGCAGAAGAGGTTATGAAAAGTCTTTATAAGCCTTTTACACTCAATGGTCACCCAATAATCTTCATGGATATTACTTCAGCTGAATTGACAAAATATGCAGCCAACTCGATGCTGGCTACAAAAATCAGTTTTATGAATGATATAGCCAACCTTTGTGAAGTAGTAGGGGCAGATATAAATATGGTCAGGAAAGGTATTGGTTCAGATTCCCGTATCGGCAATAAATTCATCTATCCGGGAATCGGTTATGGAGGTTCCTGCTTCCCAAAAGATGTTCAGGCACTGGTAAAAACCGCAGGTGAATTCAAATATGATCTCCGTGTTCTTAAGGCTGTTGAAGCTGTAAATAAAGATCAGAAATTAGTACTGTACAATAAGATAATAAGTTATTTCAAAGGCGATATTAAAGGTAAGACAGTTGCTGTATGGGGTCTTTCATTCAAACCACAAACCGACGATATGCGGGAAGCCCCATCAGTGGTTATTATTAAAAAACTTCTCGAAGCAGGAGCAAAAGTAAAAGCTTATGATCCCGTAGCCATGGCTGAAGCCAAACATGATTTTGGTGATACAATTACATATTGTGAAGACCAGTACGAAACACTGATCGATGCAGATTGCCTTGCTATGATAACAGAATGGCCCGAATTCAGATTCCCTAATTTTAAAATAGTCAAGAAATTATTGAACTCTCCTGTAATATTTGACGGACGTAATATCTACGACAGAGTTGAGATGAAACGTAACGGGTTTGACTATTTTTGTATTGGTATTGATACCTTGAAATAGGCTTTAAGGTTTCTGTATTCCGGTATCAGAAAACAGAATACCATAAAAAACAGAGGCATCTTATTTCTTTAAACTTAATTTACGGGAAATGATAAAAAAGAAAGTCTTAATTACTGGCGGAGCCGGGTTTGTCGGATCACATCTTTGCGACCGCCTGTTAAAAGATGGCAATGAAGTAATATGTCTTGATAATTATTTTACAGGACAAAAGCTGAATATTGTTCATCATCTTAGTAATCCTTATTTTGAGCTGATCAGGCACGATGTTACCGAGCCATTTTTTATCGAGGTTGATGAAATATTTAATCTTGCATGTCCTGCTTCGCCTGTTCATTATCAGTACAATGCCATAAAAACGATAAAGACATCCGTAATGGGTGCCATTAACATGCTTGGACTGGCAAAACGAATAAGGGCAAAGATCCTGCAGGCTTCAACAAGCGAAGTATATGGCGATCCTCTGGTTCATCCTCAGGTCGAATCTTACTGGGGACATGTAAACCCCATAGGAGAAAGGTCGTGCTACGACGAGGGAAAACGTGCAGCAGAAACCCTGTTTGTAAATTATCACAAACAAAATAATGTTAAGATCAAGATTATCAGAATTTTTAATACCTACGGGCCACGAATGCATCCGAATGATGGCAGGGTGGTGTCTAATTTTATAGTGCAGGCACTTCAAAACAAGGAGATCACAATTTATGGTGAAGGTCAGCAGACCCGCAGTTTCCAGTATGTTGACGACCTGGTGGAAGGAATGGTCCGCATGATGGCAACAGGAGATCAGTTTACCGGTCCTGTAAATATTGGTAACCCGCATGAATTCACCATACTGGAACTGGCCGAGAAGGTGATCAAACTTACCGGCTCACGGTCAAAGATCATTAAGATGCCTTTGCCTCCCGATGATCCTATGCAGCGTCAACCGGATATCAGCCTTGCAAAAAAAGAACTTGACTGGGCTCCTAAGATCGAGCTTGAGGAAGGGCTGATGAAAACAATAGACTATTTCCGGTCAATTATCTGATACCGGGATATTGGAGTAATAGGGCCTAAGTATTATGTCCTGAAGAGTATTCCGCAATGAGATTATTTAATTGCAGCTATATAAACCTCCTCCGGAATAGTATCAATTAAATCACTTATTGACTGTCTGTTTTGCATTCTTTGTACAACTTCTGCGAATAATGGGGCAACAGAGATTACTTTGATCTTTGAAGATTTTTTTACCTGTTCGTTCGATAAACTGTCAGTTGATACTACAAGGTCAATTTCACTGTTTTCAATTGCAGCAACACCTTTTTCACTAAGAGGTATATGAGACAGACAAGCCATGATCTTTTTTGCCCCCTTTTTCTTTAACATTTTTGCAGCTTCAACAATTGTTCCTGCAGATATGCTGAAATCGTCAACTATTATTGCATCTTTTCCTGACACTTCTCCGATAATCTCCATTATTTCTGCATTTTCATCATGCCCCAGCCTGGTTTTATCACCTATTGCGAAATCAACTCCCAGCTTTTGAGCAAATTTCCTTGCGCTTTTAGCAAATCCGGCATCGGGCGATACCACGACAGTATTCTCAGACATCAATGATTTCAGATATTTTGCCAGTAATGGTCTCGCAAACAGATGATCAACCGGTTTTTTAAAGAAGCCCTGGATCTGAGCTGCATGCAGATCCATTGTAATCACCCTGTCTGCTCCGGCAAGTTCAATACATTCAGCGCAAACCCTCGCCCTGATTGAGACTCTTGACTCATCCTTCTTATCTCCTTTGGCATAGCTGAAATATGGAATTATTGCTGTTACATACCTGGCTCCTGATCTTTTGAATGCATCCATCCAGAATAATAATTCAACAAACTCTTTATCAGGGTTTAATCCGATTGGCTGAACCATATACACCTCTTCGTCCCTGACGTGCTCCTCAATCCTTACGTAGGTATTCCCTTCAGAAAAATTCAGTACTGCAGTTTTTCCTCTTTCAATGCCAAGATACAGACACATACGATCAGCAAATTCTTTTCCTGCGCTGCCTGCAAATATTTTTATATCTGAATTCATCTGTTTTACTGTTTTGATTGTTAATAATATAACATTATGATTCTCTGTCAGACTTAGATCAGGATTGCCTCTTAATATCTGATAACCAGTACAAATATAGTCGAAGAGTTTTGTTTATTCACAAAACAGATTTTAAATTACCTCATTTCCGCACACTTGTGCGAATATTTCAATATAAGTAGGATAATATCATCTTTAAAACACTTTCAGACTTTCTTCTGGCATTTAGGATTAATGGTTTTATTGTCACATATTAAGCTGGTTAGCTGCGATTAAGCAGCCAATTTCAATTTCCCAATCAGTACTGGCACGCCTTTTGCCTTGTCTTGATACTGTCTTATATTAATGGTATAAATTCTCGCTTTAATGTCTTATTTTATTTATGGAAAATAGGGTTTTATAAGCGGTAATCACTAAAGCAGGTACGTTAAATATAATTCTGTTCCTTATGTGAAAATGGTTAAATTATTATGTAAAAAATTCGCTTTAGGAAAGCTTTAATTATGTAGGTACACAAGATGTGCTTGTACATTTAATGTTTTCCGGATTGAAATAGAACTGATTTCTCCTGCTCTTCAGAAAAAGCTCTTTGACAACGATTAATTAAAACTACACGCTTCATGTCATTATATCATTGGTATTTAATTACTTAAAATAAATTATTATTAAAAGCCGATACTCATACATATTATTTCATATATCTTATTTTCTTCTCTTCCTGGGAACAGGGAAACTATATTCCGCCGATCCCACTTTTACACCAGTTTCCGGAACATCGTTTTTATATAATGTAACTACTGTTCCTCTTAATCCTTCAAATGCTTCCGGTAATTTTTCAGGCACGGGCGTTACCCTATTAATTGATGGAACATGGAATTTTAACCCAAGTGTTGCAGGTATTGGAACTCATGTTGTACATTATATTAAAACCGGAGGAGGAGCTTACGATGTTACTAATACATATTATGTAAAACCTTCAATAATATTCAGTCCTTCAAAAACAACTTTCTGTGCAAATGAGGATGGTTTTGGTATCGATGGCTACAGCGGAGCTCCTTCAGGTGGCAGTTTTACCTTTTCAGGCACAGGGGTCTCAGGTGGTGTTTTTTACCCCTCTATCGCCGGAACAGGAAGCCATGTAATAACTGCCACATATGAAATAAGCGGCGTCTCAAGCAGCACAACGGTTACTTTTATTGTCAGAGCATCGCCTCTTATTGAAATATATAATTTAAAGGACAGCCAGTGTCAGACAGAGGGAAACTACACAATAAGAGCAAGGGAACCAATTACTTTAGCATATTATACAGCAGGATTATTTGTTGGCAAAGGAATAACTGATAATGCAAACGGGACGGCGATATTCAGTCCGGTTGCTGCCGGTCTTGGCTTCCATAACATTACCTATACATATAGTGATGTAAACAGTTGTTCCAGTACAGTCACAAAAACATCAAGAGTCGGCACTGAAATATTTATTGAAAATTTGCCTGCGGAATTCTGTCAGGATGATCCGGTTAATAATTTTACATACCGTCCGGTCAATTCAACTCCTCCTACCAACCGGGTAACAGGAGCCGGGGTAATTGACAATCTGGATGGGACTGCCACATTCAATCCTGCAACGGCCGGCGTTGGGGTTCATATTATAACCTATACATTTGTTGAAGTGATAGGAGGAGTTCTGACCTGTACTAACCTTGCTACCCGGTCGGTTCAGGTTTTTTCATCACCTGTTGCTACTTTTTCAGGTTTGAATGCAAGCAGTAAATACTGTTCCGGTGCGGCTGACGTCACCCTTACCGGAAACAATGCCCCTGCAGGAGTATTTTCAGGAGATGGAATTCAGGACAATGGTAATGGCACGGCTCTTTTTAAACCTACCACTCTGGGAGTTGGAACCTATTCGATAACATATACTTATGTAAATTCAAATGGTTGTAGTGACAGCAAAACAAGTGGCGTAGAAATTATTCCGTTGCCAACATCATATACTGTAACAGGAGGCGGATCTCGTTGTGAACTTTCGTCAGGAGTTTCAATAGGTCTTTCCGGTTCATCGTCCTCAATCAATTATAAGCTTTACAGGGATGGCGTTGCCGTTTCCCCTGACAATACTGTTTCCGGAACAGGTGCTGCTATCAGCTTTGGTTCTCTTTCAGCAGCGGGAACATACACCGTTGTGGCCACAAATTCTGTTAGTGGCTGTACCAGTCAGATGAATGGTAATGCGGTTGTGAGTGTTACTTCTCAGCTGGCAATAACGACTCAGCCGGTAAATGCATCTGCCTGTGAGGCGGGCTCCGCATCATTTACAGTAGAGGCAACCGGCCCCGGTCGTCATTACCAGTGGTATAATGGTGGTACGGCAGTTGGAATCGATAATAATGTTCTTATTTTGAGTTCGTTGCCGCTTACTGATAGCGGGAAGGAGATCTATTGTATCGTAACCAGTTCTTCATGCGGGGGGCCTATTACCAGCAACAAAGCAATACTTACAGTAAATCCGATAAACAAAATTTTAACTCAGCCAGTAAGTGCGTTGAAGTGTGCAGGAGGAGGTGTTACTTTTTCTGTAACAGGGGAAGGATATAATCCTCAGTACAAATGGAAAAAAGGGGCAACAGATGTTGTAAATGTAGCAGGAAGAATAACAGGCAATAATACTACTGCTCTGACGATTGCAAATCTTGTTGCCGGAGATGCAGGTTTATATTCGTGTGAGATATCAGGCGGATGCGGGGTCTCTGTCACAAGTTCTCAGGCAACTCTTACTGTAAATGACCCAATAGTAATAACAACACAACCGGTAAATGTTACAGCTTGTGCCGGAACAAATGTCTCAATGAGTGTAGTAGCCACACCTTCTTCCGGGTTAACCTATCAGTGGCTTTTCAACAATGGAGGAGGTGGAGGGTTTGTTTCGGTTGGAGTTAATAGTCCGGGTTACCCCATTAACGGAGTCTCTTCATCAAATGCCGGAACTTATTATTGCAGGATCTCAAATGGCTGCGGGGCAACACTGAATACAAATCAGGTTATATTAACTGTTCCTGTGGCCACCGGGATTTCAGCGGATCCTGTGGGTGATCTTCTTTGTGAGGGCGCTGGTATCAATTTAACAGTCACAGCAGTTGGAGATGCTCTGAGTTATGAATGGTATAAAGACGGAGATTCTGCACCGCTTACTGATAATTCAATAGTACAAAATACATCTGCATCGAGCCTCTCTTTTACAGGGCTCACACTTGCTTATGCCGGAAACTACAGAGTTAAGGTAACCGGAACCTGTGGTACGGAAACCTCAGCACCTGATGCAATACTGGACATCAAACAGAAAGTTGTAATAACCTCACAGCCTGCCAGTATAACACGTTGTTCCGGCAGCGATGCCTCATTTTCTGTGACAACAACAGGAGATGTCCTTAGTTATAAATGGTATAATTCGATTGTTGGACTTATCTCAGGTGCAACCGGTAGCAGCTATACCATAACCGGAGCAACAAGCTCGAATGCAGGAAATTACTGGTGTGTTATCTCAACACTGGCTTGCGGGCCGGTTACAAGCAGTCAGGCAACTCTGACTATTAATCCTTTAACTTCAATTTCTGTACATCCGTTAACTTTAAAGGCTGGCTGCCTGGGGAACAACGTTTCATTCTCAGTTACTGCAACAGGCATAGGAATAACTTACCAGTGGTATAAGAACATGGTTTCCATGGGAGCTCTTTACCAGAATCAGATATTAAACCTTACCAACATCTCCGCTACCGATGCAGGAAGTTACACATGCCTGATAACTGGTTCCTGCGGCCCCGCACAGATTAGTAATCCCGGTGTTCTTACTGTAGATATACCACCTGTTATCTCAACGCATCCACAGTCGAATTCTGTCTGTCTCGACGCTACTCATCAGCTTAATATAGTCTTATCTGAAGGAACAAATCCGGGTTACCAGTGGTATTTTGATAATGATCTGAATGGTACTTTTGTCTCTGTAAGTGGTGCGACAAGTCAGGTTCTTACTATCTCCACATTTGATGCAACTGAAGCCGGTGATTACTATTGTGTAGTTACAAACGGCTGCAGTTCTGTTACCAGTCAGACAGCAAGACTTCTGCTCATTGATGAGTTCAGTATAACCACTTCAATATCCAATGCAACTGTTTGTGAAAATGGAAGCAAAACATTTACAATTGTTGCCAATCAGCCGGTCTCATACCGATGGATGAAAAACGGGACTGCCATGGGAATAACAAATCAATCGTTAGTTCTGAATAATATTCCTTATACTGATAACGGAGCAGTTTACAGTTGTGAGGTTTATAATAATTGCAAGGCACAAATAGTATCAGCAACATTATCAGTATCAAGGCCTTTGAGTATTACCCAGCAGCCGCAGAATGATATTGCCTGTTCAGGCGACCCTTACAGCATAGTTATTGTTGCGACCGGAACCAATCCGCAATATCAGTGGTATAAAGCTTCTGCAACAGCACTTACCGGAAAAACCGCTTCGTCATTGACATTTTCTGCCTTTGATCCGCCAACAGAGGCAGGAACCTATTACTGTGTGGTATCGAATGGATGTGGTTCTGTAACTTCCGGCAGTGCTGTTATAACCGGCGGAGCAGCTGTCGCTATAACTAATGACCCCGATCCGTCATCTCTTTGCATCGGTACTGATGCCAGCTTCACCGTAACAGCAACAGGTACCAATCTGGTTTACGAGTGGAGGAAGAACTATATTCCTTTGGCTGACGATGGAAGGATAGTTGGATCGGGGACAGCAACACTGGCTATTAATAATGTAGTTGCAGGAGATGAAGAGACATATGATGTCATCGTAAGCGGTTCCTGCGGATTGGACAACACATCTTCAGGCGCATACCTGGAAATAACAACTCCTCCGGTCATTACAATAAATCCTGAACCGCTTACTATATGCAGCGGAGGAGATGCAAGTTTTAGTGTCACTGTCCCTTTGGTGGATGGAGATCCTCTTCCGGTCTACCAGTGGCAGGAAGACGGAACAGCTATTGACCCGGCTGTAAATATTTCCGCAGCTACTTCGACACTTATTCTTTCGGGTGCAACAACAGGTGCCATCTATAACTGTAAAGTGACAAATGCGTGCGGTTTTATTACCAGTACATCTGCAGAGCTGATTATCGAAAAAAATGTAACTATCTCTGGTCAGCCTGCTTCGGATCAGACATTGTGCAAGGGCAGCAATGTCAGTTTTACAGCTGTAATAACGGGGCCTACAGATATGACTTTAAGATGGTATAAGGCCGACGGAACACCAACCGGAACAGCACTGACAAATGGAGGCAGAATAAGCGGAGCAGATCTTCTCTCTCTCAGTATAAGTAATATAGCTTCCTCTGATGCAGGAACATATTTCTGTAAAGCAACAAGTTCATGTGGAATTTCTTATACAACTAACGCCACACTTGTTGTGCATGAGAGAATAACAATAACGCAACAACCGCAAGATATCACCGTATGTCCGGCCGGCACTCTTGCCCTTAATGTAATAGCCTCAGGAACTGTTACTTCATATACATGGAAACGTGGTGCTACTGTTGTAGGTTCGGGGTCGTCATATTCGGCATCACCTTTTAATTCAGCCACTCACGCCGGCAACTATACTTGTGAGGTAAAGAATATTTGTGAAACGGTTATTTCAGACGTAGTTGTTGTTACCACAGGTATTCAAACTGCGGCAACTATTTCATCCGATATTACAGATTGTGAGGGACATAACGCCTCTTTCACAGTATCTGCAACAGGAAACAATCTTACTTACACATGGTACAAAGGGGCAACTGAGTTAACCGATGGAGGTAGGATAGGTGGAAGCCAGTCAGCCATTCTGACAATAACCGGTCTTGTCCCGGGTGATGGTGCAACATACCAGTGCGATGTATCCGGCAGCTGCGGATTTGATAATGATAATTCTGCTCTCCTGACTGTCAACACCAATGTTGCTTTTAATGTCCAGCCTGTATCTGTCTCGGCATTAATTGGAACAACGGCTACATTCACAGTTGCTGCCAGCGGAACTATTACGGGATACCAATGGTATTATAAAGGAATAACTCCATTGGCTGATGCAGCAGGTGAGATTAGTGGTGCCACGACAGCGGTTTTAAGGATTTTCAACGCACAACAGGTATCGGATGAAGGGGCTTATCATTGTGTAGTTTCTGGGTCATGCGGAAACAGCAGCAGCAACTCAGCCAATCTGTCTGTAATCCCCGTTTCCATGATACTTACCCAGCCTGTTGCGACTTTAAGTATATGCGAGAACACAACATTCGGCCTCACTATTTCAGCAACACCCGGAGTACATACTTATCAATGGAGACGTGGTTCTGATGATTTAACTGATGGAGGCGGAGTAACAGGTGCAACAGCCTCATCATTTACCATAACAGCAGCTTTGCTTTCTGATGCAGGAGCATATACCTGTCTGTTAGACGGAGTTGAAATCAGTTCCGCTTCAATTGTTACGATTAATCCGTCTACTGTAATAAATACCTATCCTGTTGGTGGTACAAAATGCACAGGCGATATGCATATCTTTTCTGTTACTGCAGCAGGGGCCGGGCTGAATTATCAATGGTATACTTCAACAGGGTCAATAACCGGGGCAACTTCAAGGGAATACAAAATAAATTCGCTGGTTACAGGAGATGCCGGCAGTTACTATTGTATCGTGACAGGAACCTGTCTGACAAAGACCAGCAATACTGTTACACTGGTTGTAAACAGACCTGTATCTGTGGTTGCTCAACCGGCTGCAACCACTACTTTATGTCAGGGAAGCTCAACTTCATTAATATTCAATGTCACCGGAACGGGGTTAACATATCTGTGGCATAAGAACGGGCAGGCGATAACAGACGGTAATATTAGCGACATAAATACCAGTACCCTGGTTATATCAAACTCCGCGGTTTCAAACAGCGGCAGTTACACATGTACCGTTTCAGGAGCATGCAGCACTCCGGTTACAAGCAGTACAGCCACAGTCACTATTGTTCCTACAACGGCTATCACTACCCAGCCTGTCAGTAGTACGGTATGCGAAGGTGATGCAGTTACTTTTACCGTTGCGGCAGCTGGAACAACTCTGGTATATAAATGGTTCAGAGATGGGACCGATCTTGGTCTGGCCAGTAGCCCTACCCTTACAATATCAAATGTAACAAAGGCTTCACATGAAGGGAATTATACCTGTCTGGTAACAGGTGCATGCGGAGCGGCTGTTAACAGTGAAAATGCAGTACTGACTGTAAACAGGAATACTGCAATAGGCTCTCCCTCTATATCCGCTAATCCGATCTGCCAGAACGGGTCAACAACAATAACCATTACAGCAACCGGAGATGGCCTGACTTATCTCTGGAAGAAATATGGTCAGCCGATAAGCGGAACAAATATTACAGGCAAAACAACAAGTACCCTGGTAATATCGAATGCTCTTGCTACCGATGGAGGAATTTATACCTGTACTGTTACCGGAGCTTGTGGGAGCCCCCTTACCAGCACCAATGCGGTTGTTACGGTAAACCAGACCACTGCAATAACTACTGAGCCATCAAATTATATCAGGTGTGCCGGTGATGAGGTTTTATTCAAAGTTGAAGCTGTAGGTAACATTTCAGCCTATCAGTGGAAAATTGGCGGAGCAGGGGGCACTGATTTAACCAATGGGACTAAACCATCGGGAGCTGTAATTTCCGGTGCCTCTACTTCTCAGCTTAAGATTACAGGAGTTTCAACATCTGAGGCAGGCTCGTATGCGTGTGTTATTACTTCACCCTGTGGCAATCTGAATTCCAGCTCTGCCAGCCTTACAGTCAATGTGCCCATTCAGATTACGACTCAGCCACCAACACTAACCTCCAAATGTCAGGGTGTTTCAACTGAAATTAATGTAACTGTAACAGGAACAGTAACTTCTTATAAATGGAAAAAGGGTTCAACTGAATTATCCAATGGAGGTAATATTTCCGGTGTGAATACCAGTAAGCTGGTTATTTCAAATCTTATAACTACTGATGCAGGATTCTACTCCTGTGAGATCTCAGGCTATTGTAATACGGTTAATACACAGAGTGCAGAGCTGGCTGTGAATCCTTTACCTGCTTTCACCCTGAATCCTTCCGGTGCAACCTTATGTGAAAATGAAAACATACAGTTAATATCTGTGGCAACAGGGGCTGAACCATTAACATACCAGTGGAAATTAAACAATGCTGATATCACTTCCACTACCTCAAGTACACTTACCTTAAACGGAGTAACTCCATCCGATGCAGGTGCTTATACCTGCTATGTCACTGCCGCAGCATGTGGAAATGCCACAAGTACTCCGGCAACCATTAACGTCAATCCGTCTGTTGACATTTCAATTCAACCGGTAAACACTAATGCGTGCAAGGGAACAACTGCTATCTTTTCTGTAACTGCAAGCGGAACAGCAACTTTATCATACAGGTGGAAATTTAATAATGTGAACCTTACAAATACAGGCAGAGTTACCGGTGCTACCTCCTCAGAATTGAGAATTTCATCAGCAGAGGATGCGGATGAGGGCATTTACAAATGTGAAATTACCAGCACCTGTGGCACTGAAATAAGCAGTTCAGCTATTCTTTCGGTTGATGAGACTACAGCGATTACGGTTAATCCATTAAGTCAGGCAATAGTTCCAGGTACTAATGCCATATTCGGTATTTCTGCAGCCGGAGTGATATCAGGATATAAGTGGAAAAGGAATGGCCTCCCCATTTCTGATGGTGTTAAATACTCCGGAACTGATTCACCTGTACTGACTGTTTTGAATGTTTCAGTTTCAGATGCTGCTTCCTACGTTTGCATAGTTACCGGCAGTTGCGGGATAGCAACTTCTGATCCGGGTCTCCTTACAGTAATTGTTCCTGCAGCCATTTCTGCTTCCCCTGCCTCAATTTCAAGGTGCACAAACGAGTCGGCATCATTCTCAGTAGCTGCATCTGGAACAAATCTCTCCTATCAATGGGTTTTCAATGGAACCAATCTTGCCGACGGGCCAATTATTTCGGGTTCACAGACCTCTAACCTCGTTATTTCCTCCGTTACTTCTGCCCACGAAGGCAATTATTCCTGTATTGTAACAGGAGCATATAACGTTGCTAACAGCAGTAATGCGTTCCTCACAGTAAATAATCCTCCTGCCATAGTTACCCCTCCGGTGAGTCAGACTCTTTGTATCGGTGACTGGCTTATACTAGAGGTTACGGCTACCGGAGACGGATTAAGCTATGTCTGGGAAAAGAACGGAGTTGCAGTTGGGTCAGATATTTATACAACAGGAATAAACACACCGTTACTGGTGATTACTAATGTAACTTCTGCATACGCAGGTGTTTACAGGTGCAGGGTATTTAATTCCTGTCAGACAAGGTGGAGTAGTGATGCTTCAATTACAGTTAATCCTGCAGCAACCCTTGTTACAAACCCTGTCGGCAACACAAAGTGCGAAGGACAAACAACCACCTTCTCTGTTTCAGCCAGCGGTGTGGATATTCAATACCAGTGGTATAAAGGAGGGATATTATTAAATAATTCAACCAGAATCACAGGTGTTCAGACAAATACTCTTACAATTACTGGAATTGTAAAGGGCGATCAGGACAGTTATTCCTGTACTATAAGAGATAACTGCAACTCCATCAACAGTGCCACTTCCATTCTTACAGTCAGGGAAAATGTTGCAATCACTTCCCAACCTCAGAGCCTTACCATATGTTCGGGGCAGAATTCTTACTTTAATGTGGGGGCTACGGGTTATAACCTAAACTATAAATGGCAGAAAGACGGAACAGATTTGTCGGACGGTGGCAATATAACAGGCTCCGGCACCTCCACCCTTGTTATAAGTAACGCAACCATAGGTGATATGGGCGTTTACAGGTGTTTCCTTGATGGTTATTGCAATGATATACTTACAGGTGCAGCCAATCTGATTGTCAATTCATTACCTGCGGCAGCCGGTGTAGTATCAGGTTCAACGGGCTTTTGCCAGGGAACAAAAGGAGTCTTATATACAGTTCTTCCAATTGCAAATGCTACAAGTTATGCATGGACATTGCCATATAATGCAGCAATTGTAAGTGGTGCGGGAACCAGGTCGATAATAGTTGATTTTCTTCCCGGAGCAACTTCAGGAGTGGTGTCAGTGCATGGAGTGAACGGATGTGCGGACGGTGCTGAATCTCCTTCACTTACGGTTAATGTGAATGCCATGCCGGATGCGAATGCAGGCTCCGAACAGATTTTGTGTTCTGATGTAACAAATTTTGGAGCAGTAACACCTGCCTTTGGTGCAGGAATCTGGACAAAAATCTCAGGACAGGGAATTATTGAAACTTCTTCAAATCCGCACAGTTTACTTACCGGGACAGGACAAGGGGACAACCTTTTTGTGTGGTCAGTTTCACAAAGCGGATGTACAGCAAGAGATACGGTTAAAATAATAAACAGAAGGGTATTTGTTGATGCGGGCACAGATCAGATTATCTGCTCGCTTACTTCCACATTAAATGCCGTCATTCCTGCCATCGGTACCGGCAGCTGGTCAATCATTGCGGGAGGAGGCTCTTTCAGCAGCATGACCGATCCGAAAACAGCTGTTATTAATCTGGCACGGGGAGCCAACACATTGAGATGGTCGATCAATAATGGAGGTTGTATAAGTTATGATGAAGTAATATTAAGAAATGACCTTCCTACAAATTCAGTGGCCGGAGCAGATACAATACTTATTGTTGACAACTACACCCTTGCCGCTAATAACCCTCTTATCGGAACCGGCCAGTGGACCCTTTTAGGCGGTTCAGCTACCATAACCAATCCGAACCAGTTTAATACAACTGTTACCGGGCTGGGCATTGGGGAAAACCTCTTCCGGTGGACTATAACCAATAATCTCTGTTACAATTCTGATGAGGTTAAGGTGATAAATTTCACACCTACAAATACTGATGCAGGATCCAACCAGACCCTTTGCGTTGAATACACAACTCTTGCAGGGACCAAACCAAATTATGGAACAGGGCAGTGGACGGTGGTAGCAGGTTCTGCAACTTTCAAAGATCCTTTTAAGAATGACACGGAGGTTATTAATATTGGCAAAGGACAGAATGTTTACAGGTGGACCATTTTTGAGTATAAGATTACTTACGACGATGTAGTTATTACAAATAATTCTCCGTCGACCGCAAATGCAGGTATTGACCTGAGATTATGCAGCGATAATGCTGTTGTCGGAGCAAATAATCCTGTGATAGGCACCGGCAACTGGTCAGTTATCGGAGGATCAGGAAATATAACCAATCAGGTAAGTTACAATTCGGCAGTAACCAATCTGGGGACCGGATCAAATACATTCAGATGGACAATTACCTCCGGGGCATGTTCCTCATTTGATGAAGTGATTGTTACAAATGATCAGCCGACTTTTGCTGACGCTGGTGGTGATCAGCTGATCTGTCAGGATTCAGTTAACCTTTATCCGAATACGCCTACGATAGGTGTTGGCGAGTGGAGTGTTGTAAAGGGTCAGCATTTTTCAGGGGGAATAAGGCATATAACCTGTCGAGGGGGGAGAACTTATTTAAATGGACCATTTTCAATAATGGATGTTCCCATTCTGATACAGTAATGATAACCAGCAATAAACCAACAACTTCCTTTACAGGTGAGGATAAGTCGGTTTGCGCCGACTCAGTATTTCTTCCGGGGAATACTCCAACCTATGGGACCGGAATCTGGACTATGTTAAACGGATCAGGAACATTCGAAAACGTGAATAATGCCACATCCAAGGTTACAAATCTTGCCTCCGGACAGAACCGTTTCAGATGGACAATTACCTATAACAGCTGCGTTTCATTCTCTGAAGTGGATATTGGTTATAATTTCATAAAAGCTGAAGCGGGAGCAGATCAGCTCCTTTGTCAGGGAAATGCATCCCTGAATGCTAATGACTCGGGAGTGGGTGTAGGACAGTGGTCAGTTGTTGGCGGATCAGGCTCGGCAAATTTTATTTCTCCTAATCAATCAAATACTGATGTAAATAATCTCGATAAAGGGACCAATACACTCCGATGGACAATTACAAATTCCGGATGTGTTTCATACGATAATATAGTAATTACCAACAATATGCCAAGTACGGCATATGCGGGCTCCGACAGATCTGTTTGCGGGGAAGAGATCTATCTTAATGCAAATTCCCCTGTTGTAGGTACCGCTGAATGGTCGGTACTCAGCGGTTCGGCGAATATAGAAAACATAACCCTCAGCACTTCTAAGGTTTCAAGCTTATCTATCGGAAGGAATGTACTGAGGTGGACTATAACAAATCAAAACTGCATTTTATTTGACGAAGTTGTGATCAACAATGATCAGCCATCAAATCTTGAGGCAGGTCCTAACCAGTATATATGTGCAGATACTGCTCAGTTGTATGCCACAGCTTCTGTTAACGGGTATGGGAGATGGTCTATCCTTGCCGGTTCGGCAACCTTTGAAGATAATACCCGTTATAACTCAAAAGTATATAACCTTGAAAGAGGAGAAAATAAGCTGGTCTGGTCAGTAACAAGTGCAGGGTGCAGTAATTATGATTCAGTTATAATTGCAAATAACCTGCCTTCAACACCGAGTGCCGGTCCGCATCAGGATATTTGTGCCGACCATGTTTTTATGGCGGCCAACCAGCCTGTGATCGGAACGGGTCATTGGAGTATAGTGAGCGGATCGGCTGTATTTGAGAACCTCAACCGGCCCAATACCAATACCACTCGTTTGGGTAACGGAGCAAACTTATTGAGATGGACAATAACCAGCGGTAGCTGTACTCTTTTCGATGAGGTCACAATCATGAACAGTCTCCCTACAATTGCTTATGCAGGAGAAGATCAGTCTGTTTGCAACACTGCTGCGAACCTGCTGGCAACTTCACCGGTTTCAGGAACGGGCTCCTGGTCTGTCGTCAGCGGTTATGGTGTATTTGCCAGTTCCGGCCTTCATAATGCCCAGATCACCAGTCTTGGCTTCGGGGCAAATACATTAAGATGGACCACAGAAAACGGAAGATGCCGTACCTCTGATGATGTGATTATTACAAATAATCTTGCAGAGGTTTATGCTGGACCCGACCAGATAGTCTATAGCACAACTGCCAGACTGGTTGGAAACAAACCATCCAGCGGCCAAGGCGGGTGGATTGTTCTGGCCGGACAGGGTACTGTTGAAACCCCTTCAAATTTTGAGACCGGGGTAACAGGCTTGGGTGGCGGAGCAAATACATTCAGCTGGACCATTAATAATGATGGATGCATAGCTTCAGATGATGTGGTGATTACACACAGGGTGTTACCTGCAGTCTCATTTAACCCTATGCCGGGAAGTGGGTGTCCGCCTCTTGTAATCAGCTTTATTAATACATCTATCGGAGGTGCTCCTTTTTCCTGGGACTTTGGTGACGGCACCGGTTCAAATGCCACAAATACGGACCACACCTATAACATACCTGGGAAATATACGGTCCGGCTTACAGCCACTGGCCCTGACGGATTAATTGTTACGAAAGATACAATTGTGGTTATCAGGGAGATCCCTGTTGCTCAATTTGAAGTGACTCCTGAAATAGCTTATATTCCGGGGAATTCAGTGAACTTCTTTAACCAGTCGGAAAATATTGATTCACTGCTCTGGGAATTTGGGGATGGAACCACCTCGACAGAAAAGAATCCATCATACAAATATGAAACGGAAGGAGCTTATGACATAACACTTCATGTCTGGTCTGGTTATCAGTGTTATGATTCCCAAAGAATATCCCATGGTGTTATTGTTGAAAGAGCCGGGGTAATAAATTGTCCGAATGCATTTACCCCAAACCGGGATGGTCCTTCCGGGGGTAATTTTAATCAGAATGATTTTTCAAATGATGTATTTCACTGCTTCACTGATGGGGTTACGGAATATCATCTTGAGATCTATAACAGGTTAGGTATAAGGGTATTTACAACTGATGATCTGAATACCGGCTGGGATGGATATTTTAAAGGAAAACTGGTGGAAGAGGGGGCTTATGTCTTTAAAGTGTATGGGAAGTTTAATAGTGGTCAGCCTTATAACTTAATTGGAAATATTATACTTCTTCACTAAGGCAGTATTATAATCTGACAGGAAGTAAAATGAAAAGAGTAGTCTGGTTTATAGTTCTTGTGTTAATATCAGATTGTTCAATCTCTTTTGGACAGGATCCGGTATTTACACAGTTCTATGCTGCTCCACTGTACCTGGCACCGTCATTTGCAGGAGGCAACGGAGAAACAAGGGCTATTTTAAATCTGCGCGACCAATGGCCGAAATTGCCGGGTGATTATATTACTTATGCATTCTCGCTTGACCATTATATGGATAAATTCAGCAGCGGCATTGGCCTGCTGTTTTTCCGCGATGAGGCGGCCGGAGGCCTGATTAATACTACCAACATAGGATTTAACTATAATTATAATTTTAATATTTCAAGGAAGTGGAAGCTGAGTCCCGGTATTCAGACTTATTATTATACAAAGAATGTTAATTATAGCAGACTTATTTTCAGCGACCAGATATCGCGTGATTTTACTACACCCGTTTCAATAGAACTTGAAAGCCTGAGTACTATTAAGCCAATAGGGCATCTTGACATAACCACATCATTGTTAGCTTATTCAGATACATATTGGGCTGGTTTTACAGTTGATCATTTACTTGGATTAAACACCTCATTAAAAAATGAAGGAGGATATCTTCCACTCAGGATCTCAATATTTGGAGGAGGGAAATATGTTATTTCACAACGGAGGCGAAGCCAGATACAGGAGAGTATGTCGGGTGCATTTCATTTTATGATGCAGGATAAATACAGATATCTCGATCTGGGAGCCTATTATACACGTCCACCAATACAATTAGGCTTGTGGTACAGAGGGGTTCCTGTTTTTCCGGGGAATCCGAATAATGGTGCAATCGCACTTCTCTTCGGATATAATTTAAAGAATCTCACTTTTGCCTACAGCTACGATTACACTGTTTCCAGGCTAATGACTAAAACAGGAGGTGCACACGAGATCTCTGTTGCTTTTGAAATTCAAACTGCAGAACGAAAGAAAAAAAGAAGGATGATTCCCTGTCCTGTATTATAATGCGCCTACAGAAACTCAACGATATCTTCCAGCGATTTTCTTTTTTTATTTAACCCCTTTACAAATCCTTGTTTAGGATACCCCAGAGGAGTAATCCCAAAAACTACCTGGTTTTCTGTAATGTTCAGCGCTTCATTAAGTAATTGAGGATTAAAAGCCGCTATCCAGCAAGTCCCCACACCTTCATTTTCTGCAGCCAGAATAATGTGTGTCATAGCAATTGCGGTATCTGTTTCAATGGTATTATAACCATCATAACTTCGTATCCATGCCTGATCTTTTAATCCAATTATAACAAGTATGTGAGGAGCTTCCTTGAACCATTCACGCTGATAGCAGGTTTTTACCTTTTCAAGAATAGAATCGGACGATATTACAAGAAATTTCAATGGCTGGCGGTTGGCTGCTGAAGGTGCAATCCTTCCGGCTTCAAGGATTTTTTCCAGAATCTCCTTTGGGACAAGCCGGTTTGGATCGTAATTACGAACACTTTCACGCGAGAGGATCAGGTCAGTGTATTCCATTTTCTTTATCAGGTTCAGGTGACTACTTCAGGGTTATTATTTTCGGGTCAGCCGTAAACTCACGGCCATTAAGGTTTCCTATTACATTATAATACTTGTCATCACTCCAGAAGACGAATCCGGCAAGTTCGGGGAAACTATTTTCAAGTTTGGTGAGTACATCAAAGCAATCCCGTGGTGGATCGGTTGATGCGCGAATACCCAGTTCTGCCCACCAGATAACTTTACCATGATTTTTTTTCTTTTCCACTGCCCAGCTGTACTCCGAGAAAATCAATCCGGTTCCATATGCTGACTTTCCCACAACGTCTACATATTCATCTCCGGGATAATATTCTTCCAGGGCTCCGGGACCTGAAGTTGTATGGTATGCCCAGATAATATTATTCAATCCTCTGGCTGTAAAATTATCATGAACTAACCGATAGAGCCTGATGGCATTCTTGCTTCCCTCCCGCGCATGCCATTTGTTCGCATCGTTGAGTTCCACAAACGGTGTATATACAACTGTAATTCCCCGCTCCTGCAACCATTTCATATTGAGGGCCATTCTGTCCATCTGTTTATAGAAATTTGATTTGACGGGATTGTCATCAGGGGCAAAGATCGGATCGAGAACAACAGGATTCTTCCATGAGCCGCCTGAGGGATTGGCAAAAAAATTATAAACTCCAACGATCATCCCCTTATCCCACATCTTTTTGACACCTTCATTCCATTCCGAATCAGTAAATGGATTGTCATCATAGTCATAGGTAATGCATCCGTACCTGGGCAGCTTACCGGTATGATCATATAACTTTTTCAGCCAATTTCCCGGATCATCCATATCCGGATTCTCATTATGAACCCAGGTAGCTACCTGCCCGAATAAATAGGATCCGTTTCCCATTGTCCTCAGATACCTGAGAACCTCTTCCCTGGATTGGGAATGGATATTTAAAGGAAATGATAAGAGGAAAAATACCAATAAGAGGAAATTCCCCATTCGTGGTATAGCAAAAGAATCAATGCTTTTAATAGCATGCCCGTTTGTTTGATTTTTCAGATTACGGCCGTTCATTTTGACAGGGTTTAATTTTGAATCCATGATTAATAGAGTAAGGTTAAGCAATTTTAATAAAAATCCGGGAATATGCAGATAAAAGGATCCAACTATTTAAACAGGAATCAAATGTAATGGAAGATACCTGCTGATCAGTAAAGGGATTATCGGCATTTGGATTTAATAATCCATTTTAATAGATTTATACTTAAATAGGTACCTGTAGAATAACATCTAACGATACCATCAAAACTATTTTATCAATGAGATACATACTATTTTCCGCAGTTTTGTTTCTTGCCTTGAATGTTAAGGCACAGGAGCCAATGAAAATTGATTTTAAAAATTCAGCACAAAGCAGATGGCTTAACAAAGCAGTGTCAGAATCCCGTATTCTTGACAATATGGAGGATAAGGTCAGGTGGACTCCATTTACCGGAGGTGCCATTGCCCTTGTTGATTCGAGAAGTGAAAACAAAGCTGCTGAGTCAAAAAAGAATTATGTTGAAGTGACTGCTTCCGGGAATAGGTTCCACACAGGGAATAAATCTCTTCTGATGAGGTTCCCTTCAAAGATAGAGATTCCGGGACCAAAAAGCGGCCGGGGCTGGGGAAATGCCGGAATTTGGTATATGGTTCAGGATGAAGACTGGTCAGGATTTAACAGAATCTCAGTATGGATACACCCCGATAATCCGGGCGCCTATCAGAACTGGCTGGAGCTCAGGGTATTTAATAATGGTATTGAAAAGCTGCCTGCGCTTTTCGGACAGGAGGGCGAATCGATTTTCAACCTGAAAAATCATGAATGGAATCATGTGGTATGGGAAATTGGAAATGTAGCACGTGATAAGATAACGAAGTTTGAAATTTCTACAATTATATCGGGTAATGAACCTGAAGCCTGTGATACAACATCTTTTTATATTGATGACCTGCGACTTGAAAAAGTTGATCCTGACTACATTGAAGGTTGGCCGGTGTGGGACGGAAGAATTTCTTACAGCCATACAGGCTACCAGTCTGGTGATACAAAGAGTGCCATTGCCAATAATCTGAATGCAGCTGAATTCAAAATAGTGGATGAAAAAACTGGCCGGGCAGTACTTACCAAACCAATCAGTACGGTAAAATCTCATCTTGGAACTTTTCAGGTGCTCGATTTTTCCGAACTCAGCCAGAGTGGTTCATTTCATATTGAAGCCGGTAAAAATGTTACTTTGCCTTTCCGGATTGAACAGGATGTGTGGGAAGAGTCAATATGGAAGGCTCTGAACTTTTTCTATGTGGAGCGGTGCGGCACTCCGGTTCCGGGGATTCATGCATCATGTCACAGCGACTGGACCTGCACCAATGGCGACAGGAAAATTGTAATTAACGGTGGGTGGCATGATGCAGGAGACTTTACCCAGGGACTACGTAATACTTCTGAGGCCGTTTATGCAATGTTCAGCCTTGCAGAACGTGTCAGGGAAAAAGGGAATAAAACCGAACTTTATGAACGTCTGATTGATGAAGGGAAATGGGGCCTCGACTGGATATTAAAGACAAGTTTTGGTGACGGATTCCGTAATGAAGGCTCTGTAAACAGCCGGAGAACCAATGGCATTATAGGTGATTACGATGATGTTACCGCTACTGCCAGAAACAACCCAAAAACAAACTTCATTGCTTCATCTGCCGAAGCAATAGCATACAGGGCGCTTAAGGAAAGAGACCCACGGCTGGCCAGTTATTCCCTTAAGAAGGCTCAGGCCGACTGGCAGTTCGCAGTCGACAAGCTGGTTCTGGTAAGAGAGAATGATTCAACTGCAGTATGGAGTGTTTCATTCGATTCGGGTGATGTTCTGCACGAAGTAGCATCAGCAGGAATTCTTGCTTCGGTGGAGCTTTGGAGTGCAACAGGCGATAAGAAATACGCAGATAAAGCTGTCGGACTGGCCAACATAATAACTGAATCCCAGCAGCGAAAACGCCCTGTTATGGATGTTCCGCTTACAGGCTTTTTCTATACCGGTCCTTCAAGAAAATACATCCTTCATTATTGCCATAACGGAAGGGAGCAGGAACCTATAGCTGCCCTCACTCTGCTTTGCGAGGCACTTCCCGATCACCCCGACTGGATGAAATGGTATTCTGCTGTAACATTGCATTCGGAATATCTTAAAACTATTGCAAAATATACTGAACCATATGGAATAATACCATCATCCATTTACAAAGACAATGACTACCTGCAGGTACCTGAAAGCCGAAGGGAATTCTTCCGGAAACAGGTTCTGAACGGAATCTCGCTTGGAAATGGGAATTATCTGCGGATATTCCCTGTCTGGATGGACTATCGCGGACATTTTGGAATTATACTTCCACAGGCTCAGGCACTTACCTATGCAGCAAGACTTAGAGGCGATGACGATTCCAGGAAACTGGCTGTTCGTCAGCTTGAATGGGTCGTCGGACGCAACCCGTTTTCACAGAGTACAATGTATGGTGAAGGGTACGACTTTCCTCCACTTTACACACCCTCCTCGGGCGATATTACAGGGGCTCTTCCTGTAGGTATCCAGACCCGTGGAGAGAGTGATATACCCTACTGGCCTGTGCAAAACAGCTGGACCTACAAGGAAGTGTGGGTACATCCGGTAAGTCAGTGGCTGGGTATAATGCGTGATATAGATGGTGCTAAGGGAAATGAGAATACTGTTCATAAACCAGAGATTAACTATGATCTTAACCTCTCAGCGACTACTTCTCCCAGTGGTGCGGTTGCCATTACAGCCGTTATTGAGGGAGAGGGATCGCATAGTTTCAATATCAGAACCAGTAATCTGTCGATAAAAGATCCGGGGAAACAGGTAACCCTTAAACACGGGAAAAAAGTAACTCTGAAATGGCAAGGCAAGACAGAACATTCTGATGAACCCTGGGTGGCGGTCATTGTTGGTGATAATGACCTGAAGAATCGAAGGGAATTGAAAGGATCAGCCTGGGAGAAGTAAAAATATGTTCAGATGACCTTTATAACGGGCTACTGACCACTGCCTTCAGTGAGTAAATCGATACAAAAAAGATAGAGCAACTGAGGAATTATAACTTACTTTCCTCCATTGGTTTCCAGAATCAAAACTGAGTTGGCCGGCAGCAAAACGGTCAACTCTCCTTTGTCGATTTTCAGAGTTCCAATATCGGCCATATCTTCAGAGGCAGAAGTGCGGAACAGTTCTGATTTGGTTCCGGACAGACCTTTAACTGTAAGGTTTCTCCCTTTGGTCGTGGGATTGGCTAGAAGCACGACGGTTTTATTTTTACTGATAAAGGAGAGCATATCCATTGGATCTGGACCAAAAGAGGAGAGATCCTGATTTTCATTTTTAATAATAGGATTAACAAAAAACTGCCCGGGAATAACACTATTCCAAAGTTTCCTGAAAACATAGTAAAGTTTGGTCTTTGTGCCATTAAATATGAGTTCCTCGCCGGAATAATTATGTCTGTTACTTGCACCAAGCCAGTAGATATAACAGTTCGCTTCAAGGTACCCGATATCACGCATCATCGACCTTAAATGGCGTATAGCAGAAACTGTAAGATCTTCAGGTATCACTGTACAATTTTCCGTTTGCCAGATCTCATTCCCTTTTTTAAATTCATTTTTGAATTTTAAAATAAGATCGCGAGCCTCAACTGCAGCATTGCCTCCCGATTGTGATCCCTCGCCATAGGAATGAAATGCAATTCCGTCAAGGGCCTTAAGCAGTTCCGGATCGGATCTTAATACTGAAAGGTTACTCCCGAGGTATTTGCTTAAAGTGTAGTGATTATGATCGGTTCCGTGAATTTTAACCATTTGGAGATTTTCGTCATTTAGTGCTTTGCGCAGTTTTTTCGTGACCCTTTGCCATTGGTCGGGTTCGTAGGGGCAGCCGTCCCAATTTGCAGCGAAATCAGGTTCGTTCTGTATAGTTGCATAAACAGGTGTCCCAAGTTTCTTAACATCACGGAGATAAGCAAGTACCTTAGCGTAGAACTTTACAAAAGCATCTTCGAATTCAGGTTTCAGATGGTTCGGCTGACCGTTTACATTGCCAATTGTGTCATTATATGTTTTCATAAATGTTGGCGGTGACCAGGTAGTGATAATCCATTTCGTTATGCCGTAGCTTTGCATGGTTTCTATCTGCCGGGCCAGATTGATGTCAATTTCCTTGGTGTTAAGTGAACCATCCGGGTTGCAATAATCCGGATAAATCTTAACCCTTCCTACGGTCATCCCCAGATCTCCATAAATATCTTTCTGCAATTCCTTGTTGAAACCTATTGTTGCGCCCCAGTCAATAAAACCCGGGAAACACCCCCACCCTGTTATTGGCTGCTTCATACTATCAGAAAGAGTAATGCTGTAGGCTGGAATGGGAACACCAGCTTCAGATCTGCCTGGTAAGGTTACAGGAATCTCCATTTTGGCAATTGACTGCCCGTAAGATTTGATTGAAACACCCCATGAAAGGAGGCATAAGAATATCAGCAGGAATGATTGCATCTTAAAAAATGTTTCTTTGCAATTAATTAAGACTAAAGGAGTAATCTTTTCCATACTTTGATTAATTGGTTTGGAGATTAAACAGATTCTCAGGTTCTTATACATATCCCTGGGTTATTTAATGAGGAAATAAATTTATTAAAAATCAAATTTACAAAATCTGCAGCATTGTTCCCCATTTATGCCTGAAAGTTTACTCTTGACGGTGAACCGGAGATACGGAAATTTTCCATTAAACGTAATAAGGATTTTTAACTTATATTTACGCATGCCTTCAGGTTATAAATATTCGTGGTTAATTATTGCCATACTTACCTGTCTCTATCTTTGCTTTCCTTGCGGATTATCAACAGGCGATAGCTGGTATTATGCGGCATCAGTAAAATATGGAAGGGAGATATTTGTTCCGCATCATCTGTTATACAATGCTCTTGGATTAGTTTTCTGCCGGATCCCTTCACAGATGGGATTTGAGGTGATTTCATCCATGAAAGTTATGAATGCATTATTTGCATTTCTTACACTTATTGCAGTTCAGCAGATCTTATATCGGTATAAATTAACTGAAAAGCAGACAGCAATTATTATTTCTCTGGCGGGTCTTTCATTTTCAGTAATCCGTTATGCTACTGAAAATGAGACATATATTGTTCCTCTTTTTTTCGCCCTGATTGCTTCTTTCAATTACTTGAAATATCTTGATAATAGAGGAGTAAAGAACTTGCTATATACCGGGTTATGGGCTTCCATCTCTATCCTTTTTCATCAGACATATATTTTTTGGTGGCTGGGTCTCCTTTTCGGTTTTATTCTTGAAAAAAACAAAAAACAGATACTTCTTTATCTTTTGATATCACTGATTGTCCCTGTTACATACCTGATTGTAATATTGACGATCCAGGGTGGATTTGTATGGCATAACATCATTGGGTTTCTTTTAGGTGATTTTAACACGACTGCAAAGCTGGAGATATCGGTCAGAGCTCTTTTCTTCTCGGTGGTGAATCTGGGAAGAAGCTTTATACAAGTACATGGTTATATGTTTAATATGGTAAAAGGAAGCTTTTTTTGGGTACTTCCGGGAGTAGTTTCATTATTATTTGGAGCCTCTGCTCTACTTAAGTTTCCGGGGAAAGGAACAATCAGTATTCCTAAGCGATTCGCCTTTGTACATATTGTAATATTGATACTTCAGCTCATTTTTGCAGCGCTTTTAAATGGAAATGCAGAGTTCATGGTTATGATACCTGTTCTTGTCTTTATTCTTTTTCCTTTTTTTACCTCAGGGTATGAAAAATTCCTCTTCAGGATACTGGTTGGAATGGCAATCTGGAACATATCTTATGGCCTTATACCGCTGCATTATAAAGATGGGGCTCCTGAGAAATTTCTATGCAAAGCTGCAATGTCGGTCGATAAACCGGTTGTTATTGTTTCCGATGAACAGCTTATAAATAGTATGATCTATTACCAGACGGGGGAGACCATATTTCCCAATATCTACAAATCGCCTGCTGTTCTTCAGTTATTAAGAGCAGAGCCAACTATCCTTGATGAGGTTATTGTTAATTCGCTTAAAAGAGGAGTAGCAGTTGTTACAAACTGTATAAATGAGAATACCATATCGAAATCTTCAATAATAGAGGGAACAGTTAACCATGATTTTTTTCGCAGATATGATGCAATTTTAATAAAATCATGGAAGCTGATTACCGGAACTAGTTCAGTCCATAGGATTGAAAAGAAGCTTTAAGTAAATCAGCAGGAATATCTTCCTTATTTATGTTTGGGAAGAAGGAGTTTTACTTACCAGAAAATATTTAAAGATGAGAATTAAACAATCCCGCATAAAAAAGATAAATCCTATTGGGACCACATGTAAAAAGGCCATTTATAATTCATTGATTGATGCAGAAGACTCAATAGCATATCTTCAGGAGACTAAGTTCGTAAAAGATCTGTCAGCATATAAATGTTCAGTTTGCGGCTTTTGGCATTTAACAAGTAAATAAAAAATACTTACCCCCTGAACCGTAACAATGCGACCGGGACCTCTCTCTTTTTCATAATACTTATATGTACATTTGACTCCAAAGATTTGAAGTATTGATGAAATTGATTTTTTGCAGTCTTAGCAGTGGAAGCGATGGGAATTGTTATTATCTGGGGAATGAATTCCACGGAATTTTGATCGATGCCGGAATTTCTTCAACCTCTATCCGTAAATTTTTGAAAAATATGGATATTCCCATGGAGAAAATTATGGGTGTTCTGATAACACATAACCATTCCGATCATATCAAAGGGTTGGAACTGCTTACAAGAAAAAACACTCTTCCTGCATTCACCACCGCTAAAATATGGGAAAGCATCCTCACTCCATACAGGAAAATATCCAATGACTGTATCAGAAAAATCTCCTTAAAGCAAAAATTTCATCTGGCAGGCTTTGATATTGAGTCTTTTCCGGTTAGCCATGATGCCACAGAGACGATAGGATTCCATATTTGTGCCGGTGATAAAAAAATAACAATTGTTACTGACCTTGGACATATTTGCCAGACTGCTGCCACATATATTAAAGCTGCTAACTTCCTTGTTATAGAATCAAATTACGATGAAGAGATGCTGGTGAATGGCAACTATCCTCCTTATTTGAAAGAAAGGATACTGTCAGACCATGGTCATTTAGGGAATAAACAAACAGCCTCTTTTCTGGCCGGCATCATAAACGACAATCTCAGTAATATCTGTCTTGCCCATTTGAGTAAAAATAATAATTCTCCTGAATTGGTATTTAAAACCCTGAAAAAGACCTTTTTGGAGAGGGGTATAATACTGAAGAGCCATCAGAAAATAACAATTCTGAATCGTAATATTCCAACTGATATTATAAGTTTGAACTAACCAGCTACGGCAATAACGGTGCCGTTGATATCAATAAGAAGGTATGCTGGTATTTTCGGCAGATGTTTCCGGATCAGGATTTGGTCGAGCCTTTCCATCTATTGAAAATTATATTTGTTGCCAAACCGGATGGGTTGTTCGGTTATCTAATAAATATCCACAATGTGTAAGTGTTTTTTTGCTCGGTATTAGATTCTTTCATACCTTTATTATTGTTATTAACATAATGTCTGTCTGATTGTATAAGTCGCTCATTTAACCTGATTTATTCACAAACCTAAAATTAAGCATAAAATTTGATTTTTTAGCCAGTGTTTTTTTAGCCGGTGGTTCACGAGTCAGTTTTCAGGATGAGTTTTCAGTTTCATTTTTGCATTCTGCTCCGATTTTGACA
>CAIJYD010000041.1 GCA_903824785.1 uncultured Bacteroidota bacterium
CTGCTAATGACAACATTTTCTAACTTACACACTATGAGCTTTTAATCAATGTCGTCATGAGAGAGGGAGATCCCTCTTTCATTCGCCCATATTGGTATAGAGGTTGACTTAAAATGAGGACGGCGAATGAATTCGGGATGACAATTCGTATCATAGGACGGGGGGGGGGGGAAGAAGTGGCTAAATATGAATAACCCCCGGTGCAACCGGGGGTAGATTAAACCCCTGTGGGGGAAACACATCAATTCAAATCAAAAAATCAATGAGATTTTAAATTTTGGTTATTATCAATAATATGAAATCATATTACTCCAGTTAATGCATCATCAGTAAATCAAAATACTAAATATCATATTACTAATTTCCAAATCATTGAAAATTAATGACACACTAAAAGCGAAGTGGCGAACTCCGCAAAAAAAAAGAGACAGGCTGAAACCTGTCTCCCTGACACTTTTAACTAACAAATCGCTGAAGAAACTATTTCTTAAATGTCCTCATATAATTAACAACATTCCACATATCATCATCAGTTAACTTACCTTCATACTTAGGCATTTCACCTCTTCCGGTTTTTGTTTTGTAGAAATGATCGCCATCGGTCTGACCCTGGTAGTCAGCTTTCGCGAAATCACCCGGGAATGTTTTCAGGGCTCTTGCTTTTACGCCATCACCAAGACCGGCTTTTCCATGGCAGGAAGCACAGTTTTTTGTATATACTGCAAGACCGGCTTTTGTACTGGCATCACCTTTTGCAACTGCGTTTTTCATTGTTTTAAAGTTAGCCGGTACTACCCATGGCTTGGGTTGAGCTGTCAGTGATGCGCTTAACAGAATTAATGCACCACCTGCAAATAAAAGTTTCAAAGTTTTCATATTACTAAAGATTTAAATAATTAAATAGATAAATACAATTATCGTGCTAAATACATTCCTAAAATCCAGAATCAGCCATCACCAATTTTTAAAACAGCATTTTTATGCATATATGGCTGATTAAAACAAAGATATAAGTATCTCCGGTAACGACAAACAAAACATGCATCAAATATATCATTAATTATTCCCTGATTGTTTTAACATCCGGAAACCAGACTTTTTGTCTCAGAAAACACTTAAAATCATCACATTTATCATATTTATTTAATAAAATATTTTTGAGTACCCTCCTTTTTATTGCTATCTTTGATGCTACTGCATATCAGTAACAACTATCGTATAAAAATCAGCTTTGGGGAGGGATTTTTAACAGAGATCTTTGAGTTTTTATGAAAACAAATATCAGGATTCCCGCTCAGGACAATTAATAAAGAATACTTTCAAAACACTAAATATATTTATTTCAAAAGTAAATTTAATATGAAGGATAAATTTTATGTAAATATTAAAATACCGGTTATTTTAATGACACTTTTTATTTTTCTCATTTTCAGCTGCAATAATAAAGAGACGGAGAATGCTGCAAAAGCAGAAAAGGATAGTACCAAACCGGAAATTATAAAGACCCAGAAAGTTGAGGAATATGCTGTAGAAGCACCACCCTTCAGCGATGGGATATATCCATGCACGGATTGTCATGCAAATATTGTAGCGAATCCTGAAAGAAGAGTTTTAACAGAGTGGCATGAAGACATTTCAGCCATTTTCAATCACGACAGTGAAAACCGCTGGTGCCTTGATTGCCATGATCTTAAGAACCGTGACTATCTCAAGCTTGCCAGTGGAAAGTTACTGGATTTTAAAGAATCCTATAAATTATGCGGGCAGTGTCATGGTGAAAAGCTAAGAGACTGGAAAGTTGGTGTCCATGGAAAAAGAACAGGAAACTGGAACGGTAAAAAAGAGTATTTGCTCTGTGTTCATTGCCATAATCCCCACTCGCCTAAATTTAATGAGCTTACGCCGTTACCTCCTCCGATGAGACCGGAAGATATTAAATAACTTTTATAATTGAATAATTAGCGTAATGAAAAAAGAAAATTCAAGAAGGTCATTTCTAAAAAATATATCATTAGCCACATTCTCCGCGCTTGCTCTTTCGGGTTGTAATACGGAAGTATTTGATGAGTTTCTTCAGAAAAATTTCAGAACCTTATCAAAAAAGGAGAAGGACAAAATAATTAAAAATTTAGAACTTAAATACAAGGAGAAGTATGGCAAAGAGTTTCATGTCTCTGATAAGCCTGCCATGGAAGGGACATTATTTGGTTATGCACTCGACTTATCCAGATGTGTCGGATGCAGAAAATGTGTCTATGCATGTGTAAAAGAGAACAATCAATCGCGTGAACCACAGATTCACTGGATTGAAGTGCTTCAGATGGAAAAGGAAAAAGGGATTGACTTTGCAGATTCCAATGTTCAGTATAACCCTGAAAAAGTTCCTGAGAAAGGCCATTTTTATGTTCCTGTACAATGCCAGCAGTGCAGAAATCCTCAGTGCGTTACGGTTTGTCCGGTAAAAG
The DNA here is from genome assembly GCA_903824785.1 of uncultured Bacteroidota bacterium. Lineage (GTDB taxonomy): Bacteria > Bacteroidota > Bacteroidia > Bacteroidales > VadinHA17 > LD21. The sequence continues at coordinate 2,466 of CAIJYD010000041.1, forward strand.
CAACATGGCAGGAACCGGATGGGATTGTGGTAGTAGATTACAACTGGTGTATAGGATGCAGATATTGCATGGCTGCCTGCCCTTACGGAGCAAGGCATTTTAATTGGGGAGAGCCTACTGTTCCCACAGAAGAGATAAACACTGAAATGCATTACCTGGGAAACAGACCAAGGAAGAAGGGTGTTGTAGAAAAATGTACATTCTGTATTCAGAGGACCAGGGAAGGAAAATATCCGGCATGTGTGGAAATATGCCCGGTAGGAGCCAGGAAATTTGGAAATCTTCTGGACCCTGAAAGTGAAATCAGATACATACTGGAGAACAAACGGGTACTTGTACTTAAACAGGAATTGAACACTCAACCTAAGTTCTACTATTTCTTCGGAATCTGAGAAAACTTAAAACTAATGCGCTTTTAAATTGGCTCAAATAAATTAACAAAGATCAATATGAATTTCATCCGTTTTATAACAGGCAGCATAAGAATAATATTTCATGGAAGCAAAACATATTTTGCATGGCTGATTTTTTTATTATTATTAATCCTGTGGGGAGGCTCCGGCTATTCCAAACAGCTGGCTCACGGATTGATTGAGACCCATATGCGTGATTCTGTTTCATGGGCTTTTTATATCGGGAATTTTACCTTTCTAGTCGGGGTTGCCGCAGCAGCAGTGATGCTGGTCATACCTGCCTATATCTACGACTGGAAACCAATCAAGGAGATTGTAATCTTTGGCGAATTACTGGCTGTCTGTGCAGTGATCATGTGTCTGGGATTTATAATTGTTGATATAGGTAATCCACTTCGATTCTGGCATATGCTTCCTCTTATAGGCACCTTGAATTTTCCTTCCTCAATGCTCTCATGGGACTTTTTTGTTCTTAATATCTACCTGTTAATAAACCTGGTTGTAGTTACCTATTTATTATATTGTATTTTCTACAAAAAAGAATACAATAAATCATTTGTTTTGCCTCTGGTTTTATTCAGCGTACCAATGGCTGTTGCAATACATACCACAACAGCATTCCTTTATAATGCATTGCCTGCCCGTATATTCTGGAATAGCGCTTTGCTTGCACCAAGGTTCCTGGCATCAGCATTCTGCTCAGGTCCTGCCATTCTTCTAATCCTGTTTCAGATACTCCGAAAAACCACAAAATTTGAGATAAAAGATGAAGCTATCTGGAAAATTGCCGAACTTATGGTCTATTCAATGTTCATTTACCTGTTCTTCACAATAGCTGAACTCTTCAAAGAATTTTATTCAGGAACAGAGCATATTTTATACTGGAAATATTTACTGTTCGGATTAGGTGAACACAAGGAGATAATTCTTTACAGCTGGTCATCAATTATTATGGGGTTTATTGCATTTTTACTTTTCCTGATTCCAAAGACACGCAAAAACTTCATTACTCTGAATATTGGTGCGGTTCTTATCTATTCCAGCGTCTATGTTGAAAAAGGAATAGCCCTGATTATACCCGCGTTTACACCTGATGTTTTAGGCCAGATCTACGTTTATACCCCCTCCATGACGGAGATCAGAACAGCAGTAATGGTATTTTCAATTGGATTTTTACTATTTACCATTTTGTCTAAGATTGCAATATCAATTGTTTTTGATGATTATAACATTGATAGTTTAAACAGAATGAAGAATAAGAAATAGAATAAATCATAAAAAAAGAGGCTGTCCGATTCGGACAGCCTCTTTTTTTTCAGGAAACTCAACGCTCCTTATTTCTTAAGTGTTCTCATATAGTTAACAGTATTCCAGATATCCTCATCTGATAATTTACCCTCATACTTCGGCATATCACCTCTTCCTGTTTTGGTCTTGTAGAAATGTTCGCCATCTGTCTGGCCTTGTGATTCAGCTTTGGTAAAATCGGTTGGAGATGTTTTAAGCGATTTTGCTTTCGGACCATCGCCCAGACCTGTTTTTCCATGGCATGCTGCACATGTTTTAGAATAGAGAATCTTCCCTGCAGCTGTACTGGCACCCCCCGCAGCAACAGCGTTCTTCATTGTTTTAAAATTTGCCGGCACAACCCATGGTTTTGGCTGAGCAACCAATGTTGCACTAAAAATAACAGCCAGAGCACTGACAAAAAGTAGTTTAATTGTCTTCATAATAATTTGGTTTAAATATAAAAGTAAAATACAAATATCATGCAAAAAAAAATCAGACCCTGTACTCTTCCTTAGCCTTTCTTTTGGCATCAAGATTTATTTTTATCAGGCTTATAAAGGCAAAGAGATAGTGTCCCCATACGCCTGCAAGCAAAACAGACAAGGTATAGATCATCCACTTAGGTGCTGTTTTTGTCCAAAGGGCCCGGTGGGATTTTGGAATAGAATAATCTGTTGGTACACCCCAGGCAATATTTTCCCGTTTTTCCACATTACCGAACGTTGCATTCTCTTCGAATTTTGCAATAATAGCCAGTTTCCCCACAGTATCTCCTGGCATGTCGGACGGAAATTCCACAGTTGCAGTTCCTGAATCATCCAGAGTCAGTTCACTGATTGGCAAAAGGCTGAACATTCTCGGAACGTATATCTTAACTGTTTCACCCGACACCGGCTTTTCACTTCCGTTATCATCTGTAAAGGCTTTTACAGTTATCATCTTAACTGTATCAACAACAGCCAGAGCAAGCTCAAGCCGAACATCTTTAACAGTAATTTCAACAGTAGCAGCTTCAATGGAATCATTCCCTTTGAATTCTGAACTGAAAACCCACATTCCATCACTATTACTCTTCAGGCTTAATTCTTTTGTAAGCTCAAACCTTGCAACCCCCTTATTATCTGTAACAATTGAGGCCAGGGTTTCTTTTTTGTCTCCTCCGTTAAAAAAAGTAACCTCCATGCCAGGTAGCGGCAATTCCATCCTGTTGCTGGAATAGGTGAGAGTTGTTTGTACATAACGCTGATCATCAGTATTTTTAAAATACTGAAGGGAGATATACGGAGTTATTAGTGTTACTTCCTGTGAAAATAGCTGAAAAGAGGATAATGGAAGTAATGATAAACACAGAATTGCAAAAACTACTTTTTTCTTCATGACCTTATCAGTTTATCCATTAATTCAATAATTCATTTTCATCCTGTTCCTGCATTTCGGAAATCGAAATGATAGGAGCTATTTTCGACACCAGCATGAACAACATCGCGAATACTGATACCCCGGCCAGTGTAAGTGACCATTCAACCCATGTAGGAGAATATGTTATCCAGTCGGGCCTGACATCCTGAATGGGAAGGAATGGTGTTTCAAGAGTCGGGATCACAATTATATAACGGTTTACCCAAAGCGCAGTGACAGCAATTACAGCTGCAATGGTTATGTTGGGGATAGTCCTGAATCGTGGAAACGCAATTATTATACACGGAAGCAGAATTCCGATATAGTTTGCAAAGATGAAAAGCGAATAATAATCTGTAAAAAGTTTATCTATCAGAATAGAGTCCATTTTAATTGAACCGTACCATTTTGTCAGGTAATCGCTGAAAGTAAAATAGCCGTAAAAAGCAGCTATTACAGTAAGCAGGACACCTACATTTACAAAATGACGTTTTGTAATATACGCTTCAAGGTGATAGATCTTCCGGAATATCCACATAAGGATAATCAACAGGCCTGTTCCCGAGAATACTGCTGCAATAACAAAATAAGGGCCGAAAATTGTGGAATGCCAGCCCGGTTGCAAGGTTACTCCAAAGATCCATGCCAATACAGAATAAACGATAATAGCTATTGCGATAACCATTGCAGCCATTACCGTTCTAGCATTATTAAGAATCTTCATTTGCTTTTCAGTTCCGGTGAATCCAAGTGAAAGTGTCTTATAAAGTTTCTTTTTCCATGGAGCCACTTTCAGATCAGGATAATCACGGAGTATTGCAAAATCCTCAATGAATGAAAGATACAGGTAGAGAAAACAACCAACAAGGTCAGTCATGATTGCAATAACGTCCCAGGTAATTGGAGACTGTATTCTCGGATAGAGAAACAGGTAATATAACCTGTCAAGACGTCCGATACAGAAGAAGATAAAGAAAGGGCCGATAATAAGCGATATGATTGTAATTAACTCAGCGATCCTTATTATTGGCTTTCTCCAACCGGTATTGAAAAGATGAAGAACCCCGGAGATTAAAGCACCGGAGTAGCTTAATCCCATGAAGAATATGAAGTTCACTATATAAAAACCCCATACCACGTTATCGCGCATTCCGGTAACGATATGTCCTTTGTCTATCTGCTGGTAAAGACCATAAACTCCGGTTGCAAAAATACCGAAGAGAATAATAAAGGTAATATACCAGGTAATACTTGTATTTTCAATTTCAGGTGTAAGATCCTGAATCAACTTTCTATCTGCTTTCATTTTTTTTCAGATTACAATTGAATTTATTATCTCGGACCTGCATTTTTATATCTGCCTTTTATAGATTCATCTGTATCCTCCAGACCGCTTTCAACCGGGAACATTCTTTGTGTCGGAGGCAGATAAAATACACTTGGGAGAGTACCCAGTTCTTCGCGATAGCGGTAGCCAGCCCTGTCAGATATGAGTTTACTGAATCGCACGGTTTCATTTCCGTTAGTAACAGTATCTTCAAGAATATCACCAAAATAAATGACTCCCATAGGACAAGCTGATACACATCGTGGCAATTCCCCTATTCTGAGTTTATCGGCGCAGAAGACACATTTTCCAACGGTTCCTTCAAGAGCGGGTATATTTGTTTCAGGATCATAAACATGCCCTTCAGGTACCGTAACTTCCGGATCTTTCCAGTTGAAAACCCTCGCTGAAAAAGGACAGCCGGTCATACAGAATTTACAGCCGATACAACGCTGGTTATCTACAAGAACAATACCGTCGGACCGTTTAAAAGTGGCACCCACCGGGCATACACTTACACACATTGGCTTATCGCAATGAAAACATGGCCTGGGAAACCAGTATTTTGATGTGAGATTATCGTCCTGCAGCAGATAGAGCTTCAACCACTCATGATCTTTTGGAAGAAGATGTCCCTCCTGGCAGGCTTCAACACATTTCCTTGCATTCTTGCAACGCGCCAGGTCAATAACCATTGAAAATTTCCTGTTATGAAGGCCGGCCCTGGCTTCTGTCTTCAGGTCAGCAACTATCTCTCCGGCAGGTTTGATATCATCCTGATCTACTTCCACCAGCTTGCCATCGGGTGAGAGAAGCTTTATCTTCTTTCCCGACTTTGCATTTGCAGCATTGCCTTTAAGGATAGTACTTCCGGCAATACCGGCCACAGAGATCGCCCCGACACCGACGCCGACTTTTTTTAGAAAATTACGCCTCGATGCTCCGTCGCTTTCATTTTCCACTTTCTCTTTCATCTTAAACTATATTAGCTGTGATGCTCTTCAGATTTGTGATATCCTGTAATCATACCGTGAAACAATGAAGTTGGTTTGTCTCCAAGAGTACATGTATAAATGTGAATCACCATGAATATTGAGAGAAAGAAACCCATTGTAATATGCAAAATGTCGGTAAGTATAAGTCCGCTTACTCCAAAAAATTTCGTAATTGTTATTTCCGGAAAAAGCAATCCTATGCCTGATATGATAAGCAATGGTACTGCGACATACATCGCAAGTACATAAGTAATTTTCTGAAGAGGATTAAATTTTCGTTTTTCTGTTACCGGGAAAGGATGTTTTTCACCCTGGAACATTCCCCATGAATAGTATTTCAGCTGTTTCAGCAGATCTTCAAGAAAGTTTTCTCTGCTGGTTTTGTAATACTGTCCGTTGGTTGTAAGAAAATTCCCTGCGACAAATATTATATAATTAACTGTAAGCATTATAGCTGCAAAATTATGCCATTTAACTGCGGGTGCAAAACCTACAACAAAAGAGGCGTTTTCTTTATCAGTATATTGCATACTCAAACCGGTAATGATAAGAATAAGAAACATTAAGCCGTTAACAACATGCCAGACTCTTATCCATTTTGGGTAAAGATACATCTTAATTTACGTTAATAAGTTTTATTATTTTTCCTTATTCTGAATAATATATGAACAGCTATTACCCCCAGGACGCCAACAAATAAAATCAGACTTATAAGGTTCAGATATTCATTTCTGTTTGCACCGATAACATACGATTCATTCAATATTATACCGTTAAAGAAACCATCGCGACGCTGAGCTTTTGATTCAAACTTATAAAGAGAAGCCATCAGTATTGAGTTTTGCGAATGGCATTCATTACAGCGTTTAACTGCCTCAGTTTTTGGAAGTAGCAAATGAGATACTTTAATACTGTCATTAACTCTTGAGTGACATTCAATGCATCTGACACTTTTAAAATGAGCAGCCTGATTAGGAAGCCATTCATGTTTTTGAATAACATTTATCTCTTCCCTGTCGGTCAGAAGCTGAAAGTGATCAAAGTTGGAATGACAATTAAGACAAATTGAATTATCATAAGCAATTGTCTCCTTAAGATTATCACTGTTCCGGACTGTAATCTTATAGCTGTGCGGATTATGACATTTCCAGCAGGAGAACCCCTCTTCTTCCATTTTAAAATGGGTACTCTTCTGATATTCAGCCTCTATCTCCTCAAAGTGGTACTGAGCAAATTTCTCATCACCTCCATGACAGTCGATACAGTTTAATTTCTGCTCCATTCTAAGTTCTCCCGAATGGGGAAATTTCACATACTCGGCAGAGTGGCAGTCGGTACAGCTAAAGTTCTTGTGATTTGAGGCATAAAATTCCTCTTTATGCACAATCCTCTCGGAGCACATTATAGCCTTAACCTCACGCCCAAGGGTTTCATTTGTGTATTGGTATCTCTCCTGCCCATGGCATTTAAGGCAACGCTGATTATCTTCCTCAAAAGGGGAGACAAAAGAAGTTGTATCCTTAGCCAAAAGGTCTGCCTTCTTAAACGGGAAATTTCCGTAAGAAGGCAGAGTGAAAAATGAGATAAAAACGACCAGGATAATATTCCGGATTCTGAATAATTTCATTCTGATACGTCAGATGAATTAGAATCTTACGGTAATATTAAACCCAATAAGAAATTCACCTTTTTTAAAGTCGTTTGTATTGAATACCAGATTTCGCTGACCAATAATCTGATTGTAGTTGGCAGCAAAGATCTGAAATGTATGAGTAGCAGTATTTATTTCCCATCCCAGTGAAAGGTTTGGTTTTGGCTGAACAGCAATATCCTGTTTTGTAAGCAGCTGATCATATTCGAGCAACAATGAATGAGAACCAAACAGATTAGCACGGCCACCAACTGAGATGCCCATATTCAGGTTTTTATAACCTGCTGTAGAATCGATATCCTGAGGAACAGAATTGAAATAAGCTACAGAAGGAGCAACCTGTACAGAGAACATTTCATTAATCTTACGGGCAATGATAAGTTGTGAAAAATATGAAACCCTGTGAATATCTTTGTATCTTTCAATTGGTCCGAATTCTTCGTCTTTTCTTAAATCGCCCACAATGTTTCCGTAGTATGAAAGAGAAACTGGCATTTTGTTGTCTTCAGTCTGCTGAAGAATAAGATATTTCCACTGAATATCCTGAAGTTTGTAATCTTTTGTGGTACCGGCGCCTATCATTAACCTGTCGGTAATGCCATAATTCATACCAATTCTGGTATTGGCAGAACCCTGTATTCCATAAAGGTTGTGATAATTCTCAATAAGACTGAACCTGTGATGAATTTCCAGTTCAAGCCCACCTTTGTAAGGAGTGGCTACTGTATGATTATCAATGAGAATGGTTGTACCAAAAGTAAACCTTACTGGTTTGGAACCTTCCGGCTTCTGTGTCTCTTCCTGAGCAAATAAAGAATTAAGGAATAATGATAAAGTTAATAGGATAAAAATCTTTTTCATGTTGATAGGTTTTATCAGGTTTGGTTATTTTAATTATTAAGGGCTCCCTGGTTGATCCAGTAGAGTACTTTAAGTTTGTCAACGCCGGAAGATCTTGGAGAATGGTCCGCTCCGGTCATTTTTAAATAAATCTTACTCGTCTCTCCCGGAGCGATAACATATCCGCCTTTTGTAAGTGCCTGGAAAGAAAAGCCGTCCCTCAGATCTGGTGCCAGCTTGCTTCCATGGCAAGTCAGACAGTTGGAACTGAATATAGGCTGAATATCCGTTTGATAAAGTAATACTACATCCGGGTTGACAGCCGGAGGTGTAAATGAATACTTTTCACAGGAAGAGATACCGGCAATTGCTGCCAAAAGAACAAATGCAATCAATATCTGTCTGATGCTATTTAAGGTCCGATTCATAAATTTAGTATTGTTAATGAATTCACAAAGATATTTGATTATCCTGATTAATAGTTTTTAATAGGCAACAAAATCAGCAAAGTAGCCGTGCTCTTTATCACATTGGAAATTGATCTATGTCACTCTATTAAGTGATATTTATTCTTCAGAATTATCAAAATCCTTTTATACAAAGGAGATACAA
>CAIJYD010000042.1 GCA_903824785.1 uncultured Bacteroidota bacterium
ATTATCTATTCGATAAACAAGTCTGTGCTTATTGTTTATTCTTCTTGACCAACAACCGGTAAAGTTGTATTTCATTTCTTCGGGTTTACCGGTCCCTGTCTTTGGATGTTCCGTTAATTCATCAAACAAAACAGAAATCTTCTTTAACGTGGCTTTGTCTCCTGATCTCTTATGAAACTCTATATCCTCAATAGCAATAGGGGTTAATTTTAACGTATAACTCATACCCCAAGAAATTTATTTATATCCTTTTTAGGTAAGGTTGTAAGCTCCCCTCTTGCAGCCTGCTCAAGAGAATACGCAATCCGCATTTTTATCTCAGGATCGGAAAAATAACGGTCTGTTTCAGTTATAGCCGTTAATACATAGGCTTTGTTTTTGCCTCTCTGCACAATTACTTGTTCATCTTTATCAACGAGATCAAGATACATTTTTTGTTTTTGTCTGAACTCTCTTGTATTTATTATCAACATAACTATCTTCATTTAAGTTTTGTGTACCACATTGGTACACAAAATTAGTTATTTAATTGAATTTATGCTAATAATTGTGTCTATTTTCTTTTTTTCTTAGTGATATTACACGTGGAATGCCTAAAAACTTTAAATAAAAATAATGAATAATTTTTGAAGTGCTTGAGAAAGAAGATACATAAGAGATGTAAGAGTAAATAGTTCTTTAGGGGATGGACCCTACTCAATCTGAATAAAAGCAAAAGTAGTTAATTATTTCACTAACTGCATCTTGCAAATTCTTCTTCTTTCTAAACCAATGTCCTTCATCAGAATAACTAATTATAGAGATTGTTGAATGAGATTTTTGTTCTTCATGCAATGTCGAATATCGTTTGTTAAAATCAACTACCGGATCATTTTCTCCAAGAATATATATTACAGGTACAGGCATAATTTGTGTAAGATTATTCCCAGGGACTCCAAACAATGAAACAGCGGCGGCTATCCCGCTACTATTTTCTTCAAGCAATCTCTCCATAAGGATATTGCCTGAACTTGCTGACATACAATAAACAGGTTTATCTTTGTAATGTTCCGATATAAAACTTTTCCACATTTTAAGGTCTTCTATGGCATCGTTAACAGATAGATTCATAAAGCTCTTTCCATAACCACATGACATTGGCGAATTTGGAGCAAGGACCGAATATCCGTTTGCACACAAATTCATAATTATGTTGTCCCATCTTGGTGAAAAATCGGAATTAATTCCGGGATGAATAAATAATATAATCCCCTTCATGTTTTCGGTGGTATCTGACAAAAACCATGCAGAAGATGAAGTTTTGCCGTTTATAAGATATTCGGAAGTTATATTATGCTTAGTGGCATAACCTGTTATATTTACAGCCTTTCCCGAGTTAATATTATAAAGTACGAGACTTTTAGGGGTTTTTAAATCTGAATAAACCATCGAAATCAGACTATCAGTGTAGAAATCATAGTTATAAACTACTCCTTCCAGTGTAATCAATTCCGTTTCATTAGTGGCAAGATTTATCCTTCTTAGCAGATATTCGCTTCGTGAAACCTCAACGAAATATAAAAATCCGTCTTTAATCTTTGGCATCCGAATATCATTTTCAGTTGCGAGTACTTCTACCGGGAAGTTAACTGAAGTATCGGAAATACTAACAGAATATACACTTAAATATTCAGATAGACTGTTATTTACAAAATAGATTCTATCTCCTGCAATAAACGGATTAAGTTTCTCTCCTTCCAACTGATTGGCCAGGTTTCTGTTTATGTATGAACCGGAATCGTTTATCAGCAATTTATTGTCAAAGCTGATAATAAATTGACTACCATCTGCCGAAGACGAAATGCCATTAACTTTCCGGAAATCTTTCAGTATTGTTTTAATCTGTTTTTCCTCGGCATCAAACAACAACAATATATTTTCATTCTTCAATTCGATAATCAGCCTTTTTCCACCATCAAGAGAAAACATGCTTTTTACAGCTCTCCCGGCGGTATATTCATTTAACTTGTCATCGAGGGGAATAAACTTTTCATCTCCATCAAAATCCTGCAAGCCGCTTATTTCGCCTGATAACAGGTATGGATTGAAGACATTTTTATTTCCCAACATAAGTTTACCGGTATTACCATCATTGTAAATTTTTAGTGAATATTGATCGGAGTCATTAAATGTGAACACTAATCTATTATCAGGAGTAATTAAATACCTGTCCGCCATTTCTCCGGCTGTTGTAAGGAAATGAATCTGCAGAGAGTCACATTCCGATTTATTGTCTGATAAAGTATGACACCCCTCTAATAAAGCAATTACCATCAGGTTGAAAAGCAATGATAGCGCCGGATTTTTCATAATTACCATTCTTACTTTATACCTGTCCAGTACTTATAGATTTCACGCCATTCTGAATCATCCGTCTCCCAGTTACAGAAGATCGAAATTCCATCAACTTCAACTATACCTTCAGAACTGGAAACCTCCCGCTGGCACGATCTTATTGTCTTAAGCGAATTGGGAATGTTCTCTATCTCCATGTTCCTATATTTCTGTAACTCAAGTGCATTAATGAATGTACCTATCGAAATGAGGTATTGAACATTCGGTTCAAACTTTTTCAGCTCCCGTATATCTTTAAGCAGATATTTGCAGTTCTCTTCAAACTGTCTCTGAGAGCTCAGATATGTATCATAATAGAGAAATGAAAGCTGATCTACATATCTGGTAAGGGTTGTTAGTTCTTTTATTGTAGTCTTGCGTTTCCAGTGTTTAGTTCCTGGAGAGGTGGAAACCACAACAGATGATACAAATGCTTCTGGCATAAGCTCCCTGAAATACCTGTGAAATTCATTAACATTTTCCCCGTAAGCATCAATATCGCCTGATCCACCAACTACTTCGGTCCGGTCCAGAAAGTCATTACCTTTAAGGATAAACTCAAAATCGAAATGTAAACCGGGAACATTTAATGTATTAATCAACCGTTTACTGTCGGAAAGTGCATTCTTTACCCAGAGTGAATCATTGAGAAAGACAGTTTTATTCTGAATCCCACCGACCCATGGTAAAATGACAATTCCGGGATATAACTCCTTTAGAGTTTTCACACTCTGCACTGCTGTATCGGAGAACGAATAGTCAGGCAAAAAACCCTCTCTGCTGAAGGGACCTGCAAACAGATATGCATATCTGATATTATTATTCTCAAGAGTTGCTGCAAGTTTTATCAGATTTTCATCAGTGAGTCTCGTATGATCAGAGGGATGATAACCCCTGAGAAAGACACTCTCGACCCAGATTGCATTCTCCTGACCTATATTGACATTTTTGCTAGTTGTTGTACAGCAGATTAAAATAAATATCATGCAGCAAATAATTATTATAAAAAAAAATCTATTACAAACAACGCGTTTAAGAATTCTTTTCATAATTCTAATTTTTAAGTAATCCTATTAAAGTGTTAGTTCAATTTTCAATAATCTAAAACGTTAATCTTTAGCCAATTAATCTCTTAGAGTGGTTTTAATAGGAAATATTGGCGACACCCCTAATAATAAAAATATTCACTAAAGTATTTTCATGATCCTGTTCCACCTGATTTTTTTAAAACCATCAGCGAAAGGGTCTAAAGAAATTAACACAAAACCAGTTTTTCCTATCACATTACCATCTGGTACAAAACCCCAAAATCTTGAATCTTCTGAACCATAGAAATTATCACCCATCATGAAGTAATAATTATGTTTAAATGAGTATTGTAATATTCTTTTGCCCTCATTTGTTAATAAACAACTATCTTCTATATGATCTCCGGGATTTTCAAACCTGAGAATATCTTTATACCAGATGACATTCCGTTTTGTCAATTCTATTGGTTCCCCTTTAGCCGGAACATATAATGGACCATAATTATCGACTGACCAGCCAAGAGTGCTGTCAAACGGGAATAAATTTAAATCTTTATGAAAATCCACACTCCCTTCATTCTTAATTAATACATGGTCTCCGGGCATTCCATAACAACGCTTAACAACACAAGCGCCATAGATGGAAGAACCTGAATCAGCGAAGGTTCTATACTTTGGCCAGTTGAAAACGAAAATATCTCCTTTCTTCAGAGAGCTCCAACCTTTGGTCCTGATATATTCTATTTTCTTTTCTTTAATAAATTTAACTGGTTTTAAAACCCGTGCCCCATAACTCATCTTGCTTACAACTATAATGTCACCTGGTAATAGGGCAGGCTCCATAGATGAAGAGGGGATCATATAAATCTCGAAAAAAAAGACTCTCAATACAATGGCAATAGAAAGAGATACAAAAATTATCGATACCCAATTTAGTATAGATTTGAATCGCGACTTTATTTTTTGGTTCATAAGTTTTTCTCCTATCTAATATCTCTTCCCTGTGCGTATTATTGACTTCAATTCCTTAATTCCTTAATTCCTTAATTCCTTCATTCCTTCATACCTTCATTCTTATATATGTACCAATATACCAATGGCACCAGAAACAAACTCACAACTGTTCCAACTACCATTCCACCTATAAGAGCGTAAGAAAATGGTTTTTGTAGTTCACTTCCGAGATCGTTGGTGAACAACAGTGGTAACATTGCCAGAATACTGGTCAGACTTGTCATAATTATTGCTCTAAGCCGACGATGACCTCCTACCCTGATCGCTTCCATAAGCGGATACCCCTCTTTCCTGAGCTGATTTATCACGTCTAGCTTCAGAATTGAATCTGTAATAATTATACCCATCATTATTACCATCCCCATTGCCGACATAAGATTAAAAGACTGTCCTGTTAAATATAGAACCACAATGGCAGCAGCAAAATCGATGGGTATTTCCAGAAGTACAAGTAACGGCTGTACCAGAGATTCAAACTGCGCGGCAAGAATAAAATATAACAAGAGAACAGAGATAATCAGCAAAACACCAATTTCTTTAAGTAATGTAAGATTTGAAAAAACCGATCCTGAAAAGCGAACATCAAAGACCCCTGATTTTCTGAGCTGTGCAGTAATTTTACTAACAAATTTATCTTTCTGCCTGCTGTCAGGAGAAAATTCCAGCGGTACAAATTCCCCCTCCTTCCCTGCAGTAATAGTCTTAAGATCCTGTCCTTTTGAGATTGTGACCAGGGCACTTAACGGTATTATTACATTCTCATTATTATTTATTCCCTTAGTGCCTATTATATCTGTTACAACCATTTCTTTGCTGGTAATTACAATAGGGATAAATCTCTGGAAGGACCTTAGAGTACCGATACTATTTTCGTTGAAATCAGTTTTCAGCTCCTTAAGCAGAGCATCGTAAGAGACATTGTATAATAATAGTTTCTCCATATCAACTGTAAGAATGACATGTTCCTGAAGAGATATTTTATTTGTTGATAACAGAGACTGATCGCTATTCAGTTCACCGCTAAGTTTTAAAAGTGCATGTATATCCGGTTCAATACCGGTATTCTTCATAGAAAGCTCGGCTACCAATGGAGGGTCACTGCTGGTAAATAGTTTCTCAAAAATAGAAGTGGGTGGTTCAAATCCGAGACGTGCCCGGGAATATTCCTTCGCTATAAAATCCTTAACCTTATCTTCAATTACTTTCACATTTTCCGGATTGCCTGTCTTGATATATATTCTTGCTTCCGAAGCGCTCATCTCTTTGTCGCGGTTAAGAAGAAACTGTTGGTGGCCAATGAATGAATTGCTCTGAACACTTTCCGTCTTAATAGCTTTCAGCAGGCGATTAACACGTAATTTATTCTCCCCAACGTTTGTATTTTCGTTCCAATCGATAGATATTATTGTTTCTACCTGTGTGAACGCAGGCATCTTTTCTTTCCTTATCGCAAACAACGTAATTAGTCCAATGGGCATAATCATCAGGTACATTAATATGTTCAATTTCTTGCGATGGAATGTAAAGTTCAGAATTGAGGTATAAACTTTATCGAGATCAAAGATTTTCTTAAACCCTTTGCCAAACAAATTGAACATCTTTTCTTTTAGCTGCTGCAATTTGTTTTCTGCTTTATAGACACGTTTGTAAACCAGCCGGTAAATAACCGGCATAAAAGTGATACCGACAATATATGAAACTGAAAGACCGATTGATACAGAAATTGCCTCATCGTACATAAGGGCCCCGGCAATTCCACTCAGGAATATCAGCGGAAGGAAAACGGCCACGTTGACTAGCATAGAGCTAAGCTGTGGTGTAATCACTTCACCCGTACCGGCAATACAGGCTTCATCAACAGTGAATCCACGATCGCGATACTGTGTTATATTGTCAGTCACCACAATTGAGTTGTCCATCATATTTCCTACTGCAAGGATAAGCCCTGCAAGAGATATGATATTAATAGAAAGGTGCATCATACTGAAAAACAGCATGGAGATGATAATCGAAACCATCAACGACAGTCCGATCAGAAGTGGCAGTTTCACATCCTTCATAAAGACAAAAACCACTAAGAATACAAGTAACAAACCCTGACCCAAATTTTGTTTAAGGTTCGAAATGGAATAGTCGAGAAGTTGTGTCTGATCCTGTGTGGCCTGAAAAGTAATGCCCGGATAATCCTTTTCAAACTGAGTGATAACCTCCTTTATCTTATCCTTCATATCTGCGAGCCTGGCATTTGCCTGTTTAATAACTGCCATTGTTATTGCAGGTTTGCTGTTCGCGGCAAACATGCCATTTCGTTTCTGAGGTTCTATATTTACTTTAGCGAGATCTTTCAATTGAAATATTTTTCCTGAAGCTTTGATAAAAATCTTTTCCACATCTTCTTTATTGCGAAGTACAGATATGAAGCGGATGTTGTACTGATAATGCCCATCTCGGACCATCATGCTTCCGGCATTTATATTGTTCTCAGTTAAAGCATTTTCCAGCTGGGAAAGAGAAAAATTGAGGCCCTGCATCTTCTGCATATCAGGTTCAATAGTCAGTTGCGGGCTAACAGTTCCGCTGATATCTACCAGGGCAACTTCAGGCAATTGTTCTATGCGTTTTCGTATTACTGATTCAGCAAATTCACTCAGTTCAATAAAACGGTCATTGGCCTCATCGGAGTTGTCGGAGCACAGTGAATCAGCATCTTTTAATGATAGATTGAGGTAGAATACAGGAATATCCGTTGCGCTTGCTTTTATTACACGTGGTCGGTCCATATCGCGGGGAAGTGAGTTCATGGCGCCGTCGATCTTCTCATTTACCTCAATAAACGCATAATCGACATTAGTTCCATAGTCAAATTTCAGGTTAATGACTGCCTGCTCGTCGCGGGCTTCGCTCTTTATTTCACTAAGGTGGGTAACCTGCATAAGTTGTGCCCGGATGGGCTTAACTACAGCATTTTCAAGCTCACGGGCTGAACTGTTTTTATATGCTATGTTAACAGTAACCACTGGAATAGGAATGTTGGGCATTAGAGAAACAGGCAAAGTCTGGTATGCAATAATACCCAGTACAACTGCTGCTATAAATACCATTATTACTGCAATGGGGCGGGTTATGAGGAATTTAATCATTCTTTAATTCCTTAATTAATTGTAACCCCTGCATCATGTGCCAGATTAAGGTTTCCTTCATAAATAACGGAATCACCCTCCTGTAATCCTTCCGTAATAGAAAATGAGGAAATGTTTTCAAGTCCGGTTTTAACATAAACCCATTTAGCTCTATCGGAAGCGAATGTAAATACAACCTGCTTTTCACTACGAAGTATAACGGCTTGTTTGGGAATGACAAGCTGATGCGGGACTCTTTCCTCAAGAATAATTTTGATATTCATCCCTTCAAATAAATTGTGCCCTGAATTGTTACAAACAGCATTTATCTTAACCATTCCGTTCTGGTCCACAACAGGGTTTATTTTAGTGATCTCCCCTTTTACTGCAACATCGCCGAACGAGTAAGGGACGATTCGGACAGTTTGTCCTTTCCTTACTGAAGCAAGCTCACTTTCGAGAACAGGGAATTCGGCTTCGAATTGGTTATCGTCGATTATTGTGCAGAACTTTTCTCCCGGGTTAGATAAATTGTTCTCTTTAGAGAAGAGATTAGCAACAATTCCGGAAAATGGAGATATTAGAATAGAAGCCCTCAGGTTATACTGTGCCATTTCAAGATCGGATTGCGCTTTATCAATGCCACTTCTGGCACGGGCAGTTTTCATTGCCATATCGGGTATTAAAGAAGTATCTTTGTTATTATAACCCTGACTCATAATTACATCCTGTAAGTCAACTTTAGCTTTTTCAAACTGGATGAGGGTCTGTTTTAAGGTACTTGTAAGTGTGAAATTATCAAGCTTTGCTATTATCTGCCCCTTATCAACCCGGTCGCCATTTTTTACAAAAACTGAAGCCACATTCTCTGAAGACCGGAATTTCAGGTCGGACTTTCTTAATGCAACCAGTTTGCCGTTACTTATGATCTCCTTATTAAAATCACTATACCGGAGTATCATAACAGAAACTTTCTGTTTATCGGGAGTAACAATTGTTGAGTCCTTTCCATTTTCAGCAGGAGTTTTATTTTCGTTACCCTTCTGGTTGCAGGCAGTTATTGCAGTTATCAATATAATTACTGTTAAGAAAATTGAATATCTCATATTCAGTTTGTTTAATTATTGTCATTCATTAGTCATTTGCCCTGCAGGCGTCATTCTATTGTCATTTATTTCGTATCATTCGGCTTTTTGTCGTCATTCCATAGTCATTTATTGATTTACAATTGAATGACCATTGAATGACTATTCTCCATTCTTTCATTTCTTAATTTCATTAATTCCTAAAAACAGCGGCAAATAAAAAACTATCCCAATCAGAGAAAAGAGCAAGCCCCCGATAGTGCCTGCCGCCAGGGCGAACCAAAAAGGTTGCTTTTCGCCGATAAGAAATGGAACGAAACCCAGGACAGTAGAGACCACCGTAAGCAATATAGGAATAATTTTGTAATTGAATGCCTTGAAATAGAGTTTAATATCAGGTAAATTTCTCCGTGCATTCTGCCTCCTCAGGTTATTAAAATCGTTAAGGATATATATTGCCGCATTTACCGTTATCCCACTAAGCATCACCAGGGCTGCAAACCCACCCTGATCAAAATTCAGCCCGAAAAGATAAAACGTTAGAAAGATACCGATATAGGCTACCGGTATGGTAAGTATTACTGCAAAGGGCTGCAATAACGACTCAAACAAGACCGCGCAAATAAAGAAGATCATAACCACTATTAGCAGTAATAACCAATATTGGTTTTTATCCTGCTGGCTCCACATGAACCTGCTGTCATCCAAAACACTTGCCGTAAAACCAATTGGCATCTGCGGTTTAAAAGCATTCACAGTGTTGTTTATATATGTACGAGCTGATTTATCTGCTCCTATAAATTCGAATTGCAGAAACATTATGTATTGCTGGTTTTCTTTACTTATAACTTGGGAAGTGGCCTCTTTTACGATTGTAAAAAGATTATTGAATTTAAACATATCAAAATCCTGTTCCATTGGGATGCGTGAGAGCAGCCAGAGATCCGTTTCATTTCCCTGTCCAGGGTTCAACCTGATGCTTTCCAAACCCATATTACTGTGAATATTTCTGAATGCCGGTTGATTTGTTGTCCAATTTTGCAAAAGCCTAAATGCACTATTAAATTCGATATTTGCTGAGATGGCATCTTCTTTATTAAACTGTGCCACAAACTCAATATTGTCTGGTTTATACCAGGTCCTTTGAGTTACAACAAAAATTTCTTTAACACGGGTATTTTTAGAAAGATTTTTCCTGAGCTCGCCTGCAAGGATATTCAATTGTTCATAATTAAAGCCCAGCATCCTTATGGCATAATTACCCGTCGTTTCATAGACACTATTGTTAAATGCATCGCCAAAACCCTGAACACTCCAGTAGGCTCCTCCAAGTTCTACAGCTTTATTGACTATTTTTCCCTTTAAAATGAATGGGAATTCGCTTCGTTGATACTCCTTTTTAAAATAAACTGTAATTGAGGAATTACGAGCAGATACGTTTGCATGAAAAAGGCTGACTTCATTAAACTGTTTAAGAAAAATTTCTATTTTTTCAATCACAGCATCAGCCTGGCTTAAAGTAGTACCTCTTGGCAAGGAGGCAGTTATGAAAAGAGATGATTCCTGAGGATTCCCAAAGTAAGACCCTTCATATACTTTCTCTGTAAAAAGACGTAATGTTCCTCCGAAGGTTTTGTCAACCCATGGTTTAGCATTCATCTTATACCATTCGTTACCTATTGTAATATTGTAAGCTTTGTTATACCATTTTTCACCTTCCCATTTATCGGGAAGCATGTATATTGGCAATCCAAAACCAAGAATAAATATAACTATGACTATGGCTCTCCACTTCCTGAGAAAGAGATAAACAGTCCGATATAATATTGTAAAACGGATAATATATCTTCGCTTTTGTTTGAATGCTGTTTTCTTTTTACCACTATCTCTGATGTTCAACTCAGGCGGTGAGGACAGACTATTGAGATTTTGGGCTTTTAATTGCAGGTTATGTTTATCGAGCCCAAGCTTCTCCATTATTGCAGGGATGACAAATAAAGCGGTAAGAAGCGATACAGACTGGTTTATGATGATAACCATTGCAAAGTCAACCAGGTTGGCTTTGATTTCTTCGCCGAGAAAAAAGATTATGACAAGTGATGAAATTGTGGCCAGCGTGCCGGCCAGAATAGCCAGGAAGGCTTTCCTGTTGCCACGCGTACGCAGATGATCGCTCATGATGATGATGTTATCAGTCATGAGTCCCAGTGATACTGTAATGCCAGCCAGGGCATACAAGTGTATTTCTAACCTGAACAAATAATAAAATATGACTGCAATACTCAGATTACCCAAAAGCATTACCAGGGTCTGCAATGCATGTTTCCATTTCCTGGTAACTAAAAGAATAAAAATAAATAAGATTAAAAAAGTACACAGCGAGCGTAGGGCAATGTTATGTAATTCGTGGCTAATATATTCTGTTGAATCATCGCTCAGAAGTAATTCATAACCCGGTGGTAATGCAGAAGTGAGTTGTTGTATGGTTTCTTTCACCTTTTTACCTACTACCAGGTTGTTCTCTCCTAAACCTGCGTATACCAGGATGTTTATGGTATTGAGTCCGTTGATGCGGTAGTAGCTCTGAGGTTGTTGCTCAATATATCTGATTTTAGCTATATCGCCTAAGTATATAATGCGATTCCCGGAACGTTTGACAGGGATTGAAAGCATTAAACTTTCAATCTGGACAACATCTTTAGATTGTTGAGATGTTTGGAATATGACCGGAATAATTGTACTAAAACCCGACCCGAACTCAGCCAAAGATTTTAGTGAATCGACATTCTGGCCAATATCACCAGCTTGAGAGTCTATAATACCTACTCCCAGATTTTCCTTTTTCAATCCAATATCTATTGCCGCCTTAACCTCCTGTTGGCTAACTCTACAGGCTTTTAGCTTTTCGATATCATACTCAATAATCCACCCTGGCAGAGTAGCTCCGTAAATATCTATTTTATAAACACCTGATATTGGTGATAATGCAGGCTTAATATTGTCATCTGCATAATTCTGCACTAAGTGGGGATTTGCTGCAGCATTCAATGTATAGGAAAGTAGTGGTCGCTCATTCTCCTGATTGGGCCGATTTATATACAATTGCGGAAAACTTACACCCGTTGGGAGCTCCGGCCAAACCTCGCGTATGAGTGTGCTTATCTCAAATCGTACGGCATCTGCATTAGCTTGTTTATCAAGTGTAATAAAAATATTCCCGGAACCATTACCCGATGTGGAATTAATATTTTTGATACCCTGTACTCGGGCAATCAAACCTTCAAGTTTTGAAGTGACCTCCTCTTCAATAACCCTTGGTTCTGAACCGAACCACGAAAAACTGACTGATAAAGATGAATATTTTGAAGTGGGATTTAGTTCAATGTTAATTAAATAAACAAGCGGTAACCCTGAAAGGATGAGAACCACGAATATTACAATGATAGTAAAGGAGGAGAATTTGGGTTTCAAACTGCTATTCATCTTGGTGCTCAGGGTAATGAAAATTCAATTACATAATTTATACAATTCTTTTTAAAAACCGCTTCCCCCTGAATTTCTTATACCAGGGAGCTTCCTGGTCAAGAGAAAATAATACCAAAACAGCTTTCCCTATTATATGGGTTTCGGGAAGAAAGCCCCAAAAACGTGAATCCCTACTCTGGTAAAAATTATCACCAAGCATAAAGTAATAATTGTATTTGAATGTATGATTCTTAGAATAAGCTCCATTTGTGAAAACAGAAGCATTCTGGATACTGGAACTAATATTCTCATATAATAGAACATCTCTGTAAAATTGAATATTCTTAGGTGTTATCGATAAAGTATCTCCCTTGCGGGGGACATACAATGGACCGTAGTTACCAAGACTCCAATGTAAAGAAGTATCATAAGGGAAGAGATTATTGTATAAAATTGCTGAATTAGAAATTTTAGAATGATTTTTTCTTATCTTAATGGTGTCACCAGCAATCCCAAAACAGCGCTTTATCAACGGTGTACCATAAATAAATGTTATCGAATCAGCAAGATATTCATACTGAGGATAGTTAAAAACTATTATATCATTTTTTTTTATTTTGTCTAATCCTTCTAGCCAAATATACTTTGCCTCTCTTGAAAAAATCAGTTTAATAAGATTGATTATTCTAGGACCATAGCTTAATTTATTTACCAGTACATAATCGCCGGGTAATATTGCTGGACTCATAGATGTTGAAGGGATTTTATAAACGTCAAAAATGAACACACGAACAGTAAAAATCGCCAACAATGCAACAAATATTAGAGATACCTTCATAATTGGCTTTATTAAAGTTCTTATCAAAAATAGTTTCCTATTCAAAGGATAGTTCAAAAATTACATGTCGGTTTTAGAATTGTTTCATAGGGTATTGTTCAGCCTCCTTCATTACTCTTGTTTTTGGATTCATAAATAATATCTCGAAATGAGACACTTGATTACATTTCTTACATTGAGATTCCTTAACAGTCTTAAACAATAATGATATGTTTTACAACATTTTATGCAAATGACTTCTTGAGTATCCCAACTTCCCCAAATATATTCTTGCATGATGATTCATAAGGTAATGACTAAATAAACTTGTTTATATTCACAACAAATATTTTCATTAAAGATATTTATTGGTTATTTATCCTCGACACTTATAAATACTAAAAAGCAAGAAATTTATCAACTTCCTTAAATGCTGATTTTTGGTCAACAGATTCAGAAAGATCAATTTTCTTTTCTACATGCCCGTTTTTTATAAAATAAATAGTTGGAGAAGTAATAAACACTAATTGTTTTTCTATGGCAAGATTATCAGAATCTATGATCATTCTTGAACCTTTAAGGTAACTGTTAGTTTGTATTACAAAATCAATTGATTTTTGAAAGTTTGATGTCAATACCAATAAATAGTCTCTATTTCCTTTCTTTGTATATTCAATTGATGGCATACAACAACTCTTGCAACCCTCGGCAGGGACAATACTTACAACTTTACATGTTCCTAAATTGACACCATATACCTTTAGATATTCATCAAGGTTTTTTGTAATTTGGTTTTTATAACAACTTGGTAATAATGTTATAAATAGAATAAGTACTATTGCTTTTTTCATTAGAATCTATAATTTTTCTAGTTTAAATAATTTAAACCTCATATAATCTTCGCTAAAAGATGGATTTTTCACGTGATCTTCAGAAATATAGATACCTTCAGGAGTAATAAAAACCATTTTGAAAGAGTAAATACTATCCGGAAAAAAGACCTCTCCTTCATATTTAAGATTTTTATCAAGAATCAATATAAAACAATCTGGATATAAAAATTCAGTATTTATTGCATTATTTCTACCTAAATTCTCATTTCTTTTCCGTATTAACACATAGTAGTGCTCTCTAAATTCATCATAAAGGAGATCCACAATTTCATCGTGTGAAACATTTTCGTAAATTGATTTCTTAATGTCTGCTTTATTCAATTCTGATAGTATTAATCCATAGTTAGATTCAATTGAAACTTTATTAAAATCCTTATGATTTGATGTAATGAAAAGATTTTTAAGTAGAGCAAAATTGTAAACAAAAGAGTTTTTATAACCTAAAACTCTTCTAACTGACATTTGAGTTATGTTTTCTCCGACTAGCTCTTCAGGATATGTTAATTGTGATAATGTGCTTTTACCAGATTGAATGTCAATGCTTACATCTACGGGACAGTTTTTTTGTCCAGTTTCTGTTAAAACACCACTTGATTCGTCTGCACCCCAAATTTGTCCTAGGTGAAGTGTATTTCCAATTAGAAATGGTCTTTGTCCACCCCAAGGAATAGTTGTTTTAATCCTTTTTTTGTTAATGTCCTCATCGAATTTAAATTTCTTAAAAACAACACCAGCAGTATCAACAAAACCTATGACTTTCGGCAAAATATTTATTATTATTATTGAATCAAAATTTACTATATGAAAACCCATCAAATCTCCGAATGTGTTTTTACCCTCTTTTTGAATATTAATAGTTTTGAATAAAACCTTCGAATTTAAATCATATATTTCTATACTATTTCGTATAGTATTCAACAAAGCCAGATATTCAGTATTATTTAATCTAAAATATTGCTGATAAAAAGATAAGTTTTTTGAATTATTCCCTATTCTAATAACAATACTGTCATTTGAAGGTTTTAAAGTGTATTTGTTGCTAAATGTATTTGGGCCATTCTTCTTGCAGCTTAGTGTTAAAATTAATAAAACTAAAACATAAATAATACTTTTATTCATAGTTGGTCAGGGTTAAAGTTATAAATAGCTGCATTAACCAAAAAATTATGATTAATGCAGCGTATTGATAAAGAAAATAAATATCCTGGTTTATTCCCAAGGACATCTAATTGATAAAGATGAGCAATTTTCTACTCCTGTGCAATGAACTCCACTTATTTCACAGAAGCACATTCCTGCATCTTGATACCATTGGCAAGGAACATTAGCTATCGCTTCCTTTGACCCTGTGGTAACACTTAATTTGTTTGCATTTCCCCCATTCAAATTCAGGCTTACATTAAAGAAAAAAAGGAAACCTGCAATAGCAAAGAACGAAATTTTTACTAATCTTCTCATTTTTAATATATTAAAATTAATATAATTGCAGGACTTTAATGCCCCTGCTTGGCATATTCATCCGGTTGTTTATAATTTCTTAGATATATTTTTCTTATTTCATTAACCAGAACTTGTGTCGTATCAGTTTTTACCTTTACTTCCATTTCAAGAATGTTTCTAGATAAGGAATCTGCTTTTGAATTTTCGCCTATACTGTAGTAAAGTTTTGTTAAATAATACTTTGGTAATACTCTACTAGGAACCATATAATTTGCTTCTTCCCAAAAGTAAATCGCTTTGGTGTTGTTTCCAGTTTTATAATATGCATTTCCTATCAATAAATATATTTCAGGATCTGGTACAATGTTTCTAACACTATTGAGAATAGATATTGTTTCAAAGTAATTTCCATTTACGAACAGGCATTCGGCATAAAACAGTGCGAATCGTAAATCGTATTTCAAATTTTTAAAAATCTGCTTATAGTAAATCTCGGATAATTCTGTTTGCTGAGAACTGAAGGCATTATCAGCATATAACCACTGCTTAAATTTAGAATATCTATTAACCTGATATCCGGCCAAAGGAACAAGAAGTATTAGCAATATAATTAGGGAATATCTTCTAATACATATCCTTAATAAACCATGCTCATTTAATGATATCTGAGCACTTAAAAGTCCAATAAAAAAGATAAACAATATTTTAGTCGAAATTGAGTTTAAGGGGTAAGAAATCAGAGAGAGAATTAAGCAGATAATTAGTGGAATAGATGATAAATAAATATTAACTTTCTTTAATTTCAGGGATTTTAAAATATAATATATTAAAGTACAGATAATAAGCAAACCTATTATACCGGTTTCAACAAGAATTTCAATATAATCATTATATGCTAACCTGACATTATCGGCCAATAATTCCTCATTTTTATTATGGTCGCCTCTGAAGTATTCAGCCTGGTATAGATTATATTCTGATTTGAATCGGCCATAGCCTATTCCAATAACAGGATGTTTCTTTATTATGTTACCACTTACTTTCCAGACAAGCAACCTTCCTTCTGTAGATCCACTCTTAAAATTATACAAGAAGTTGATACTTATTACAATCAATATAAGAGTGACAGCAACTAATGCAATTTTAATCCATTTTTTAAAGAGAGGAGAAAGTTGCCTCCAATCGCATTTTAGAATAATAATAAATGCAGTGCTTAAGACAATACCAATCCATGAAGATCTATTTCCTATAAATGGAATTATGTATATTATAGAAAGACAAGTACCTAATGATAGGTATTTGATAAACTTCTCTTTAAAAACATTAAATAAATAAGCAGTAGAAGCAAAAGCAAAGATTATTGTTAAAAAAAGTGAATATGGTGCTGGATTATGAAATGTACCTATGATTTTAAAATAAGGATTTTTAGAAGCAACTATATTATATAGTTGCAAAATTCCAATAACGACCTCAATGTTTGCTATAATCAGTAGGGAGACTGAAGTGACTATTAAAGTTGTTTCTCTTCTTTTAGAGTCGACCATTTGACCTTTAATTATAAAATAAAAAAAAGTCAAAAGAATAAGTTCACTTGTTTTTCCATTTATGTAAGAATCATTTGAAATAATAGCGCTAATGAGATTCCACAGTACGAATAATAGAAAAGTTATATCTAACTTATTGATGGATATTCTTTTAACTGGCTGATCTAAAATGTAATATAGGAAACAATATATTATTAAAAGAGAACAAAGGATATAAAATCCAAATTCTTTGCCAAAAAACGTACCAAAATAAATATTGGATGGACTTATTAGTGGTACTGCAAAAAGTGATGAAATAAGAATTGCAGGGAGATAAGAAGAAAATATTTTCTTAAATGTACCGGTCATAATCTATTTATTATTATGGCATAGCATTTATTCAAATGTTAAAATGGTTCACGTTTAATAATAATTATTAGCAAACTTAAACTTTCATGAATGTAAGGTATGTTCTATTTAATTAAATGTCTATAACTGCCGGAACGGGTGGAACAAAAATGGAACCTGTGGAATGAAAATGGAATGGTTGGTAGTTTCTAGCAATTTAAATCGCAAATATAACTGGCAAAAGAGAGGAACAGGAACTGCAGAATCAGGAAAATTCTTCATGCAAATATTTCAGATTTTCTTTAAATGAACTAACTCTGTTTCGGGATAATGAAATTTTTTTCTTATCTTTCAGCATAATTTCTTTGTTATTATAACAATCAATAAACCGGCAATTAATTATATATGAATTATGACAACGAAAGAAATCAGATTTCAATAATTTTATTTCGTACCATTTAAGCATATGATATGTAATAATAGTATTGAAGTCAATAAGATATACAATTGAACACTTTCTTACCGCCTCAATATATAAAATACTATTTAATCTTAAAATTTTAAATCCGTCAGGTGTTTTAACTTCAATTATCAGAGGTTGTAAAGGTCTAACATGATCCATGTTTCATTATTTATAAACATACTAAAGGAATACAACGCATAAAGGCAGTTCGGATAAAACCATATGTATTGAACAGTAATAATACTATATCAATATTATTAAGTTTGAGAACTAACTTCTTCCTGTTGAATAACTGATCAAGCGCAAATACGAGAAAAAACAATGTCATTGACTCTTAGAACCAGAATTGTTTAGCGCTGATTATACCGTTATACAAGTCATCTGACCAGATAAATGGAGTAATCAGCACTAAAAGAACCGGTAATGTATAAATGAGAAAACTTTTTATAAGGCCAAATTTCATTCCTTTTCTATTTAACAGAAGTTTCCTAATCGAAAATTACTTTCCCTCAATATGTTGGAGAAGCATGCCTTTTAAATCGTCCTTTACCGATTCTGACATGCTTTCTTTCATATCATTATTCAGACATTTTTGAAACAGGAGCACTCATTGTATCTTATCTTTATAAATTAACTCTAGACTATTGTCGTTGCAGAAAGAAGAATTTAATTTAAGTGCTTTCTGACTTAATATATAATAATTATATATAGATGTTAAAT
>CAIJYD010000043.1 GCA_903824785.1 uncultured Bacteroidota bacterium
TTACCTTATGAATTTAAACGGCATCAGCAAGCTACAATATCTGTAAATGGTCATGTTTGCCTGAAGGAAGACCGGCACTATTACAGCGCTCCATATCAATATATTGGTAAAAAGATAAAGATCATGTACTCGACCACCCATGTTGAGATTTATTACAATTATGTTCTGCTGGCCCGCCATAAAAGGGACCGCAGGCAATATGGCTATACGACCGACAAAGAGCATCTGGCTTCAACACATAAATACCTGACAGACTGGAACCCTGACCGCTTTATTAACTGGGCAGAGTCAATCGATGGATCTGTCAGGGAGTTTATTGTAGGTATGATGGCAAGTAAAACCCATCCCGAGCAGGCTTATAAAGCTTGTCAGGGAGTTCTTGGCTACGAACGCAAGGTAGGCAGGGAAAGACTGATAAATGCCTGCAGAAGAGCCATTGAGTATGAAAATTACTCCTATGGTGCAATTAAGTCAATACTGGAAAACAAGTATGACTTTTTAACTTATGTGGAGTTAACTTCAGAGATCCCGGATCATGAAAACATTAGGGGTGAGAACTATTACAGGTAAAAACAATAATATAAAAAGTAAGAAAATGACAAAAGAAATACTCGATAGAATAAAGAAGCTCAGGCTGCTCGGAATGGCCAGGGCTTATGAAACCAGCCTTGAGAATGATAAGCTTGCAAACCTGTCAGCTGATGAGCTGATAGGAATGTTAGTGGAAGCGGAATGGGATGACCGTCAAAACCGTAATATTGAAAGAAGACTGCGCAATGCAAGGTTCCGCTATCAATCATCAATTGAGAGCATTGATTATGAGGCAAACCGTAATCTTGACAGGAACCAGATGCTACGCTACGCAGAATGCACTTACATCAGAAAACATGAGAACATACTTATAACAGGAAGCACCGGAATAGGGAAAAGTTATCTAGCTACAGCACTTGGGCATCAGGCATGTACTCTTGGTTTTAAAGTATACTATGCAAATATGGCAAAACTCTTTTCCAAGTTAAAAATGGGAAAGGCCGATGGTTCCTATATCCGTGAAATATCAAAAATAGAACGGCAGGATTTACTTATCCTGGATGACTTTGGACTATTACCAATAGATAATCAAAATCGCTCGGCACTGATGGAAATAATAGAAGACCGTCATAATAAAGCATCAGTTGTAATAACATCCCAACTGCCAGTAAACTGCTGGCATGAGGTCATCGGAGAAAAAACTATTGCCGATGCAATCCTAGACAGGATCGTTCATAACGCACACAGGATAGAACTAAAGGGAGAATCTCTGAGAAAAGGCAGGGACAGTTATAAAGAAAATGGAAATTTGAATTAAAATAAATAGATTTGTATAACCACTTTTTATGATGGAAAAACTCTTTGAAAAATCAGCAACTTCGATGTGGTCAATTTAGACCGGCTGAATGTGGTCAGATTGACCGGCTTTTGTATATATGGCTCTAATTTAAATTTTGGTGTTTTATTAAAACTTATCCTAAATGAAAAATGATTATATTTGTACCGTAAATGGTACACATTTAAATTAAAAGAAATGTTAGTAGTAAGCAGCAGAGAATTCAGAGACAGTCAGAAAAAATACTTGGATTTGGCAGCGAAAGAGAGAGTGGTTATTAAGCGAAAAAATGAATTTGTAGAACTTGTGCCAAGGGGAAATAATATACCAGAAAACCCAAGTCCAAGCAATGACCCGTGGTTTGATGATCCCCGAAACATTGAAGAATTGGAGAGACGGCTAAAAAAATCAGAAAGTGGTGATAAGTCAGAGGGTGTTGTCCTCACAAGTAAAGAGGATATTAAGGCATTTTTCGAATCTCTTTGATCCATGTACAAAATACATATTACCAAAGAAGCAAAAGAGGACATTTTTGCACTTGATCGGTCCGGCGACAAAAAATCCATTGAAAAGCTTAAGAAAATGCTTTTTGAGCTTCAAAACACCCCAAGTGAGGGAATTGGACAACCAGAGCAGCTCAAATATGGCTATTCAGGATACTGGTCACGCAGAATCAATAAAAAAGACCGGTTAATATACCGGATATACGAGGAAACGGTCACGGTGACTGTTGTTTCAGCCAAAGGTCACTATTCAGCCAGGTAAAACGGGGACACACGGGATATTGTTGTTTACCCCTGAATTTTTCAGGGGTACAAAGGAGTTAGCTGTAAGGCAAACTGCACCGAACCCTCATTACACCTGGGCTTCCAACCCACAAGCAAGAGTTTTTGCCTATTCATTATTTATATTTAATCCTGGTATACTTCAAATAATAATGAATAAAATACTTTGGGCATAATTTAAGGCTATGTCTGAAAGAAGTACAGATAAAAAAACCACCTTTCCTCAAGTTCATAGCTTAATAATGGATCATTTTTTACCTTCCTTAACAATTGTGAAATGACGGTTATTTGTAAGTGCAGGGTCTATATACATCTCATTGTACCACAGATAGTCGCATGTGACGTACCCTTTAGTTCGTTTATAATGGCAGACTATGGTATCTGTATCGTTTATATCCCATTGAATCAATGTAACCGGAAGATCTTCATTCTCTGATTCATTTGGAAATATGCGTATATGGTAATCACCTGAATTGAAATCATCATATATATGAAATCGATTTGGAAACTGCATTAATGGTTCCCAAATAAAAGTTTTTTCGCCATTAATTATAAAATGTATTTTAATTTCATTGTGACTATATGAGTTTGATACATCAGGATTTAACAGATTATTCCCAAAGCTATCTATCACCTGTATGTCCATACTGGTATCCACGCTAAAAAAAGCTTCCTTATTTTCCTTACAGGAAGATAATATTAATAAAAAAACAAGTAACTTTTTCATATGTATATTTTTTAATGTCTAATATTATAAACCATTTTTGTTTGGTAATTGAAAGTATGGCTACCCGGATTGAAGTTATTAAATGCATACCAACCATTGTAACTACCTGTCCAACCCCAATTCATATTAAAGTATAAATAATTAACTGTATTAACTAACTCATACTCTTGATAGAAAGGATTATATACGCACTGATAATAAAATATTTCCAAGCTACCATCTGCTACCCAAGCATGTCCATCATCGTAAATTCCAAAAATCCACCAACCAACGTTTCTTCCGCCCCTAAGAATAACAGGATGATTGTTTTGAATTTCATTTTTGACGGTAGTATAGCTATAATTCGCATAAGATGCTGAAGTATAATTAAAATAATTTATCAAAGCTGATGGAACATCGCTCGTAGATGCTGAAGAACCATCTTCGCAATCATAGTCTATATCAACAGCATCGCCGCAATCAACCATTAGTTGCATTACCTCTCCATTAGCATAATTATTAGGCATTGAACCCCAATTATAATCATTTGGGAAAGCATTATATCTCATAACTTGAGCCATAGCTGTTGGAACACAACCTGTTGGTGCGCGGCCATTTGAACTACTACACCCTGTTAACGGAACATAATTGTTATAAGGTTCCCATTGACCCCATAGAGTTGAGCACAATGGTCCATATTGCTGAGAAGTATAAAAAGTATAACCCTCATAAGGACAATCGGAAGGATCAAACGTAGTTCTTTTCGAGTTATTATTTTTATCAATATCACCACCATCTACTATTTTATCCCATAATGCTTTAATTTCTGGTGTTTGTTCTACATTAGCTGTTCTTGTTTCCTTAACAACTTCATTTATCTTATACAACCATTCAACCAATCCTCCAGGGTAATGCTCTGCGTCAGTTGGGAAAGAATTCGTTTCTGAAAAGGCCAAAACAGGTATCAAACGATTATCGGCAGATATAATTGCAAATCCACCATTTTCATAATTCACTATATAATAAGAAGTTTCCATTGAATTGGCAGGAACATCCAGAATGTTAACCACCTCTTTGAAACCCTTACTTTCTCCTGAGGATGAATTAAATTGTTTCTTTGAAAAATCAAACCCTTCAGCAACCTCTAGTGCCTCTGCTTGAGAAACAAAATTAGTGATTGCTGTACCTTCTTCCTCAGGCTCAAAGCGATCTTCTCTCTGACATGAGATTGGCCATAATCCAAACAACAGGATTAATGTTACCTTGATAAAAAAATACTTTTTCATAGCTTTATCAGTTTTAAATTGCAGAATTTAACTTGACAAAGTGAAAGTTACGAACATCTACGAAAGAAGTCAAGTTTTTTTCAAAATATATTTACATAACTATCTTATTAGCACATGCAATAAGCTCAATAAAGTGTCCTCTCCATTAAATTTTTCTCATAAATACTTATTGCATGTACCAGCGCGGTAGTATTTATGGTTGTTATTACGACCAAATAAGTGCTTTCAAAACAAGTCTCGTGTTCTGTTTCAATTTCAGTTAAAATTTGGTAGATTTGATAAGCAGTGCGATATCATTCGTTTCGGCGGACTGCGCCACCAACGTTTACTCCTCCAACCGCCGGGCCGTTGAACTAGGGGTCGCTGACGAAACGGAAGTTAACGTACGTTAGCGTAAATTTATCAAGTTTCATCGTGCTAGAATTCGATAAATTGTAGCGAAATGAGGCATAGGGAAAATTTACAGCTCTTTTCTTATCCCTGCCGTGGATCCCTGGCTAGATATTAGTATTAAAATTTTTAAACAACTATATATCAAGTAGTTATAAAATCGCCCGCCGCCGGAACTTTTTTGAGTTTTTTTGCCTTCTTTTTTCTTTCTTCCCTTTTCTTCGTTTTCCCGGTTGTTTCCGTTCAATTCTCTGTCATTCTGTCAGTTGCTTGAATTTTAAACTTAAAAACTTCTTTGTTCTTTCTAAAGGCATTTTTAAGGTAAATTTTTTGCCTCTTTTTACGACTTTGGAACTAATTGTATTATAATGCATTACAAGGGTGAATGTTAGTTTTTTACAACTCAATGTTAGTTTTTTACAACTCAAAATGGGTCGAATGTTAGTTTTTTACATCTCTTGTTAGTATGCATTTGTTAGATTAAATTATATTACATACATTTAAAGAAAAAATTTAATCCATGAGTAAAAACGAAATTAAATTAGCGCAGGCCAATGTTTTAACTCAGGCAAGATACAACTTCACAGTAGTGGAAAAACGGGCAGTTTATTACATTATCAAAGAGGTTAGAAGGCAGTTTATCGAGGCTCCAGGTGGGCAAAGAGATCTCTTCAATGACCTCGTGATAAAGATAAAAACAGCAGATCTGCAGGGGCCTGATATCGGAACCGAGCTAAGAGAAGTCTATTTGTCTCTAAAAAATCTTAGACGTAAGTCCATATGGATTGAGGACCAGGAAAGGGTTTTAGAGGTCGGCTACATCAATTACTTTGAGCATTTAAAGAGAGAACCAAATTTGGAAGTACAGGTGTCTCATAAAATTCTCCCCTTCCTGGTAGAGCTGGCAGAACAGTTTACAACCTACAGCCTGACTGTTGCAATATCGCTAAAAGCTAAGTATAGTCAGCGGTTTTATGAGTACTGCTCACAGTTTAAATCTACAGGGTTTTTATACATTTCAATAAGCGACCTGAGGGGGAAAATGCTACTTGAGAAAAAATACTCTCGTTATGCTCAAATTAAAATGTATGTTATCGACGTTGCACACAAAGAATTGAAATCCTTTTATGAGGCCGGTAATTGTGATCTGTATTTCAACTATTCCGAAGATAA
>CAIJYD010000044.1 GCA_903824785.1 uncultured Bacteroidota bacterium
AAAACACATGAAACCGATTAGTAAAAGCGGGAATTCCTTAGAAGAGCTTTTGAAGAAGGTAACGGATGAAAACATTCATTCCGAAATGTCAACATTGAATGAGGACGAATTTTTAATAACATTGTCAAAGGCTCCTGGGACGGAATCCATTTTAAGCAAACCTGAAAAGGCAAAATATTTGAAAAGGATTAATAAATTGATTAGAGAGCTAGATAAAAAGCCTTTAGAGTTTAAGTATACAGCACAAGAAATAAGAGATTTAAATCGAAAATAAATCACATATACTTGATAAAACCAGTAAACCTCAGTAAAAGAAACGGTATTTTGAAATTAAAAGGTAGGGTTAAGCAGGAAGGGGACTCACTGAAACAAAAACCATACCCGATCCCGGAGGAAGATAGTTTTATCTCACCTGATGATTTTCCTGAAGGACTTAAATATATACTAAACAACACAAAATCTCAACTTTTCGGGAAGACATCATTCCAATGAGCAGAGTTTGTTGGGGAAGTGCCGTTTTTATACGTGTTATCGAAGAATTGGCTTTACTGAATCAGCTTTAAACTGAACAATAGCTTTTTCAAGTTCATTTGCATCAAGTGATTTTAGGTAGCCCGTGATGGCTTCCTCAATAATATCCTTTATTTGTTTGCGCTGCCAATAAGCAATTGCTTTAATTGTTTTATATGTTTGTCTGCTCAGCAAAAGCGTTGTTCGTTGTATTTTATCATCATTATCCTCCGGTGCTTTGATAAATTCATCTTTTAACAAATGTGTTTCGGTGGGAGAGAAGATATCCTGAAAGCTATTAGTAAACTGTTTCTTTGCCATTAGTTCATTTTATTTTGGTTTTGTATTACTCATATTACTGAGTAACATGAGTAACATGAGTAATATTGAGAATATTAGTATAAGAAATCGACACTACTTTTCAAAACGGTTGAAGAATTCCATACAAAGATGAGAGTAATCCATTGCACCTAATGAATTCTTAGAATATCGAAAGATATCCTGACCTGATGCCGGGGCTTCGGCAACCGCAATGTTATCCCTTATCCTCGTATTGAAAACAAGATCTGCGAAACGCGAACTTGTGAATTCTACCACATCACGACTAAGCACTGTGTTCTTTTTGTACATGGTAATGATAATTCCTCCAATAGCGAGATCCGGATTTAACCTCTCTTTGACCTTGTCGATTATCTCAATCAGTTTTGCTAAGCCCTGACTTGCCAGGTAATGTGCCTGTAGGGGGATCAGCACTTTATCAGCTGCATTTAGAGCATTCACAGTCATCAGCCCCAACGAAGGAGGACAATCAAAGAAAATGTAATCATAATCATTTTGAGTTTTAAGAAGTAACCTCTTAAGAAGATTTTCTCTGCCAGGTTCCATTGAGAGTTCAAGTTCTGCACCTGAAAGATTCATATTTGAAGGGGCTAACCAGAGGTTGTCGATTATTTGTACCTCAGGGATTGGACATTGACCTTTTAACGCATTATACATGCTTGGCTCAGCTTCCTTAATCCCAAAACTATGTGATAAGTTACCTTGAGGATCAAGATCAACCAGAAGCACTCTTCTTTTCATCAAGGCTAATCCTG
>CAIJYD010000045.1 GCA_903824785.1 uncultured Bacteroidota bacterium
CGAGGCAAGGCGAAACTATTTGTCTGGGGGAATGGATTCGCCTTGCCTCGGCTGATTTCCCGCCCGCAGGAGGGGTCTGGGGAGGAATGCGGGCGGGATTTCGGCGGGATTCTAATTTTTTTCCAAAACAATTTTCGGACAAAACTATTTCCACTCAGTTAAACCCCATGTACCAGAACCGACTTTAACAAATCTTAGTTTTGCTCCCTTTTCTGTTCTCCGTCTATTTTCTAAGAGCAAATCAACCGCAAGAGTAGATTCTGGTGTCTTACCCTTTGTCTTGATTAGTTTTTTATCAAGAGCAATTTTAATAATATCCGCTACATGAAGTGGTTTTTTAGACTCTTTAAGAATTTTATACGCTGCTTCAGTTTTACTATACATACATATATTAAAGTCGATTTTAGGATATTAGTCAACTCATTTTACTTAGTCAACTAAATCGATTATAATACCAATATAGGTTATGAAAAAAATCACAAAAAATCTAGGACAATATTTTACACCAGAGCATGTCGCCGATTTCATGATTGGTCTTTCTTCTGTTTCAAAAAAAGCAAAAATTTTAGAGCCTGCGTGCGGGGAAGGAATTTTTTTGAAACTACTTGATGAAAAAGGATATAAAGATATTGTTGGATATGAGGTAGATAAGACATTAAAGAAAGTTACAGAAGCTCCAATTCTTTTTGAAAGTTTTGTCAGTGCAGATATTAAAGATAAATATGATTTAATAATCGGCAATCCTCCGTATATTAGGTGGAAAAATCTTGACCAAACGCTGAAACAAGAATTGGAAAATAATGAACTTTGGCAAAAATATTTCAATAGCCTTTGCGACTATCTTTGTATTTTTGTTTTGAAGTCGGTAGAACTTCTCAAGGACGGCGGAGAGTTAATATTTATTACACCTGAATATTGGATAAATACGAAACACGCAGAAGTCTTACGAGATTATCTAGTTAAGAATGGAGTGTTTTCTCAAATTGTTCACTTTAACGAAACACCGATTTTTGATAAGGTTGCTTCATCTATTTTAATTTTTAAATTTATCAAGACAAACGATAATATAGTTAAAAAACAAAAAATTAAAATCACAAAGTATCTTTCGACTCAAAGATTGACCGAGGAAACACTGTTAAAAATTAAAAATGGTATTTCAGATGATAAGATTGAAATTTTTGAAAGAGCCCAATTTGAAGTTGGTGAAAGGTGGATGTTAGCACCTAATAAAATCGGTGATAAATTAAAGATATACGAAGACAAATGCGTCTCTGTCGTGTCCCACTCGTTATTCGGAGAAAATAAAAAATATATAACGCTTGGCGATATAGCTGATATTGGAAATGGAATGGTTAGTGGTCTTGATAAGGCATTTCAAATACCAAAAGACGTTAAACTAAGTCAAAAAGAAAAAAAAGCAACAATATCTGTCGTTAAGGCAAAAAATATGGAGCGTTTTATCCACAAGGATATTACAAGCTATATCTTTTTGAATGGAGATGTTGAAAATGAGAATGATTTGAAAGAAAAATATCCATCTTTCTATGAATTACTAAAGGATCATAAAGACAAGTTGGAACTACGATATAACTACAATAGAAAAATAAATTATTGGGAATGGGTTTTTCTTAGGAGTTTTAACTTATTTAAACAAGAGAAGGAAAGAATATTTGTACCCTGCAAAGAGAGAATTTCTCACAAACAATATTTTCGCTTTTCGTATGTTCCGAGTGGTATATTCCCAACACAGGATGTGACGGCAATATTCCCTAAATCAGATGTGAAAGAAAGCATTTACTATATTCTTGCTTTATTAAGTAGTGAGTATGTTTTTGAATGGTTGAAGCATAAAGGGGTTGTTAAGGGGAATATTGTTGAATTCTCTGAAAAACCACTTGCTAGTATCCCAATGAGACTTATTGATTGGAATAATCCGACGGATAAAAAATTACACGAAGAAATATCCTTTCTGTGTAAGAGTTACATAGATACAAACGACGAATATATTTTAGAGAATCTTAACAAAAAAGTTTCCGCACTATTCTAGAAATTTTTGAAAAGGTTGAACAAACTTTTTTATCATCGTGTCTGCACGATTATGTGCTTGGCTAACAAATGTGTTTAAATAATCTAAACACCATTGTTTAACATCCCCACCATAAGATTGGTCTAAGCTACTAACATGAAACTGTACCTGCATAGCAGCTGCCCAGTTTATATAAAGACGTGAAGGGTCTGTTTTGAAAATTTCTTTTATCGCAACATCAGTACATTTTAGATTTTCTCCGACAAGTTCCCATGCAATACCAATGTAAGTAATATTGTGTGATGAAAAATTATTTTCCTCTAGCATCAAAGCACACATTTTTGCCAATTTATAAGCAGAAATAATATTTGGTGGTTGTCCGTTTCTTTCCGTGCTAAATGTCTTAACATCAATTATGTTATAGAAATTATCTTTAACCACTAAAATATCGGCGGTGTCATTTTGTTTCTCTGCAAAAATAGAAGCTGGCGACCATGTTTGAGTTACCTGTTTTCCTCTATTCAATAAAAAGGCTACTGGTGTGGGTTGTAATAAAGACCACCTATCATCAACAGATACAATAGTTGGATTGTCTAAATAAATCTTATTCAAATATTCATACTGTCTAAAAGTATCATTCGGATATTTTTCTTTTATGAACTTAAATACATGTTTATCAAATGGCTCTCCTGCGGCGTGACCAGAAAGAGTACCGGAAAGTGGTTTCGGTACAGTCGTATTTATTAAATCATGTTTTAATGAGTCTATGTCTATATTCATATAAAATAATCTATTGATTTTTGGTAGACTTTTGCAAAAAGTTTAATTTCAGCAATATCAACACGCCTTTCTCCTCTTTCAATTTTAGAAACATAAGATTGAGGCTTGCCTAACTTATTTGCAACCTCTTCTTGTTTTAAGCCACTCTCAACACGAGCGTCTTTTAGACGCTTAATAACTGTTTGATACTCTTTTTTATAAATTGAATCTGGCATATCTATACTTATATGTTATAACCTATTGTGGTATAACCCAAATTAGGTTATACTTATTTCATGTCCGAAAATTGTTTTGGAAAAAAATTAGAATCCCGCCGAAATCCCGCCCGCATTCCTCCCCAGACCCCTCCTGCGGGCGGGAAATCAGCCGAGGCAAGGCGAATCCATTCCCCCAGACAAATAGTTTCGCCTTGCCTCG
>CAIJYD010000046.1 GCA_903824785.1 uncultured Bacteroidota bacterium
ACGTTGGGCGCAGCCCGACGTAAACCACACCCCACCCATCTCAGCCCCGTAGCGGGCGTAATAAAACCTATCATACCGTTTGAATCCTGATGTTAAAGACCCAACTTTCTATCCTGATAAGGCCGTAGGCCAGACATAATCTAACGTTGGGCGCAGCCCGACGTAAACCACACCCCACCCATCTCAGCCCCGTAGCGGGCGTAATAAAAAGCATATAGAGATTTTAAAACGCCGGACTCCCAGGCTCGGATGCTTGCCGCGGGGTTAACGAGCATAAGAGGCTGCTTGCGGCGAGGATCTTCAATTATCGAAAACATTCTTTAATTCCTGTCTTCTGCAAAATAGACAAGTATGTTTTTATTATATTTGCTCTTCACCGTTTTTGTTACAAACAATTGCACTAAGAATGAAAGCTCTCCTCCTCGAAGAATATAACAAGCTCGTTTACAAGGATGTCCCTGATCCGGAAATAGATAATAACGAAGTGCTTGTGAAGGTAATGGCCTGTGGTATATGCGGGTCGGATGTTCATGGTCTCGACGGTAGCACCGGGCGAAGAATTCCTCCGATGATTATGGGGCACGAGGCTTCAGGTGTTATAGTCAAAACCGGCTCGGATGTAAGAGGCTGGAAACCTGGTGACAGGGTAACTTTCGACTCAACAGTTTACCCTCTTAATGACTGGTTTACTCTTGAAGGGATGTATAATTTAAGCGATAACCGCGAGGTTCTTGGGGTCTCTCCCGGATCCTATAAAAGAGATGGTGCCTTTGCCGAATATATTGCCATTCCTCAGCATATTCTCTACAAAATACCTGAAAAGGTTACTTTTGAACAGGCTGCAATGGTTGAAGCTCTTGCTGTTGCCCTTCATTCAATTAATATCTCAGCCATTAAAACGGGCGATAAATGTGTTGTGGTAGGTACCGGAATGATAGGGATCTCAATACTCAAACTGCTAAAACTGTCAGGTTCTTCAATTGTTATTGCGGTTGATATTAATGAGAATCGGCTTAAGCAAGCTCTGAAAGCGGGAGCAGATCATGCTTTCCTTTCTGCAGATGTCAACCTGATGGAAAAAATAAATGCCCTTACAAATTCCAGGGGCGCAGATATCTCCTTTGAGGCTGCCGGGAAAAGTGAGTCGGTAAATATCGCAATTGATGCTGTCCGTAAAGGTGGAAAAGCTGTTCTGGTGGGAAATATCTCGGCAAAGATTGATTTTCCTCTTCAGAAAGTTGTTACCCGCGAATTGAAAATTCTTGGGAGCTGTGCCATCCGTGGCGAATATGATGTTGTTCTTGACCTTCTTGATTCAGGGAAATTAACCGTAGATGATCAGATTTCGGCTGTTGCCCCCCTCTCTGAAGGAGCCGCATGGTTTAATAAACTTTACAAAAAAGAGGAAGAGTTGAATAAAATTATTCTTAAACCCTGATAATTATAGAATGGCTGACAAGATCTTTAATATTTCAATTGCCGGGTGCGGAAAGGTGGCACATCTTCATGCAAAAGCTATTCAGTCTATTCCCGACGCACGCCTTTCCGGAGTATGGAGCAGAACATCGGATAGTGCTATAAAATTTGCTTCACTTTATAATACCAGGGCTTATTCTGACATAAAGGAAATGGTAGCTGATAGTAAAACTGACCTTGTAATTGTCTGCACTCCTCATCCTTTTCATAAACAACCTGCAATGGAAGCTGCCATGGCAGGGGCTGATGTGCTTGTTGAGAAACCGCTGGCCACTGACCTGCAGGATTGTGATGACATCATTCAGACCTGCAAAAAACACAATGTCCGGTTAGGGGTGATAAGTCAGAGAAGATGGTACGAGCCGGTGAAAAGAGTCAAAGAGGCAATTGAACAGGGTAAAATAGGAAAACCTGTTCTGGCAACCGTTACAATGCTTGGCTGGCGCGATAAAGAATACTATGATTCCGATGAATGGAGAGGTACCTGGAAGAGTGAGGGAGGTGGCGTACTTGTAAACCAGGCTCCCCATCAGCTCGATATCCTTTTATGGTATATGGGTGAAGTTGACCAGGTGTACGGCATCTGGCGAAATCTGAATCACCCCTATATTGAAGTGGATGATACTGCCGTTGCGATTGTAAAGTTCAAAAGCGGTGCAATAGGAAATATCCTTGTCAGCAATTCCCAGAAGCCCGGTATTTTCGGGAAAGTGCATGTTCATGGTGAGAACGGAGCATCCGCAGGTGTCCAGACCGATGGAGGGGCAATGTTCATTGCAGGAAGATCAGGTGTGGCCGAGCCCCCGGTGAATGACCTGTGGACTATCCCGGGAGAAGAAAATATGCTTAAAAAGTGGATTGAGGAAGATACGGCGACCTTTAACAGCTGTGATCCTACCGTCCGCTATATGCAATATCAGATTGAAGATTTTTTATCAGCTATTAAAAACAAGAGGGAACCATCAGTTACCGGCGAGGCAGGTCGCAGAACTGTTGAACTTTTTACTGCAATCTATCGCTCCTCGCGCGATAATGCTATTGTCCGATTTCCTTTGAAACCATAACCACTCCTAACCACCATACCACTATATGACAGCTCCTTACATTATTTTCATAGTTTGTGCCGGCGTTGCACTGCTCTTACTTATGGTACTGAAGTTTAAACTGAGTGCCTTTATCTCACTTCTTATAACCTCCATATTTGTTGGCATCCTTGCAGGAATGCCTCTCTCAAAGATAACCACCAGCATCCAGCAGGGAATGGGAGGGACTCTGGGTTTTGTAGCAACTGTAGTAGGCCTTGGAGCTATTTTCGGCCAGATGCTCGAAAGTTCCGGAGGAGCAAAATCTCTTGCTCATTTTCTTCTGAAGAAATTTGGAAAGAGCAAAGCATCGTGGGCCTTGATGTTAACAGGATTTATTGTCGGAATTCCCATCTTTCTCGATGTCGGACTGATAATTCTGATCCCAATAGTATACGCGCTCACAAGAGATACCAAACATTCAATCCTCTATTATGCTATTCCTCTGCTTGCCGGATTAGCTGTTACTCATGCTATGGTACCCCCGACTCCCGGACCAATGGCTGTTGCAGAGATCCTTGGAGTAGATATGGGCTGGGTGGTTCTATTTGGACTTATCATTGGTTTTCCCTGTGCAGTAATTGCCGGCCCTGTATTCGGAAAGTACATTGCCGGGAAAATTCATATTCCGGCTCCTCCGGAACTTGAAGAGGCCGGTCAGGATGATGATGATTCACGTCCTCTTCCATCTTTCGGTATTATTGCAATTATCATCTCCTCGCCTTTACTTCTGATTCTGATGAGTACCTTTGTTGGTGTCGGAATAAAAAGCGGAACCCTAAGTGATAACCTTTTCACTGAGATCCTCACCTTTATCGGCCATCCATTTACTGCTCTCATAATAGCAACATTACTGGCAATCCTCTTATGCCTTAAAAGGAATATGTCGAAGCAGACGATCCTCGACCTTAGCACAAAAGCTCTTGGTCCTGCCGGGATCATAATCCTTGTTACAGGTGCCGGAGGTGTTCTGAAACAGATCCTTGTCGATAGCGGCATTGGAGTAATGCTTGCCAGGTCAATAGCTGAATCGTCTGTTCCACTGATAGTTCTCGCCTGGATGCTTTCTGCTCTTGTAAGGATAACTCAGGGGTCGGCAACTGTTGCCATGATTACAGCTGCAGGCATCATGGCCCCGATTTTACCAGCTTTTAATCTGAATCAGCCAAATATTGCTTTAATAGTAATTGCCATTGCTTCAGGTGCCACCATTCTCTCTCATGTTAACGACAGCGGTTTCTGGATAGTCAGTAAATATCTGGGAATGAATGAAAAACAGACGTTGCAGTCATGGACGATAATGGAGACTATTATTTCAGTCTCGGGCCTTATTCTTACTCTGACGATAAGTTATATTATTTAAAATGGATTAAAGCATCTGTTTTCTAAAATTTTTTGTAAATTTAACATGCTGAATAAGGCGCGGTTAATCTGATTTTGTGTGCTATGAAGGTAAAATTATCGCACATCCTTCTGTTTATTTTAATTTTTTCTAAACTTTCTGCTCAGGAAGGTGGGCCTCTGCTTTCCAGTTTTAAAGAAAGCAGTGACATCGAAAACCAGAGCTGGTCTATCTGTCAGGATGCAAACAATGTTATGATGTTTGCCAACAGGCGCGGAATTATGACATTTGACGGTCAGAGCTGGGGATTTATCACTCTGCCTGCTGTGCCTTATGCACTCAGATATTATCCGGGAGATAAAAGAGTTTATGCCGGTTGCGAGAATAACTATGGTTATCTTGAAAAAGATGAAAAAGGGTTTTATAAGTATTATTCACTTTCAGGAGATTCTTCAGGAGTCGGATTAACAGGCAATATCTTTTTCACCGATTCAACGGTCTGTTTTTACAGCGAAATAGCGATCAGCTGGCACGACATCAAAACAGGTATACTTCTGAACAGGTTGACAGCAAAAGTAAATGAGCCATTTTCAGGTATGTTCATCTCTCCGAAAAACACCTTCATAAATGTAAAATCAAAAGGGCTTTACCGGGTTGAAGCTGATACACTTTTTCCGATAGTTACCGGGTATTTGCTTGAAAATGACGAGGTGCTGTTCTCACTCCCATACGATAAGAAACAGGTATTGCTTGGTCTGGATAATGGATCTCTCTCTATATTTGACGGTATAAAATTTTATGATTATAAAATTAAGGATGAAGGTTATCTGCAGCGGAATATCTTATCGGAAGGAATAGCTGTTTCCGACAGCATTTATGCTTTTTCCACACTTGATGGGGGTGCCATGGTTGTTGAGAAGAAAAGCGGAAAACTTCTTTATACCATAAACTATCAGAACGGACTCCCCGATGATGAGGTTTTTTCCATGGGTTCGGATAATCAAAATGGTTTGTGGTTGTCGCATCAGTATGGATTAACACGTGCAGAGCTGGGACTTCCTGTAGGTAACTTCAGTATTTATCCCGGTATTAAGGGCAATCTTATAACCTCTGCCTGGTGCAATAATGAGTTATTTGTTGCTACAAGTGAGGGCGTATTCTATCTTACCGAGGTCAAGAATTATAATGAAGTGGAGGTTCTTGTCAGAACTGAGAACGTAAAGCCTGACTTTAGTTTTAATGTTGAGACAATAGCTCCTGAACCTAAAGTGCAGGAGACAAAAAAAACAAAAAAGAACCTGCTCTCAAGAATTTTCGGAAGAAAAACAACACCTGTGCAGGAAGAGCCGCCAAAAGCCCCTGTACCGGAACGCCCCGATATTCCAAAAGTAAAAGTTAA
This sequence comes from uncultured Bacteroidota bacterium, assembly GCA_903824785.1. Lineage (GTDB taxonomy): Bacteria > Bacteroidota > Bacteroidia > Bacteroidales > VadinHA17 > LD21. The sequence continues at coordinate 5,300 of CAIJYD010000046.1, forward strand.
GGAAATTGCAGAAACCAGATTTGTAAAAAAAACTATAAGTAAATTAAAATCAGTAAATTATACTTTTAAGAAGGTTGACGGACTTAATGAAAAATGTAAACAACTGGTTTGCACTCCCTACGGGATTCTTGCTTCAACCAATAAAGCACTTTTCAATATTTCTGGTCATGCTGCAAAAATAATTATCAATGATCAGTATATCAACTTTATAAGTAAAAAATCGCAAGACAATAAATATTATATTGCTACATCTGAAGGCTATTTCTATGTAACCGTAAAGTCAGGTACCTGGACCACCATCTTCCCTGATAAAAATTTTATTCAGCCTCTTTATTCAATTGCCTCCGCAGATAATGGTATCATCTGGGCAGGTGGAAACAGTGCAGCTTATAAAATCACCCGTAGCAAAGGAGAGTCTTCAGTAACCTATCAGACATATACCATCAAAAATGATTTTCCAAATAAGTATGTCGTTGAAAATATTAATGATACCATTTTCCTATTAGCGGAGTCGGGAATCAGTTTCTATGACCGGAACTTTGATACTTTCAGAAAGTATATTGGAACCGGACTGAAAGCCGTCTCAAAACTGAATTTTATAATTTCCCAGCCCGAGTACCCATGGTACAAGCAGGGAGATGAATGGATAAATATGTCGGCCAATGAAAAAATTGCAGTAAATGACAAGTCTTTTCTGAAGATCTTAAACGAAGTCATTTCCATCTGCCTCTCAGATAAATATTTGTGGGTGGTTGCCTCTGATAACCAGCTGTTCAGAATTGAACGCAATAAAAACCTCTCAATAAAACCTGATCTCAATCTTTATATCCGTAGTATTTCAAATGATGAAGGATTAAATTTTAACCTCTCTGATATTGTTTTCAGACGAGGTGATAACCTTGTTTATTTTGATCTTGTTGCTCCCGGATATCTTAAGCAGAACTCAACCCGCTACCAATATCAGCTAAAGGGAATGATGAACGACTGGTCGAAGTGGTCAGCTGCTTCAACCATCGCTCTGATGCCTCCTCCGGGAAGCCATACCCTGCAGGTGAGAGCCATGGATATATGGGGTAACATTAGTGACCCGAAAATTCTGCGTTTTACAACTAAAGCTCCTTTCACCCACACTACAATATTCTACATTTTAGTATCCCTTATTATCCTGTTTATAATAATCATAATTGTGCGGTTCAGAGAAGTCAAACTAAAAAACGACAAAAGAATTCTTGAGGATAAGGTGAAAGAACGAACAGCTGAAATTGTGGCTCAGAAAGAGGAGATTACTTCCAGTATCGAATACGCAAGCAGAATACAGCGGGCCATGCTTCCTGAAGAAAGTCATTTTATGAACTCCTTCTCAGACTATTTTATTATTTTCAAGCCCAGGGATATTGTCAGCGGTGATTTTTACTGGATCGGAGAAAACGATAAGCATATCTTTTTCACCGTGGCTGACTGTACCGGACATGGAGTGCCTGGTGCCTTTATGAGTACTCTGGGTATTTCTACATTAAATGAGATTATTGCAAATAAAAATGATCTTCAGGCAAATACAGTATTAAGCCTTTTGAGAGATAAAATAAAAACATCTCTTCATCAGACTGGCAAAGACGGTGAAGCAGCCGATGGAATGGATGTGGCTTTCTGTGTACTTCATAAAAACAGAAAAACACTCGAATTCTCTGGTGCTTATAATCCGCTGTTCATCTTTCAGGAGGGAGAGCTGAAAGAATATAAAGCAGACAGGATGCCTATTGGTATTTACTATGGAGAAAAAGATAAGTTTACAAATTATGAGATAAATATAAAAAAGAATGATACACTTTATATTTTCTCTGACGGATTTGTTGATCAGTTTGGCGGCAGAGATGGCGTTAAATACAAAACATCTAAATTGAAAAAACTGCTGGCAGGAATCTATTCAAAACCTATGGCAGAACAACGGAGAATCATTGAAGATGAATTCGAAAAATGGAGAGGCTCTTCCGATCAGGTTGATGATATTACTTTTATCGGAGTCAGAATCTAACCCCTTCATACCTTCAACCCCTTCAACCCCTTCAACCCCTTCAACCCCTTCAACCATGAATAATAATCACTATCTTTAAGTCATAAAATATTATAAATATGAAAATAAAATTTATCGGAGCTGCAAGAGAGGTTACGGGAAGTAAACATCTCATTACAACAGATTCAGGAAAAAGGATTCTTCTCGATTGTGGTATGTTTCAGGGCAAAGGGCTCGAAACAGATGCCATGAACAGGGATCTTATGTTCGACCCTTCACAGGTTGACCATATAATTCTTACTCATGCCCATATTGATCATGCCGGACTGATACCATATATGTATAAGCTCGGGTTCAGAGGTTCGGTGATATGCACAAATGCCACACGCGATCTCTGTGCTATAATGCTTATCGATTCAGCTTTTATTCAGGAGCATGATACAATTACCTTTAATAAAAGAAGGACAAAAAAAGGTCTTCCCTCGGTAACTCCTCTTTATACACAGGCTGATGCAACGGCTTGTATGAACCTGTTTATAGGCGTTCCCAATAATATGAAGTTCCGTATTGACGACAACATAAAAGTAAAATTCACAAATACAGGGCACATGCTTGGAAGTGGTGTGGCCAATATCCAGATAATTGAAAACGGACAGATCAAAAGGATTGCATACACAGGAGATATTGGCAGGCCGGTTGACCCGTTTCTTGCCTCTCCCCAGCCCTTTCCCCAGGCCGATGTTATCATTACTGAATCTACCTATGGCGACAGGTTGCATCACGATGTTCTGGTTGCCGAAGAAGAGCTTCTGAAGGTAGTAGTGGAGACATGTGTAAATAAAAAAGGTAAACTCATTATTCCTGCTTTCAGCGTAGGCAGGACACAGGAAATTGTGTACGCGCTGAATAACTTTTTTAATCAGGGGAGGCTGCCTAAGATTGATATTTTTGTTGATAGTCCTCTGGCAGTTAATGCGACAACTGTTTTCAGAATGCATCCTGAGTGTTTCAATAAAAAATTTGCTGCTGTTCTGGAGAAAGATCCGGATCCGTTCGGGTTTGATAATCTGTTCTATATAACAAAGGTTGAGGAATCAAAAAGGCTTAATGATCATAAGAAACCTTGCGTTATTATCTCAGCTTCAGGTATGATGGAAGCCGGTCGTGTAAAACATCACCTTGCAAATAATATCTCCGATCCGAGAAATACTATACTTGTTGTTGGTTATTGTGCGCCATCAACCCTCGGCGCTAGAATTGTCCGGGGCGAAAAAGAGGTATCCATTCATGGTACTGTTTATGAGGTTAAAGCTGATGTGAAAAAGATCGAATCATTCAGCGGACATGGCGATTATAAGGAGATGATCGGTTTCCTGGGATGCCAGGATAAGAGCGCTGTAGCAAAAACATTTATTGTTCATGGCGAATATGAAACACAGAAAAAATATGTTGCTTCACTCCTTAATGAAGGGTTTAAGAATATTGAGATCCCTGAAAAAGGCGCTGAATACGAAATCTAAAACCTGATAAAAGAAATCGTAAGTATGAAAAACGCATTATTGATACCGGTATTGTTGCTTATTGCAACAGGTATCTACTCGCAAAGCTCAGAAGATTACCCGGTTCTGAAACATTACGATAAGGAACATTTGCTTAACATTGCCCTCCCTCTTGGTGGGATCGGTACAGGAACCGTCTCTCTGGGAGGCAGGGGTGAACTGCGCGACTGGGAAATAATGAATAAGCCGGGTATCGGGTTCAGCACAACCACAAAGGGTAATAATGCCCCGTTTTTTTCAATCTTTGTAAAACAGGAAGGGAAACAACCTCTGACAAAAGCATTGATAGGCCCATTGTATTCATCGGAATATCAGCATTATGAGGGCAGACCTGTAAATCATCACGGAATGCCTCGGTTTTCCGAAGCAAGCTTCGATGCCGCTTATCCGTTTGGCATGGTGAACCTCTCTGACAATACCATGCCCGTTAAAGTCAGGATAATAGGTTTTAATCCACTGGTCCCAGGCGATGCTGATGCGAGTGGATTACCTGTTGCCGTACTTTATTATGAAGTAACCAACACATCTGATCAGCCGGTTGCTGTTTCAGTATGCGGGTCGATACGCAATTTTGTCGGGAAGGATGGAAGCAAATATATTCGCGACTGGAAGGGTGATTTTATTCCGACGGGTGCAAAAAAGAATCAGAATGTTTACAGGGAATCAGAAATTGTCCGAGGTATTTTTATGTATTCTGACAGCATCATTACTACCGACCCGGCATATGGTACCATTGCTCTCGTAACAACTGAAAAAGATGGAGTAACCTATCGCCGTTCTTCCGAATCAAACAGCTGGGAACGTGCTACTCTCGATTTTTGGGACGATTTCAGCGATGATGGGAAACTTACTGATAAAATAGGGCTTTATGATGATGACCCGATGGCTTCACTTGCTGTAAAAAAGGAGATTAAACCGGGCGGAAAAGAGCTGTTTAAATTTTTTATCACCTGGAATTTCCCCAACCGATACGCCTGGTCGCGCGAAATGGTTAGCAACTACTACAGCTCAAAATACTCTGATGCATGGGATGCTGCTCAGAAGATTATAATTCAAATCCCGGAACTTGAAAAGAAAACCAAACTGTTCGTAAACTCATTTTTGTCAGGTTCTTTGCCTGATGTGGTCAAGGAGGCAGCACTGTTCAATCTCAGCACACTCCGGTCGCAAACTGTTTTCCGGATAAAAAGTGGCCATATGATGGGATGGGAAGGTGTTATGGACGAGTTCGGATCGTGCCAGGGGTCATGTACTCATGTCTGGAACTATGAACAGGCTACCGCCTTTTTGTTTGGAGATCTTGCCCGGACTATGCGCGACGTTGAGTTTAATTATGCCACAGATAACAATAACGGAAAAATGTGCTTCCGTGCCGGGCTGCCCCTTTCCGCTGCATGTTCACCTGATGGATGGGCTGCTGCCGATGGACAAATGGGTACAGTTATGAAATTCTATCGCGATTGGCAGTTATCGGGTGATAACTCGTTTCTCATGAAAAACTGGCTGCAGGTTAAGAAAGTTCTCTCTTATGCCTGGAAAGAGAGGGGGTGGGATGGTAACCGCGACGGAGTTATGGAAGGTGAGCAGCATAACACCATGGATGTTAACTATTTTGGTCCTAATCCACAGATGCAGTTCTGGTATCTTGGGGCTCTTCGTGCAGCAACAGAGATGGCTAAAGCTATGAAAGATAAAGAGTTTGCAAAAACTTGCAGCGATCTGTTTACAAGTGGAAGCAAATGGACCGATGCCAACCTGTTCAATGGTGAATATTACGAACATAAGATCACCGATCCTGAAACATTCAGGTTTCTCGATATGACTAATCGCGATGTTAAGATCCCTGATTATCAGCTTGGCCGTGGCTGCCTGGTCGATCAGATGGTTGGTCAGTATATGGCACATATTTGCGGGTTAGGTTATCTGGCAGAACCGGCGAAAGTAAAAACAACGCTATCAAGTGTAATGAAATATAATTACCTCGAAAATTTCTCTCCTGTTTTTAATAATATGCGCTCGTATGTTATCGGAAATGAGGCAGGTCTGATCATGGCAAGCTGGCCAAATGGTCGGTTGAAGGTGCCTTTCCCATATTTTTCAGAATCGATGACTGGCTTTGAATATGCAGCTGCTGTGGGGATGATTTTCGAAGGTCAGACCGAAAATGGTCTGAAATGCATTAAGGCTATCCGCGACAGATTCGATGGCCAGAAACGAAACCCCTTTGACGAACCGGAATGTGGTCATCATTATGCTCGGGCAATGGCCAGCTGGGCCGCTGTTCTTGCTCTGACAGAATTTCACTATTCCGGAGTTGAACAATCATTTACCATTACTTCAAAGGAGGGAACCCATTTCTGGAGCAATGGTTATGCCTGGGGTACTGTTGAAATTAAAGATTCCCCGTCATCTGAGACAGCAAAAATAAATGTTCTCTCAGGTACTGTTTCGCTTAAATCTTTTGAACTGAAAGGCTATGGCAAAGTCCTGAGGAAGCAACCTGTTACAATCAGTTCGGGAAACTCTTTCGAATTTATAGTTGACAGGATAAGTATGTGAAAATTATTATGAGAAATACTGTTAAACAATTCACAGGAACATTTTTCCTGTTTATGCTTTTCATTGCACTTCCATTGAGAGGTGTTTCACAAGAGAGCGATTATCATGGTTTTAAATGCCTCGATTTTAAGTTCGAAGGGCACGATGCCAAAATTGTATTTCCGGAGATAGCAGAGAAACAGCGCCATTGGATTTGGAGAGCCCGCTTCTGGGGACATGAGCCTCAAACAGAAATAGCATTGCTCAAAAAGGGTTTTCATCTTGTCTATGTTGATGCTCCGGAGTATTGCGGTAATAATCAGGCTGTAACATTATGGAACCATTTTTACGATTTTCTGCTGGAGAAATATCAGCTTAATCCCAAAACTGTTCTCGAAGGATTCAGCAGGGGCGGACTTTATATTTATAATTGGGGATCGGAAAATACAGGAAAGGTGGCCTGTATCTATGCTGATGCTCCTGTTTGTGATATGAGAAGCTGGCCCGGAGGTAAGGGAAAAGGTGCCGGCTCTCCTTCAGACTGGAAACTGCACCTTGAAGCATATAATCTTACTGAAGAGACAATTGGGAATTTCAGGGGAATGCCCGTTTTTAATGCAGAAAAACTGGCCCGGGCAGGTGTGCCTGTATTGCATGTTGTAGGTGCAGCAGATAGCATCGTTCCTGTTGACGAGAACACTTATCTCCTTGAAAAAACTTACAGGGAGGCAGGAGGTGACATAAAAATCATTGTGAAAGAGGGAATTGGACACCATCCGCATAGCCTGAAAGACCCGGCCCCGATTGTCCGTTTTATACTCTCAAACACCTCTCCTGAATTGATGGGTGATCCCCTGCCTGTCGAATCAAAGATGGCAATAAATTTCAGGAGTCCCATTGATAACTGCCGGATTAAATTCGAAAAGGAGAAGAGAGGAAGGGTTGCCTTCCTTGGCGGGTCTATCACAGCTAATTCCGGCTGGCGCGATATGGTCTGCGATTATCTGAAGCAGAGGTTCCCCGCAACTGAGTTCGAATTCATCAATGCCGGAATACCTTCATTAGGATCAACTCCGGGTTCAATGAGATTATTCCGCGATGTTCTGTCAAAAGGAACCATCGATCTGCTTTTTGAAGAGGCTGCAGTAAATGATGCCACCAACGGATTTACTCCTGAGCAGCAACTGAGAGGAATGGAAGGAATAATTTATCACGCACTGAAATCAAACCCCTTCATGGATATTGTAATGGTACATTTTGTCGATCAGGATAAAATGGCTGATTACAACAATGACAAATTACCTGAGGTAATTATTCAGCATGAGAAAGTTGCCGATTATTATAAGATTCCCTCTGTTAACCTTGCCAAAGAGATAAATGACCGGATTCTCAATGGTGAGTTTACCTGGCGCGACGATTTCAAAAATCTTCATCCATCCCCATTCGGACAGAAGATCTGTTTCAGAACAATCAAGTATTTTTTCGAAACTTCATGGAGAGAGGCTGTCTCAGGCGATTATATTCCAAAAATATTGCCTGAGAAGATATTAGACCCATATTCGTATGTCAGTGGTTACTTTGAACCGCTGAAGAAGGCAAAGAGAGAATCCGGCTGGAAATACATTAAAAAATGGGAACCTGATAAGAAAGTATCTGCCAGATCCGGATTTGTAAACGACCCGATACTTGAGGCTACACAACCGGGTGCCACTCTGAAGCTGTATTTTTCGGGAAAAGCTATAGGTCTGTTTGTTACATCCGGACCCGATGCCGGAATAGTGGAATACAGTATCGACGGGTCTGATTTCAGGAGTGCTGACCAGTTTACACAATGGAGCACACAACTACATCTTCCCTGGCTCATTATGCTGGAAGATGAACTCTGCGATGGAGAACATACTCTGGTGCTGAGAATTTCAGCGGATAAAAATCCGCTCAGTACAGGGAATGTCTGCAGGATTCATCAGTTTGCCATAAATGATTAATACTCCATAAAATGAAAGCAAAAGTAAATATTCCGCGTATTATTTACATCACAGGTGTTGTTGCATTTATAATCGGATCTATCGACCCATTGGAAGGATCAGTTGTTATAGCTGCCGGGAGCGCACTTATTTCATTGTCAACCTTCCTGAATAGCGACAGACACTGGAAAATTTTCACCGGCTCACTGGTGATGATTCTGACAGGTGTGATCTTCCTGTTTTATCTTTCCTCTCTGGGTGGTTTTGGCGGAAATTCATCCTTGTCATGGTGGTGGGGACTGCTCATTATTCCCTATCCTGTTGGATGGCTGACCTCTGTTGTTTTCTTAATCATCAGGGCTTTTAAAAAGTCCGGTAAGCCAGCTGAAAGCCGGAAGACGGAAGTTTGAAGAGAAAAAATTGCAGTTGAAAACAGATCTCTCTTACCTGTTTGTCAGTGAATTAAGTACTTCCTCAACTCTTTTCGTGCCATTTTCCATCCGGGAAACTGTTCTGAAAGAAGCTTATAATATCCGGCACCATGATTGTGGTGAATCAGGTGGCATAATTCATGCATAATTACGTATTCAATATATATGTCGGGCAGCTTTATCAGCTCAGTGCTTAATGTTATTACACCTTTGTTAGAACAACTGCCCCAACGCCTTTTCATTGTTCGGATTATAAGGCGTTCTGGTTTGAAAATATGATTTTTGTCTTTTTCAAGCGCACTTCTCAATAACTCAGGAAAAACTGTAACAGCTTCATTTTTATATCCCGTGTAAAGCAACTTTTTTATTGCACCCGGCTCATCAGTTTTACCAAGGCCCATCTCAATTCTGTTTTCGCAGAACCGGATATAACTCTTTTCAGATCTTTCAATTTTTAAGAGAGATTCATTTCCCCTGAACAGGTGAGACTCTCCGTTAATATATTGCCTGACCTGCTTAATAGTATCCCTCTGCCTGTAATTGTCTCTGTGTTTAATTATCCATGCCGATTTCTCCTGAACAATCCTGTTTATTGTTTTTAAAGTGGTCAGATAGGGTACCCTGACAACAACCGATGAATCCGGAAGAACACCGATCCCAAGGGTTCTCCGTCTTGAATACACAACAGTAAATTCTATTCCATCCAGATTGTGAGAGGTTTGTTTTTTAAGCATTAATATATTATAGGACAGTTAATTAATCTCAGAAAATGAATGGAAGCTGTAGTTTTTATTTTCAAGATATTTTAATATTGAGTCGAGACGAAGGTAGAACTTATCTGTTCTTCTCGGGTCAGTTCCGGGATGAATAAGAAGAATATAGCCGTTCAGCCCTTTCTCCTGCTCATATTTCAGAAAATTATCCATAAGAAAATCACTCGAATAATATTTTGCTCCTCCGGGAAATGTCCAATCCTGGGCTGTAACAGTTCCTGATGAGTTATTAACCAGTTTAAGCCCCATCTGCTTTGTCCAGCTTGCAATGGTGTCATTATACCATTCATAAGGTGGCAGGAATACCGTGGCCTCGTTTTTTGAGATTCCAAATCTCTCAAGCTCGTTATAGTTATTCTCCAGATCACTCATAAATTCATTCCTTGTAACCAGTAGTGAATCACGATTTTCCCATGAACAGTAAAGCAGATGCCTGTCGGAGTGGGCCCCGATATAATGGCCGTCGGTTTTTAACCTGTTTATTATTTTATCATAGCCTTCTGTTCTGAAAAAATCGCCGGTCATAAAGAATGAAGCTTTTATCTTATGACTGGCTAAAGTACTGGTAATAAAATCAAAGCCGTCAATAAACTCATGGGCAGTAAAGCAGAGCCAGATGTGTTTTTTTGTTGTATCCATTCTTACTATAGCTCCCTTCGACATTTTTATAGCGGGATTGGAGTAAATGGTTTCAGAACCTGCCTGCATAGCTGAGAGATAATATACCAGACAGGCTGTTCCGTCCATTGTACATTCATTACTGGTGTAATCGCCGATATCGTCATTATAAGAGGCCATTTTAGTCTGAAACGGGGCGTATAAATCTGCATTTTTCAATGAGATATATTTACTGTGTGAACGGAAAATGGTGGAATATACCGGTCCGTCAACCAGACCGCCATTTACCTGACCTCCTTTTAAAACATATGAAGAATGAGAATTTTCCGGATAATCACCATTTTCGGGCAGGCCGACTATCATGCTTGTTCCCCAGGGATTACATCCGAAAAGCCAGTCGCGGTGGGCTGCTTCCATCTCAGCAAAGGTCATGTCCCCGGTTATTTCAGAATAAAGATGAGCCTGGGTAAGTATTGCGGCAACAAGGTTATTGGAGCACCAGATAAATGGGACACCAATAAGGAAAGGGTTTTTCTTTGCTTTAATTTCTGTCAGCTCAAGACCTTTTTTCATATAACCGGCAAACTCATCTTCATCGGTGGTTCTTTGGTTGCGGGCAATTCCCGGATGACCCATATTTACAAACGGATACCACTGATAATGTCTTGCCGTGTCACTGCCCATCCAGGGGGTGGTGATCTCTTTTCGTCCGAATGCCACTGCATGGTTGAGATATTTCGGTTCTTTTGTAAGGTTGAATAATTCAATAGCTGCCAGTTCCATATCATCGGTCCAGTTATCTTCTTCATAAAAATAAGGAGCTGAACCGGGTGCTGTCTGACATGCGCCCGGATTTTTAAGTCCATGATCGAATGCTTCTATGGCTTTGGTTGTCAGTAGTTTTGAGTATTCAGGATTTACACTCCTGTAAATTTCTGCACCTTTGGCAAAGGCAGAAGCAAATTTGCCTGCTGTAGATGCTATTCCTGTTGCTCTGTTTTTATATTTGACAAGCCCCTGAGGTTTGCCTGTGCAAAAATAGACAGGCCGCTCACGTCCCTTTCCATATTTTGCAGAATCATCATCCGGGAACCTGAATCCGACATGATCGCGGTCGTCGGCAATCTGGTTATACATTATCCCGGGCCCCGGGTTCATTTTAATAAGCCAGTCGAGTCCCCATTTACTCTCATTCAGAATATCAGGTACCCCATCTTTTCCGGGAAGACCGTTTGGAAGATATTTATCATCGAAGGAGGCCGGATTTTCTGAATAGGCAAAAAGCATCTGGTAGGCAGCATTGGCCGATGTTGCAACATATTGCAGATAATCGGCAGCATCGTGCCATCCGCCTGTAACATCAATATGTGCAGAGTCGGATGACTTACCGTACACCTCATACCCGTCAGATGTATGGCACGAATCTTTTACATAAGGATTAAATCCGCATCTCTGCTGCCTCATATAATTGAGAAGGAAATCAGCAGTTCCATCATAAACATCATCTGCAATTCTGAAATCGGACGAGACAGCTTTCCCTGCCACTATCCTGTAAACACCGCTTTTTGAGAGGGAGGTAAACGGGAGCCGGTAACAACTGATAAACTGATCCAGCGGCTCAGCTTTTACAGCATCGGTAATAGTCATTGCAACTTTGCCTGTAGTGACATCAATTATCTTGAATGATTTAAGATTTATTGTCCGTCTGCTGATAAAAACGGCAACTTTAATATCATTTGTCCTGTAGCCAAGCTGATTGATCCTGATCCATTCATTTTTCTCCTTGCTGCACGATAAGGTGAAGATTAATGTGATGATGACGGCTGTTAAAAGTCTGTTTTTCATATCAGAGAGGTTTTGTTTTGTCCGATGCAATTTAATAAAAATCGATTAACTTTTTATCCTATATTTGATGTCGTTCGGAATAAAGACTTTAATATTATTCAGATGAATATCAGTGAAATTATTGGCCAGATAATTGACGGAAACAACCAGTTTACAAAAGCACACAATAAGGAGTATTTCGAAAGTTTTAAGAAGGAACAGCATCCCTATATTACCCTTGTTACCTGTTCCGATTCAAGGGTTCCATTGAATGCTTTAATGAACGATACCTCAAATAAAGTATTTTCCATTCAGAATATTGGCAATCAGATTTTGTCTACTGAAGGTTCAGTCGATTATGGCATTTATCATTTAAAAACACCTTTGTTAATGTTTATGGGCCACTCCGATTGCGGGGCTATTAAAGCCTATCTGAAAGGATTTGAAACAGAAAGCTATGGAATAAAACATGAACTTGATTTTTTAAGGCCTGTCATAAGTGATCATATTAACAATCAGGATTTTGAAAGCCTTCATGCCCATGTAATTGAGAAGAACCTCGATTACCAGGTTAACATAGCATTCAAAAAGTACAAAGATCTGATCCTCTCCGGAAAGTTAACCGTTATTGCAGGTTTCTACGATTTCAGAGGTGAATTCGGCAAAGGGCAGGGTACCATTGTCATTGTTAATGTGAACAAGAAGAAGGGGATAGGTGAGATGCACAATATGCCGGCCTTTTCTGAGATGACCCTGGAACAGAAAGAGATTCATATTGGCAGGTTGCCATGTTAATGATAAGTTAATGAAATATTAAAGTTTATTTTTCAGGAATATATGCGTTTAAATCATTGTCTAATGAGCATAAATAAACCATTAAAAGCGCATATTATGAAAACAGGAATTAAATTTTTATCAGTTATCGTCTTTTCGATGCTCATGAGTTCAATATCTGCACAACAGGGTCCGGGACAGGGTCAGCGGCCTCAAAGATCACCTGAAGAAGTTGCAAAGACTCAGTCTGAGATGATGAAAGCAGACTTTAAACTTGACGAGGCTAATCAGAAAAAAGTTTATGATGTCGTCCTTAAGTATGCAAAACAATCAGCTGAGGAGAGGAAAAAAATGATGCCCGCCGGCGATCGTGAAGCAATAAGGAGTAAAATGAATGAGATTAATGCAGCCAGGGACAAAGATTTAAAAGTTATTCTGGGTGATAAAAACTTTGAGCTCTTCAAGGCCAAAGAAGCAGAAAGAAGACAGGCTACGATGCAGCAGCGTCAGAATTAGTTCATTATTCGAAAATTTAAGAGGTTGTCTGAAAAGATCTTATTTTCTGACAGCCTCTTATTCATTTCTAAGGGTTATTACTGTAATTTCAGGAGGCATACATAATCTGAATGGAACTGCCAGAACTCCCAATCCACGATTAACATACTGAAATTGATCTCCTTCTGAATATAGTCCATTCCAATTAGGATAGAAATATTTTGCAGGACTCCATCTTATAAATCTTGTCAGCAAACCCATCTGCATGCCATGTGTATGTCCCGACAGGGTAATGTCAATGTCTGTTTTTCCGGTTACAGCCATCTTCCAGAAATTCGGATCGTGACTAAGAAGAATCTTAAGGTCTGCAGAATCGACTCCTGACATTGCTTTTTCAAGATTTCCGTGAGTTATATCAGGGTGGTGTCCCATAGTGATTATTCCTATCACGGCTATTTTTGCATCTCCAGTTTTTACTATGGTGAACGAATCATTCAGAACTTTATAACCTGAAGCTTTTATCAGGTTATTCATTATCAATACATTATTATCTCTGTCGGCCTCAGTGAAGTCGGGATGGTAAGTTCCGAAATCGTGGTTTCCCATTACAGCAATATTCCCATATTTCCCTTTAGCTTTTGAGAGGATAGTATCAGCCCTGTCAAATTCCCTCCAGCCATAACTGACAAAATCTCCGGTATTGAGTATCAGGTCGGCATTTAAATTATTGACATCTTCTATTACCTTTTGAAGTAGTTTCCGGTGATGATAAAACCCTGCAAGATGAAGATCTGATAGCTGCACAATCCTGAATCCGTCCAGATCTTTATTCAGCCCTTTGATTTTTATGGTTACATCCTCAGTTTTGAAATTAAACCTTCCGTGCAGCGTCCCCGAAGCGAAAATTGTAAAAATCAGAATAGCTGTTATGAAACCGGTATTGGTCAGCCACCCGATATAGCCACCGCTTTTTATTCTGGCTAAACGGCCTGAAAAATGGCAAATGACTAATATCAGCCTGGGAATAACAACAGCCATGATCATTCCTTTCAGATTCAGCATGATCCATACGTTGCGAGGGTTGTCATAGAAACTGTTATTTGTCTTTATGTCAAGAAAAAGCAACCAGAGCCACATGCTCAGAATAATATGGATGATGAGGGCAATGTAGTATTTTGGCTTTGAGGTTCCGAACAGGTGCTGACGTAAAACCATCGGTGCAAAAACCTCAGTTATGGTCAGAATAATCAGTAATACCATTGAAAATGTTTTAGCCTGTAAAAGTACTCAAATTGTATTGAAGAAAACAGATAAATGGTTCCCTAATGAGGTATTCTCAAATGATATTAACAAAAGCTGATAAAATGAAGTTTATTCATTGGAGAAAAATAAAATATGTGTTAATTCACGCTCTGATATTAATGAAAACAGATTCAAATCTGCTTCTGTTTTATCATTCATTATCAGAGGAAATCTATTCTATGAGTATAAAGGAACACTTAACAAATGTATTGATATTCAGGATATTTGTTCTTATTAATAATTGACGATTGTATAAATATACTTTAATTATATGGCCAAAGTTAAATTTTTCGATCCTCTGTTTGTCCCCGGGAAAAAGCTCACCTATTCCGTTATTTCAGCAAAATTCAACGATAAATGGATCTTCGTCAGGCATCGTAAAAGGACAACGTGGGAGATTGCGGGCGGTCATATCGAAAAGGGAGAAAGTTCCTATGAGGCTGCCGGAAGAGAGTTAATGGAAGAGACAGGTGCCGTTAAGTTTAACCTCAATTGTGTTGCTACCTATTCAGTAAAGAAGAATGGAGAAACAGGTTGGGGCAGGCTTTATTTTGCTGAAGTTCAGGAGCTTGGTGATATACCCGATATTTCGGAGATAGCGGAAGCCATTTTGCTTGATCATATTCCTGAAAACCTGACTCATCCTGATATTCAGCCGCATCTTTTTAAAAAGACACTCGAATATCTGAATATTGCTGATTGACTATTATAGAAATTCTTTTCCCTGCTTAACCTTTTTCTTAAGACCCGCTTAATTTATGCCTTGAAGAATTCTTTTTGTTTGGGCCATCTGGCATACAAGGCCGTTAGCTTGGATTCAGCGAAAAATATTTCCATAATGACATTCTTATGATATTTCTAGGAATCTAAAATATAAGTACGTAAATATGTTCTTATATAAGTACTTAAAGCTATTTCAAACATGATTGCTGCAAACTATACAGAATTTAGAAAGGATTTAAAAAATTACCTTGATAGTGTTGAATTTAACAACCAGACACTCATTATCAAGAGAGGATCAGGAAGAGGTACCATACTTATTTCACTTGACGAGTACAATTCGATCCTGGAGACTTTGCACCTGTTGAGCTCCAGGAAAAATGCCAAACGGCTCTTTGAATCAATTGAACAAATGAAGATTGGGAAAAAAGCCCAACACAAACTGATTGAAGAGAAATGAGAATTGTATTTTCAAAAAATGGCTGGGAGGATTATACCTCCTGGCAAATTGAAGACAAAAAGATCTTAAAGAAAATCAATAACCTTATAAAAGAAATTCAGAGGTCTCCTTAGGAAGTTATCGGAAAACCTGAGCCACTTAAATATGATCTAGATGGTCTTTGGTCAAGAAGAATAGACCTTGAGCACAGACTTGTGTATAAAATAGAAAATGATGATCTTCTGATCTACGCGTGTCGTTTTCTCTACGATAAAAAGTGACTTACTAAATATACTCGAATGTAACCTTCTTCAGCCATTTCTCCTCAAGAAGTCTGGCAATACGTTTTACAACAGTACGTCTTATTTCAAGATCAACAGGTAGATTGGGATCCTGGTGGGCAATATTTATTCGAGTTCCTATTATAAAATGAATCTCATCACTTTCCATAATCAGTCGTACAATTTTATCGGCAGGTCCTTTTCCGAGTCTGACACTATTATTATATGTTTTAAGGATCTCATTAACCTTCTGGAGGGTAAGAATGCCTTCTGTTACCAGGTCTATACCTTCAAGAAAGCTTTCAGGCGGCAGCTCCGGATCTTCGAAGATAAGTTCATCAATAATCTTCTTATTCAGTTCTCTGGCAACTATGTCAGCTGTTGTTCCACCGCACAGAATCACTTTTCCTTTATACCCGTCAACCTTTACTGAGAGCTCTTTATCTTTATCTTTTTCATAGGGAGGGCCTGTACAGATTAGCAGTTTACGGGGTTCCCTGAAATAGATTGTTGCACAACTGATATCATCCCTGGCTTTATAGTTATCATTTTTATGTGCCATGGTTACGATCTTCCCGGCGAGCATCATTGCTGAAATTGAAGCTTCGCTGGTGACCAGAGAGGCGGCGTAGAAGGCAATGTTATCCCTTTCCCAACCGAAAGGAAATACTTCTCCACCCATTCCACTTTGCGAAACACCATCGGAACAGAATATTATCCTGTCTTCCTTTTCAGGTTTGAAAGTGCAGGTTTTTAATACTTTTCCTGCATGTTTTCCTTTTTCAAGAACTACTTTTTTCCATGATGGATCAAATTCCTGATTACCGCGCAATATAACTGTTGAGGGGTTGTCGTATTCTAGTATTGTAGCTCTGCCGCTGCTCTCAATATCTATAATTGTAAAAGTGGAATAACTGATTTTTCTTTCGCTGCATACCGGAAGGGTATTCATTATTATCTCCGCGATGCGATCAACCTCCTTATGTTCTCTCGTAAAATTCAGAGCCATCGTCGAGGTAAGAGTTGCGAGGATATTTGCTTTAACCCCATGCCCCATGCCATCCGACAGCACGGCTATTACCCTGTCTTCTTCTTTTATATACCGGTAGAGGAAGACATCGCCTGATATCCTTTCTCCATCATGATTTCTCTGCTGGCTGTTAACTTCAATATAAAAGTCTCTGTTCACTGATAATTATCTCTTGTTGTTTTTCAGGATACTTTTTTTCGATTTGTAAGACTCTATTATTGAGTTTAACATCTGTTCGGTTTCGGAGGCCCCTTCTCCAAGCAGGAACCCGATCTTTTGAACCATTTCAAGATTTTTTTCAATTACTTCGCTTACCCTGTTTGTTACCTCTTCTCCTTGTACCTCAGGAGAATAAAGGTCCCGTATTATTGCGCCGCACATCTTGTTTTTCTTTATGGGAAAAATAGAAATATTAAGCATCTTGTCTTCAAAATGGACATCCTTACTTACCACCGGCTCATCTTCCTTAATAACAAACGTAAACATGTTATAAACATTAAAAGGGATCAGTGTTTTAATGTCGGCACCTGCAAGCCCGGGTATTACGTCCGATATGGCTCTGGCATCTTCTCCGATTATGTTAATGAAGCTTTGATTTGAGTGAAGTATTTTCAGATGGTTGTCAACGATCACTACTCCGGTGGGAAGTTTTTCGAGCATGTTGTTCATCATGTCGGAAGCGCTTTGGGCAATCTCCTTTTCTCTCCTTGCCAGTTCTTCAGATTCCTTGAGAGCTTTTTTTGTTTCTGCAAATTTTCTGTTTGTCTGCCTGAGGGTTTCAATATACTCCTGCTTATTGCGGAGGTTGAATGTGTGGCACATTTCAGGTATGGCAAGACCTTTTGCGACTGTTGAAGCAAAATCGCGGCAGGAAAGATAACCGCAGGCTCCGCAGTTAACCTCATCATCGGGATTATCCTTTCCAACTATCTTGAGCACTTCTGCGATTGCCTCTTCTGGCGGATCAGCGATTCTCTGGTCGTTGGGCGTGAAGCTCCTTGAAAAATCGAGCCTCATCCATTTTTCCATGCTCTGCTGCCATATTGCTTTATCCAGTTTCCCGACTCTTTTTTCTGCATACTTTCTTACAAGGGCTCTTCTTCTGAACCGCTCATTATGATGCTCCATCGCGGGGCCAAGAAGGCACCCATGACAGAAGAAGAGGTTGAAATGGTGTTTTATGGTGTCGATATATTTATCGAAATCATTTATTGCCTCAAGGATCTCCTCTTTTCCCGAAGCAGTAATTACGCTGCTCGAAACCATGTCGCGTTTGATCCCTCCTGCCTGGATAATGCCTGCAGGGAGAGGGTAGAGGGCACCCCAGTTGCCGTGGGGTGGATCAAAATCGGAGAGTTTTACAAGCCTTTCCTGAATATTGAACTCTTCGAACAGCTGCCTTAACTCTGCAAACGTCAGGACCCCATCGACAAGTTTTCCAGATTTATAAATCATCGCTTCGTCTTTTGCATCGATGCAGGGGCCAATCTGTACAGTTGCTACCTCCTGACCATATAACTCTTTTACTACCATAGCTGTTGCAACCATGGGAGATACCAGAGGAGCAAGGCTCGCAACCATTGCGGGATGGAATTTCTCAATAAGTTTTACAATCGACGGGCAGTTGGCAGTTATCAAATACTTGCCTTCAGCTTTAGAGAAGAGTTTTGCATATGCAGCTGCTATAAGGTCAACTCCGAATGAAACTTCATGTACATAATCAAAGCCAAGTGAACGGATCATTCCAACGAACTTCCTGTAGTCGGTAATATCATCAAACTCAGATGCAATACTTGGTTCAATAAGCGCAGCAGTTTTCCTGCCCGACGATAAGAGATCTTTGACATCTTCTCTCGAGTCGCGGAACCCGATTGCATGTGGTGTGCATGAGACATAACAGAGACCGCAGCCAATGCATCTCTCGGGCAGAATATAGGGATGAGCCTTCTGAGGCTTTACCTCAATGGCATTTACCGGACATACGCGAACGCAGGAATATGAGTTTCTGCATTTCTCGTCGCTGATATAAAGAACAGGTTTTTTGTCTGTCATGTTTACTCCTGTTTTTTTGCTTTTAATTTCTTCTCCCCACAACTGTAAGTAGTGTTTTTAAATAAATCCGGCAAACTCTTTCTCCAGTATCCCTTCTATTTTTGAAATGGTGACGCCCTGGATTGTTACTCCGTTTATATTCAGATTCGGTCCATTGCTGCAATGACCCATACAGCGCGCTCCTTTAAAAACCACCTTGTCGTCGAGATGATTCTTCCTCAGATATTCCCTTATAAACATCACAACATCCTTGTTACCTCTTGAAAAACAAGAACTGCCAAGACAAATCTGCATTTCAATCCTCTGAACCATTTTTCTACTGTTCATAAATAAACAACCACATCAAAAGTAATCTTTTTTTATGAGCCTTCAGTAATCTTTAAACGGCTAAAATTCACCTCAGATACAGGTTTATTTTAAAATATTTTTATAATAGCTTGGCAGATCTTAATCAGACGTAAAATGGGTCATTTGTTTAATGTACAGATAATCAATGATATAATCTGATTTTATTATTTTGAAACTAATAATCTATCTAGTGTTAATAAAATAACAATGTTTATTTAATAACAACAAAATATTTTATCTTTGTATTGAAATTCTTTAATTTATACTATCAGGATGGCCACAGATCTTGACATAATTCTGAAAAAATATAAACAGGGAAAAAGAGAAGAGCTTATTCCCATCCTTCAGGAAATACAGGAAGAGCTGGGTTATCTTTCTGAAGAAGCTATTGTAAAAGTTGGCGGGTTTCTTGGACTCAGCACAACAAAAATCTATGGGCTCGCAACATTTTACGACAGATTCAGGTTTATACCTTCAGGGAAAATAAAGGTTAGTATCTGTCATGGCACTTCATGTTTTCTTAATGGCTCACAGTCAGTTATAAATAAAATAAAAGATGAGATAGGTGTGCTCCCCGGCCAAACTACCAGGGACGGAAATTTCAGCTATGAGATCGTATCATGTATGGGTGGCTGTCATAACGGCCCGCTTATTAATGTCAATGGTGAATATCATGCCCACATTAAAGCTGAACAGCTGCCTGAACTGATTAAAAGACTGAAGTACGTTATTGAAAACGACTAATTCTGCTAAAGATCCAAATGGAAGATTTAAAATCATTTCTTATTGATAAGGTTCTGTTGTTCGAATCTGATACATTGCCACCGGAAACCGAAAAGGTATTGCAGCAGGTAAGGCGTGAAAAACCTGTCAGCCCTGTAATTTATCTCTCCTCCGGTACCAGCAGCCTTATTGCCGGTTCGGAAAAGACCTCTCTGGCTATAAAAGCTTATATTGGTGAAAATGCTCCTTCTGCCTCGCTTATCTGTGTCGGATGTAACGGTCCTGCGAATTATGAACCACTCGTATGTATCCAGATCCCGGGGAAAAATAAACTTTTCTTCAGGAATATAACCGAGGAAAAAGTAGAACCTCTTCTGAATGGTGTATTTCACAATGACATAAATGACGAAGATCTGGCTGGCCAGAGCGGAACAAAAGGTTTTGAACTATGGCCGGGGATCCCGTTCATGGATGAACTTCCATTCTTCTCCTCGCAGAAAAGAGTTATTCTGGGGAACTGCGGTTGTTACGACCCGGAAAGTATTGAAGAGTATATTGCTAGGGGAGGATACCGTGCATATATCAAAGCCATAAGACATTATACCTTTGAAGAGGTTTGCGACATAGTAGAAAAAAGCGGTCTCAGAGGCAGAAGTGGGGGAGGTTATCTTACAGGGCTGAAGTGGAAGCATGCACTCAATACAACTTCAAATGCCAGGTACCTTATCTGTAATGCCAAGGAGAGCGATCCTGGTGCATTTACCGACAGAACCATTCTTGAAAGCGATCCTCATCGCCTTATTGAGGGTATCGCAATTGCTTCTTACGCAATCGGAGCTTCAAATGCCATTGTTTTTATGCGTTCCGGTTCCGAACACGCACAAAGCAGGCTTCAGAAGGCTATTGAAAGGGCAAGGGATTTTGGACTCTTCGGTCATAATATATTCTCAAGTGGCTATAACCTCGATATTGTTATCAGAAAAGAACCCGGTGCATTTGTGTGTGGTGAAGAAACAGCCCTTATAAATACTCTGGAAGGGAAAAGAGGAATGCCACAGCTTAAACCTCCTTATCCTACTACAGCGGGGTTATTTGGCAAACCTACTGTTATAAATAATGTGGAGACGCTCATGAATGTTCCTTTGATTATGCAGAACGGACCTGAATGGTTCCGTACTCTCGGAACAGAAAACAGTCCGGGTACAAAAGTATTCGCTCTGGCCGGGAAATGCCGGATGTCGGGGGTTATTGAGATCGAAATGGGAACAACTATCAGGAGAGTACTGGAGAATATCGCCGATGGTATAAGAGAAGGTAAAGAGTTTAAGGCAATTCAGCTGGGTGGTGCCTCAGGTTCATTTATAACCAATGAAACGCTCGATATTCGAATTGATTATGATGATCTTAAGGAAAAGGGAATCGGGATGGGAGCAGGCGGATTTGTGGTGATAGATGAAAACACCTGTATGGTTGACCTCGTGAGATATTACATGGAATTCATCCGTAATGAGAGTTGTGGCAAATGTATCCCCTGCCGCGAAGGTACCGGAAGAATGCTTGAAATTCTTGAAAGCGTTATCAGAAAACCTTTAAACGAAGAGTCAGGAACAACACTCGAACGGTTCAAGGGAGTGATGCAGCTTGAAACTATTGCATCAGTGATGAAGGATACTTCATTATGCGGCCTTGGCCAGACCGCCCCTAATCCTTTTATGAGCGCCCTTGTAAATTTCAGGGATGAATTTGAAGAACATATTTTCGACAGGAAATGCCGGGCAAATATCTGCCGGGGATTAAGATCATTTTCCATCGATGTTGATAAATGTACCGGATGTACTGCTTGTGCCTCCAAATGTCCGGTAAATGCTATTTATGGCACTCGTCTCCAGCCCTTCTTTATTGTTGAGGATAAATGTATTGGCTGTGGAATATGTTTTGATATTTGTAAGTTCAGTGCAATCACCGTTAAATAGCCTATATGCTTTTTACAATACAGGTAAATAATAAAAAAATCAAGGCTGAAAAGGGAGAGACAATCCTCTCAGCTCTGAACCGAAACGGGATTATCATTCCTACTCTCTGCCGTATGAAGGAGTTTACTCCAACAGGTGCCTGCCGTATGTGTGTAGTAGAAGTTGATGGCCGCGACCGTCTGGTAACTGCCTGCTCGCAGCCTGTTGAAGAGTGGATGAAAATAAAAACCCATTCACCCAGAGTTATCCAGGCCAGAAAAACAATTGTTGAACTGCTTCTTTCAAACCATCCCGATGATTGTCTCTACTGCGACCGAAACCTTAACTGTGAGCTTCAACGCCTGTCGGAAGAGCTGAATATAAGAGAACGCCGCATCCGAGGAAGAAAAATAAAACCACGTCTCGACCAGTCAAGTCCTGCTATCGTCAGAGAACTTTCGAAATGTATTCTTTGCGGAAGATGCGTAAGAGTATGTGAAGAGGTTGTAACTGCTACCTCCCTCGATTTTATAAATAAAGGCCGGGAGACTCATGTCGGAGCAGCAATGGACAGGGATTTCAACTTCTCGAGTTGCATACACTGCGGCCAGTGTGTTCTTGTCTGCCCAACCGGCGCCCTCCATGAAAAACATAATATAAATGAAGTTCAGGAGTATCTTCATAAACCTGATATTATAAAAGTAATTCAGTATTCCCCGATGGTTACTGTTGGAATTGCTGAAGAACTCGGGATGCGCTACAACAGGGAATTTGATAAGATACTGAATGCTGTCCTTCGTAAAATAGGTTTTGATAAAATATTCACAACAGGAACAGGAACAGATGTTTGTATTACTGAAATAACCAGTCAGCTTTCTGAAAAAATTGATAGTAATTCTCAGATTCCGTTATATCTTTCCGCCTGTCCTGCGTGGGTTAAATATGCCGAGCAGTTCATCCCTTCACTGATCCCTCAGCTTTCAACGGTAAAATCTTCCCAGCAGATAACCGGGGTTCTTGTTAAAACACTTGTGGCAGGTCAGCTGGGGGTAAAACCGGAAGATATCTTTTCAGTATCCGCAACTCCTTGTATGGCAATGAAGTTCGAAGCCCGCCGCGACGGAATGATGAGGAAGGGGATAAGTGATGTAGATGCCGTTCTCACTGTAAGAGAGCTGGTCAGGCTTATCAGGCTTTATGGTATTGATACTACAAATATAGAGCATGAACCTGCCGATGAGCCTATGGCAAACAGAAGCTCCTCGGCAGTACTTGCTGAAGTCTCGGGTGGCCTTGTCGAAAGTGTTATCAGATCGTATCATTATCTGAAACTGAAGAAAGAGGCTGATAAACAGTTGTTTAAAAAACTGCGCTCAGGTGGTGTTTTCAGGGAAGCCTCTGTTCCTGTTGGCGAAATTGAGTTGAAAGTGGCAGTGGTTGACGGTCTTACAGGTCTCGAGAAGTTAAAAGCATCAATTGCCTCGGGGAAAAAATATGACCTTATAGAGGTTATGACTTGCCCGGGAGGATGTGTACACGGAGCAGGCCTTCCTTTCAGCAGCTCAAAGGATGAGATCAGGTCAAGGTCAAAACTGGTATATCAGGCCGACGATACTGAGGCTATTAACCTTCCGTGTAAATCGCCCACCTTAATAAATCTTTATGAAAAGCTTTTAAAGGAGAATATTGATATTGCAGATAAGAAGATTTTTTATACTCATTTTGAGAGGAAAAATGTATTGTTGTAACAGAGAATCAGTCACTGCCTTGTTTTCACGCAGCGTAATGAATTTATGAGAATTCTTCTGTTTTTGCCGGTAGGAGGGTCGGTCGGAACGGAAAAATGAGGAGAAGAGTGTTATAGAATTTATTGAAGTAATTTGAGATTATGTTAGTTTACACTATAAAGGAACTTTGCCGTACTTGTTACACCTGCGTAAGGGAATGCCCTGCCAAAGCTATTCGTATTGTAGGCGGTCAGGCCGAGGTGATAGATGAAAGATGTATCGCCTGCGGTAACTGTACAAAAGTGTGCAGCCAGGGGGCCAAGGTCTTTCTCAACACAACCGACAGAGTAGTAAAACTTCTTGAAAATAATTTAAAAGTGGCTGCAATAATTGCTCCCAGCTTTCCTGCCGAATTTTCGGATATACCTGATCATCTTGTTCTTATAGGTATGATAAAGGCTTTGGGCTTTGAATATGTTTCGGAGGTGGCCTTTGGTGCCGACCTTGTTGCAGACAGGTATAAAAAACTTGTTTCGGAAAGTAAGAATTTCTACATCTCATCAGATTGTCCTTCAATAGTCAGTTATGTAAAATTCTACCATCCGTCACTTGTAGCCAACCTTGCTCCGGTGGTCTCTCCAATGGTGGCTATGTGCAGGGTTGTCCGTGAAAAACAGGGAAGCGATACCCGTATAGTTTTTATTGGCCCGTGCGTTGCCAAAAAAGCTGAAAGCACTGAAATAGATGAGGCAATAACGTTTACCGAATTGAGAGAGATGTTTGCCGAAAGAGGCATTTCTCCTGAGAATATAACCCAGATTGATTTTGATCAGCCAGTTGGTGGAAGAGGTGCAATTTTTCCTGTAGCCCGTGGGTTGCTCCAGACAGCTAAGATCAGCGACAATGCTATTACCGGGAATATTATTGCAGCTGAAGGCCGGATTGATTTTCAGGGGGCATTGAAGGAATTTGAGGCAGGGCTGATTAAGAACCAGCATATGGAACTTCTTTGTTGTGAAGGATGCATTATGGGCCCGGGCCTCTCAAAAAACGGTAAGCAGTATAACAGAAGATCCCTTGTAAGTTCATATGCCAGCAGCAAGATGCAGAATATAGATTCAGGAAGCTGGCAGAAATCTTTTGACGAATTCGCTGAACTCGACCTCTCTTTTCACCATAAGCCGGAAGATCACAGGCTCAATACCCCCGACGAGAATGATGTGAACGATATTCTCATTAAGATGGGAAAAAAGACCAGTAAGGATCAGCTCGATTGCGGTGCCTGCGGATATGAAAGCTGCGTAGAGCACGCTATTGCAATTAAGAAAGGTCTTGCCGAAGTAGAAATGTGCCTGCCTTATACAATCGAAAAACTGCATAAATCAGTCAAGGATCTTGCTTTATCCAACGAGAAACTTTCTTCGATGAAACAGGCGCTGAAACAGTCCGAAAAGCTTGCTCATATGGGGCAGCTCTCGGCAGGAATTGCCCACGAACTGAATAATCCACTTGGAGTTGTGATAATGTACAGCAATATTCTTTTAGAGGAATCATTAACAGACGATCCTATGCGGGAAGATCTGAAACTCATTGTTGAGCAGGCAGGCAGGTGTAAGAAAATTGTTGCCGGGCTCCTTAATTTTGCAAGAAAAAACCAGGTTAACCACCAGCTGGTGAGCATTACCTCTCTTGTTAATCATAGTCTCGAAAGCCTTATTATTCCTGAAAAAGTAAAAATTAATATTGAAGATTTAACTACCAACCCTGAAGCAATGCTCGATTCGGAACAGATGATGCAGGTTCTTACAAACCTGGTCAAGAATGCTGTGGATGCTATGCCTGACGGAGGTATTATTGATATTAAACTGGAAGATACTTTGAGTGATGTTATTATTACAATAAGCGATACAGGAACAGGTATAAAAGAGGAAGACCGGGCAAAGATTTTCGAACCGTTTTTTACAACGAAAAGTATCGGACAGGGTACGGGACTCGGGCTGGCAACAGCATATGGTGTCGTTAAGATGCATAAAGGTCAGATTACTGCCGAATCGAATAATGATAAGGCAAAAGGGCAGACAGGAACAAGTTTCAGGATTATGCTGCCGAGACGCAAGGAATAGCCTGCCGGAAATATTATCCGGATTTTGATGTTAATTTAATAACAGTAAATCATATTTATCATAATAACTGTTTGATTTAAAGAAAATTTAGAAATTTGCAGAAGAATGAAGAAGAGTGATATTACAATACTTGTGGCAGACGATGATCCTGATTATCTTTTTCAGACAGTATTCAATCTTGAGAAAGCAGGTTATAAAACGATGGCGGTAGAGAGCCAGGCAGAAGCGGAATCGGTAATTGCCCGGTTCAAGCCTCATCTGGCAATATTCGACCTGATGATGGAAAGTGACGACAGCGGTTTTATCCTTTGTTACAGGATTAAAAGAAAATATCCCGATGTGCCCGTAATTCTTGCAACAGCAGTATCGCACGAGACAGGTTTATCTTTCAGTATCGATTCGGAGCAGGAGAAGTCGTGGATCAGGGCTGACAGGTATCTTGAAAAGGGTATCAGACCGGAACAGCTCGATCAGGAGGTGATGAAACTATTAAAACTTTAAAATGGCAGTTTTAAAAGTACTTGTTATTGATGATGAACCCGGCATACGCTCAGGTGTTTCGCGCATTCTGAATAATTTTCACGTTACTTATCCTTTTATGGATGAGGATTATACTTTTGAAGTAACCGAAGCCGGAACAGGTGAAGAGGGCATCGCAATACTTGAGCGGGATATGCCGGATATTCTCCTTCTGGATAATAAGCTACCCGGAATACAGGGGGTGGAAGTTCTGGAGTATATAAGGAAAAGGAATTATGATATTGTTGTGGCAATGATCACATCCTATGCTTCACTCGATGTCGCTATCCGTGCCACCCGCGACGGAGCCATTGACTTTATCCCTAAACCTTTTACTCCCCAGGAACTTAAGTCGAGCATAGAGAATATCACCAAACAGCAGTATCTTAAGAGGATAACTCATAAGATGAAGCAGGAAGGGAAGAAGATAAGGTATCAGTTTCTTTCTGTTCTTTCTCATGAATTAAAGGCTCCTCTGAATGCGCTTGAAGGCTATCTGAGAATGATGCAGGAGAAACAGGCAGGGGACATGATCGAAGATTACGCCACACCAATTGAAAGATCTCTTCAGAGAATTCAGGGAATGAGAAACCTGATTATGGATCTCCTTGATTTTACAAAAATACGACTCGAAAGAAAAGAGGAGAAGATTCAGGAGGTCAATCTTGAAGAGGTGGCTTCGGGAGCAATAGTTACAGTTCAGCCTTATGCTATCCAGATGGATGTGACCATAACCCTCGATGTCAGGTCGGGTGCTGTTATAATGGCCGATCCTGATGATATGGAGATTGTTTTTAATAATCTCATTTCCAATGCAGTAAAGTATAATAAAACTGGCGGAAAAGCAGAAATTACCATCGACAGTTCCGACAGCGAAGCAATACTGATTTTTTCCGATACCGGCATTGGCATTACAAAGATTGATACTGAGAACCTTTTTGCCGAGTTTGTCAGGATTAAGAATGAAAAGACCAGAAATATTTCCGGCAGCGGACTGGGCCTTTCTATTGTGAAGAAGGTTGTTGGCCTTTACCACGGAACCATTAATGTTGAAAGTACCCCTGATGTGGGAACAGTATTCACAATAAGACTACCAAAAAAAACATTAGCAATTACTTGAAAATGATGATCCTGTCTGAAATATTTATATCCAGTAAACCTGCCTGCAGCCTTGTTGTAAATTATGCCGCCTGTGTGATCTTTTTAAACTGTCTCCAAACAATAAAATCAAACCTTTTATGATGAAACTACCCGGAAAAACTGTTGAAAGACTTAGCGAGTACAGAAGGACACTTCTGGAATGCCTTACCGAAAAGAGAAATTTCATCTTTTCCCACGATCTTGCCGCACGGCTTCACATCACTGCCGTTCAGGTCAGGCGCGACCTGATGCTGATAGGTTATTCTAGTGTTCTCAGAAAAGGATATGATGTGCGTGAGCTCATTGATACCATCGGTAACATTATAGATTCTGAAGAGAGCATGAATGTTGCTGTAATTGGAATAGGAAATCTTGGAAGAGCAGTAGCCGGCTACTTTAAGGGAAAACGCTCAAAGCTTAATCTCGTGGCCTCATTTGATAATGATCCCCAAAAGGTAAACAAGGTTATTTCAGGCGTGAAATGTTATCCTTATACCGACATCGAAAAAATGATTAAAGAACTTGATGTCAGAATAGCTATTCTCACTGTTCCCCCCGATTTCGCACGGGAGATCACGGAAGAGGCTGTCCGGTTTGGAATTAAAGGGATCCTAAATTTTACGACTATCCCTTTGAATGTTCCTTCCGGGGTTTACCTTGAAGAATATGATATGATAACCTCAATTGAAAAAGTAGCATATTTTGTTAAGGAGAATAAGGTGTAGTATTATGTCTGCCAAATGAATATTTTCAGAAGCTTTGAAGAGGCAGTGGCCATCAGAAATCCTGTTGTTACCATAGGTTCGTTTGATGGTGTTCACATTGGTCATAAAACAATTCTTAACCGTCTCAGGATGCTGGCTGAAAAGAACGATGGCGAATCTGTTCTTGTCACTTTCGACCCACATCCGCGTAAAGTCCTTTACCCCGATACAGCCGGGAAAGATCTGAAACTTATTAATTCGGGAGAAGAAAAGATGGAACTCCTTAGCAAAGCGGGCCTTAATAATATTATAATAATTGAATTCACCAGGGAGTTCTCAAAAATTACCAGCGAACAGTTTGTAAGAGATATTCTTTATGGAATGCTAAAGGCGAAGGTGGTGGTAGTTGGATTTAACCATCATTTCGGTTTTAATAAGGAGGGAGATTATAAACAGCTCTGGGCCTGGCAGAAACTGTATAACTTTGATGCAGAAGAAATTCCTGAGCAGGAGGTTCAGCATGAAACAGTCAGCTCAACAAAAATCCGGCAGGCCATAAGCGAGGGTTATATTCAACGGGCAAATGCCTACCTCGACCACTACTATATTATTATGGGGATACCGGAAGTTTTTCATTTCGATGGTGCTTTTAATATTCCTTCTCTATTTAAAGTTCCGCTTACTGAAGAATGCAAACTTCTTCCTTCTCCAGGTATTTATGCGGTCTCTTTAGAGGGTGATACTTTTTACTCAAAAGGGATGGCAATCATTCACAAAAGAGCTGAAGAGAAAGCTGAAGTTCTTCTTGATATTTTTGAGGATATCAAACTGTCTGCTGGCCGCAAAATCACCATCTTTTTTCATAAAAAAATCCATGGTGCTGTTAATCTGTTAGATAGTAAATACGAGGGGAGGATAATTTATGCAAAAGAAGAGATTTCGGAACTTATTTTCTGACGTTTATCAGCTTCGGAGGCCTGCAAATAATTATCTTTGCAGCAAGAAATAGCATCTTAGCAAACCCACCACACTTCTGAAAAAAGGTAAGCGATGAGGAGCCGTTGCAGGTTACAAATTTTATTAATGTTGTTATGAAGATATTTATTAACCACAAATTCATTATTCTGATTTTATTTAAATTATTTATTTATGAGGTTCAATCCTGAGAAACTGAGCATCCCGGATCAACGGATGCAGCCTTTTATCGACCCGGAAGAGATTTGGAACCTGATAAACACTACAAAGCCTGACAAACTGAGGGTAAGGGATGTTATTGCAAAATCGCTTGATAAGCAAAGGCTTACAATGGAAGAGACCGCTGTTCTCGTGAACGCCGTCGGTACCGGGTTGGCTGATGAGATTAAACAGGGGGCACGTGAACTGAAACAGAGAGTATATGGGAACCGCATCGTTCTTTTTGCCCCTCTTTATGTTGGAAACAGATGTATCAATAACTGTAAATATTGCGGTTTCAGAACTTCTAATGAAAAGGCTATTCGTAAGACATTAACAGATAATGAGTTAATTGAAGAGGTAGTGGCCCTTGAAGAGAACGGGCAGAAAAGGCTGATCCTTGTTTATGGAGAGCATCCTGATTACTCTCCTGAATTTATTGCCCATTCAGTAAAACTTGTTTACGGTGTGAAAAAGGGAAACGGCGAAATACGCCGGGTGAACATTAACGCTGCTCCTCTTGATATTGAAGGGTTCCGAACTGTAAAAGAATCAGGTATAGGCACATACCAGGTTTTTCAGGAAACTTATCATCCTGAGGCTTACAAATGGTATCATCTGGGAGGTAAAAAGAAGGACTATGACTGGCGTCTGACATCGCTCGACAGGGCGCAGGAAGCCGGAATTGATGATGTGGGTATCGGTGCTCTTTTCGGTCTCTACGACTGGAGGTTTGAGGTGATGGGCCTTGTTCGTCATACCAACCATCTGGAAGCTTGTTATAATGTTGGTCCGCATACAATCTCTTTTCCACGAATAAAGGATGCAGTTGATCTCAATCCCGATAAAAAATATGAGACCGCCGACGATGATTTTAAAAAACTGGTTGCAATACTCAGGCTTGCCGTTCCTTATACCGGATTAATCCTTACTGCAAGGGAAGCCCCGGAAATAAGAAAAGAGGTATTACAATATGGTGTTTCACAGATAGATGGTGGAACAAAGCTCGAAATCGGGTCATATGCTGATTCAAAAAGCGAGGAACAGAACCTTAACCGTGAGCAATTCCGGATAAGTGATGCACGTACCCTTGCTGAGGTGATAGATGAATTGTTAAGTGACGATTACCTTCCTTCATTCTGTACATCGTGTTACAGAATGGGCAGGACCGGTGAACATTTCATGGAGTTTTCAGTACCCGGGTTTATTAAACGATTCTGCACACCTAATGCTATTCTCACCCTTGCGGAATATATTTGTGATTATGGTCAGGGTGTTACGGTTGAAAAAGGGTGGCTTGCAATCGAAAAGAATCTTGCGAGCATGGAACCTGACATAGCGGCCGTTACCCGTGAGAAGATCGGGCGGATTAAAACCGGAGAGAGGGATCTTTATTTTTAATCAGAGTAGCTCCTTCATATTATACTTTATTCCCTGATATTTCATTTCTTGTAGTATTTCTACTACAGTGTGTAGGGAATCCCCTACACGAGAATGAGCGTTTCCCCTACAAAAGAATGAGCGTTTCCCCTACAAGCTATCTTATATAAAAGGTTTACTTTTGTATTGGTAGAATTTCTCAAAAGCTTATTGGGGATTATTACAGAAGATTCTGTTTATACACTTTTGAAAGATATCAATGAGATATTTTCTTTCAATATTTATTTTATTTGTTTCTCTCGCAGAATCTGAAGCGCAGAATGTTGTTGTTCTGGACAGCATAAGTCAGGAATACAGGGATATTACTCAGGTTTCATATTTATTCGATCCTTCCGGAGCACTTACCCTGGCTGATGTTTCTGCACCAGGAAAGAATTCAGAATTCATTCTTAACACTAAGCCTGTAGTAAATCTTGGAATGACAGGCAGGGATTGCTGGTTAAAATTTCCTGTTGTAAACAGGTCGGATCTTCCTGACTGGTTTCTGGAAATACATTTTGCCAGCCTTAAAAATCTGACATTGTATCTTGTTGACGGAAGCGGGAAAGTTGTTTCTGTACAGGAGCAGGGGATCTCGCCCGGAAATGGATTCGGTAAGAATAAATTCAACTATCCTCTTTTTACATTAAATCTTCCTGACACTTCGGCCTATAAAATCTATCTTCATATTTCAACTTACACTTCTTTAATTGTCCCTATTAACATATATAGTCCCACTGTGTTTTCTGTCGGGACCAGAGCTGACAGGGATTTTGTTTTTCTTTTGCTAGGTATTATTGCTGCTTCAGTAATATTTAATCTGTTACTGTTTTTTCTGACCCAGGAAAAAAGTTATCTTTTTTTATCCATCTACATGTTTTTTATTGTTGTTCATTCCTTTTTTCTTTACGGTTATGGCTATATATATATTGACTGGCTGAGTATTGCATTGAAATTGAATATAAAGATTTTATTATATAGTCTCATCTGTATCAGCCATTCTCTTTTTGCAATTTATTACCTTAATATGCGAAAAGGAACGTTTCTTTTCAGGTTATTTATTTTTATCGTAGTTGTTTTTTCAATTGTTTTTGCGGGAGTATTGTCGGGGGTTATTCCACTCCTGCCAGGGAACAAGTTCATTACATTTAGTTTTCTCGTTTTGGCACCTATTGACGTCACCGCAGGTATAATAATCTACAGGAGGGGATTTAAGCCTGCCATTTATTATGTAGTGGCATTCAGCCTGACTATTCTGGCTGCTATACTGACAACCAGTACTTTTTTTGGGGTTGATCAGTCTTCATTTATCGGACTGTACTCACATCTGGTATCATCGTCGTTTTTTGCTTTGGTAATAACAATGGGACTTTCTGAGAAAATCTCTGCTCTGCGGGCTGAACGCCTGCATAACAGGCAGCTGATTACGGACAAGCTTGATCTGAGAATAGAAATATCTGAACGCAAAGAGAAAGAGAATGCTTTACTTGAATCAGAGGCTCAGCTTCTTAGTCTTAATGCAACAAAAGATAAATTCTTTTCCATAATTGCCCACGATCTGATGAATCCGTTTCATGCAATAATTGCATACAGTAATGATATGCTTGAAGATCTGAAGGAGAATGATATAAAACGGCTGGAACGAAATACAGGATTTCTGAACGAGCTGGCAGAGAATACTTACAGCCTTTTAAACAATCTTCTTATCTGGTCGCGCTCTCAGACCGGGCAGATAAGTTTTAATCCTGTATATCTGGATATAAGTGATATCATAGCCGGTTCGGTAAAATTCTTCGAAACTATTGCCTCAGCAAAAAGTGTAACACTTATTAATAATGTAAGCAGTAGGATTTCAGTAAAGGCAGATTCTGACATGATTAAAACCATCTTTCGTAACCTGATCTCAAATGCAATAAAGTACACTTACAAAGGAGGCCGTGTAACAATTGATATTCAACAGAATAATGATTTTTTAGAAATAAGTGTAACAGATACAGGCATTGGAATTGATGATGATAAGATTGACAGGCTCTTCTCAGTCACCAGAAGTTTCAAGACTCTTGGCACAGGAAACGAACCGGGAACAGGATTGGGTTTAATACTTTGCAAAGAGTTTATTACATATCATAATGGTTTCATCAGTGCAAAGAGTTCTTCAGGCAGAGGAACAACCTTCACTGTTAAATTGCCATTGTAATAATTATAGAGTAACAATAAGATTATGAGCGGTTATACAATTCTAGTAGCTGAAGATGAGCCTTCAATCCTTATCCATACCTCTGAAACCCTGGAGAAAAGCGGATATTTCATAATGAAAGCCGTGAACGGGAAGGAGGCTGTAAATCTGTTAAATGAAAAAAGGGCTGATCTGATAATTCTCGACTGGAGCATGCCTGTAATGGATGGAATGGAAGCATTGCTTCATATTAAATCTGATCCTGTCACTGCTGCTATTCCCGTGATCTTCCTTACCGGCCAGATGACATCGCGTGAGAATCTTAGTAAAGCCTTTGAAGCAGGGGTAACCGACTTTATAAAAAAGCCTTTTGATAAGTCGGAACTTCTTGCCCGTGTTAATTCTGTTTTTAAAACAGTAGAATACCACCGTCGGGAGATTACCGCCAAAGACAGGGAACTGGCATCGGTGGCTTTAAATATTGCCCACAACTCAGAAATAAACCAGCTTCTGGTTTCCCGGCTGGATCAGATAAAAGAGCTGGCCAGGAAAAACAGCTACGAGCTGATGCCGGTTATTAATGACCTGATAGAAGATGTCTCCGTAATAAAACAAACGCATAACTGGGAGAGATTCAGTGACCATTTCACAATGATCTATCCGGCATATGTGAAATCTATTTCCGCTGTACATCCCGGTCTTTCTCCTTCTGATATGAAACTATGCATGTTATTAAGGCTTAATATCAGCACTAAGGATATTGCAGCCATCACCTGTCTTACCTACGACAGCATCCGGGTTTCACGCACTCGTCTGCGTAAAAAGCTTGGTCTCCATGGAGAAGCAGGACTGGTTTCCTACCTGCTCCAGTTTTAATTTACCTTATTTAATATTTGCTGCTGTTCCTCAGTTTAGCTCTCATTTTCTATTCTTTTTTCCCATTCTGCTCCGGTTTACTGCTGCCCATTTCCGCACACATGTGCGATAATTTCATTTTATTTTCCACCCCGGGTCACAGTCATTTGGTAGTTCCCGGTTTCAGAATATAAAAATTCATTTTTTTTATTCTTTTACAATCAGATAATTAGCCTTCAAAAAACAGGTGTATTCCGGAGTCGGAATAATTGTGGCACACTGTTTGGTTAATCCTATCGAACAAGAGGTAAACCGTCCCTCATACAAAGTACGGAATTGTTAAATAAATAATAGGAGATTAAAAAAATGGCAGTAGAAAAAACAATTGGTTCATCAAGTCTCGTAGAGGTGATCGACCGTATCCTTGACAAAGGTGTTGTAGTTGACGCATGGGTAAGAGTATCTCTGGTTGGTATCGAACTGCTTGCTATCGAAGCAAGAATAGTAGTTGCCTCTGTTGAGACATACTTGAAATATGCTGAAGCTATTGGCTTAACAGCTAAAGCAGCATAAGCATTTATAACTTTACTATCGAACAAGAGGTAACCGTCCCTCTACAAAGTGCGGCATTATTAAATAAATAATAGGAGATTAAAAAAATGGCAGTAGAAAAAACAATTGGTTCATCAAGCCTCGTAGAGGTGATCGACCGTATCCTTGACAAAGGTGTTGTAGTTGACGCATGGGTAAGAGTATCTCTGGTTGGTATCGAACTGCTTGCTATCGAAGCAAGAATAGTAGTTGCCTCTGTTGAGAC
>CAIJYD010000047.1 GCA_903824785.1 uncultured Bacteroidota bacterium
CAGTATGGCATGTCTGGCAAACCTGAGAAAACCCGGCTGCTGTATGTTTTGGGTTTGTGGTAGAGATATAATTCTGCTGATGGCACGAATAGCAGTCAGGAGAGGTTGTTGTATAATTATCCCCTTTATGGCAATCGATGCATGCCTTACCGGAATGTCCGAGAGTAAGGGGAAAAATAGTATGATTGAAAGTAGTTGGCTTCCATCCGGCGTTTACAGTATGGCATGTCTGGCAAACCTGAGAAAATCCGGCTGCTGTATGTTTAGGATTTACAGTTGCAGTATAATCCTGCTGGTGGCATGAATAGCAATCAGAAGGGGTAGATGTGTAATTTCCACCTTTATGGCAATCGGCGCAGGCAGGAGATGAATGTCCAAGAGTAAGAGGAAAACTGGCATGGTTGAATGTAGCAGGTTTCCAGCCGGGAATAGTGTTATGACATGTCTGACAAACCTGAGGAAAACCTGAGGCAATATGATTTGGATTTAAAGTAGAAATATAATTCTGCTGATGACACGAATAGCAGTCAGGAGAGGTTGTTGTATAATTATCCCCCTTATGGCAATCGATGCATGCCTGACCGGAATGTCCGAGTGTGAGTGGAAAAACAGTATGATTGAAAGTAGTTGGTTTCCACCCGGGGTTTGCAGTATGGCATGTCTGACAAACCTGAGAAAACCCGGCTGCTGAATGTTTAGGATTTACAGTAGAGGTATAATCCTGCTGGTGGCACGAATAGCAGTCAGGAGAGGTTGTTGTATAATTATCCCCTTTATGGCAATCGACACATGCCTTACCGGAATGTCCGAGAGTGAGTGGAAAAACAGCATGATTGAAAGTAGTTGGCTTCCATCCGGGGTTTACAGTATGGCATGTCTGGCACACCTGAGAAAATCCGGCTGCTGTATGTTTAGGATTTACAGTTGCAGTATAATCCTGCTGGTGGCATGAATAGCAATCAGAAGGGGTTGATGTGTAATTTCCACCTTTATGACAATCGGCACAGGCTGGTGTTGAATGACCAAGTGTAAGAGAAAAACTGCTATGGTTAAAAACAGCCGGTTTCCACCCCGGATTTACTGTATGACAAGTCTGACACACTTGGGGATAACCTATAGCAACATGATTTGGGTTTGTGGTAGAAATATAATTCTGCTGATGACATGAATAGCAATCAGGTGAGGTTGTTGTATAATTATCCCCTTTGTGGCATTCAATACAAGTCGGACCGGAATGTCCAAGTGTGAGAGGAAAACTGCTGTGCTTAAACGTAGTCGGTTTCCAGCCGGGTGTAATAGAATGGCAGGTCTGGCAAGCCTGGGAAAAACCGGCCGCAGCATGTTTAGGATTGGTGGTTGAAAGATAATTCTGCTGATGGCAGGAATAACAATCTGATGGTGTTGTCTTATAATTTCCATCTTTATGGCAATCAGAACATACCGGAGAAGAATGACCCTGAACTAATGGAAATACGGTATGATCGAATGAGGTTGGTTTCCATCCGGAGTTAAGAGAATGACAAGTTGCGCAATCTTTGGAAATACCTGATTTATTATGATCCGGGGCTTTGGCTGAAAGGTAATCCTGCTCATGACACGAATAACAATCTGCAGGGGTTGTTGTATAATTCCCCGCTTTGTGACAATCAATACACGCAGGTACAGAATGCCCCAGTTTAAGAGGAAAACGGTCGTGGTTAAAACTGGTAGGTTTCCATCCCGGACTTAAAGTATGACAATCGAGGCAGTTCGTTGAGAGCAATGATGCACCATGGTCAGGTTTTGTTGTTGCAAGATAATCCTTCTGATGACAGGAATTACAGTCGGTACTTGCATCGGTATAATTTCCCGTTGTATGACATTCGGCACATTTGGCTGTTGAATGTGCCTGTGCCAGAGGGAATGAATTATGGCTGAAATCAGAACCTGTCCATTGCAATGAAGTTACCTTATGGCACAAAGTACAATCTTCGGGAAATCCGGACTGAGAATGGTTTGGTGTTACGGCAGACATATAGCTTTCCTTATGGCAATCAATACATTCAATACCTGGAACATCAAAACGAATCATACTTTCCGATTTATGGCACTGGTAACAATCAGCTGTTCTGTGAGCCCCTATAAGTGGGAAACGGCTTTCCTGATGAATTTCATTGATATTATTGACAAGCCATGAGGCCGGAGTATGGCATCTGGAACAATCGGGCCCTACTGTTGACTGATGAACATCATTATGACAAGCATTGCATTCACTCTTCGCCTCAGAGAAAACAAGTGTTGGATGGCACAGCCGGCAGTTTATCTCTTTATGCTGTCCTTCAAGCGACAATCTGGTACTGCTATGGTTAAATGAGTAAATTTCTTTATCAAGTTGCCATCCCTTTGAACTGTGACAGATGGTACAACTCACCTTAAAATCGGAACCATGTGGTGAATCTGTCCGTCTGCTAAAGGAGCCAATCATTAAGAAAGCCAACAGTAATGGAAGAAACTGCATTTGAAATGTATTAGTCAATATACTGATTTATAGCACTTCACAAAGTTCTTCATTATAGTCTAAAAAAAGAGATGAAGAGCTAATTGATTTCGCAATTTAACAATTTTTAACTTCAAAACGAACTCTTTATGTTAACTATCATTTTAGGGTAATGCTAAGCCCGTTAAATCCATCTTGCAGGTAAATCATCCCTTTTTCCCGGAAAAACCCTTCCGCTTTTTGAAATCATTTTCAGGACCGGTACTTTTTTTATACCAGAAAAAGAACTCTTTCTGTTTTCTTTTATCCTCAATAGTTCTTGCAACAAAAACCTTCTTTCCTGAAAAGGGGTCAAAGCCTGTATAATACATCAGCGTTGAAAGGGTCATTGGCGTTGGAGTAAAATCCTGCACCTGTTCAGGCTTTATCCCGAGGCTCTTAACCTCGGCTGCAAGTTCTTTCATATCAGCATCGGTGCACCCGGGGTGTGATGAAATAAAATAAGGGATAATCTCATATTTAAGATCATTTCTGATTCTAATTCCATCAAACCTTTTTTTAAGCTTCCTGAAGAGATCAAAAGGAGCTTTTCGCATATGTGACAATACTCCGGGGGAAATGTGCTCCGGAGCCACTTTCAGCCGGCCTGACACATGGTTTTTTACAAGCTCTTCAAGATATTCACCTTCGTCTCTTCCGGCACTTTTATTCCACTCCGGAAACAGTAGATCATAGCGAACACCACTGCCGATAAATGATTTCCTGATGCCTTCCACTTTATCTACTTTCCTGTAAAGTTCAGTAAGATGCTTATGATTTGTATTAAGGTTTTTGCATATAGCAGGCCAGATGCAGGAAGGTCTTGAACAGGCTTGGCAAAGCTTCATTTCCTTTCCTTTCATTCTGTACATATTTGCTGACGGACCGCCAAGGTCGGAGAGATAACCCTTAAAATCCGGAAGTCCTGAAATTTTAATAACCTCGTCAATAATCGACCTTTCTGACCGGCTTATTATCTGTTTACCCTGATGGGCGGCTATTGCACAAAAACTACAACCTCCAAAACAGCCCCGATGAATATTCACCGAAAATTTTATCATTTCATAAGCAGGAATATCCTCCTTCTTATTATAACGTGGATGAGGCAAATACATATAGGGCAGATCGAATGAGCGGTCGGCCTCCTCCTCTCCCATCGGCAGAAAAGAGGGGTTGATTATCACGTTAACATCACCTGATGGTTCAGTCAGCCTGGCCTGTTCAATTTTGTTCGATTCCTTTTCAAACTTCACGAAATTTTCTGAAAACAGGTTTTTATCCCTCAGACATTTTTCGAAGGAATGAAGCGGGATCTCTTTCCATTTTTTCTGCATTGGCAGGGGATCATCCTTTTTTGCCAAAATTACTGTCTGTGGAACAGTTTTCAGGGATGAAAAGGGAGCTCCTGATGCTAACAGTTTTAAAAGCTCTCTCAGAGGTTGCTCTCCCATACCATAAATCAGCATATCCGCCCCACTGCTTAAAAGGATGGAAGGTTCGAGTTTATCTTTCCAGTAATCGTAATGAGTAAGCCGTCGCATGGAAGCTTCTATACCTCCTATAACAACCGGAACATCCGGAAAGATCTCCTTTAGAATTTTAGTATATACGATAGTAGGATAATCGGGTCTGAAACCAGCTTTCCCGCCCGGTGTATAAGCATCATCGGACCTTAAGCGACGGGCGGCAGTATAATGGTTGACCATCGAATCCATATTTCCGGCGGTAACTCCAAAAAAAAGCTTTGGCTTTCCAAGCTTGCGAAAATCCCTTAAATCGTCTTTCCAGTTAGGCTGCGGAACAATTGCACAACGCAGGCCGGCTTCCTCAATTACTCTTCCAATAACTGCCGGGCCAAAAGATGGATGATCCACATAGGCATCACCACTGAAAATTATCACATCAAGTTCGTCCCATCCGAGTAACAAGGCCTCTTTGCTGGTTGTCGGGAGCCAGTCTTTATTGAAAATAGATTGAGTTTTCACTCTGCAAATTTACTTAAAATAACTACCTTGCAAAGGTAAATGCTATTAATCAATAGCATTTTAACGTGCTAAATATGAAAACAAGTTCTATCTGTTTAATGCCTGATTATCAAAGATTAGTATTGAAATATATCCTGTTTTTTCTTTTGATTCCCTTCAGCCATTTTAATATTCAGGCACAGGAAATTGCCAAAAGGCCCGGTGTTGGTCTTGTACTTAGCGGAGGCGGAGCTCACGGTATAGCCCATCTGGGTGTTATTAAGGTAATGGAAGAGGCAGGATTAAGACCCGATTATATAACCGGAGTAAGTATGGGGAGTATAATTGGCGGATTTTATTCTTTAGGATATTCTGCTGACAGCCTTTTAAAGATCTTAAAAAAGATAAACTGGAATCTTATCCTTTCGAATAAGATCCCTGAAAACAAAGTAATTTTTCTTGAAAAAAGCCATTTCGACAACAGCATTATTTCATTGCCTCTTTCATATAATAAGGTTCAGTTTCCTTTAGGACTTATTAACGGGCAACAGGTTGAGAACACACTGAGTTTTTACGCCTGGCCGGCAGCAGATATTAAGGATTTTTCAAAACTTCCCATTCCTTTTATGTGCGTAGGAGCAGATATTATTACCTACAGAAGAATCGATCTGAAGAGCGGATACCTGCCCGATGCCATCAGGGCAAGCTTTTCAGTTCCTTCAGTATTTACTCCCCTGAAAATAGATACCATGCTTCTTCTTGACGGAGGGTTAATAAGAAACTTTGCCGCAAGTGAAGCAAAAGAGATGGGTGCAGAAATTCTTATTGGCTCCTATGTTGGCTTCGAAGCCTATAAAGAAGAAGATCTTCAGTCATTATCAGGAATTATGAAGCAGATTGCCATGTACAGAAGTCTGGAGGATTTCAAAGAGGAGAAAAAAAAGATAAAATTTCTTATTAAACCGAATACTGATGGGCTTCCGATAACAAATTTTGAAAATGTGGATTCACTGCTTGAAAGAGGATATAAGGCTGCTTTGCCGTTTAAAGAATCTTTCAGAAAACTGGCAGATTCACTCAACCAGATAAGGAAACAGGAACCTTTAAAAAACATTCTCGACAAACAAACATATGCTTTCGACAGGATTGAGATAAAGGGCAACAAAGATTATTCGGATTTTCAGATTCTCGGGGTGCTTGACATTGAACCGAAAAAGAAAGTTGATAAATATATACTGAGTGAAAGAATTGAACTTCTTTACGGAAAGGGTTGGTTTGATAAAGTGAAATACAGGATTGTACCCAGAAATGATTCGCTGATACTGGTTATAGACTGTATAGAAAAACCACTTGCAATGCTTTATGGTTCTGTGCATTACGATAATTCACTTAGCTCAGGGCTAATAGCCGGGATATCAGTAAAGAACCTTCTGACTCAGAGATCTGTAATCAATTTAAACTCATTTCTGGGTCAGTATTACAGGTTAAAACTTGATTACCTCCAGTTTCTCGACAGAAATCAGAAATTCGGTTTATCAACAAGTTTTTATGCTGATAATACACTGATCCCCATGCTGGAACTGCGAGGTAAAAAGGGAGATGTAATCGGCAGGAATTTTATGCCGGCATTGACGTTAAATAAAAGAATAGGACTTAACCAGATGATGAGCGTATCGTTAAATTACAATAACCTTAACCTTATCCTTCACTATGATTCGGACGACCATCCAAGTACCATTTCGTACAATTATGCATCAGTTACATACGATTATCAGATAAACTCTCTCGACATAAAGCATTTTCCCGATAAAGGAACAATATTCAACACATCGCTCAGCACATCAAAGCTTATCTCGGGAGGAATAAAAACAGATACTTCAAAAACATTATTCAGAGAAGGGAATAATGGTGAGTTTTCATTCGGACGATTCTATACTTTATACGGTTCCATTAAACATTTTTATTCCCCTTCCGGAAAACTGACCTTAGGATTTGGTGCGGATGTGCTTTACATAACCGACTCCGACTCGTTGTCATCGCAAAATAATTTCTTTCTTCTGGGAGGAATAGAATCGCTGAATAAAAGATCTGTTCCACTTGTTGGCTTTCATCCGAACCAGATTCCTGTAAAAAAAATGGCAGGGATCCGGTCCGAGTTCGACCTTGAACTCTACGAAAAGCTTCACCTGGAGATGATGGCTAATGTTTTTGCCATTTCGGATTTTCACACCAGTAAAAAATTATCAATTCTTACAGGTTACAGCATCGGATTTGGATATCTGTCTATTATCGGGCCAGTCAGAATCGGAATAATGAACGGCCAGTATAATCATGAAACCTATTTCAGAAAAACAAAAGGTTATATAAGTATCGGGTACAACTTCTGATTTACAGATAAACTTCAAACAGTTAATTTATCACAGCGGATATGTAAGAACCTTCCTGAAAAAAAGGGAATAAGCAAACTGTAGCCAACCTTCCGGTTCTAAACGGTCTGATTGTTGCAGATAAGTTTTTTACATATTGCAATGATTTTTTGTCATATTTCATTGCCAAAGAAGAAAAAAATGGATGTAGCAAAAGTTAATCAGCAACACAAAAGGCTTTGCAGTTTAGTTTCGGAAAAAAGGATTAAGCAAAGTCTTGATATACTGGCAGATATGATTACTGGTTCATCGACCGGCGATCTGCATGATGAGTATGATAATATAGTTATGACCTACCGGAACATGCTCACATACACTATTGAAGGAATAAAAGACCCTGAACGGAACAAAATTTATATTAAGCTTATTCAGTCTATTCTTGGCCTCTCCGACCGTGTGAGACAGGACATATTGTCACATTATTCCGGATGGAATACATACTGGGTAAAGCAACAGGCTGAAAAAGAGATGAAGCTTAGTGGTAAAACTATTATTGAAACTGTTGATGACCTGATGTTTAAATCAGAGCTTGATGAGTGGCTGAAACTGAGTAATGAGATAAATCCTGATCCTGAATCTGTAATTTCAAGAAAGCACCGACAGCTTATCCGGAATATTTTCAATCACCTCTGGCTAACTGATTACTATGGTGATGCAGAAAACAGCCTCATCTCAATTATTCTTAAATCGGGAAAGTTCAGATGGTATGAGGCAAGCATTTTTACCACAGCTGTTACATTGAGTTCCCTAAGGACATGGCAATCGGAAAAGCTCCTGCTTCTGATAAACATTTATGAAGCAAAACAGGAGCAGGTAATGGAAAGAGCGCTCTCAGGGCTGATCCTGAATTTACATCATTATAACGGAAGGATTTTACTATATCCCGAGATTACAGAGAGTATTCAACGGATGAGCAAGGAGAACAAATTCATGGAACATTGCAGGATAATCGTTCTTCAGACAATCCGATCGCGGGAAACAGAAAAGCTGAGTAAGAAACTACAGGATGAGATTTTACCTCAGGTAGCAAAACTTAAACCCAGAATTGAGGAGAAACTTGATCTCGACAATATTCTGCCAAAGGAGAAAAATGAGGAGAAGAACCCCGACTGGGCAGAGATGTTCAGCGATTCAGAGGAGATATTCAAGACTATGGAGGAGCTTACCAAGCTCCAGATGGAGGGGGCCGACGTTTATATGTCAGCATTTGCCAATATGAAACATTTTGATTTTTTCAAGGATTTTCAAAACTGGTTCGTTCCTTTTTACCCTGACCATGAGATTGTAAATGAGATTTACCACGATGAGATACTTGGTCCTGGTACAAATGAACTTTCTGAAGCCTTGTCCAAAACCCCTTTTATATGCAACTCCGATAAATATTCCCTGCTTTTAAATCTTAAATATCTTCCTTCAGCACAAAAAAGCATGATGTTAAAGGTTTTTCGGATGGAACTTGAAGGACTGCGGCAGTTAAATGAAGATGATTCAGGAACAGATCCTTACAAAAGCTTCAGAACAAACGTAACCCAGTATCTTCAGGATATTTACAGGTTTTTCAAATTATCTCCCTATAAGAAAGAATTTGAGGATCTGTTCATTGGCAAATT
Source organism: uncultured Bacteroidota bacterium (assembly GCA_903824785.1). GTDB lineage: Bacteria > Bacteroidota > Bacteroidia > Bacteroidales > VadinHA17 > LD21. Next base: position 8,516 of record CAIJYD010000047.1, read on the forward strand.
GGATATTTACAATTCGGAATTCTTCCGGATGACGTGCAACGCCAATGAAGCTGAAGCCGGCCTGGCTGACTATTTCTTCAGCAAAAATTTCTACGATGATGCTCTTTATCTCTTCCTTAAACAGGTCAGTGAAAAACCTTCAGATGCTCAGCTCTATGAAAAAATCGGATATTGCCATCAGCAGAATAATAACTATGAAGAAGCACTAAAGTTCTACAGAAGGGCGGAGCTGATAGACAGAAAGGGATGGACAATAAAGAAATTGGGATTATGCCTGAGAAGACTTGGAAAAAATGAAGAGGCACTTGAATATTACCTTCAGGCATGTGATATGGAACCGGAAAATATCCATACTGTTATTATGACAGCACATTGCTATCTTGATTTGAAAAACTATGAACAGGCATTAAAATTCTACTTCAGAGTTGAATATAATGAGCCTGATAATCTTAAGATCTTAAGGCCAATAGCATTTTGTTACTTTGCACTGGGCCGTTTTGAGGATTCGGAAAAATATTACGATCGCCTTTCGGCAGGTAAGTTAACAGATCATGATCTCATAAATAAGGGCCATCTGTCTCTTTGCCAGGGAAATAAAAAGGAGGCAGTTGATTATTACAGGCAAAGTATTATTGGCGGCGAAATATCCAAAGAGAAGTTTATGGCTATTTTTTCGGAAGACAAGACCCTTCTTTTGTCGCTCGGGGTTAATTCAGATGATCTGCCAATCCTTTTAGACTATCTGTTGTTTATTATCGGTTAGCAGGCGGATTCTGATCGTTGGAACGAGGAGGCGGAGGGCCATCCTGAATGCCTCTTTCGCCCGGATTATGCCTCCGGCCATTCCTGAAATCAGATGAGTCGTTACCATGGTTATTCCTGTTCTGTCGTATCATCTCCTGGCGCCTTTCATCCATCTCTTTCAGCCGTGCCATCTGTTCTTTTGTAAGTATCAGGTCCAGTTCTTTTCTGAAATCTTTCATATTTGAGTCAAGCTCCTTTCGAAAGCCACCTTGTAGATCACTATTGATCCGGGCATATTTATCAAGAACAAGGTCAATTTTCTCCTTTTGCATTTCGTCAGGCTGGATAGCCTTATAAAAGCCCTCCCTGAATCTCTCTTCAGAAAAGAAAACTCTGACAGGTTTAAGTTTCTGGTGTCTTATCTGAGCGGAAGTAAGCATCCCAAGTAAGAATCCGATTACCAAAGTAACGACAACGAGAATTATTGGTTTTGTTTTCATGTTGGTTTAATTACCGGTTAAAAGGCAAACAATACTTTCATCATAATTGTCGCTCAGCCCAAGAAATGAGTTAAGAGACAGAGAACCATCCATAAGGAAAATAGAGATAATCAGCAAAACAATTGCAGCCACCCCTGTAAGAGCAATACGGTAGAATGCAAAATTCATTGATCTGATAAATTCTACTTCCCGATTGATAGTCAGTCCTGCTGAAAATAATTTATTAAGAACCTTTTCTCCAAAGTCAGGACTGAAACTGTAAGACACTCCCTCCTTTTCCAAGAATCCCGGAACCTCTCTGGTATCAGTCTCTGATTTCAGCGAACTGAATAATATTTTTTTTATTTCTGAAGGGTCCATAGAAATTATATCTTTTTTAAAATAATCCTTAATTCTTCCTGAGCTCTCGATAACCTTGAAAGAACCGTTCCAAGCGGAAGATCGAGAATCTCTGCAGTTTCTTTTGTGGAGTATCCCTGCAGCATCCTCATTGTTAATATTATACGAAACTTAGGACTCATGGCCAATAATGCTTTATTAACTATTTCCGAAGCATCTTTTCTCTCTTCAGTATCATAATCAGGAATTTCAAATTCGTACATCTCATTATTCCCTCTTTGAGAAAACATTGAAAAAAACCTTTTTCTTCTTTTTATCTCATTAAGAGACAGGTTAACTGCAATTTTCTGGATATAAGTTGAAAGTTTTGCTTCACCCCTGAACTCTGATAAAGAATGATAAAGTTTTATAAATACCTCCTGTCCAATATCTTCTGCAAAAACTGAATCGCCAAGCATACCTTTAACCGTTCGTGCAACCATTTTCTGATACAGGTTTACAATTTCTCCGAATGCTTTTTTATCTCCATCCAGGGATGCCTTTACCAGTTCGCGCTCATCGGTTTCTTTGTACGATTCTTTAATCATACTACAATATATAGACAACTATTAATATGCAAATATTCCGGATTGTTAATTTTTATTAACAGAGAAGATTCTTTTCAGGGAAGGTGGTCAGTATTTCTGATCTCACAGAAGAAAACTCTCCTTAACCAGCTTTACCTCATAGTCTTTGGTATATCTGAAAAGGAACAGCTTCTGGTTTTCAAAGCCGTCGCCGGTATCTGATCGTTTAAAATTATAATCGGTCTGTAAAAGATCAGGTGTATGAATTTCAGGATGGGTAATAAAATTTTTTCCGTGGAGGGCTATTCCCGACATAAAATAGTAGGCAATATCATATCCCTGCCAGGCATAACTTTTTTCGGAGGGTTCGGTAAGAAATTTTTCTCTGAAAGCAGAGTTGAATTTCTTCACGTCATTCATTGTATAATCGATCGATGAAGGGGAATAGACCAAAATATCCAGATCGAAGAAATACTTCGGATCAAGATTATCATTGTCTCTCATGGCAGGGTACCCGAACACTTTTACATCGTATTTTCTGGAAAGACCGTGTACATCCATAATTGTCTCGCTTATAACCGGAGCTTCTTCAGAAGCAATAATAACAATATTCCCGGTTTTCTCAGAAAGGGCATGGCTCAACCGGTTTATGGAGTCATTATCAAACATTGACCTGCTATAGAAGATAAACTCTTTAAACTTTATCTCATCATAAGGTACTTTTGCACTCAACTCTTTAAATATCAGATTTTTAAATCTTTTTACATCTGCATCGTTCCCTATGGAATCCGAATGAATAAAAACAAAATTCTTATCAGGGAATTCGCTAAGTTTTTTAGCGAGTGTTCTCTGGGCAATTTCGAGAGAAGAATTGGCCATAAAAAGAGTCGGGTTCTTACGAAGAGCAGAATTATTAAAAAGCGGAACAGGTGATACCACCGGAATACCAAGGTTCCTGGCATAAGCGGCAACAATTGACAGGTTATGAGAATAAACCGGTCCGATAATGAGTTCCATATCGGCAAGTTTCCCTGATTTTATAAGTCTTGTAAGTTCAACGGAGTCGCTTTTGATATCATAGGAGTATATGTTTATATCCAACCCCAGAGAACGAAGAGTATCCGCAGCAAGAAGAATTCCCTCATACATTTCAACAAAATCGAGGCTTCCCGGGTAGATCCAGTCCTGAGGCCTGTAGTTTTCTTTGTATATTTTCTTCCCTGCAACTGTTTTTGATGAATCAACTGAACCCCTGTCAGAATTTTCGTTAAGGTAGAACGGCAGCATAACGGCAATATCCATAGAACCTCTGAGCTCTTTAAACGGGGGAGTGACAACCTGGTTGCTTTTAATTAAAACCGGTTTTTCAGGCAACTCAGCAACAGTATCTATTTTATCCGGTTCAGCTTCGCGGATTACTACCGTTTTCACGCCGGGGATTTTGATAAAGTCACCAACCTGAGGAAATCCCATATCGCTGTTCTCTTTTTTCAATTCCTTGAGAGTAATACCGTATTTTTCAGCAATTGAGGAGAGCGACTCCCCTTTTACGACTTTATGATAAATGAATTTATTCTCCTTTTCTTCAAATTTCTGTCTGGTATCGATAAGCACCTTACGTGGAACCGCTATTTCAGCACCAACCGATAGTTTTGTAATATCAATACCGGGATTGCTCTGTATTATTTCGTTAACAGTAACCCCATAAGTTTTAGAGAGAAAATAGACTGTCTCACCGGGCTTAAGAACATGATAAAGTAATTTACTGTTCTCAGTCTGTTTTTTTTCAGGAGTAGTTGCGGGAGCAGAGGTTGTTGGGGGCACAGCTGGAGGTGCAGATGCAGGCACAGAAGCAGGTACAGATGCAGGTGCAGAAGGTTTTGGTTCACTGCCCGGCTTAACAGGTATTCTAAGAGATTGCCCAACCTTGATGCCATAAAGTACTGGGGGATTCTCCTTTGTTAATTCCTCAACTGTAATGCCATAAGCTTTTGAAATTACAAAAGCGCTTTCACCGGTTTTAACCACATGCACATAATAAGCAACACCGGAAAGAATTACTTTTTCTTTTGACCGCTCCACAACAACCTGCGGATAGCTATTAATATTAAATGCAATTAAAATAATTATTATCAAAAGAGCCTTAATACCGCCTAAGATTTTCATTTTCAATCTTTTTTTATTCTCTTTTTTACAATGTTTTAAGAAATGTCCTGCAGTTTCTTTCAATTCGCTCAGGCACATTGGTAATATCTTCCCTGATAAACCTTTCACCTGTAATATTCTCATATAGCTCAATATACCTTTCTGATATTTCATTTACAAAGGAATCTGACATTTCAGGGATAACTTGTCCCTCCTGGCCCTGAAAGCCATTTTCCATCAGCCATTCTCTTACAAACTCCTTTGATAATTGTTTCTGAGGAAGCCCATTATTGAACCTTTCCTGATATCCATCAGCATAAAAATATCGTGATGAGTCAGGTGTATTGATCTCATCGATAAGGTAAATCTGCCCATCTTTTCTGCCAAACTCATATTTTGTATCAACTAGAATCAGGCCATGGTCGGCTGCAATCTGAGAGCCTTTTATAAATACTCCCATCGTATATTCTTCTATCTGACTATACTCTTTCTCTGAAATGAGGTTTCGGCTTATTATTTCGGAACGACTGATATCCTCATCATGTTTTCCCTGTTCAGCTTTGGTAGTAGGCGTAATAATTGGTTTCTCAAACCGCTGGTGTTCCTTCATTCCATCGGGTATTTTAATACCGCAGATTTCCCTTGCTCCTGCTTTATAGCTTCTCCAGGCGCTTCCGGTAAGGTAAGCCCTTACAATCATTTCGACGGGATAGGGTTCACATTTATGGCCAAAAGTAACTGTCGGATCGGGAGTGGCAATTTTCCAGTTCGGAACAATAGCGCTTGTAGCGTCTAGAAATTTAGCTGCTATCTGATTAAGGACCTGGCCTTTATAAGGAATACCCCTCGGCAGTACCACATCAAAGGCTGAAATCCTGTCGGAGACAATCATAAGAAGGTAATCGTCGTTAATATTATAAACGTCCCTTACCTTCCCCTTATAGATGCTCTTCTGACCAGGGAAATTGTAGTTTGAACTTAAGATTGTTTTAACCATATTATAAATCAGTTAAGAGATATTTTAATTTTTTCTACTGTCTATGGAGCAAAAACCATGCAACAGGGCACAAAATACGCAGATTTTATTAAATTTCATTTGTTTAATCTTTCAACTGGTCTTTTTTTTGTTTACCCGCCTCATTTTCCTCATTCTCATAGGCTTTTACAATTCGCTTAACCAGATTATGCCTGACTATATCACGCTCGTCGAATCTGATAATTGAAATCCCCTCAATATTGTCAAGAATGCGCATTGCTTGCAGCAGACCTGAATCGCTTTTCTTGGGCAGGTCTATCTGAGTGGTATCGCCGGTTATTATGAACCTGGAGTTTGTGCCCATCCTTGTGAGAAACATCTTAAGCTGATTTATAGTGGCATTCTGAGCTTCATCCAGTATTACAATTGCGTTTTCCAGAGTCCGTCCTCTCATATAGGCAAGAGGTGCAATCTGAACTGTACCGTCCTCGAGCCAGGTCTCCAGCTTTTTGAAAGGGAGCATATCGTGAAGGGCATCGTAGAGAGGCTGGAGGTAAGGGTCAAGCTTTTCCTTCATGTTTCCCGGAAGGAACCCGAGTCTTTCTCCTGCTTCAACAGCAGGACGCGCAAGAATAATCTTTTTAACCTCTTTTTCCTTCAGTGCCCTGACAGCAAGAGCAATAGAAGTATATGTCTTGCCTGTTCCTGCCGGACCTTCAGCAATAATAAGATCATTGTTCTTGTAATCACTGACTAAAAGAAGCTGATTGACTGTCCGCGCTCTTACCGGTTTACCGCTTGTACCAAAAACAATAACCTGTTCAAATTCGCCATTCGATGCTGACTTCATGTGTTCACCATCGAAAAAATATTTCTCTATATCCTGTTCATCAAGCCGGTGATATTTATTATAATATTCCAATAGTTCATTAAACCTCTCGGCAAACAGAGTAATCTCAACCTCCTCGCCCATGCATTTTATTTCATTTCCCCTGGCAAGAATTTTAATCCTGGGAAAGAAACTACGGATCTTGTCAAGCAGAGAATTGTTTGTCCCGAAGAATACTACAGGATCAATATCCTCAAGAAATATTATTATCTCAGTCATTAAACAATACAAAAATTAATAATCTGAATTGCAATTTGCCCAATTAATCCGGAATCGCAATAAATAGTTTATAAAAAAACCATTGTACAATACAAAGTAAGGTTATTTTTTCCTTAGAAGATTATCTTTGCTGTAAGTTTTTTCATATGCCGGTAGTTACATTAACAACAGAGTGGAGGCCAGATGATATCTATAACGGAATCATTAAAGGTAAGCTTAGCAGCATGTGCCCTGGTGTTGTCATAATAGATAATGCCGGAGGCATACGGCCGTTTGAAATAGCAAAAGCTTCATTCATAATAAGAAATACCTATAGTAATTACCCTAAGGGTTCTGTTCATATCATTTGTGTACATTCTGAAGCTCAAAAGAATCATCATCATCTGATTGTGAAGGCTAAAGAACATTATTTTATTGGCACTGACAACGGTATTTTCAATCTTATTCTTAATTCCGAGCCGGACGAAATTATAAAAATAGAACACAATGAATCCTCTGATGAACTTGAGATTTTTGCGAAGGCGGCTTCTGATATTTTATCAGGAAAGAGCCCGTCAGATCTTGGTGCACCGGTAAAAACTATCAGGGAAATAATACCTCTCAGAGCAACAATTGATAAAGATGTTATAATTGGAAGTATAATTTTTATCGATTCATATGGAAACGCCATTTCGAATATTACCAGGGAGGTGTTCTTAAGAGTTTTTGAGAATAAGGCATACCGGATTCTGATTCAAAGTAATAATAATTACACCGATCATATTTCCACCAGATATAGTGATGTCCCTGTTAATGAAATACTTGCAAAATTCAACCAGTTCGATCTTCTCGAGATATCAATAAACGGCGCTGATATTTCCGAATTGCTCAGCCTGGAACCGGGTTCGGTTGTTCGCATCGATCTTGCGAACAAAGCCGCCTCCCCTAACCGATTGTTCTAATTAAGTTAAAAATGAATGATATAACCAAAACTCTTGATGAGTTTAAGAGGCTTCTCAGCATTATAGACGAACTAAGGGTGAAGTGCCCCTGGGATATGAAACAGACCAATGAAAGTCTGCGGAAACTGACTATTGAAGAGACATACGAATTAGCCGATGCAGTTTTCTCAGGAAGTGATGAAGGTATCAAAAATGAGTTGGGCGATCTGATGCTTCATATAGTCTTCTACGCAAAAATCGGATCTGAAAAAGGTGTTTTCAACATGGGCGATGTTCTGGAAGGAATAAATAAAAAGCTAACCTACAGGCATCCGCATGTATTTGGTGATGTAAAAGTAAGTGGAGCATCGCAGGTTGAAGAGAACTGGGAACAGCTCAAAACAAAAGAAAATAATGGTTACAAACCAGTGTTATCTGGTGTGCCATCGTCTTTGCCTGCAATTGTTAAAGCCAACAGGATTCAGGAGAAGGTCAGAGGGGTAGGATTTGACTGGGAGAAGCGCGAACAGATATGGGACAAAGTGCTTGAAGAGATCACCGAACTGAAAGAAGAGATTAATAACCGCAATACCGAGGCAATAGAATCGGAACTTGGTGATGTTCTTTTTTCAATTATCAATGCTTCGCGCCTTTATGGAATTGATCCGGAAGCAGCACTTGAAAAAACCAACAGGAAGTTTATAAAGCGTTTTAATTATCTTGAAAAAGAGACACTTATAAAAGGGATATCTCTTCATAACATGAGTCTCGATGAGATGAATGTTATCTGGGAAGAGGCGAAGAAAGAGGATTGAACAGGTTCACTTAGCGAACCTGTAACTGAGAAGCTGGTATATAATTCTGGCCGCAATATAATCGGGCGCTTTATTGACTGAAGAGGGACACAGTTCAACAACATCAAAACCAACAACATTTTTCTTTCTTATTACGTCCCTCATAAAATGAAGCAGTTCAAAATACTCCGGTCCACCAGGCTCAGGAGTTCCGGTTGATGGCATTATTGACGGATCAAAAACATCGAGATCGATTGTAATATAAACATTCTCTGTCAGTTTATCCATTGCATTAAGATACAGATTCTTATCGTAATACAATTCATGCGAATAGAACATTCTGTCCTTCTCGGCATAAGGAAGTTCGCATTCAGACATGCTTCTTATTCCAACCTGAACAATTGGAGCCAGCTCACGAGCCCTGGCCATTGCACAGGCATGATTGAATTCCGAACCCTCATATTCCTGCCTCAGATCAGCATGGGCATCAAGCTGAAGAACAGAAAGATTATCAAAATGTTCGGAAAATGCCTTAATTGCTCCGATTGATACGGTATGGTTGCCCCCTATGATAACCGGAAATTTATTTTCGCGAAGAAGTGATAATGTTCTGCTATATACAGCATTAACAAGTTTCTCAGGAGTCTCCTTTTCAGTTACAGGCTCAACAGTATTAATGCCTTTCAGATGAGCTTCCGAAGCAGTTTCAACGTCGTAGAATTCAAGATTGACAGATGCCTGAAGAATTGCATCGGGCCCATTGTCAGCACCCCTCATCCAGGTACTGGTTTCGTCGTATGGTACCGGGACAATAATTATTTTTGACTCTGAATAATCATAAACCACCTCATTGCCACCAAAGTTCATAGTCATCAGATATTAACAGACAGTTATTCGGACTCCGTTTTCTGGCTGCTTTTCTTTTTTTTCTTTTCAGTAGCAGGAGCCGCCTCACTATCTACAACAGCTTCAGGCTCTTCCTTAACCAGGAGATTCAGATTATGAAGAGTGTTATACCAAAGGGCAACTTTTTTTATGTCGCTGGTATAAACTTTCTCTTTTGAGTAATCAGGAAGGATACCTTCAAACCAGACCTTCAGCTTAAGTCCATCTGTTTTGGAATCGACTGCGGCCCCCCCATTTTCCTTTTCATAAATCAGGTCAAAAACTTTCCCGAGAGGCATATCTTCATTATCGGTGAAAATCGCTATATCCTCCAGTGAGCTTACTTTCGCTGAAGCATAAGCGCTGCTTCTTTTTTTTGTTGCGAGGTGTTCAACAATTATTGCGTTTTTTCCCTGGGCAATAAATCTGAAAAGACCAGGTTCACCTGAAATTGCAAGAATATCTTTTAATACCATCTTTCTCTTTTTTTGTTTGCAAATTTAATCCTTGTATCGTAATGAAAGTTTTATTAGTGACTTTTTTTTGTTTTTAAATTCAGGCCATATTTCTTTCCTTTTTAATCTTTTCATAAGCCTCATTAACCTTTTTGAATTTTTCGTCGGCGGTTTTTCTGAAATCCTCGCCCAGATGACTTACTTTATCGGGGTGATACTTCATCGCCATTCTTCTGTAAGCTTTCTTTACCTCCTCATTAGTACAGGAGGGGTCTATTTCAAGAATCTTATACGAAGAATCTGTTTCAGGAATAAACATGTTTTTTATTGACAGAAAATCTGTTGCACCAACTCCCAGGGCACCTGATATCTTTTCTATTATTTCAATCTCTGAAGGATGAATACTCGTATCGGCCAGCGAAACATTAAATAAAAGGTGCAGCAACTGCAGGCGTGAGGAATAGTCCATATTCCTGCTGATCTGCACACAAATATCCCGTACCGGAATTTCCTGTTTGATTATATCTTTAAGAATCAGAAGTGCTTCCTTCGCCGACTCCTGTCCGAATTGGCTGATAAAGAATTTTTTAACGTAATCAAGTTCTGATTTTACAACTTTCCCGTCGGCTTTCATTACAGCTGCCACAAGGACCAGCAGGCTCATCCCGAAATCGCCCTGAGAAGTTCGTGCAGGCCTGTTGGTGTAGGTCGAAGTCTGAACTGTAGTGCTGTCAATCATAGAACCCACAAGAAAGCCAAGCAGTCCTCCTATCGGCCCTCCCATTACAAAGCCAAGACCACCGCCCAGCCATTTTCCAAACATTCCCATAATCAGTTGACGGTATTAATATAGGTTAAAATGTCATTATGAATTTTTAATATTGCCGGGATTATCATATCAGTTTCTGAGTTATAAATCACATAATCTGAAAGCTTTATCCTGGTCTCATCATCCAGCTGATTCCTCATCCTTGCCATAACCTGTTCCCTCGAGAGACTGTTGCGGCGGATTACCCTGTTCACCCTTTCCTCCTCAGGAGCAACAACAGTAGCAGTTCTGTCAACCAGCTTTGAGCCACCGCTTTCAAACAGAATGGCTGCTTCCATAATCACATACGGCCCTGTCTGAACCTGTGCCCAGCTTCTGAAAAGGTCAAAAATTGCCGGATGAACAAGTGCATTAACCTTTTCGAGAAGATTTTTGTCATTAAAGATGAGTTTTGCAAGTTCCATTCTGTCGAGACTACCTGGCATAAAAAGATCTTTCCCTGCTATCAAATTCAGCTTCCTGGCAATACCCTCATCATTATCCATAATTTCCCGTGCTTTCTGGTCGGCTGAAAAGACTGGTATACCAAGAGTTCTGAAGACCCTGCATACGGAAGTTTTACCACTTCCGATACCACCTGTTACACCAAGCTTCATTCCGGGTTTCAGATCATTTCTCATTTTCTCCTCCGTGACGGCCAAAAATTGCTTTTTTACTTTTAACAGCCTTAATATCAGGTGTTCCTGAGGATGTTTTTGAAATAAACTTTTCAAGAGTAAAAAATAGTGTGTCGGGTTTTATTGAAGTAATTTCACATCCCGACCTTAATCTGACAGAGAGGCTTTTCGTAAGACCTGATGTGACAATATAATAATCAAGATCTTTGCTGTCGGGTATTCTTTTGTAATTTACTTTTGAAATATCAATAATGAGTGGTGGCTTTTTGCCGGCAATTTTGAGTTTAAGAATTGAATATCCGGGGCCTTTCAGAAACAGGTTGAGCTTTAATTGCGACTCTTCCAAAATAATTTTTTCTTTTGGCAGGTTTATAAACTCAATAGGGTATTTAATATCGGCCTCAATCTCTTTACCGAGAGAGTTAAGGTACCAGAAAACAAATGAAAGAAGAAGGAAGAAAGCAAAAACAACAAAATCCCTGTTGATTATGCTTACCCCCTTCTTCGCAAGGTAATCCTTACTTATTCCATGTTTTCCCTTCACAAAGGTAAAATGAAAAGAAGTTAATTTTTATTCTTCGGTTGAGGGATCCTTAAGAAGGGCGCTCTTGTCAATTTTGAGTTTAATATCGCCACCGACATCAATAGTTACATAATTGTCTTTTACTTCATATACTCTTCCGTATATTCCACCGGTAGTAATAACTTTATCACCTCTTTTCAGGGAACTTCTGTAGGTATTCATCTCTTTTTGTTTCTTCATCTGAGGTCTGATCATGAAAAAGTAGAAAACTACAAAAACAAGGATCAGCGGAAGAAAAGTTACAAGCGGGTTAGCAGAACCGGCAGTTCCGGTTGGTTGACCCATCAAATAAAGGTAAGCGAAATTGGTCATCTTTAAAATTATTAATTATTATTGGTTACTACTTCTGCAGTTATTTTTAACAATACGACGGGGATGGATGCGTTTGACTTAACTGAAATAGTTTTTGTCTGCATCCCGTTTCTTCCGGAAGTGTCAAAAACAACCTCAATAATTCCTGAACCTCCCGAAGGAACAGGTTTGGCATCATACTTTGGGACAGTACAACCGCAGCTTGTTGTGGCAGCTGCAATTACAAGATTACCTGTTCCTTTGTTTTCAAAAGTGAATACATATCCTATTTTCTCTCCTTCAGCTACTTTTCCGAAGTGGTGCTCGTATTCCCTGAATATAATCACGGCAGCACCTGTATCGCCCGGCTGAATACCGGCTGCTGAAGTGCCGTTTTTGTGGGCATTCCCGCAATTTGCTGTTATCAGAGCAGATATAATAAGGAGTATTGGTAAATATTTTTTCTTAAAATTCATTCCAGTTATAATTACGGTCTGTCATCTGTTATGGTTTCACCGACCAGCCCTCTTCCAAATTTATTAAATAATCCGCTTTCCCTTATTTCTTTGACAATATTATCAAGAATCCCGTTGACAAAGTTACTGCTTTTTGAGGTACAGTAGTATTTGGCAATCTCGATATATTCATTAAGTGTAACCTTAACAGGTATTTCCGGAAATTCAAGTATTTCAGTTATTGCAAGTTGCATAACAAGAATATCCATCAGAGCAATTCGTTCAACCTCCCAGTTAGTAGTGTTTTTATCAATTAGTCCGGAGTATTTTTCATTATGAACAACAGCTTTTCGAAACAGGATCTTTACAAACTCCTCATCCTCCTCATTTTTATACAAAGGCATCAGTTCTGTTTTTTCGTCAGAATCAGGCTTAAATTTCTTTAGCGTCTTTTCAACCATTGATGCGATGTATTCCATATCATCATTCCAGTAGATGCTTTGTTCTTCAAGATTTGACTGCAGATCTTCGGAGCCGGCAAAGAGTTCTGTTATTAGCCTTATAATATACTTTCTGTCAGTTAAATAGCTGATATTTTCAGGTTTCATATACTCCTCATAAACATCCCATGTGATCATTTTATTATAAAGAAGGCGTGGAATATGAGAAGAGTTAACCCAGGAAAGTTTTTTTGATGAGATGTATTTATTAAGGGCCAGATTATTTCTAAGCTGGGCAATAACCAGATTATCAACGAACCGTCTCTGCGGATTGAGATCCTTATGTGTAGGAATTCTTTTCTGGAGTGCCTGATCTATTTTTTCAGAGGCAATATCGGCAACATCAAGAACAAGCAGCAACAGATAATGATAAAGATCGTAAGTCTTACCAATACTGAACATCAGTTCTGTCTCGGCCTGAGAAAGATTTTCATCCTCCCTGCGGTTAAAAGCATAAAGAGCCATTAAGGCTTTTATACGAAGTAATCTTCTGCTTATCATTTATAAAGAACCTCGGATTTCCGGTGCAAAAATACTCTTTTTCCCGTACCCTCAAAACAACTATGAAAAATTACACACCCAAAAGGTCAAAATTTCGGCCCGGTTTTGATTTGATAAAATAATTGTTACATTTGACAATAGAAAACAAAACCCTAACATAAACTGACTTATAAATGGAAGAAGAAGCCGGAATAAAGGAAGTCATAAACGGGCTTGAAGAAAGAATCAATAAGGAAGAAATTTTCAGCAAGGTGGTACGTGCAGGAAAAAGAACTTACTTTTTCGATGTAAAAGCAACACGCAAGGATGATTATTATCTGACTATTACCGAAAGCAAGAAACGTTTAGGCAAAGAGGGGAAAGTCTTTTATGAAAAGCATAAGATCTTCCTTTATAAAGAGGACTTTGTGAAATTCGCAGAAGGATTGAAAGAGGCTGTTTCATATATCGATAGCTGTCAGAATGAAACAACAGCTGACCAGATATTATCGGAATCTGAATTCCATGAAGATAAAGAGATGCTTGTCTCTGCCGAATTTACAAATGTCGAGTTTGAAGATCTGGGCAAAAAGCAATAAGCATTTTATTTTTCATTGTGTAGAATATTTCTAAATGTCTGATTATATACTCCTTATATTAGGTATACTATTTATGATTCTGGGAATAATCGGGTGTCTGGTGCCTGTATTGCCCGGCCCTCCATTAAGTTTTCTTGGATTAATACTTATTCAGCTGACACGGTTCGCTCATTTTACTACTTCTACCTTAATTACCCTTGGAGTTATTGCGGTAGTTGTTACAATACTGGATTATATTGTACCTGTATGGGGAACAAAAAGATTCGGCGGCTCCAAATATGGGATGAGGGGAGCTACTGTTGGATTGGTTATCGGTATTTTTCTTGGTCCTATGGGTATAATATTAGGTCCGCTGATAGGAGCATTTGTAGGTGAGATGATATTCCGTGATGATATAAAATATGCTTTAAAAGCAGGTTTCGGCAGCTTGCTGGGTTTTCTTACAGGGATAGGGCTGAAACTTGCCGCCTCTTTAATAATGACCTTTTACTTTATAAAAGAGTGGATAGCCTGAGCATAAAATCCCCTGATCAATTCAACAGAAGAACTATACCCCAAGTGTTGCAACCATCACTGCTTTAATAGTATGAAGACGGTTTTCGGCTTCATCAAATACTATTGAGCGCTCAGATTCAAAAACATCCTCAGTAACCTCCATTCCATCAAGTCCGAATTTCTTAAATATCTCTTCTCCAACCTTTGTCTGCCTGTTGTGAAAAGCAGGAAGACAATGAAGAAATTTCACTTTCGGATTTTGGCATTTCTTAACCACTTCGTTATTAATCTGATATGGCTTTAAAAGCTTAATCCGCTCTTCCCATACTGAATCAGGTTCACCCATAGATACCCATACATCTGTATAAAGAAAATCGACCCCTTTAACAGCCTCATCAACATTTTCGGTAATTGTGATTTTTGCACCGGTCTCTCTTGCTATTTCACGGCATTTAGCAACAAGCTCATCGGCAGGCTGGCATTCTTTCGGAGCTGCAGCCCTGAAATCCATACCCATCTTCGAGGCTCCGACCATAAGGGAATTACCCATATTATTGCGCGCATCGCCAAGGTAACAGAAAGATATTTTATTCAGAGGCTTATCGGAGTGTTCCAGCATTGTCATAAAATCAGCAAGGATCTGAGTAGGATGAAATTCGTTTGTAAGACCATTCCATACAGGGACCCCGGCATATTTCCCCAGTTCTTCAACAATATCCTGACCATATCCACGGTATTCAATTCCATCGTACATCCGGCCAAGAACCCTGGCTGTATCCTTCATAGACTCCTTTTGTCCTATCTGCGAACCGCTTGGTCCGAGATATGAGACATGCGCTCCCTGATCAAATGCCGCCACTTCAAAAGCACATCTGGTTCTTGTTGAGGCTTTTTCGAAGATCAGTGCAATGTTTTTCCCTTTCAGTCTGGGTTGTTCTGTACCTGCATATTTTGCTTTCTTCAGTTCAGCTGCCAGATCAAGAAGAAACATTATCTCTTCAGGTTTAAAGTCGAGAAGTTTAAGAAAATTCCGGTTGCGTAAATTGTATGCCATGATGATATAATTGAAAATTTGAAAAACTTAAAATCTGATAATGAAGGTGTAAAAATAGTAAAAATTGGTCAGAAAAATTAAAGACGAAAAGTGTCAGATATCAAACTACAGGTAAGAGGGAGCCGGGCTTCAACCTAAAGACTATCTCCGGTCGTCTTCATATTCCATAGTTATTTTTGAGCCATACTTTCTATCGGCAAGTTTAAATGCCTCAGTTATAACACTTTTCGATCCGCCGTTTTTAATAAAATTAAGGCATGCCTGTATTTTGGGCTCCATACTTCCTTTTGAGAACTGACCTTCATTGAGGTATTTCAGAGTATCGGAATAATTGAGAAATTCTTTAATCTCCTGGTCCGGCTTTTTATAATTAATATAGATATAAGGAACATCCGTCAGAATATAGAACTCATCAGCCCCAATCTTTGTTGCCAGCAATGAAGAGGCCAGGTCTTTATCTATAACAGCTTCTGCCGGTCGGACATCATTTTTTTCATCGATATAAACCGGAACTCCGCCGCCCCCTGCTGCAATAACGATATTCCCCTTCCCTGCCAGCTCTCTGATAATTGAATCATTTATCACACCTTCCGGTATTGGGGAAGGAACAACACGACGGTACCCTCCGGCTATTTTTACCTCCTCTTTGAAAACCCATTTCTTTTCGAAGGAAAGAGCATCGGCCTGTTCCTTTGAATAAATTTTCCCGACCCTTTTTTGCGGATCGGTAAAAGCGGGGTCATTTATATCAACCAGCACCTGGGTAACCAGACAAATTACATTTTTATTTATTCCGTGTTTATTAAGCACATTCCGGAACATTCTCTCAATCATATAACCAATTCCACCCTGAGTATCAGCTACACATACATCAATAGGCATCTGAGAAATACCGTACAGCTGTTCCCCTGCATCATTCCGCATAAGTATATTGCCCACCTGGGGTCCATTTCCGTGGGTTATTACCAGATCATACCCTTCATTTATCAGAAATACAAGGTTTTCCAGAGTCTCAGAGGTGTTTTGTTCCTGCTCATCAATAGTTCCGATCTGATCGCCTCTCAGTATAGCATTTCCTCCTAAAGCAACAACAGCAAGTTTTTTTTTCATAATCAATCTAAATATCAGGCAGACAAAAATCAAAAACAAAAAAAGTCAGAAAACTATCTTAAAGAAGACAAAGCTATCAAATTCATTACAATTAAAGCCATCTGTCAATCTGAAATGAGCCCCTGAAATCATATGTTAAATAACATATATTCAATGATTAAACTCATAAACATCAGGAGAGTGAGTTGCAATTGCAAAAAAAACGCTACATTTACATAATTCAAAATACAAAAATATAAGTGAGATTCAGCTATGTGTTTTTCATTGCGGTAATCTTAGCAATGACAGGGTACTCCTGTAAGATGAAAGGGGGCAAGAATATAGATCAGGGTGAGATCCACTATAATATTGATTATACTGGAAACTTAAGTGGCGTGCCAAAAGAGGTATTACCCAAGAGCCTGATTGTTTCATTTAAAAAGGATAAAATACTGTTTGAGATGGTTTCCCCATTTGGTAATTCGGGAATTCTGAATCTTGCAAACCCTGACAAAAACATTTTTGATACATACTTCAGCCTTTTCACTTTGAAATATTTCTATGCTGCTGAGCCGGGCGAGAAATTTCCGGGTTTTGAAGCAATGGATGGAATGGAAATCAAAAAAACATCAAAAACATCAGTTATCTGCGGTTTTAATTGCAAAAATGCCGAGGTTACATTTCCTGCAGACAGAGAAAAGATTGTCGATATCTGGTATACCAATGAGATAAATGTTAAAAATTCAAATGCTGCAACACCATTCAGTCAGATTGATGGAGTATTGATGAGTTTTTTCTTTACTCTAGGCAAAACAGAACTTCATTTCAATGCAGAAACTGTTTACCAGAAAGAGATACCTGATGAGACATTTGAGAGAAGAGACAAATTCGTAAGAGTTTCAAGGGAGGATATCAAAAAACTGATTAATAACATGATCAGCCTTTAGGATCCAAAGCAAAAGGTGAAATGGTTTTCTACCAGCTGCAAAGATAAGAGGCAGCGATCTATAAACAGCATCAGCGGGAATAATCAATAATTAAGGCATAACATTTGTGTAAAGCGTAAAATTATTACCTTTATGTTTCGTTATAAGAAAACGAAAAACATTTTAACAAAAATTTCAGACACGAATGAGCAAAGAGAGTGAAGCTGGTGGCAAAAGCAGTACAAAAACGGCAAAAAGTCCTGATAAATCGAAATCCTTCTTTACTGATGAAAGGATCAGGTTTGCAATTGGCATACTTATTACAGGCTTTGCTTTATACCTGCTTCTGGCCTGTGTTTCATATCTCTTCTGGTGGAAAACTGATCAAAGCCTTCCTCAATCAGACATAGTTTCCGGCCCTGAGGTCGGGGTTAAGAACTGGTCGGGAAAAAGCGGACATTTCCTGGCTGAAATAATGATCAAATCAGGTTTCGGCTTTGGTGCCTTTTTTATTCCTCTGATTTTTGGAACCATTGGCTTATATCTTCTTAATTTTCCGAAAATAAAACCAGTAAAGCTCATTACAAAATTCATTTTTGCAACAATACTTGTTTCCCTTATTCTCGGCTTTGTCTTTCACTTCTCAAAAGATTACCTTGGAGGCGGACCCGGAGGGGCTCAGGGCTATTTCATTACAAACTGGATGAATGCCTTCATGGGCAAGATAGGAACAGGCGTCTTACTTGTTTTTTTAACAGTAATTTACCTTGTTTTTGCACTAAAGGTCAAGCCGGAGTCGTTCCGGATACGATTACCTGCTTTCCTGAAGATAAAAAAATCTGAAAAAAAGAGTGATCAGGTTGCTGAGGAAATTATTACTCCCCAACCTGATGGTGTTATTCCTGAAATGGAGAATGTTCCTGAGAATAACCAGAAAAACGATCCGTTCGGCTGGACTGTCAGAGATACCCGGATAATAAATGAAGCCGTGGAACCTGAAGATCCGGAGGAAGATATGGAGGAAGATCCTGAGGACGATGAGGATGAAAAAACTAAAACTGCTTCCATAATACATGATGTTGACGATGACAGCCAGCCTGTTGTGGTTGTGACTACCGAAAGCGAGATTCCCCTGGATGTAACCCGACCAGTTGCAAGTGACAATTTAACGGAGCAGGAAGTTGAAAAATTACGGCAAAATTATGACCCCCGCCTCGATCTCTCTCGCTATAAATTTCCACCGGTGTCCATTCTGAAAGAACACAAATCAGAAGCGGCTTTCGACAACAATGAGGTTTTTGAGAACAAGGAAAATATCATCAAGACACTTGGCGACCATAAGATAGCTATTAAGAGTATCTCTGCCACAGTCGGGCCAACGGTTACTCTGTATGAGATTGTACCTGAAAGAGGGGTCAGGCTGGCACGGATAAAATCGCTTGAAGATGATATAGCACTGAATCTTTCAGCGTTAGGAATCAGAATCATTGCTCCTATTCCGGGAAGAGGCACAGTAGGCATAGAGGTGCCGAATAAAAAACCCGAAATGGTTTCCATGCGGTCGCTTATCACTTCAAAAGCTTTCCAGGAGACAAAATTTGATATTGCCCTTGCTCTTGGCAGGACAATCACCAACGAACCCTTTATCGTTGATCTTACAAAAATGCCCCATCTGCTCGTTGCCGGAGCTACCGGACAGGGTAAGTCAGTCGGCATAAACGCCATCATCACATCAATACTTTACAAGAAACATCCTGCAGAGGTAAAGTTTGTACTTATTGATCCGAAAAGAGTAGAGTTGCCTCTGTACATGAAAATAGAGAGGCATTTCCTCGCTAAACTTCCTGACGAAGAGGATGCAATTATTACCGATACTCAGAAAGTTATCAAAACGCTTAACTCACTCTGCATCGAAATGGATAACAGGCTCGAGCTACTCAAAGCAGCCCAGTCCCGTAATATAAAAGAGTATAATGAGAAGTTTATCTCAAGAAAACTTAATCCTGAGAAAGGTCATAAGTATCTGCCGTATATTGTTCTCATAATCGATGAGTTTGCCGATCTGATAATGACGGCAGGCAGGGAAATTGAGGGACCAATCGGGAGGCTTGCTCAACTTGCAAGAGCGATTGGAATCCATCTGATTATCTCAACTCAAAGACCATCTGCAAACATCATCACAGGATTTATTAAAGCTAATTTCCCAACAAGAATTGCTTTCCGCGTTTTCTCATCAATCGATTCCAGAACAATTCTTGATGCAACCGGTGCTGACAGGCTTGTTGGAAGAGGCGATATGCTTGTATCATCAGGGAATGAGCCTGTAAGGGTACAGTGTGCCTTTATCGATACTCCTGAAATTGAAGAGCTGACTGACTTTATCGGATCACAAAAGGGTTATGCGGATGCAATGCATCTTCCTGAATATGTTGACGATAGCGACCAAGGCTCTCCTGAGGTTGATCTCAGGAAAAGGGATCAGATGTTCGAAGAAGCAGCAAAACTTGTTGTTCAGCATCAGCAGGGATCCACCTCCCTTATTCAGAGAAAACTATCGATAGGATATAACAGGGCCGGAAGAATAATCGATCAGCTCGAAGCAGCCGGAGTTGTTGGCCCCTTTGAGGGAAGCAAAGCAAGAGACGTTCTCTGCTCCGACTTTATTGCTTTGGAACAGATTTTGAAGCGTCTGGAGTAAAGATAATCAAATGAGACCAATTCTGTTTTTCATTTCGGCCCTCCTCCTGCTCACCAGATCATTGTCTGGCCAGGATGACAAGGAGGCGATAAGAATACTTGATAACTTCTCGGCAAACGCCCTCAGGGCACCATCAGTTACAATGAAATTTCAACTTGTGACAGCAAATCAGATGGAAAATACAAAAGACTCAATTACAGGGTCAATCATTCTCAGTAAAGATAAATACAGACTGGAAATGACAGGCAATACAGTCTGGTTCAACGGAGAAACATCCTGGAACTATCTTTCGGCTGAAAATGAGGTTACAATAACCAAAGCTGACAGGAAGAACAATTCATTTCAGAATCGCCCGTCACTAATATTTTCAATGTACAAAGATGGTTATAAATGCAGGTTTGTTGAGGAGCGGTCAGAGTCGTATCTGATAGATCTCTATCCGAAAGATATTAAAAACGACCTTCTAAGGGTAAGGCTCTCAATAGGGAAACCAATGATGAATCTTAAAAGTCTGGAATACAAAAAAAGAGATGGTATTGTGATTACTCTGAATGTAATCGAGTATGACCTGAAAATAAAAGCTGAGCCGGATTTTTTTATCTTCCAGCCCGGCAAATACAAAGGAGCTGAAGTTATTGATATGAGGTAATTACAATATTTGTGAAAAATAAAATCAGATGGAAAGATATATATGTGAGAATGTCTTTGTTCCGTTAAGATCTGGGCCGTCGCATAAATCAGAGATGCTTAGCCAGGTACTGTTCGGGGAGAAGTATAATATTATTGAAAAATCAGGCTGCTGGATTAAAATCAGGACTTTGTTCGATAACTACACAGGATGGATTGACACCGACCATCTGCAACACACTGCTGATGAAGAACATTCAGAGGGAAGTGTGTTGAACAAGTCATTGCTCTGCTGCAGAAATGACCAGACAAGGCTGGTTCTGGAGGCAGGATGTGAGATTTACAATCCCGATTTTGAGAATAAGGTATTTATGATCGGGAAAAACAGATATACAACCTGCAATGATTTCAGCAGCAGTTATATCTCAACTACTGACTCCCTGACCGATACGGCAATGAAATTCATCAATAGCCCTTATATATGGGGAGGAAGAATCCCTTCAGGAATTGATTGCTCAGGCTTTTGTCAGCTTGTATATAAAATCCACGGGATAGCTATTCCCCGCGACAGCGGAGTTCAGGCTGAAGCCGGAAAAAACATCAGCTTTATAAATGAAACCGAACCGGGGGATCTTGTTTTTTTTGATAACGAAAGAGGCCGGATCACACATGTTGGCATGATTCTTTCGCAAGGGCTGGTTATCCATTCTTCAGGAAGAGTGAGAATTGATTCTATTGATCATCAGGGAATATTTAAACAGGAGATAGGCGGCTACTCTCATAAACTGAGGACCATAAAGAGAATAGTCTGATAAAAAATGTCATTTGCTTCAAGGTGATGCCTGCATACTCCCTGCAGCTGCAACTAAGACAGGACTAAAGAGACAAGTCTCCGGGCAGGATCTTACTGACCTTTGACAATCATTGATTCAACTAATTTAATAATTGCCTCCTCCTCCATCATTGCTTTGGTCTCGATAGTGCAACCGCGTGCAATAATATCCGCGGCAAAAGTTTTATCATCAAGCCCCATGGCATTTATTCTGACATTCAGAAAAGCACCTTTAACAGATGCACGCAGAGCCAAAGCCCCTACTCCGGCATCTGAAACGGATGTTGGATTCCCTTTTTCGACCATCTCCCTTAACAATGCGAAAGCAGGTAAAGCAGTTTCCATAACTTTATAAGGGACAAGTATTGCATTCTTTGTTGCATCCTGAACAGCCTGATTCCTTTTGCTTATCTCCTCTTCACTCTTTTTGGGAAGTGCATAAGCTTTAAGGATCATATTAAATGCTTCGGTATCCTCATCAACAAGATCCAGAAGTTTATTCTGAATCTCCTTTCCCATCAATGCCCACTCCGAGTACTCTTTCCATTTGTCATCCCATCCCCTTTTATGACTCGAAAGATTTGCGACCATTGTTCCGAGAGCAACACCCAGAGCTCCCATATATGCTGAAACAGAACCTCCCCCGGGGGCAGGTGACTCTGAAGCAGTCTCATTCATAAACTCTTTAAGGTTCATTGAAATGAGCCTCTCTCTTCCTTTTGTTTCCATAACATACTCTATTATTTTTTCTTCAGGAATAAATTTTTGAATTTCATCAAGCCCCATCGACTTTACCGCAATTTTGATAAGTTCATCATCAGAAACGCCACCTGAACGCTGCTGTTTATCAAGAAAATATCGTCCGGCATCGAGCATGGCTTTCAGCGGAATCAGACCAACAAGTTCAGATCCTGTTACCCTTACTCCTCTTGCATCTGCTTTCCGGCACACTTCATCGAAAGCAACATGAACTGGTGTAACAGAAATATCCGTAAGATTCATTGAGATCTGCGCTACTCCGTACTCCGCAATATACCAGCCGATAGCCTTGACCGATTTAAGTGAGCCGGGTATCATCACATTTTCGCCCTTCTTATCCCTGATTAACTTACCGTCAGGATGACCGCCCTCCCGTGCAGGTCTGCCTTTCTCGCGTACATCATAAGCTATTGCATTGGCACGCCGTGTTGATGTGGTATTAAGGTTCACATTAAAGGCAACAAGAAAATCCCTGGCTCCAACGGCAGTGGCACCTGACCGAACATTAAAAACGGCAGGTCCAAAATCAGGTTTCCAGAGAGGGTCAGAAAGTTTCTTACCCAGACCTTCATATTCTCCGGCACGGCAGCTGGCAAGATTCCTTCGCTCCTCTTTGAATGCAGAATTCTCGTAACAGAATACAGGTATTCCCAGATCATTTCCTATCCTTTCAGCAACCCTTCTTGCGTAAGAAACTGTCTCCTCCATTGTAATTCCCGAAACCGGAATAAAAGGGCAAACATCGGTGGCACCCATCCTGGGGTGTTCGCCATGGTGCTTCGACATATCGATTATTTCAGAAGCTTTTTTTACGGCAAGAAATGCAGCTTCAGAGACATCATCGGGGCTTCCGACAAAAGTTACGACTGTGCGGTTAGTGTCTTTACCCGGATCAACATCGAGCAATTTTACACCGGCCACCGATTCAATAACATCAGTAATCTCTCTTATTTTTTCCAGGTCGTTACCTTCACTGAAATTCGGAACACATTCAATTATTTTCCTCTCCATAATAATCATTTCTGAAAGTAATATTTGTTTTTAACATCTGACTAACTGTCGCCGGTAGCCTTTGTTCTTCATGAACTCACCCACTACGGTTCCCCCTCTGATTTCCATGAACTCACCCCCTGCTTCGCTTTCGCTCAGCATCCCCCTCTCTGCGTCGCAAAGAGGGGGAATATCCTTATATACAACATCTTACATCATTCAGCCTTCGACTCACACCTGACGCCTGTGTTCTTCATGAACTCACCCACTGCTTTTTACTATTTCACCTTTAAGAATTACAGTTTCAATCAGGTTGCTACCAAAAGCATACGGCATAAACTCATAGGAAGGTATCTTTTTAGTAATAAAAACATTAGCTACTTTTCCTCTGGCAATTGAACCATGAGTTTCAGACAATCCCATTGCATAAGCCGAGTTTATGGTGACAGCATTGATAACCTCTTCAGGGAGCATTTTCAGTTTTATGCAACCAAGAGACATTATCAGTTTCATATTTCCTGATGGTGACGAACCCGGATTATAATCAGAAGCGAGAGCCAGAGGCAGACCGGCCTCTATCATTCTCCTTGCTGGAGGATCGGGTAATCCAAGAAAAAATGATGATCCCGGCAGAAGTACGGGCATTGTTTCGGTCCCCAGAAGAACTTTAATTTCCTCATCCCCTGTACATTCCAGATGATCTACTGAAAGAGCGTTGTATTTTACACCTGTCTGAATTCCACCTGAATAATCAAGTTCATTTGCATGAATCTTCGGGATAAGGCCATATTTCATTCCTGCCATCAGGATCCTTTCAGTATCTTCAACAGTAAAAAAGCCCCGATCGCAAAACACGTCTATAAAATCAGCGAGTTCTTCAGAAGCAACCACAGGTATCATTTCATTAATAATCAAATCAACATATTTTTCCCTGTCATTTATAAATTCAGGAGGCAGGGCATGAGCTCCCAGAAAAGTTGCTTTCACTTCAAGCGGGCAGGTTTCCTTTATTCTTCTGATAACCCTCAGCATCTTAAGTTCATCACCGGTATTAAGTCCGTAACCGCTTTTTATCTCAACAGCTCCCGTTCCCTGGCTGATTATCTCGTTTACCCTTTCCATTGACTGCATATACAGCTCATCTTCAGATGTATCGTGGAGTTTTTTTGCTGAATTAAGGATCCCGCCTCCGGCTTTGGCAATATCACTATAGGATAAACCTCTTATTTTACCGACATATTCAATCTCGCGGCTTCCTGCATACACAAGGTGAGTATGGGAATCGCAGAATGAGGGAAAGAGAAATTTTCCGGAAGCATCAATAATATTTACACCTGGTTCCTGAGTTGTTATTATCGCAGACTTCAGCTCATTCATCTTCCCGAAATCGCTAATCAATCCATCTTTTAAATAAAGAAAAGCATCTGACATTGTGTTAAGCAGCGACATCTCTTTTCCGGAAACCTTTAATACAGGTTCATCTTCAGTAAGTACAAGGCATTTAATATTTATAATGAGTATTCCTCTAAGCATTTAGTCGTATAATTAAGGCTCTAAGGTAGCAAATAATAAAAAAAGAGTCGGTTATTTCCAAATTTCTTTATCTTTATCGCTATGAACCAAAACTATAACCTATGAAAAAGAGCTTTTTAGTTATTCTTTTAACAATGCTTGTACTCTCAGTATCTGCACAGGAGAAGAAGGTAAAAACCGGATGGAAGTTCGGTGGTGCACTTCCTGCAGTTACTTTTGACTCCGATCTTGGATTTCAGTACGGAGCACTTGTAGAATTTTTTAATTATGGCGATGGAAGTACTTACCCGGATTATTTTGATCATACTTACACAGAAGTATCTCATTTTACTAAAGGAAGCGGAATTTACAGATTTATGTATGAATCGAATCACCTGATACCAGGCGTTCATATGACAAGCGATCTCAGCTATCTTCCCGATCAGGCAAACCATTTTTATGGCTTTAACGGCTATGAATCTGTTTTTAATAAGATGTGGATGGATGATAAATTAGCTGACCCCTCTTACAAAACAAGGATGTTTTACAGGAACGAAAGAAACCAGTTCAGATTCAAGAACGATTTTCAAGGTAAACTTTCAGGTGAGCATATTAAATGGAGTGCAGGGTTTGCATTTCAGAATTTTGAAACCAAAAGTGTTGATATTGATAAGCTGAATAAAGGTAAAGATGTTCAGCTTCCTTCAATTACTGATCAGCCAGGGCTTTATGAACGTTACCAGGCACTTGGTCTGATTTCAGCGAATGAGGCTGACGGAGGCTGGGTAAATACTGTAAAAGCAGGTGTTGCATGGGACAGCCGCGACAACAGGCCCAATCCTATGAAAGGACTCTGGTCGGAGATTGGAATTGAAGTTGCTCCGAAATTTCTTGGCAATGACTGGGGATTTTCTAAACTCTATATAACACATCGTCAGTATTTTACATTAATAGAAAAAGATCTTTCCCTTGCTTACAGGATAGGATATCAGGCAACATTAACTGGAAAAACTCCATTTTTCTACCAGTCGCAGGTAATTACTTCAATGCTTACAGGTGCAACATCTGAAGGACTGGGTGGTGCAAGTACTTTAAGAGGAGTCCTCAGGAACAGGGTAATGGGCGATGCTTTTATCCTTGGTAATATTGAACTCAGATGGAAGCCGGTATATTTCAAATTCTTAAAACAGGATTGTTATCTTGGCCTTAACGGTTTCTATGATTTCGGAAGGGTTACCAAGAATATCGAAATGCCTGCTGATCTATCCTCAAATTTTGGAAGTTTATATGAGACTGAATCATATTCCGATTACTTTAAACCCGGAACAGAGAAGTTTCACCAGAGTGCAGGTGTAAGTATTATGCTGGCAATGAATCAGAACTTTGTTATTTCAATTGATATCGGAAAAGCATTTAATGAGCAGGATGGCAATATAGGATTCTCAATCGGATTGAATTATCTGTTTTAGTCCTGTCCATACAACCTCATAAATTTAAAAAAACCTCCCTGCAACGCAAGGAGGTTTTTTTTATAACTAATAGTCTGTCCCATTCAGTTCTGACAGAGTAATTCGGATCTTTATAAAATCAGGATAATCAGAAAGCTTTCAGAAAATAACCAAGAGCCACACCCAGATAATTGCCAATCACATATCCGATAATTCCAACTGTAATTCCTGTAATAATAACATCCTTATTTTTAAGAGCACCGGCAACAACAGGAACGAACGGAGGTGAAAAAACGAATGCTGTGGTTGTAATAAGGAAGTCATCGGCATTTACCTTAAATATTCTTGAGAGCAATAAATGAAGAAGGAGCGTACCGAAATAGGCATAAGTGATATAACCAAACAGGCCAAGAAAACCGATACTGAATATAACTTTCAGGTCAGCCATCGAAGCAACGGTAAATGAGAAAACAAGGATAAAATACATTCCGAGTTGAAAGGTCTTTTCAATGCTGTTTATCCAGTTAATAAGAGATGCCAGTACCGCCAGTGTGGTTATAGAAAGTATCACCACTACCATCTGAGAAACACCGGGGAGCAACAGGCTAATTCCAAAAGAAACGATGAATATCAGAAGAGCCAGCCCCAGAGCTTTCAGCAACGGAAAAATCCGTCCTTTTCTGAACATCCCGGTAAAATCTTCAAAACTTTCGGCTTCCTCTATCATTTCATCAGTTACCCCGGAATCTCCATGGTGTTTGAAAGGAGGCAGAATAGCACGGAATATTTTCGGACCAATAGTTATAAAGAAGATTATTGTTATTGCACCCACAATCATATCGTAAGTGCTTGTCATTACAAAGAGGTTAGGATCGACACCCAGAGCCACCTTCAGTGATACAAGATTAGGTGTTCCGCCAGTGTAAACGCCGACGAGCATACCAGCAACTTTCCATGAATCGGGAACAACATTTTTAAAGATGAAATATCCTGATGAAACAATTGCCACAACAGAAATCAATGCAAGGACCATAGAAATGAACCCCTCCTTCGCGAACCGCAGCCATCGCTTAATGTTAAGTGAAAAAAGAAGCAATGGAAAAGCCAGAGGAACAATAACAGAGACAAGCAGATCCTGTGTTGAGGCGATAGAGTTTACATAACTATCGTACTGGCTTATTGTTCCTGCTGCCAGAAGTGCCTGCAGCTCGGTATCTGGCAATGCAGCTTTGCCCTGGAGCGCCAGCCGGTAAGCATCACTTCCCTGAGGCAGAATTCCGATACTGCCCAGAAGAAGACCGAATCCATAGGCAAGGACAATTGATCCTAGTTTTTTCAGGACCGACCATCTTTTACACATATAGATGATTATCAGAGGAAATGTGAAATAAAAGAGGACGAGAATAGTAATTTTTAGCATGGCATCAGGTTTAGTTCCCATCAAATATAAAAAAAGCGACTTAGCTTGCTGCAAGTCGCCTGTAAAATAGGTTTTTATACTTATTTATTTGTCGTTACAATCGCATTCATCAAAGCTTTTCTGATATTGTTCAATAGCTTTCAAGCTCATACCCATGTTGGAGAAACCTCCGTCGTGGAAGAGGTTTTGCATTGTAACTTTCCGGGTAAGATCAGAAAAGAGAGCTACACAATAATCGGCACATTCCTCTGCCGTTGCATTACCCAGTGGAGACATCCTCTCTGAAAAATCGATGAGAGAGTCAAAACCATGTATTCCGCTTCCTGCAGTTGTAGCAGTAGGAGACTGAGAAACAGTATTTACCCTTACTTTCCTGTCGCGGCCATAGATATAACCAAAGCTGCGGGCAATTGACTCAAGCAATGCTTTCGCATCGCCCATATCGTTATAACCAGAAAGTGTCCGTTGTGCAGCAACATATGACAATGCAACAACAGATCCCCATTCCTTCAATGCATCGAGCTTATAGGCTGTCTGGAGGACACGGTGAAAACTAAGTGCCGAAATATCAAAGGTTTTCAGCATATTTTCATAACTGGTCTGTTCATAAGGAATATCCTTTCTGACGTTTGGCGACATACCGATTGAATGGAGAATAAAATCAAATTTTCCTCCAAGTATTATCATGCTTTCGGTAAGGAGATTCTCAATCTCATCCATTTTTGTAGCATCAGCAGGGATAATTTTACTTCCTGTTATTTTAGCCAGTTCGCTTATTGTCCCAAGCCTCATTGCAACAGGGGAGTTAGTCAGAACCAGTTCAGCACCCTGTTCCCATGCTTTCAGAGCAACCTGCCAAGCAATCGATTTTTCATTCAGAGCACCAAAAATAATACCCTTTTTCCCTTTTAAAAGACCTTCTTTCATTTTACTTTAAGTTAATTCATATTACCTGCTAATCAATAACTGATTTAGTAAAACCTTGTATATGAAATCACAAGGCTAATAATACAAGGGCAATATCACTTACCCCGTCATTATGTTTCTTAGTTTTCTGCTGCTTCAAGAAGTTCCCTGGCATTCTTCATTGCTGTTGCGGTAACCTCGCTGCCGCTTAACAATCGGGCGACTTCCAGTATTCTTTCCTCCTGTGTTAACAACTTAACACGGGTAAATGTTGAATCGTCTATATCATCTTTATAAACATGGTAGTGTTTTGCTCCTCTTGAAGCAACCTGGGGGAGATGGGTGATGTTAATAACCTGCATGTATTTGCCCATTCCGGAAAGTATCTGACCTACCTTATCTGCCACTTCGCCTGAAACCCCTGAATCTATCTCGTCAAATATTATTGTTGGCAGGTTATTATTCCTTGTAAGCAATGATTTAAGGCTCAGCATTACTCTTGAAAGTTCACCTCCTGATGCTATTCTGGCAAGGTTTTCAGGGGCAATCTGCTTATTGGCAGAAAATAAAAAGTCGGCCTGGTCAATACCTGTTGATGTAAAATCCTTCAATTGGATTAATGATATTCTGAATTTTGCATTCGGCATTCCTAGTTGTTTAAGCAAATCAGTAATCTTAAGCTCAATACCCGGCAGTACATTTTTTCTCTGAACGGAGATCTCCTCAGAAATTATCTTTAAGGATTCTGTCTCTTTTTCAATAAGGGATTCAAGTTCTGCAAGATGCTCATCGCTTGTAACAATTCCTCTTATTATCGCTTTTATCTCTTCCCTTTTAACAATAAGGGTATCAAGATTGCTGACCCTGTGTTTTTGTATCAGTGAATAGATCAGGTCAAGTCTTTCATTAACTACTGCTAGACGATGAGGGTCAGCCTCAATAGTGGCAGCCCGTTTTTCTATTTCGCCAGCCAGGTCGTCAAGTTCAATTAATGATGATTCAGTACGAGACAGAAGGCTTTCTCCATCTGGCAAAAATGCACCTATCTTTCCCAGATTCAGTTTAACCTCCCTGAGCATTGCCAGAATTGACATACCATCGGAGGAAAAGAGGTCTGTTGATCTGCTCAGTGCCAGATTAATCTCTTCGGCATGTCCGAGTATCTCCTGCTCTGCTTCAAGTTCAGACTGTTCGCCCTGCTTCAGAGCTGCTGCCTCAAGCTGATTAATCTGATACTGATAATATTCAAGATCTGCTCTGTTCTTATCAGCTTTTTCCTTAACAGCGTCATACTCTTTTTTTAACTTCCTGTAATTTGAAAATGCAAGCCTGTAATCTACAATAGATTTTGTTGTACCTGCAAATGAGTCGATTACAATTAGCTGGAATGAATTATCATTCAGCATAAGGGTCTGATGCTGGGAGTGGATATCAATAAGTCTGTCGGCAAGATCCTTCAGAATATTTATGGTTACGGGGGTATCGTTTATGAATGCACGCGATTTACCTGCGGGGTTTATCTCTCTCCGCAAAGTAGTAACTGACTCATAATCAAGTTCATTATATAAGTAAAAGTCATTCAGGTCATATTCCTCAATTCTGAAAGTACCTTCAACAATACATTTTTCATTTTTATCAAGAAGGACATTTGTGTCGGCTCTGGTTCCAAGTATAAGAGAAAGAGCACCAAGCAGAATTGATTTTCCTGCGCCTGTTTCTCCGGTGATAATGGTCAGGCCATTTTCGAATTCAAGGTCCAGTTCCTTAATAAGGGCATAATTCTGAACGAACAGTTTAATAAGCATAACCGGCTTTATGGTTAGTTGGCTGTATTGATCTTTTCATATTTAGCTTTATTTGCAGGATCTATCTCTGCAAGTATCTGCACAACACGGCTTTTCTCTTCAGGAAATGCAGCAGTGAAAATATTGACAAGCTCATCCGACTTTGACTCCAGAACAACCTGAACAAAATACATAAACGGATCAGGTTTTCTCCTGTAAACCTCCTGAATAAGTTTTAGGCTTTCAACCATGCTGGTACGGGCTTCGGAAGTACTCGACTCCATTTTGTCGAGGCCATTCCTGTCATACTCATAAACGAATTGCCTCACCCCTTCATACTCTTTCTCCAGGATATTCTTTACCAGCCAGTATCTGTTGCGGTTCCTCGAGGCATCATAAGGTTTCCAGCCCGATTCAGGGGCATTCTGTGCATTGGTAACAATTTTTTCAGCCATTTGGAAAAATTCAGTTCCTCCTAATGGAGCATAGGAATCCTGGTCAAACCCAAGGATTATATAGGTATAGTAAGCAAGAACAGAAATGAGGTTTGACTTATGAGCTCCGGGATCAAACTCCAGAGGCTGAAATTCCACATATCTGAACTGAAAGTTATTATCGATAAAATTAAGCATTGTGGAATTATAGGTTGTATTGAAAACCGGACGGCGGAGCTGAATCTGAATTGTTCCCTTGAATTCATCTGCCGAGAGCTGATCGTTTATGTTAATCAGGATATTACAGTCTATTCTTTCAGCATAACTATAAACCTGATTTGTCCATACAGTATTGTTCATAAACTCATAAATGTCGCGCTGCATGGTTTCAAAAACCTGGCGGTTCGATCCCTGTACCCTTTGAGCAGAGATCTGGATATTGCAGTTCAGCTCCTGAGAACTGGCTGTTCCCGACAAGAAAAAAAGAAAGATAAAAAGATAAAATTTCGGAAAAAACAATAATTTCATGTATAATAATTTGATTTAACATACTGCATGAAACCCGTGGAAAATAGTTTCATTAAAGTTAATGTTTTTTATACCCATTCTTTGTTCATCTGATTAAATCACTAAATCATTGAGATAATTTTATTAAGAATATCTGTGGCAGCTTCTCCTTTTGATTTTAACTCAAATTTATCAATATTATTGTATTTGTCAATTATAGTAATTCTGTTTGTATCGTAACCAAAGCCAGCTCCGCTTTCGTTAAGCGAATTCAGAACAATGATATCGAGGTTTTTCCGTAAAAGTTTTTCCCTGGCATTTACAACTTCATTATCTGTTTCAAGAGCAAATCCGGCAAGAAACTGTGATGAGTTTTTTACCTTCCCCAGCATACTGGCAATGTCGGTAGTATGTTTAAGGCGGAGCACCATTTCATTACCATCTTTTTTAATCTTATTGCTTTTAACCTCTTCAGGTGTGAAATCAGCAACTGCAGCAGACAATATTGCAATATCGCAGACCTCAAACTGAGAAATACATTCAGCAGCCATCGATTCGGCAGTTGTTACATCAAATACTTTAACAGAGCTGTTTTCAGGCCTGACATTTACCGGTCCAAGCACCAGAACGACATCAGCGCCAAACGCGGCAGCAGTGTCAGCAAGGGCTATACCCATTTTACCGGATGAATAATTGCTTATATACCTGACGGGGTCTATTGGCTCCCTTGTAGGTCCGGCATTGATCAGAATACGTTTGCCTTTCAGGGGCTCAGAGGTTTTTTTTTTTGTAAAGAAGCTCTTTATCTCCTTTACTATATCTTCCGGATCCGCCATTCTGCCCTTACCCGTGAGACCACTTGCAAGCTCTCCGCTTGTTGGTTCAAGTATTTGGTTTCCAAAGGCTCTCAGCGTTTCTATATTAATTATTGTTGCCGGGTGATTAAGCATATCCAGATCCATTGAAGGGGCAACAAAAACCGGGCAACGTGCAGAGAGATAAGTAGTAAGCAGCAGATTGCCTGCAAATCCGTTAGCCATTCCGGCGATAGAATTTGCAGTAGCCGGAGCGATCAGATAAAGATCAGCCCAGATACCAAGGTCCACATGGCTGTTCCAGTCACCATTTTCCGGATTATAAAATTCGGTAAGTACCGGATTTTTTGATAAAGTTGCCAGAGTAAGCGGTGTAATGAATTCTTTCGCACGACTTGTCATAAGTACCTTAACTTCAGCACCTTCTTTAACAAGCAACCGGATGATAGTTGCAGTTTTATAAGCTGCAATACCTCCGGTTACACCGATAAGTATGTGTTTGCCTTTCAGCATTTTGAGGCTAAATATTACTTCTGCTTTTCTAAGGAATCAGGATTTCTGTAAAAAATTTTACCTTCTTCCAGTTCCTGTAAAGCAATAAGGGTTGGTTTTGGAAGTTTTTCGTAGAATTTGGAAATCTCAATCTGCTCGCGGTTTTCAAATACCTCTTCAAGGTTATCGCTATAGGAAGCGAATTCCTCAAGTTTTTTATTAAGCTCCTGTTTCATCTCGACCGAAATCTGATTTGATCTTCTTGAAACAACAATTACTGTCTCATAAATATTTCCGGTACCCTGAGTCATCAGGTCCAGATTGCGGGTAACAGTCGATACCGGTGCTGCTGATTTTCTGTAATCCATATTTAATTTTAATTATTTACTCCACTATCAGGAATTCCTTCTTTAAGAAAGTTGTTTGTCTTCTGGAAAATGTTGCCTACCTCTTTAGCGTAGGTGGTTTTGGGAAACTCTTCCATAAAAGAAAAATAGTCATCCAATGCCGCCTGATATCTTTCCCTTTGTTTATTTTTAGTGCTTTTATCAGCATAAAGGTAAAGGGAATTCAATTTCAGGAACATCATCTCTTCTCTGTATTTTGTATCGGCATACGATTTCAGGCTATTATTAAGTGCCACTATAGCAGCCTTATACTGCTTCATGTCGTAATAAAGTTTTGCACTAAGATAGGATTTTTCAACAAGTTTTTCCTGAAGTTCCTTAATAAGTTTTCTGCTCTCCTCCACCTTCGGGCTTCCGGGGTACCTGTTCATAAAAACATTAAATCCTTCAATAGCATTATTGGTGTTATCCTGATCAAGTTCTGAACGCGGAGCGATATTATAGTCGCACATCGCTGCCAGAAAATTTGCCTCTTCGGCATGTTTTCCAAATGGGAACTGATCGATAAATGACTTGAAATAGCTGCCGGCCATAAAGTAATCCTTCATACCATAATAGCTCTGAGCATATATCCAGTTAAGCTCCTCCCCCTCTTCTGTTGCCCTGTACCTTGGAAGTATCTGAGTTAAAAGTTCTGATGATTTAACATACTGGCCACCTTCATAGAACTCTTTTGCCTTTGCCTTCTTCAGGTCGAAATCAGAACTCTTAAGGAGTTTTTCATATCCGCTGCAGGAGCTAGCAAACACCAGAATTATCAGGACAATATATAATCTCAACCTCATATTAAAAATTGTTGCGCAAAAGTACTGATTTTTTTTCATTTCAGAGATAAAAACGCAATAATTATGCTTTTATTACCCATATTGCGGCCTCAAAATCAAATTAGGTATAAATAGGTATTCTGTTATATCAGTTTGTTTATACTTTTGTGAGGAATTTAAAAAATAATCTTTTGCCATGGATATATTTGAAAAGATCAAGAAAAACAGAGGTGCGTTAGGACAGTATCAGGATCTGGGACATGGATATTTTGCATTCCCTAAGCTGGAAGGTGAAATAGCACCGCGTATGAAATTCAGGGGTAAAGAGGTATTGACCTGGAGTCTGAATAATTACCTCGGACTTGCAAATCATCCTGAAATAAGAAAGGTTGATGCCGAGGCAACTGCGAAGTATGGTCTGGCATACCCAATGGGAGCAAGAATGATGTCGGGACAAACAACCATGCATGAAAAATTTGAAGAGATGGCTGCTCTTTTCACAAAAAAAGAGGATTCATTTCTACTTAATTACGGATATCAGGGCATGGTATCGATAATTGATGCCCTTGTTGACCGCCATGATGTTATTGTATATGATTCTGAATCACATGCCTGCATTATGGACGGCTTGCGTCTGCACATGGGAAAGAGGTTCGTATTTCCGCATAATGATATTGAAAGTTGTGAAAAGCAGTTACAGAGAGCCACAAAACTGGTTGAAGAGACCAATGGCGGTATTCTGCTTATCACTGAAGGGGTATTCGGAATGGCAGGCGATCTGGGCAAGCTCGACAGGATTTCTGCTCTGAAAAAGAAATACAAATTTCGTTTTCTTGTTGATGATGCTCATGGTTTCGGAACCATGGGAGCTAACGGAGGAGGAACCGGCGAACATTTTGGAGTACAGGATGAGATTGATATTTACTTTGCCACTTTTGCAAAATCAATGGCGGGGATTGGTGGATTTGTTTCAAGCACAAAAGATGTAATCAACTATTTGCGATATAACCTTCGCTCACAGATATATGCCAAGTCACTTCCCATGGCTATGACACTGGGTGCAATAAAAAGGCTTGAATATATCCAGACACATCCGGAGCTGAAGGAAAAACTCTGGGTTATCGTCAGTGCTTTACAGAAAGGGTTAAAAGAGGCCGGACTTGATCTGGGAAAAACAGAATCACCGGTGACACCTGTATTTATGAAAAGTGGTGTTGCACAGGCCACACAGCTTATTTACGATCTCAGAGAGAATTTTGGAATATTCTGTTCCGTAGTAATTTATCCTGTGGTACCGAAAGATGTTGTTATGCTGCGACTAATACCCACAGCTTCTCACTCTCTTGAAGATGTTGAATATACAATAAAAGCCTTCAGGGAGATAAAAAGGAAAGTTGATAATAACGAATATCCTGATAAGTTTGCCGATTTCAGTAAATAAGTCCTTCTAACAGATATAATAAAAAAAAACTGCATCGTTATGGTGCAGTTTTTTTTTTGATACCACATATCAACCCGGCTCAGGTTACCCGGCTTTTGAAAGTGGTAACCGGCAAAAAAAACAGGAGGATGGTTAACAGAATTGCCTTTTTTCCGGACCAATCGAACAAAAGCAGTTAAATAAGGTTATATTCTGCATATAGCGGAAGGATTCTGTTTGTTTCGCTATCAGTACAATGTTTTTCTGATTATCAATTTTATGGAAGAAGATAAGTCAAGCCGTGATCATAACATTTTAAAAGGTTACAATATGCTGCTGTACTTTGCAGGGAGTATGATAATGTATGAACCTTCTGAAGAGTGTGTTGTGGATTTCTGGAGGAATGGCATACTAAAAAAGCTTCCTGTCTCAAGTTCAAATCCGAATTTCATAAAAGCCTCATCTCAATTAAGGGAATCATGTGCTGACCAAAGACTTTGCGGAGCAGAACTCCGTGAAGACTATAACAGGCTATTCTCTAAAGATACTTTCCCGCTGGCTCCGGCATTTGAAACCCTTTATCCCGATTGCCGGCAGCTCAGTTCAGTCTCCACTTTCGCAGAGGTGAGCGAGTTTTACACCTCCTACGGATGGCAGTCAAAACTAAAAGGCAAGATTCCTGATGATCATCTTGGGATGGAACTTCTTTTCCTGACAACCATGGTTGAAAAATATACAGTCATGGATGATCCGGCTTGCCGGATAGAAATGAGAAGAGAGATCCGCAGATACCTCGACAACCATATTTTATCATGGGTTCCATCATGGAATGACAAGATGCAGATCTATTCCCATACACTTTGCTATAAAGCTATCGGAACGCTTATTTATGCTTGTTCTCAGGACATCTATGGAATCCTTTTAAAACAATAGATCAAATAATAGTTGAAACAAGAACCGGTTCTGTTTAAAACCTGAGTATGGTAATAAGCTTTTATTTAACGGGTTATCTCTGTTTCTATGCCTTTTTTAAAAGAAATTACATCTGATTTAATTGATGCCGGTAAGCTTAATGATGGCTGCAGCTTATTTTTCAGAGTTAAAAATTGGGGTTAAAAAAACTAATTATTGCCCCAATATAATACTCTCTCCAACCTTCAGCTATATCATTAAACTCCTCGTCAGGAATATTGGTATGTTCCACAGTTACCAGGGAATTTTCCCTGTCGGGGTTTATTGTAATAGTCACAATTGACTTCTCGTCCTGATCGCCGAAGAACCACTCCTGAACAAGTTTTTTATCCTGGACAAACTCAAGGTTCCTGCCTGTAATATCGCCTTCCCAGAGAGAAAATTCGCTACCCGGCTCTGAACCCATAATTGCAGGATAACCTGACCATAATTCTATTGTATATGGATTTGTAACAGCTGAATAGACATCAGATGGTTCGGCGTTGATCTTGAATGATTTTTTGAAAGTCTTCATCTCAATACTATTTTAATTCAGACAGATAACGTTCTGCATCAATAGCTGCCATGCAACCCGATCCTGCAGCAGTTACTGCCTGTCGGTAATGAGGATCCTGAACATCACCTGCTGCGAAGACACCTGCCACATTGGTTTTTGAGGTGCCCGGAGTTGTTTTAATATATCCGACTGTATCGGTTTCGACGAAATTTTTAAACACCTCTGAGTTTGGAGTGTGCCCGATAGCCAGGAAAAAGCCATCTATTTTTATTTTAACAATCTCTTCTGAGGCAGTTCCTTTTTTTCTGACAAGAGTTGCTCCTTCAACACCATTTTCCCCAAAAAGATCCACGGTCTGGTGCTCCCATAAAACTTCAATATTACCGGTACTTTTAACTTTATCCTGCATTGTTTTGGAAGCTCTCAGCTCATCTCTTCTCACAATGAGATAGACCTTACGGCACAAACCTGCAAGGTAAGTTGCCTCTTCAGCAGCGGTATCGCCACCACCGACAACAGCCACATCTTTACCTTTATAAAAAAAGCCATCGCAGGTAGCGCAGGCAGAAACGCCCATACCGGCATATCGTGTCTCAGATTCCAGTCCGAGATATTTCGCTGTTGCACCGGTTGCAATTATTACAGAATCGGCCTCAATAATTTTATTATCATCTATGGTTACTTTGTGGCAGGAACCGGAGAAATCTACAGCCGTAGCAATCCCAAACCTGATGTCGGCACCAAAACGTTCAGCCTGTTTTTTAAGGTCTTCCATCATCTGAGGACCGGTTACCCCATCGGGATATCCCGGAAAATTATCCACCTCAGTGGTTGTAGTGAGCTGACCACCCATCTGCAGACCGGTATAAAGGAGAGGATTAAGGTTTGCTCTTGAAGCATAAATAGCTGCGGTATAACCTGCAGGTCCTGAGCCGATAATAAGGCACCTGACTCTTTCAATATTCTCAATATTAATATTTTGAATATCTTTTTTAAGATCAATTGGTTTAAATAATTCCATTTCAGTTATAACTGTTTAGAAATGCAAATATAATCAACTTTGGCCTTCTCTAAGTGACAAAAGTTACAGATAAAAAGATTAATTAACAAGTATAAACAAGTAAGCCCGCATTTTTGCTTTATCCGAATAGTTGATTATTTTTGCAACTGTATTTCGGGGTGTGGCGCAGTTGGCTAGCGTACTTGCATGGGGTGCAACCTACCCAAACAACCTAAACAATTAACATACAATACATTAAATGATGTTTAAAAAAGCACTGGTAAACTATTGGTAAACCTTTGCCCTTATTTTTCCCTTTTTCCGGTAGTTATGGTTATGTTTTTCGATGCTGAATCAACAACCTTTTCCACGCTCCTTCCGATCACATAACCACCCAAACCAAGCTCAACAACATCCCAGAACTGAACAGCATCCTGCAGGCTTTTTATAAGCAAGCTCAGATCAGCGCTGTGTGCAAAAATGTTTATGATTGGGAATACCATCCATGTACAAACAATTATCCCTCCGAAGGTAAGCATCATAATGGGCCTCCAGTTCCGTTGAAGAACAGATCCGTTGGCTTCAGCAACTATCACGGCCTGCCGTAGAGTATTGATCTCACTCACCAGGTTAGCAAATATCTCCATCATTTTATTACGAGCTTCAAGCTTCTCCTCTTGGTTAGTAAAGTTCTTATCAAAAGCGTCGCCAATTTTTTCCACCAGGCCACCAGTTGAATCAACAACTGTGGCAACCTCTTTGCCCTTATTAAATATTCCCATAACGTTTACGCTATAAATTCACAATGATCAATCCTATTAAGCCATCCAGCAATAAAAACCTGAAGGTTTGGTTTATTTCTCGCAAGTGAGAAGTAATATTTTTTTCTTTCCTGCTTGTATAAATCAGCCAGGTTTAAATCTGATTCATTTATCATCCTTGCTGTTTGAGGACCAATAACACCATCAACATCAGCACCCACTATTCTCTGGATTATTTTTACCGCTGTTCCAGTACCGGCATTAACCCCCATGTCGAATAATTGAAGAGCCAATTCTTCATCATCAATTTGCTCCAGCTTCATTTTACTCCAGTAATCTTTAAAATAAATTTCTGCAGCTCTGTCGCGGGTAAGGTTTTTAATATCTATATCCGGGTATTGTCTTTTACAAATCCCAAAGTTTGTTTCTCCACCCGGATCATAAATGTTATTTACATAGCCACCCTCATTTTTAAGAATGACATTAATACACCTGGCAAAAAGGTCTGTTATCATTTACTTCTAATTAAATCATCCAGCTTGCTCTCAATCCTATCCAATCGGGCCATGGTCTGTGCGAACTCATCCCTACTCACCTTTTCAGTTCTAAGCTTACCAATTTCTTCCCATAATTCAGTTATATCATTCATGTTCCTACACTGCTCACCACTTATTCGCTTTACTTCACCTTTCAGAAACGATACTCCTCCCCAAACCACGAACCCCGCACCAATAACGGAGGTTAAAACTGATACTAACCAAATCGGAACACTGATATCTTGTGGAACCATAGCTCAAATTTTTATCTGTTCATATATTTATCTTCGTCGTATACCGAACCCACTAAACCCATGTTGCTTTTACGCCTGAAAATTCACCCAGTTTTTCATTAGCATTATTCCTGTACATTTCATAAAAAATATACCTCCCATTATTAGCACCAATAGCTAAATCAGTATAAGTCACAGTCTGCCCGCTTGGCAGGGTAGCCACTAATGTATTTCCTGTTATCTCAATCGACATTTTGTAATTAACTGACGCAACTAACGGATTTGCATATTCTCCATATCCAAGAGCATGATAAACACCCCCTGCATCAAAATATGAAAAGTCCCATTGAATTGAAGTGCTGTAAAAATGAAGGAAATTACTTAGTGTAGCCAATGCGATATGCTGCGGTGAAATTCCAAATACAACAGACCCACCAATATCACTTCCTTTACTTGACCAACTAAAACCAACCTCTAATTTTTTTGTCGTACCTGGTAAGGTTGCACAAAGGTAACTACCTCTCGGCGCTACACCGTCAGGCATAGGAGAAACGAGTTTTTTATTTACAATTTGCGGATAACCATAAGCAGTTATTAATGAATCTGTGTATCCAAATCCTTTGGGGCCAACCCAAGGATCACCATCTTCACGATTAAAATTATCTTCAAGCATCGTAGGAGGTACCCATTCTTTAAAGGATGCGTTATCAATATTTACATACCTCCCATTCCCAAGCGGTGAAAAGATAAGTAGACTAATTTCCGTACATCCTGCCGGAATATATATGTTTATATATTTCCTTTTCCACTGAGCCGTTGAGTAACGCAAGTCAATATAATTGTCTATGGTTGCCGCATGAGTAGCATCATAAAGCATATAGAATCCAGATGTTGCCCCTCCATCTCCTTTCATATCAAAAGCTAACAAATAATTTCCACTTGCCTTAACCGTTATATTCGGGGTATAAAGAAATGATCTATCAACAGTACCTGCAATAAGTTTAACTGATTTACTGCCTCCGTCATTAGAGTAATTTACATCATCCTGAATGATATCTCCGCCTAAATCAATAGTTTCTCCCCACCATGATAAAACATCTACACCACCTGCTCCGGCAGTTTCGAAACTTGGATTAGGAAATAGTTCTTCTCCTATTGTATATCCGGCCTCGCCTCGTGGGTTCCAGTATGGAATACCCAATTCTGCACCACCCCCGATAATACTATTATCTAAAAATCCAAACATAGCTTTAAGTATTAAAGCGTTTCAAAACTAAGCCGTGATTTCAAAAGGTGCACAGGCAGTCCATACCTCCGATCCCTCAAGCCTTACCTCTACAGTATAATCCAGTGCAGGAGTTGCAAAATATAAGATCCCGTAAATGCTTACCAATAGACCCGCACCCTTCAGAAAATAAAGCTTCGCCTCACCTGATTGTACAACCGCTCCTGCTGCATTCTTTGTCCTCCAGTGTACCAGCTTGCTGCCTGCACTGCCTGCATTGGTAAAGGTGATTGTAGGTATCATAGCTGCTCCCTGCTGGCCCGGAGCAACTGCAAGCGCAAATGTCCCTGGTGTAGTTTCTTCCCAGTAATTAACACCTTCTGC
Organism: uncultured Bacteroidota bacterium; assembly: GCA_903824785.1. Taxonomy (GTDB): domain Bacteria; phylum Bacteroidota; class Bacteroidia; order Bacteroidales; family VadinHA17; genus LD21. The sequence goes on from CAIJYD010000047.1 coordinate 49,288, forward strand.
ATCTCCTGCAGTTATTGTTACGCTGTCAAAGTAATCATCACCACCGGCAACCATCAGGTAACCTGCAGGCATAACACCATAATTGCGGGGAGTCATAACATCCACACCACGGATTGTACAAACCGTAAAGGTTGCGCCATTAGGACCAACACGGATCATTGAGAACTTCTTATCAGCATAAGCTGCTATTCCAAGGTTAAAATCACCGGCTTCGCCTGCCATAACCCTGAGTAACTGTGAGTGATTAATTTCTTTTGACATCTCAGTAAATATTTAATCGTTAATTATTATTCTTTTTTCTCCGGAAGATCCGCAAGCTCAATCTCCTCCGCGCTGTTTATTGCATCAACCAGGGCAGCTCCCTGTTTACTTTGACTAACCGGTATTTGTATAGCCGTTACAAAACGCACTATCATGTTCCAGTTCTCGGTTTTGATAACTATTTTTTTGCTCATATAATTATTTTAAAAAGTTTTAAGCTTAAGGGCAGGAGCAAACCCGCCCGTTTTGTTAAGCCAGGTAACCAATAACGAAACCTATGGCAAAGAGCAATCCCATTGCAGCATACTGCCATCCCGAAGGAGTTTCCCATGCAATGTTTTTCGAACGCAGGAACATCACAACTTCGTTGTGCCATCCCTTGTTGTCAATCAAAACCAGTTTTTTCATTTCAATCAATATTAATTATTACTATGCTGGATGTTCATTTACGAACACTACAACCCTATAACCATACCCGCTTGTTAATAAGCCGTTATCCAAATCAGCCGTGTTGGCCATATTCCTGAATACATGCACATCGCAAGTTCCGAAGCTCGAATCAGTATCATGGAATAATGACTGTATAGCTGTTATCCTGGCGCCGGTCCAGTCCTCTACCCATGCAGTTATCTCAGCATGAACAGCAACATAACTACCAGAAGGCTTATGGCTCAATGCCTGGAATACCAAATGTCCCTGGTTTGTAAAGTTCGGAGTGGTTCCCTCAAACAGCCAGTCAGCATTGGCAGAAAGATAAATCGAGTTAGCCTGCTTAATTGAAATAGTCACATTGTAAGTTGCCAGTCCTGGCACACGGCATATAATATGATCACCAGTGTAATCATAAACCGTATCACTGTCAATTATCTCAATCTTGCAGGTATATGTTTTGCCTGAGCTGGGACCCATAAAAGAGATCCTGTCACCGGCATTTGTCGAAAAATCCGCAATGTTTGTCAGTCCTGCTAAAGCCTTCACCTTTACATCGATCAGCGTACTTCCTTCCCACACAGAGAAAGCCACACCTGCAGCAGCATCTTCCCTGCCGCTGATATCAATATACCTAAGCTCCCCAATGTCGGCTACAACATCAAAAACAAGTGTTTCTCCGGGATATCTCCAGTCTGTAATATCAACGCCATCCGAATCGAAATGAGGAGCAACAGCGCCATGGTTATACCCGGCAAACTCAAATATTCCGTTTGGATCCTCAATCGAATTGGTAAGCACACCTCCCACAACAGTTCTTTTAATAGGACCAAAACCACTGAATCGGTTTAATGCTGCAGAATTTGCCTGGTCATGAAAGCTTGTTTCGCCGGTACCCAACACATCCCTTATCTGGAAATTCGAAATAGCACATTCAACAGTACTGCCCACGATTGCCATGTCTGCCTGTGCCGGTACCGAAGCTTTTGCCTTAATGGCTGCAGCTGTATAACCTCTGTATGCGTTTATCACTGCTTTGCTCATAACGATACTCCTCCCTTCTGATCATCTTTCGATTCCAATTTACCAGTACTGTAGAGCTTAAATAAAGTTGTAGATCCTCTCTTTATAAGAAGGTCGCTTCCCGACTCTTCAAATGTCCAGTTGGTTGTTTTTAATGATGCTCCCTTCATAAAACCCACTGCACTTACTCCATCAGGGTCCACAAATAATTGATCAATAAACGTGTTATCACCAATTCTCGGAGCTAATACAAAACGGGTTTGCCATGTCTGATATAAATTCCCCTGAAGCTTAATATACCCGGCATTATAAGTCGTGTCATGTAAGAAGTTAATATCAATTTCACAACCCCATGCATCAACTCCTGAATTTATCAACCCTCCTTCAAGAACAAGTGCATTACCTGTTGTTCCTGGCTTCATAACTTTTGCGGTGCCTGTAAATACAGGATTTATAAGAGGGGCAAATATTAAATTGATTGCAGTTCCATTAATTCGAGGATAAGATTTAGTATCCCAGAATCCTTCTCTGAAATTATAAAACCCTGAACACTGATAAGGATAATTTCCGCCTGATGTTGGGTTATACATTCCAAATCCATACCAACCTGTAATTACTGAATTATAGGTTGTATAAGATGCTCCATCTCCTGTTCCAACTTCAAACTTATCATTTATTCCGGTAAGTTTAAATGAAGGTGATTGTGCAATTCCTGTGAATATTGGATTGTCTTTCGGTGCCTTTAATGTCAGAGCTGCCGTTACCGTATTATTCAAAGCAGTATCAGCTGTAGTGTAAGCAACTGCCAGTTCAGCAAGAGCAGCTATCCTCTCAGTATCCGTGCTCATTACTGCTTCAATGTTGTCAACCCTCGCATTCGAAGCTTTCGCATTTAAGGCAGCAATTAGATCTGGCTGATCAGCCAGTGTCCCTGTTATGTCTCCCCATGCGCTTGCAAAGCTCCCGTCAACTCTCAGCACTCCGTCTGTTATGGCAAGTCCGTCACCTATTTTAATTCCCCCCTTTACCGTTTCTGAAGCAGTTGGCAAGCCATCCCATATCGATGTATCCCATCCATCAAAACCAACTCCTCCCTTTATATCCCCTACACTGCCAAACGGCATCTTGCACATTAAATATTTATCCTCGCTTTCTGCATTAACAACCTCAAACCAATCAGCCAGATTGCTGTAAATATCACCAATAATCGGAGGATGTACCGAACCGGCTCCCTCTGTTGGCTCTGTGCCGGAGCTATTCTGATTATCTACTACAGTTAACGCAACAACCTCATTGCTCCATGGAAGCAACTCAAGTAGGTTCACCGAATAAACTTCATCATAAATCTCCCATGTGCATTCGGCAATTTCAAACTCCCTGTTACTGTTATACGCATGCTTAATTATGCTGTCAAAAGAAATACCTGTTCCGCGTATCTCACCTGCCAGCTTCTGTTTTGCACATCTATTATCACTGGCAAGGTCAAGAGCAAGCATGTTATATAACGGAAGAGCGGGCCATGTTTTTGTAATGTTGCCGTTCGCCAGGTAAGTAATATTTTTAAAATAAATATCACTGTTCGCAACATCCGGCGCATCTGCCGAAAGAAGGTGAATATCAGGCAGACTCCCGGGCTCGGTGCTGTTTATGAATGTCGCCAGTATTTCAGATCCTGATGCATATAACTGTCCTTCATTTACGAAGTAGCAATTTAGATCAGCCCAAACTATTCCGGCAATGGTCCATCCTGAATCATTTACCTCATGCATCGAATGGTATCTGCCCAGCCTTACAGTTAAGTCACCATCAAAAGGAAGCTCATGTGTAATAATAGTTAGTTCGTTAAATCGTGGTTCTCCTCCGATTGTCGAACTTGTTTTCTTTGTTATCTGCGATGGAGTTGCTGACCATCCGCTTTCTGTAAGGTATCTGGTATTAACTCCATCTGTCAGTATAGCTTCAAATGTAACTGCCATCAGAACCGGAATTGGCAGCCCTCCATAAAGCCTGTATCCTAAAGCTCCACTCTTAACAGAAAACACAAAATCCTGTCCGGGCGAATTAACAACATGAATCGTTTTATATATAAACTGCTCCGTGCTGTTTCTTCCCGGAATAAAAGCATACGCACCTTTATCATTAAACCGGGGCTCATAAGTAAATGATGCTGAAACATCCCATCCGAATGCCACGTTGCTGAAAAGCGAGCTCCTTCTTCCATAGTCATGCACAAACTTCACCTGCCTTGCTCCCGGATCGATGCTTAAATTTAAGGCTCCCCGGGGCCAAACACTTACCCCCGCATCTCCTTTTTTCCCCATATTCAATACTGCAGGAGCTGCTTCTGTTGCAGAATAAACTCCGGCCGCTGTATAAATAAGCCGTGTGCTTTTCTTATCAGCCATCCGGGTTATTGCCCACTTCCCTTTGCGCTGGGTTATTTCTGCATTGTATTTATTTAAAACCTTCTCAATAACCTCATAGCAGTTAAGATCTGCAAATATCTCAGCATTCTCAAAAGTCTGCTCAAGCGGCGAACGTGCAGTATTATGATTAACCTCATGCAGCCCTATGGCAATTGAATAACCAAGTCCTAAACCAATTTTATCAATGCAATAGCAGATAATTTCCATTTGTGACTTTCGGCCTGTCAATCCAAATGATTCATTCTTAAGCAACCCTAAACCATCCGTTGCGCTGAACGATACATTTGTCGGAGCTGGTGTATATGGTACCTGGTATTGCTGCGGAAGATTATAGCCTGTCCATAGTAAATTATTCGAACCATCACAAAACTCTACCTTTACTTTTTTTAAACTATTCGAATAAAATTCAAGAAACTCAAAGTCTACCCTTTCCCTTATCGAAAATTCAAACGAAGTCCCTCTTATTATTGCAGCCTTATCTTTTCTCAGCCTGAACGGCCTTACAGGAACATCCCTGTCAATTTGTGCACCGGCATAACCGTCAAAGTAAATTTTAGCCTTATAAAGATTTCCCTTTAAGGTTGTACATAAAAGCTCATATTTAAGCCCGTAAGCCATTTTCTTAAAATTCTTTTACGTAGATATTTGAATCCTGGTATTTTCATTATTGAGTAAAGCCAGCAGGTCAGATCCTGTAAGCTTCAGTAAAACCGTTCCCTCTAGTCTCAGCTTCGATGGAGTTGCCGAAATTGCCCCATAATTAAGCGATCCACCCGCCGAAGATCCGTGCGACACACTTCCTGCTGCTGCATCTCGTGCATTATTCACCTGCTGTATCGATCCTTTTATTGATGAGCCAAAGGCAACAAGCCCCATTCCTATAGCTATCGCGCCGACACCTCCCAATGATTCAAAAGCCTTCTTTATAGCCTCAATTCCTATCCCTGTCTTTATTGCAATATTCCCCAATGCAATAAGCATGTCGCCAAACGCATTCCCTACCATCTGCCGTAGATCTCTGAAGCCCGATAGTCCTGCACTGAAAGCACCAACCCATTCTGCAAACCCTGTCGTTAAATTCTCAATCGATGTCTCAGTTGCATCATACATCTCCTGCAGCTCAGAATTTACCGTTTTTAACATCACTACAGGACCTGCACGCAGCGCATCCGGATCAACCTGTGGACCAACAGGTTTATAAACCTTAGGAGTGGCAATATAAATTCTGTCCAATTGGTTCATGTCTTTCATTGCCTGCAGCTCGGCGCGTATCTCTTTTGTAAGAGTGTTTTTCTGTCGCGCTAATGTGCGTTCAAATATTATCGACTCGGCAACTTTCTCATTGTATAGCTTGTAAGCCTCTCTGAGTTCAGCTTTCTTATCCTTATTTTGCGTATCGATACTTAATGCTACCTGTGCATTATATAACCTTTCGGCTAAAAAATCCAACTCCTGCCTGTTATTCTTTTTCTCAATGGCAGCAGCTGAGTTTAATGAACTCAACCTTTCTTTAGCCGAAAGTTCAATATCCCTGCTCTTTAAACGAAATTCCTCAAGTGTAATAAGTTGTGCCGATTTTACAACTTCAAACTCAGCTTCAGCCTTATTAAGATCATAATTACTGGCTGCTAATTCCTTTGCCCGGTCGGCTGCTTCTTTTGTAGCATCAGCAAGATTATACATCGCCTGGCTCATTTTCTTATACCCACCTGCAAAATCACCCTTAAGCATATCCCACAGTCCACCGCCATACTTAGCAAATCGTTCCAGCAGTACTGTCCCTGCAGCCTTTACCTGGGCAATGCCTGATGCAAGCTCTTTCGATCCTTTTGTGGTTTTTGTAAAGTAAGCAGCAAGCGATGAGAGTAAAACTACCAGGGCCCCTATACCCGTTGATGCAAGTATCCATTTAAGGGCCTTTGTTGATACAGCCAGAGCCTCACTGCCATCTCTCGCACCGTAAAAAGATGCTTTAAGAAATCCCATTGATTTTGTAGCCAGCCCTACAGAGCTTACCACTCCACTCATATTAATACCAAATAATGAAGCAAAGCTTGAAATCTTATCTCCCGCAGCGTCTTTAAATTCTCCCATGGCTTTTTCGCCATCCTTCAAACCTTTTTTAAAGTCCGAAGTGTCTAAGCCAAATTTTACCTTAAGATTTGATATTACATTTCCCATGTCAATATTTTTTTGAAGCGATGGATCTATTAAAAATTTTTCAGCAAAAATGCATCCTGTGCTTCCTGCCTCCTCTTTGCTTCTTCTTCTGTTAAAACTTCAACCTTTCCTTCTTCTTCCTTATCCCAGGGGAATGGCCAAAGTTGTTGTGCTGTTCTGGCCCCTCCTTCAATTGGCTGGGTGTTCACAATGTATGTTGTTGCTGTGCGTATTAGTTCCGCTTTGCGCCTGAACCTGTCTGCCTCCATTTCAAAAAACCCTTCAATTGCATCAAAGAAGTCGCCGACCCTCATTTTGCCGAATCGCTCCGGCGTGTAATTCATGCAGCCTAATGCAATGCGCCTGAAATAGCTGTAACAAAAACGCTCTGCATCTTCAGCGCTTAATGTTTTCTTCTGAAGAACACCCTCGGAAATCTCCCCTTCTCCGGGGGAGGACTTTTTTTTTGTGCGCTGTTTTTACTCTGTGCAACAAGTATCTGGGTAAAAGCAACAATTCCCTCCATGCTTACAAGGCGACCAAACTCAAGCTCTGAAAGCTCAAACTCTTTCCCATCCATGGCTTCACCTTCAACAGCACAGCACCAGGCAATTGTTCTTAACAACTGCACATCAGCATTGCCTCCGATAAGTTTGTCAATATCAACGCCTGTCAGTAATATAAGATCTGCAGCAACGTTCCAGTTGAACTCAACACGCACCTTGCGGTCATTCGACAGAGTTAAATAATCAGCCCTCATATTTATGCCGCAGTTACTCCGAATGTTACGCTTCCTTTTTTGGCTTTTGCCGATCCACTCCAGGTTCCCATTTCTTTCTTCGATCCGGCATCCTCACTCCATTCACGAAGTGTAAGAGTTCCTGAAACAATTTTTTCACCTGCAGCCATACGTCCATAAACAAATGCTATTTCAGCCCCCACCGAAAGAGCGACCCTTAATTCTTCAAAATCCTCGTGCGATGCTGTCTCTCCTGCATCCTTTTCAATTGTCTTACCGCTGAGCTTCAGATCAGTGTCAAAATCAATGAAGTCGTCGGTCGGAACACCTGCATCCGCCTTAAGGCAAATCTCCTCGAAATTGGCTTTCAGTGAAAGACCGGTTGTCTCGAGCCCTTTAATCAATTTGGTACCCCACTTTAAAGTAAGCATGTACCCATAAATTTTTGTATCAGCCATTGTATTGAGTATTAACGGTTTTTAGTATTTATTATAAACTGAATTATTTTCATATATAAGCGGCTCGATTCATCAAACCCCTGGTCAGATCCTTCGTACGATACTGTTTCAATAACAGTTCCGTGGCTGGTAGTTCCTTGTAACGATTCAAGTGCCGTTTTAATCGCCATTGTATTTGTCTCAACAAGGTCAGGTGTTTTATTAATAAGAGCTATTTCACAGTTCCATGTATATCCCGATATTCCTTCCTTAAGATATTCCGGAGTATCTTTTTCCGTATGAACACAAAACGGAGCCTCGGTATTTTCATCTGCGACCGATGAAAATGTATTTGGAATAATAACAGCCAGCGCTGCCTGTATTGCTTCCCCTATCATGTTGCCCCGTATTTATCGCATAGTTTTAAAATTTGCCTTGCCCATTCCTTTTCAAGCTCTTTCTTTGCCCTTGCCGATGAACCATTCCATGCCTTATCAATAAAAACATCAGGATGAATCCCTCCCTTTCTGTCTGCTGTCATTCTGTTCCGTTTCTTTACAAAATTATGCTCCGGAGATCTATTGGCATAAGTGCCATAATTAAACCAGTATGCCAATTGAAAAGGATCCCACTTTTTGCCCCTGCTGTTAACATAAACCCCGTTCTTCGCATAAATACCAACATTCAGAGCTAAAGCCCTTCGCGATGGTTTTATTTTTACAGCAGCTTTAACAGCTTTTATTCTTGAAGGAATAGCCTGGATAATAGCTTTACGAACCGGAATTGCAGCCTTTTTAAAACCTGCAATAATTGGCTTCCGATATCCCTCTTCAGGAAATTCCCTGAAGATCTTCAGAATCTCATCCGAGCCAACCAGAGTATATTTAATAGTACCGTTCATTCCATAACTTTTTCAACAAAAACGTCAAGGAATATTTTCCTCTCATCAGGAGTGATCGATAGAATATTGTATGAAACAGAATTATCAATTATTCGCATAGTTTCATTTATTCCACTCTTGTAATGCACCTGGTACTTGTAATTATAAGGACTCACAAGTCTGTCATTGATATACTGCTCATTCCCGCTTCCAACCTGCACCCTGTTTGCCCATGCATAAAATGAATGAACAAACAACTTCGACGCAGCTCCCATCCCGGTCTTCGTATTTACCGGAGTGCAGAACGAAACTTTTCTATCGAATGTACCAGGATTCATTTTTAAAATCTTTGCACCTTATAATCTTTTTCCTTTATCTCCGCAATGGTAGTTCTCAATCCTATCCCGTGGTTTACTGTCGGGTTCTCCGGATGCAGATAACTCTCACAAGCCCTTAATACAACTGCCTGTTTTATATCAGCCGGAACATCAGCTGCTGTAGTCCATCCATTTGTGAACTCAATCTCAATAACATTCATTCTGCTGCAGTCAACAGAGAATGATTCCAGAAAACGGAGCCTTGCAGTAAGCTCTATACTATCGAGTTGGTATTTTGAAGGATCAAGAGTGCTTAACTCTGTAGCTCCCGGGGCCAGGTATTTAACTGAGGTTATTGCAGCCACTGGTCCTGCAGTAATTTCAATCTCCCCGCCTTCAGGGTAAGCATCCATGTATAAGTAAAAAGTAGCACGGCAATACTGTCTGCCTGTTGCATTCTGCGAAGCCGTTATGGCATCCTTTATCAGATCATTAAGCAAAGCATCTCTGTCAGTATCGATATCAGCTGTATCGATATGAACGTTTCGCTTAACATCATCAAGTGCAGCAGGAAATAGTACCGGAGCCGTTTTTACTTTATACCTCATGGTATTATTTTTTGAAGTAAGCTTTAACCTTTTTTAGAGTTGTAGTGCTTATCCCTGCATCGAGCAGCGAATCACCGGCTTCCTGTATCTTTTCGATATTATCAAAGCCTGCATTGAATAATACATCTCTTCCTGGCAGATCCTCTGGAAGCGGATTAACCACTTTATCTTCGGCCTCAGGAACAGGAATTAAATAACCTTTATCCATGAGCTCCTTAGCTTTCTCAGCTATAACTGATCCTGTCTGTCCTTTGCTGTATGCATAGTCGCAATGAGCTTTAAGCCAGAACACCTTTACATAACCTTTATCCATTTTCTTTTTTTTGTGGTTTTAAAAGAAACCCCCGCTCCCCTGACGAAGCGAGGGGATCTCCCTCTCAACCTAACCTATGAAAAACTATGAATTACATAGAGCATCCTTCATTGCGCTGAATGAAGATGGATGTCCGAGATATGAATCCCAGAATGAGTTCAGAACTATCCTTACCTTATTGGCAAGTGCCTGGCTGGTACTGTCAACAGTTACATCGATTATACCGAAGTTGGCAATTACAAGATCGCTCCAGTTACCGAATATGATAGCGGAGCATGTGCCGGCCGCATTTCCTTTTGTAAGGTTGCCCGGAACCTGGGTTGTTACACCGGCTTTAAAACCATTAAGATTATCCTGTACATTAGGAGCCCAAACTCTTTCAGGATGTCCGGTTTCGATTGCAGTACTCTGCAGTTTCCACCTTGCCTTCGGGTTGGTTATAAATCCCAGGGCACCCATGTCTGCATCATCAATTGCAACCTCTTTCACAAGGGCAAGTATATGAGCAAGCGTAGGAGCAAGCCCGTCAGCACCGCCGGCAACATCACCAATATTGGTTGTTGCAAGCAAACCTGTTGGACCGTTTGTTGCGCCCTTAATGGCAGCGGCATCAATCTCAAGCTGCATGGCTTTTATAAACAATCCACGGATAAGATTCTCAACAGAATATTCGCTCTGGAATATCAGCTGCTTTGAAATATCCTGGTAACATGCAAGCCTTTTAGCAGCTACAGCCACACTTTCGGTATCACTCCCTGCATCAGCTGCATTAGCTACTTCTGTTGCCCATGCTGCAGTTGCCTTGGTAGCTACCCGCGGAATACTCAGGTTACCCTTCAGTCCGCTTATTGTCTGAGCACCCATCTGAACGCAAAGCATCTTTGCATAAAGAGCATCGATAAAACCAACCACGTTTGTCTGCACCAGCGGAGCAGTTGTGGTAAGAATATCAGCACGTTTCTTGTAACCACCCATCCTGAGGGCTACCGAAGGAATACCAAGGCCGTTAACAACCCCACCCTGTGCAGCCATCTCGCGGATTGCTTCCTCATGCATCTCTCTCTCCAAGCCATCAAGTTTGCCGTTAAGCAGTCCCTGAATAGCTCTTACAAATGAATACAATGAAAGATCCTTTGCTTCCTTGTCGCTCACCCTTTTGCCTTCGGCTTCTGCCTGCTGGCGGGCAATGTTCTCACGCGATTCCTCACGTTTTACTTCCTTGTCAAGATTTTTGATCTCAACATCAAGCTCGTCCCACCGTGTTTTTTCGGTTTCAACAAGCTCAGCCTTATTGGCTAAATTCCTCTGTTCAGCCTCTAAGGTTTCTTTTCTTCTTTTCAATTCAAGACTCTTCACCTTACTTTAATTTAAATTAAACACTCTATCGAATAGCCGTTAAAGGCTGTTATTCTTATTTCAAAAGTTTCTGCAGCCTGGCAATCTGATCCTTCTGTGCTGCAGTTTCCTTCAGCAGTTTCCTTACCTTGTCTGCATCGGTTTCTTTTATCTCCAGGTCCTTGCCATCGAGCAGGTCCATTATGTCACAAACTCTCATCTGCTCAATCTGGCTCATGCGGAATTTTCCACCAAGCTCTTTGTATGCATACATAAAAGCCGAGTAACCTTCTTCACGCATCAAGCGCATCGACATTGCCCGCTTCCCTGCATCCGGGTTGCTGGGAATATTCACAATACTCCACTCAATAAGCTCCTGTCCTGCGAAGTAGTAAGTCTCATTATCCCTGCCCTCTGCTTCTTCACCATCTCCAAACTTCCCTTCACCTGTTTCCCTGAACCCAACCGAAGTCCTGCTCAGCGATCCGAATAAAAGTTTCCTGAATATCTTCTCGGCAAGCAGGTTCATATCAGCCGGTTCAAACTGAGCCGAAGCTGCAAGAACCGTATCACCCACATTGCGGGCAATATCAATCTGCACACTTTTGCCAATTACGTTATCCGGGTTAGGTTCCGAGCACAGTCCGCCTGAAAGATTATGCTGGTAAGCAACTATCGGATTCTTTCGGTAATTATCCAGCTGCCAGTTATCCTGGCTGAGCACCGTACCGTGGCGATCTTTCTTATATGTCGAAAGGACGAACGGAAGAATCCTGCTCTCCTCTGCACCATCAGGAACATCGGCCCTGTATCCGAAACTGAATCTTTTATTACTTTTCATTTTGGTCCTGTATCTGGTTTTGCATTTTCATTACCAACTATATTTGCCGGAGTGTAAAACTTTTGCCCCGTTCCATCAGGTCTCGGGTTTTTATTCAGCAGTCCTCTTCCTTCATCCGGGCAAAGCACTCCACTCAGAACCATCTCCTTAATGTGCGATGTCACTGAAGCCAAATCGCCGCGTAACATTCCATCAAGGTTATACCTGATGCGGATCTTTCCCTTTTCTTTTGGAAGCAAAAGCTTATCCTCCAGTTCAACTTCCTGCCTGCGTATAACCGGACGCAGTGAATATTTTACAAACTGCAGATCCTGGTGCTCAATATTTGAGAAGGTTGCCCTGGTTAAATCATAGAGCATGTGAGGAGGAAGATTAAACCACCTCGCTATGTCAGTAATACTGAACTGTCTTGTCTCTAGGAACTGAGCTGATTCAGGTGAAATACCCAAAGCCTTATAAACAAGCCCATGCTCCAGAACTGGAGTCTCATGGTCACCTGCGTCACCTGAGTAAAAAGTATTCCATCTATCCTTAAAAGATGTAAAAGCTTTATCGCCCAAAACATTAGGAGTTTCGATAACCCCTTTTAAGTTTCCACCTTTCTTAAAGAATCTTGCACCGAATTTTTCAGCAGCGAGCCCGAGCCCTATATTATCCTTTGCCATTGCAATCGGATCCCTTCCCCACAACCCCCTGCTTGTAAAAAGCTTATAATGAATAACCTCCTCTGAAAAGAACGTACCCACCACATCCATTTCCGGATCATTGATAATATAGAAAAGCCTGCCTTTACTTACCACAGGAGTAACTGTCGAAGGATGCACAGGCAACAGGTTTTCAGCTCTGCCGGTCCGGCGGTTGTCGATAACAGCCACACCGTTTCCCCAGCCCTGCAGCCAGTCGTTCATAAGCTCATGATATGTAAAATGATTCATTAGGGCATTAGGCTTCATCAGAAGCTCTTTCACCTCATGGTCAATCGATGTACGGTTGCTCCCTTTCTCCTCATAAACCTCAATTGGCAGCGAAGCCGGAAGCTCGGAAAGTATTCTTCGTGCCAGCCACACTGCAGAAAATTTAAGTGAAGTTTCCTCGTTAACCACAACCCCCGATTCTGATATTCCCATCATGGAAGCAAACGAAGATTTCAGACCCTCGTTTGAGGTATCTGCCGCCCGCGCCTGTGTCTGCGGTTGGTCCTGTACCGGATTCATAAAAGCTTTTACACGCTCGCTGAACTTCGTCATCTCATCTTCATCAGTGTGAAAATTATTTCTTCTCAGTTGATGAATCAAAGTTCTGCACCCGAAGCCGGTTAATTATGGAACAATGTTTACAGGAATTAAAACGGAATAAAAAAACCCACTCAAACGCTGAGTGGGTGCGGAAATAAAAAAATGATCTTTATTATTTTGGATGTCTTAATTTCCATTTTTTTAAAACATCAATGGCCATTTCAAAAACTCTGCTTGGCTCACTAAGATAAAATTCATTGCTGATCATCATGGTAGATATTGCTTCAATATCTTTTATAGTCAACTCAAAACAATCCTGTGGAATTATAGGCTCATTAGGTATATTCTCAGTCCGTGCATAAAAATCATAATGAACTCCATTAATCTCCATTGACTTAATCAATTCAGGCCAAAATATTTTATCAGTAACTTTAAAATCCCTCATAATTAATTATTAATTAAGTGTTTATATTTTTCAATTTCATCCGCAACAAACCACTGGTAACCACCGGCTTTTTTCCTCACATAAATATAACCATTGTTTTTATATTCTCTTCCCCTCATGCATGCCCTTATATTCCTATCACAAACAGCAATACCCTTTGCCTTCAGAATCTTTGCAGCATCAACAGCACTGGCAAATGCAGTAATCTTACCGTCCTTTATTCCCACAATCGGGATCCTGTTTAATCCTGGCAGAAGACAATTCCCTAGCTTCCTTCCAATCTCAAGGTTCTTAACCACCCTGCGTATCTTCCTCCCATCCATCCACTCTTTCATGGGCACCCCCTTATTGAAAGGAATCAATCCCTTTTGAAATTTTCCGCTAATCCGTTTTGGCGGAGCTCCTATATTCAACTCGTAATTTTCCATTGTTAGTTTTAATTACACTTATCAAAATCAAGTATGAATGAATGAAATGTCCTGAACAGCAATCTCATTTCTGTCATATCGGGACATATAAAAGACTGAACGATTGTTGTGATACTGATCCATCCAAGACAGATCAAAAAGCAACAGATCAGAATTATTATTAAGTCATTGTCTTTTTTCATGGTCATTTATTTAATCTTTGCCTGAATGAATCATAACTGCTATACCTGAACTCTTTAAAGATGCTGTAGAACTTGTCATTAAGCTCATCAAACACAGCCTTCTCAGTTACCTTCGGGTTCTCCTTTCGCTTCAGAATAAGCTCCTCCCAGAACACTTCAATAAATCCCTGCCTGGTAAACATTCGGATAATTTGTACATCAACTTCAATTTTGCTAACCTGCGGTTTCTCATAGGGTTTTTTGGTCATTTAGTTATACAGATCTGAGTTCATATTCTTCAATCTCTTTATTGCCTCCGATAGTTATTGTCATATATTCACCAATAGCTGTGATAGAGGCAATCACACCATCAATCTTCTCCCTCGATCTTTTTTTATCACAGCTTATATTTCCGTTTTTATCCACATACACTACCACATTCCGCATCATCCACCTCATAACAGGATTCCCGAAATGTTCAAGCTGCGAAGACATTACATATTTTTCCCACTCCTTTGTTGGAGCACTCATATTCATATGAGCTTGTGAATATGGGTCCATTCTTTCAACAGGAAATCCACCCTTTAGTATATGCTGAATCGTTCCATGGTGAGCCATATGAGGATCGTATCCAAATCCCAGAACATTATACTGTTTGAAAATTTCAAGTATATCATCACTCAGCATGTCCGTATCGATAATACCACCGGGAGTTGTTTTCATTAACCCTTTTTCCACCCAAAGCTTATAATCAACTTTGTCCTCTTTCTCCTTAACCTTCTCTTCCGGGATCCAAAAAAACAGCCTCACTGCAGGATGCCCATTTAGGTCAGGAAAAAATAATGAAAGGGCAATTATATCTATATGAGAAGCGAGGTCAAGTCCTGCATAACAAGGTTTCCCGAGAGTTTCATTAATATCAATTTCATGTGTGCAGCTCATCCAGCGCTCATCAGGGATCCACACTGTAGGAGCATCAACCCAAAGGTTCAGGTTTTTAGTTTTAAATGAAACTTCTTTTGTCCGGCTATTCAGCGCACCCTTAAACTCATCCTCAAAACGGTCAGGCCTTACAGAAACATTCCAATTCGGGTTGGCCTTCTTCCACTCCTCCGGATCTTTCCAATCTTCAGGTTTATCAATAGTGTAAATAATGGCAAACGTATCATCCTGTTTTTTTATCCCTCCAAGTATATCGATGCAAAGATTTCTGTATTCAAAACATGGCAGATCCTTGTCCCGTCCCGAAGTTGTAATAATCACAATCAGCGGCTGCAGCCTGTTGATCGAAGCGGATTGAATATTTTCAAACACAATATTGTTGCTCCACTTAAAAACATGGTACTCATCTATCACAGCTGCAGAAGGGTTAATACCCTCCATTGAATCTGAATCCCTGCCCAGCGGTTCCATTTTGCTTGCAGTCGATGGCACGCTCACATTGTTTGTCAGCACCTTTGCACGCTTAGCCAGGGCAGGAGATATCTCAATCATCCGCTTTGTTTTATCGAAGCAGATCCGCGCCTGCTTCTCCACGGTTGCAGCACAATAAACCTCGGCCTCCTCCTCGCCGTCAAACATCAGCATGTAAGATGCAAGCACCGAAGCAAACACAGTCTTGCCGTTCTTTTTCGGAATCTCAATATACCCGTAATTAAACCGCCTGGTGCCATTGCGTTTTTTCCACCCAAACAGAATATAGATAATTGCCGCTTGCCATGGCTCAGGATGAAACGGAACCTTTTTCTTCTTATCCGGAAGATGATACAGGAACCCGCAAAAATCAAACACCCGCTGCGCCGCTTTTTTCTCAAAGTACCAGCCATTCTCCGGAGCCACAAGCAGATCAGCCTTGTGCCTTTCAAAAGTCAGCCTGGTAGTTTTGCTCACCGCAATCTTCCCGGTAATCACATCATCAATATATTTCTCAGCGGAGCGGATCATCTTATTCTTTATTTTTCATTCTCTCCAAAGAAGTGCGCCAATAGATATTTTTCTCATCCAGAATATCAATACCCTCTTTTAACCCATCATCCCAAACATCAAGATTAATATCAGAATCTATCATGTATTGGCACGAACAAACTAAGTCGTGAATTATCTTCAAATAACTTTCTTCCATTATACTGCTATTTTATATTTCTCAGCTGAGCGGATCATGTAAATTTATATCTATCGTTTTCTTCAACTATAGTTGTGGTGAAAGGGAATTTATTCTCTGGTACCTGTTGTATGACCTCAATCAAGCCTGTAGCTGAAGTAAACACAACATGCATTTCATCATTGAACGATATCTGTAAATGCAGACATTTACCCGCTCCTTTTTCCCTGAAAGCCGCTACCTTCGAATCTTCAATTCTGAAAGCATGAACCACAATTTCACGATTAATTATTCGGGCCATCTTTATTTTATTGCCCTCAAACCCTTTTGCAACAGGTTTAATATTAAACTGGCTAAACCTGTTCATGGAGTAATTTCTTAAGTAAGTTTCTGGTATTGCAATGTTTGGCCCATCCCTTGTACGATGCAACCGACTGAGGTTTATTATTCCGGGCAACCATACGGGCAAAGCTCTGTTTAATGCTTTTCCGTAACAGTACATGCGTATGGAAGAAAACATATCCAACAAAATCAATTCCCCGGTCCTTAACAGGAAATACCTGGTAGTTATCTTTAACTTCAAGCTTTAAATTTCCCTGCAGGTAATTACTGATCTCTGAGAGCAACTGATGGAGGTATGGCTTATTGTCTGATAATATTACCATATCATCAGCATAGCGGAAATAATACTTTACCCGCTTCTGCTCCTTCAGCCAGTGGTCAAAATAAGTAAGGTAAAAATTTGAGAAGTACTGGCTCAGATAATTCCCTATTGGCAATCCGTCGGCACTGTCAATAATACCATCGAGCAACCATAGAAGATCCTGATCTTTTATTTTTCTGCGCAACAGCTGCTTTAAAATCTCATGGTCAACTGAAGGATAAAACTTTTTGATATCCAGCTTAAGGCAGTACTGGGTACCGGCAACATCTTTCAAATCATGCTTAACCGCACTGACTGCTGCATGTATCCCACGGCCTTTTATACAGCTGTAAGTATCTGCCGTAAAGGTTGAAACAAAAATTGGTTCCATCACATTCATTACTGCATGGTGAGCAATACGGTCCGGGAAATATGGCAAACGAGATATTATTCTCTCTTTGGGTTCAAATATTCTGAATGTAGTATATTCAGAAGTCCTATAAGTTTTATCTTTCAGCAGCTGCTGCAGGTTAAGAAGGTTTGCATCCCTGTTTTTATCATGAGCTGTAATTCCCGCTTGTTTCTTCCCTTTGCGGGCAATAACATCTGCAAGCTGCAAATTTTCCATACTACAGATCCGGTCATATAAATTATTAATCCTTTTCATATCAAGCCTTTGCTTTTAAAAGATCACATTCCCGTTAACCAGTACCAGCGCTCTTTTTATATTGAAGTAATTTTTTGCCATGGGGGCAAGGCTTATGCTGCAGTTAATTACGCATAGGTGAGAACCGACATTCGCATTCGTATAATCGTAGTTGTAATTCGAGTTCGAAAACCTGAACCTGGACGACAAAACTGTCAGCTCATGCAGCATACAACCGTATTATTTTATTCGAATTTGATTTCACAATTCATCCCGAGCAACCAACTCTTCCACAAATCCTCGAATTGTACCAGGACATACTTTGTCTTCTCAGCACTGTTTGTGCAAAGGCGAGAACCGACATACGCAGTCGCAGAAGCGTAGGTGTAACGCGAGTCCGAAAACCCGAACCCGGACGACAAAACCCATGGCCAGGGGAAATAGCGCGCTTCATTATGGTTACTAAAGTCAGGTTCCCATCCATCATTGATAGCATCAAACACCACCATCAGAAGGAACGCACTCCATATCGAGTGCCGGTATTTCTCCGGGATCATCGTGAGATCCTCAAGCTTCTGAATGTTTTGTCCGCATTTCTTAAATGCATCCTCCACAGTTTTTATCGAATGAAAATCAAACCCGGGAGTTCCTTTTTGATTTTTTCGTTTTGCCATATTGATTAAATTTTATTGGTTATAAATGCACGCCAGAGATCGATGAACTGCTGTCCGGAATAATTAGATTGCTCCTCTGTTTCGAAGCAAAGGCGAGAACCGACAGTCGCAGTCGTAAAATCGCAGTGGTAACTCGAGCGCGAAAACCCGAACCCGGACGACAAAAGATAGTAAGGGAACCACTTTCTCTGATCACTATTGGTATAGTCAGGAGTCCATCCATTATTGATTGCCTTATTCACAATCTTTAATTTCTCGAAAGCCATAGTGTCAACATCCAGTTCTGATCCTTTAAACTTTTCATTGAAAGCATCTTCAGTTGTACCACATGCCAGGCACGCATCGGAGAATATTTTAATATTCTCATACTCTCTTTTTTTAAAGAGATCCTCACCGAACTCTTGCTTTAGATTTTCTTTAAACCAATCAGGCGATTGGTCATAAAGTTTTTTGGCTGTTTGTTGGTCAATTTTCATAATGTTAAATTTTTGAGGTTAGTAATTGGTTTGAACTATAATTTATTTTTATAAGCTTTCTTGCCGGCAACTGGCACAAACAGAAGTTTACTCCATCACCATCCTGCACATGCAGATCTCCCTTCCGTACCTTTACCGGGCAAACAGGGCAGGAGAAATTATGAGTTGCTATTTTTAATTTGTAATCCATTATACTGCTTATTGATTAGCTTTAAAAAATGCTTGTGCAAATCCTTCCGGGGTTTTACTCCTGGCATTCTTTTGCTTACTGCTCAACCTATTTGTTATCTCACTTCCGAACAATGGCAGTACTGGAGTTTTCATAGGTTTATTAAACTTACCATACAGTCCGGTCTTCTTAGTGTATGGATCTCCAAAGTCAGATGGTTGAAAGTACCAGGGATCGCCAACCTCAGGGACCAGCTTGTTTAGTCTGCCTACAGGATTCTCAATAACATAAAAACCCTCAGGCTTTAATTGTGCCACAATCTCCAGCGTTGCAAGTACCATTCCGATACTATGTTCCACTGTATTTTCAAATTCAATAGTTTTGCTACCATCATAATTAGCTGGCTGAGTTTCTTTATCTTTCCACTTCCATGCTCCGGATCCTGCAAAGTCAGTACATGGAGGCGCAGCCAAAATACCGTAAACAGTAACTTTAATCCCTTCCTCATTGCCTTCAACTACCTGGTATATTACATCTTCCATAACCTCAAAAACATCAATACCATCTTGAATGTCAGCACGAATAACATTATACCCAGCATCTTTATATGGCTTACTCCAAGCGCCGGAGTGATCAAAAAGGCTAAGTATTGTCTTGTGTTTATTCATTGTATTTATTCTGTGCCTGTTCAAATTCATCCTTTTCAACTTTCGTAACTGCTCCGATCTTGCCTGCTGATACCGGATCAAGACCAAAAAGAGCAGCATAATCCCTGTAGTTTTTCTGCGCAGTGTTCCTGATGGCCACCCATGGAGACACTTGTTCGTATTGTCCGCCCGTTTTTGTCGGCATCATTTGCGTCATTCCTGACTTTTTTATCTCTCTGCAAGCTTCTTCATAGGTTGAAAGCTCCTGCGACATAATTAAAACATGTCCAACATTGGCACTTGTGAGCAGTCCTTTCGACATAAGCAGCTTACAACTATCACGGAAATACTTCTTCGCACGGTTATCAAGCCACACCTCCGGTTTTGGAACTTCGGTTATCAGGTCGAACTGTACAATTTCCTTCTCCCGATCCTTCCGATCAGTACCTTGAAGCTTTTTTGTCGTGGCTGGAACACCTGGTCTGCCTGCTCCCATCTTAGTACCCCCCCTCTGAATTTTGACAGTGGCATCTTTCTTCTAGGCTTACGGTCGCTAGGGCTTTTACCTCAGAGATTTGACCCCCCCCGGGTCTATTGCGATCACAAACACACGCATCCCCTGATTTAATGGGCATTTGCGACGTTTTTGACCTTTCCCGAGATTCAAACATTTTGACCTTTTTTTGTTCGTTATGGTATAGCATAGTACTATGTATTGATGTTGTCAACAAACTACCTCTTTCTTAACCATGTTCTCACTCCTGTAACTCATTTTCCTCATTTTTGCCCTGTTTTATGCGATATTCAGTACGCACCATCCATCAGGCGTATAGCAGTGCCATCTCTGCCTCGCTCTTCTTCAATCGCACGCTGATAGATCATTGTTGTTTCTACCTTCTGATGTCCGAGCATTGACTTAACTGCAAGGATGTCCGCTCCACTCTTTAGAGCAGTAATGGCTGCTGTATGTCTCAGCGAGTGAGCAGTTACTTTAACTGTATCTATACCAATGTGTCTCAGGTACTTCTTAACCATCTTGCTTATTGTTATGGTGGTTATCCTGGTATTATGAGAGACATACGAATGATTGAGGAATAATGGTGAATGATTCTGCAGCTGATGCGCTCCAATATATTCAGCAATGGGACATACTATCTTATCAGTCACACCAAGCACCCTGTCCTTTGACCATCTACCCTTGCCTTGTATCTTCAGCATCCATCTTCCTTCCTCAATATTCAAGTCAGATACATTTGCCCTGGATACTTCAATACATCTCATGCCAGTACGAACCATAAGGTTAACAATAGCAAAATCCCTGAGCCCCTGATCTGTTGTCTTATTGATGCATGCGAGCAACTTATTTACATTCTCAGGCTTTAAATAATCCTTACTGTAAACATCCTGCTTCTTGGGTGATTTTACTCCTATTGTTACGTTCTTATGAATATCATTCTCAGCAAGATATTTAAAGAACTGCCTCACTGGAGCAAGGTAATTATCAACTGTTGATGGTGCTTTCCCATTCTCAAACAGCCACTCCTTATACCTGATCACATCAGATTTTAGCGGATTCCTCACATCTGCATTCACTGTTAACCATTGAATGAACACATGAAGGTTATCCCGATATTTCTTCCGGGAGTTCTCCCTTATGTCCTGGTTAGCTAGAAACTCATCCAATAGTTTCAGTATAGGCTTATCGCTGTTCATAGTACTTTAAATTCAATTACCCATACCCATGGATTCTTTTCCCATGAGCCTTTGCCGTTGATGGCTTCCCAAAGAATTGTATAAGCTTCTTTTGCGTATCTGGTCATAGAACTCCATTCCCACCCCTCTAATCCATGCTTCCACAGCTTTTCATCTTTGGTGAATATGTCAATACCTTCGGCAAGTGCGTCATTCTCTGAAATGTCCTGCAATCTTTCAACCCTGACGGTTAATACTTCAAGAAATATCCGACAGGCTTTTCTAGGCATATGGATTGAAGGCTTCCATTTAGGTTTCATGTTTGTATCATCAAATGAAGCCTTATAGCGATAATGCATTCCGTCTTCAAACTCAATTGGACTCCACGTTTCCCGGACCCACAGGATATCCCCTGGCTTACCATAGGGACATTGAGCAATAAAATGATGCTCATTGTTATTAACCTGAACCCATGAAAACCATGGATAATCTCTTTTTCCTCTATCTGCAGGAAAAGGAATATCCATTTCAGCTGAATTTCCGACCAATTCCCACCAATCCGGACGCTCATTAATATAATCCAGGTTTCTCAACCTTCTTGTCTGTGTTTTCCGTCCGTCAAGAATTGCTCTAACCATCGGGGTACTGAATAAAATAGGTCGTTCCATAGTTTAGTTTGGGGTTTATCTCTGTTTATGATGTATGTCTCCCTGCAATATGAATTATATACTCGCTCGGCTGAAATATATTCACCTTATCAGCAATGCCAAGCTTCCGAAAGAACCTTCTCGTCTGAGCTTTTGTAAATATCTCATAACGGGATCTCTCCAATTTAATCACCCAAAAAGCTTTTTTTGCATTCCTCGCCAGTCTTTCTGCCTTCTTTATGGCTTTATTCATCTTACCAGCATCAAACTTTTCAGCCCGCTTTTGCTTTCTTCTATAGTTCCAGCGCTGGAAATCAATTCTTTTGTCTCGTAGGTAGGTTAGTAAACTCATATCGTTTCTATTTTTGAATCACTTAATCCAAGTTGCTTTTTAATGCCCTCAATGAATTTACTTTTAGCCTCATAAGCTTCTTTTCTTTGACGTGCAAGCTTTTGTGGACGATGTAATGCCCGTACTGCCTTTTTCTGTTTCTTTTGGTTTTTATAAGCCATAGTTTTTGTATTAAGGTTATTTTAAATGTGCATAATCATCGCCTTTCCATTCCTCAGATATCTGATCTTTGAATGGCCTATTTCTATTGTAAGCTTCAGCAAGTGATGGGTTGAATTTTGTATGATCAGCGTATTTATTTCTATCAAAACATTCAAGCATAGAAAGAGCTACTGCAGCAACCTGAATCATTTCTTCTCTGTATTTTTTGCCGTTATATTCACATATTTCTTTTGATGCCTCACCAACTTCTTCCACGAGAATTGATAACCATCTTTCAGGATGATGATTTTGCTCTCCCCATTTTAGGTCCTGATTTTCTCTTTCACCGCAAATCTCTTTTAAAAGCACATCCCTCAATGTCTGGACTTTAAAACCAAACATCCCTTTACTAACCATTTCTTCAAGTTTTCTGGCATAATGTTCCCATCCGTGTCCATCCTCCTTCATTCCTTCATGGGAGATTGAATAACTTCCTGTAATTACCTGGTTTCTGATTTCTGAAATGGTTAAGCTTTTCATTGGTTATTTTTTCTATATTGTTGAATCAGTTTTTTATCCTGTGCTGCTTTTATGTTGTTACATCTTTTTGAAAGTGCCTGCCAGTTATTATGGTCCCACGGATCCTCACAAATTTCCATCGGAATTATATGATCTGTCATTTCTGAAGGTTCAACCAGATCCAACGCCTCACATCTTGCACAAAGCGGATGTGTCTGCCTGAATGCCCTGCTTTCCTTCTTCCACCTGGTTGTGTGATAAAAATCTTTCCTTGATCTGTTCTCCATCGGCTTCAATAGTCTCGGCACATTCCACGGCCTCTTTTTTGATTGTGGCTTTTCCATCATGTAATAAGTGTGAGTTTTTTAAGAATCCAATTTGTATCGTAAGGTTAAGTACCCTCTGTTCGAGCTCAGATATCTCTTTTTCGAGTGGGCTTAACATCTTTTCAAGATCAATGGCTCTCTGGGAGAAGTACGAAAGCTTATCCAGAAGCCTCCTGTAATTATTAATCTTTGCACATTTAACCTTATCAGTATCAATGTAATTAGTTATTACTTTAATGGCATGATTTACAGTTGCATGATCAAGCCCAAGTTCCCCGGCAATTACTGCATATGAGTCAGTTTTATAATCTGCTGAAAAGTACATTATCAACTGCCTGGCGTAAACTATTTCACCCTTCCGGGTTTCCGCCTTAATTTCTTCTGCTGTAAATCCTTCTCCAAGGCATATCAGCATTTCAATTATTTCGTAAGTCATACCGGCAGTGTAAATCCGAGAACTATTAACCCGATGGCAATTATGAGAAATACAACAATGAATATACCTTCATGCCTGTTGTAACTTTTTACATATTCCCTTTCAATTCGTATCATATCATTTCAGGTATTAGTTCTTTTAACTCATATCCCTTATTCATTGCTTCCACTATTTTATCAAGCGAAAGCCTGTCATATTCTTTATCATTAACCAGTCCGGCATGACACCACTCAATTTTCCGCAACATTGCAGCACCGTATTTTTCACTATATCTGCGCTGAAATAAAAAATTATTTTCGGCTTCAGCCTTCCTTTTATCATCAATCTTACTTTGATTCTCCTGGAACAATCTCTGGTTCTTATCTTCAATTGAAGTAAGCCATATGTAAATATTCCGGACCATAAAGCGGGTAGTGCCGCCAAGTTCTCCCAGCGATCCGCGGGTAAATGCTTCCGCAACCAGGTTAAGAGGCAAAAATTTAAATCTTCCAGTTAGCATATCAATCACAGCACTGGTGATCTTTGCAGTTGAATCACTATCGAGATCCGATGCCATATAGAATTTTGCATTTACAGCAAATTCATCAATAAGCTCCTGAAGAGCTGATTTAGGAATCTCACGCACCTGAGTGCTCAGATAAACATTAAAATAAGGGCTTTCAATTTCCATTTGATATAATGTTAGGTTTTTGTGAATTTTCCCTTCGTTCCCTGGCTTCCTTCAATAATCGCCTTTCACGGACAAACATATCTTCACCCGGAATAATTTCTTTCTTGGTAGTTTTCAGGGCGAAAAAGCCAGCCCACTCATTGTTTATGCTCTGCTTTACAATCTCAAGGGCAGTATCAACATTATCACCACTGATCTCAACAAGCTCATTATACTTGCCATTCATCCCGGTCAGGGTCTTATATGGCTTTCCAATCTCTTTTTTATAAGCAATCCACTTTTCCCAAACAGGCAAAAAAGAAGGAGAAACAAAATCAGTGTAATTCTTTACTTTACTCTCCTTTACTTTACTCTTCTTTACTTTACTTTCCTTTACTTTACTTTGCATTGCCTGTGCATTGCCTGCGCTATGCGGTGGTAATGCGTACGCATCAGAAGTGTTATTTAGTTGATTCTCTGCTTTTTTCTGCCACCTGATATGAGCAAGTTCACGCATATAATCTCTCTTTTCTTCAAGTGGCTGCATTCTTTTAATCAAACTCACTGAACAAAAATTATTTTCATCAAAATCAAAAAGGGCGTATCTTTTCACAACAGTCTCGAACTTTTCTTTCGAAGATCCGTATCTTCTTGAAAGAGGATCCAGTAGTGAAAGAGGGGCGTTGTATCCTGGTTGCTCCCTTAAATACTCAATGAGTATCCAGTAAATTCCATATGCCTCTAACCCCATTTGAGCCATTAAAAGCATGATTTTAGGATCATTCACGGCATTGCTGTCATGCGGAAAATACATTGAATCTTTACCTGTTTTCATTATGCAAGCCTCCAGCAATGATTAGGTTTACCAAGCACCCCTGTTCTCATTTCACTGGTAGCAACAAGAAATCCCATATCCGTAAGGTCAGACATAGATCTTCTCACACTATTTATCTTCCGGAAGTAGTCAAAATTCAACCGCTCACAAACCTCAAAAGGAGTGAATGATTGTCCGGGATTGCACCTGAACAGCGATAGTATGAGCTTCGAATCAGATCCAGCCTTCATCCTGCTCAATGCAAGCTCTGTTCCGGTCAAACCTGTGCTGTTATAAAAGATATCGAGTTGTTTTTCCATACTGATTTTCGTGAAAGAAGTTTTATATTGTTTTCAAAATCACTTATATAATTCACACATCAACAGGGTAAAATTTTTTTATATTAAATCATCTTCATTAAATATCTGCTTACCACAGTATTTTGCAGTCATTTCCTCAATCTTTGATCCCTCTGAAAATTTAGCATCTGAGAGCAGAAGTAAAGCATCACACTTACAAACTTCAGACAGACACAAGGCCATTGCCTCACTGTTGGTAGCGCCCTCAGGAACTAACTCCATCGGGTTTACATAGTCAAATGTGTTTTTCATCAGGAGCATTTCAGCTCGCTTAAATTTTTCTAAAGCTTTCTCCCTGGGAACGCCGGTAACTTTACCGGAAATAAATACCTTCATCGATCTCATTGGTTTGCTAGTTTTAATACATCCTTTTTGCTTACCCACTTACGGCTGTAAGGGTTAGTAATGTCATCGCAACGATAACGAACTGTCTTATCTGTAAACATTGCTTTGTGCAGCGAAGGAAGCCCCTTTCTTACCTTTGATTCCTTCAGGAGCTTAACTGCCGCATTCTGGGTAATAAATGGATCTATATCCTTTGGCTTGATGCCAAGAATTTTAAAGGTTTCTGATATAGACGCATGAACTGTTAAATCGAGAAGGTCAAGCAGATCCTTCCGTTCCATTACAATAGGATCACTCATCACTCAGCGCTCTTACCTGTTATCGCAACAATCCTGGCATCGTTAATTTCCTTTACAACGCCGGCCATTTTGATGTTAAGAAATTGTAAGTGTTCGCTATCCTTAAATTCATCATTGATTTTTTCCAGAAGATCTATCGCATCTTCGTAGATAGTTTTTTTCTCAGTTGCCATAGGTTAAATATTT
Source organism: uncultured Bacteroidota bacterium (assembly GCA_903824785.1). Lineage (GTDB taxonomy): Bacteria > Bacteroidota > Bacteroidia > Bacteroidales > VadinHA17 > LD21. The sequence continues at coordinate 75,447 of CAIJYD010000047.1, forward strand.
AATTTCCTATTCTTCAAATGGTAAACACTCCTGCACAAGAGCCTTTAGTTTTGATTTATTATCCTGTGAAAGTTTTGATGCCTCTATTCTTCCGAGGAAACCATAAATAGTGTCATTTATAGACCTTTCGGCAGCAGCAAGCATTTTTTTTGCGTCAGGGAATCCAGGCTGCAAGTCCTTAAATAACTTCCTGGTCTTTTCCATTTTTCTTACCGTGTCTGCCAGCTTGGTAACAACAACATCATTAACGGCCTCTTTGTCATGTTTTAAGTTTATGCCCTTGCCGTAAACCACCTTCAAACGAACAGGATAATTATTCCTTAAAAACATCTCATTCAATTTTACAACCCAGATAGCTCTTTCTTCAATCCATTGCTTCCTTTCGAGTTCATCTTCAGGTATGTCTTTCTTGAAATAATCCCCGGTAAGAGTATCCCATGAGATTAATATTCCATCGAGTTTTTCTCTTTTTTGATAAAGTCTCTCTGCTATAAATTCTATTAATTCAAAGTCTTTAGTTTTCATCTTATTAGTTTTTATTGTTGATTTTTATTCCCATATATCCGGCAAGGGTGCCTATTGTTGTTAAGAGTTGAGTAAACTCATTCATTGAAATCATAGATGAAAGCGACTTAACCTCTGTCACTCCCAGTCCATTTAGCATTCCGTTTAGTTCTGCGATCTTGGTGCTCAGCTTCCTGGTCTCCTCTTGAATAGAGCTGAGTTTGCGGGCAACAGAGTTAAAGGCTGTTTCAAACTCATCAGTTCCATCAACATTCTGACGAATCACATCTTCCATCGACTTGTAGTAATTACCGCCTCCGGTCTTTCCGGCAAAAGATGTATTGGTAATAGTTCCGGCAAGTTCTTTTTGCTTCTCAAAGTCAATAGGAGCCTGCCCTTTTTCTTGTCGTTCTTTGTTGATTTTTCTGATTGATTTCTTAAATCCCTCTACTTGCCCTGTTGTCTTTAGTGAATTGACTGCTTCCGTGTCAATATCCTCAGAGTTGATAATATCAAGTGCAGAAGCAATACGCCATTGTGGTATAGAGCCTTTAAGAAACTTTAAGATTGTGGTTTGTCCAACTCCAGTTTGCTTTGTTTTAGAGAAGGATTCGGGGCTTTCAAAAAGCGACTTAATGAGTTCATTAACTCGCTCCCAGCTCTCATACATCATAATTTCACTATCCAAAAACTCCTTTACCTCCCGAACTGTGCCATTGATCATTTCAACAGAAACACCTCTTTGTGTCATGTTCTCCTGAACCATCATCAGCACCATATTGAAGTCTGAAATTTCATTAACTGAAATATCAATTTCTTTAATACCCAGTTCTCGAATGGCAACAAGCCGGTGGTGTCCGAATGGTATCTGATACTTGCCAGAGCTCTGGTCGTTGTTTTTTGGTCTCGCAGTCATGCCAGCCCACAAACCCAGGTCGGTAATAGATCCTTTCAGCTTCTCAACGGTAACAACATCTATTGGTACAAGCGTCGTATTCCTGAATGGGTTAAATTCAATGTCCTTTACTTTGATTTTCATAGTCTTTATTTTTTTGTTTAGTTCAGGTTTATAATTGAATCATTAAACATCATACCTTCAGATACACGAATTTTCTCCGCAGTCTTGCATTTCGGAGTATTAACTAGCACATTCATATGAAGCTTTAACCTCAGGTTATTCAGCCTCAAACGCTTCAATTCCTTTTCGTACGCTTTTACAATTTCTTTCTCGTTGGCGGTCATAGGTCAGGTTTAGTTTTGTGCCGGTCGGAGGGGGTGAGCCCGCTTAAAGAAGGCATCCCCCATCCCGTCCGGCGGGTTAGCTATGCTGTTACTAATTGAAGTTCAAAAACATTCCGAAACCGTTTCTCCCTTACAGGTCTTGCGGCTGCAATCGGGGCTCTCGTACCCCTGCAGCGAAAAACCCTAACCATGTTTTTATCATCCATTATCATCGTGAAGCTGAGTATCAGGAATAATATTGCAAGCACTTTCTTAAACGGATTATCATCAATGCAATACTCTTTAAAGAGGTACCACCTGGTTAAATCTGTCTCTTTGTGTATTCCCAGCTCGCGGTAAATGTTTTTCAGGTGCCCAGTAACAGTGAGCGGAGATATATTCAGCTTACCTGCAATCTCTTTCTGAGTGTAACCCCATGCCAATAGTCGCGCGATCTGCATTTCCCTTGGCGAGAGCTCGAGGCACTCAAGCTTCTCTTTTTGAAATAATCCTGATTCTAAGTTGCTAACCCTGTTCATAATTATTGTTTATTAATTGGTTCCCCTGTCCATGCATTAATACCCTTTGCAGCAAAATAAGATTCGATGGCTTTAATTTCGAAGATGCGAAACGGACGCAATCCGATAACTCTTTGTCGGAATGTTGAAATACTCCAGAAGCACAAAATGCATATCTCATTGCGTATTTCTGTACGTTTATTATAAGGCATCGAATCGAAGGTTTTTTTAAAACCTCCCGGTATGTTTCGCTTTCCATTACCTATCTGATTTTGCCCCCCCTTATTCATGGTATTGATTATTAATTTAAATTATTACATCTTTGTTATTGTGATTACAAATCTATAGTTTAAATATTATATAATCAACTACTATATACTATTTATTTCGAACAAAGTCGTAATTTATATCAATTCTAAATAAGATGGGAGAAAAGGAAAGGTTACAATTAATTATAACCGAGCTTATTATGCAGGTACCGGAGTTCGCTAAAAGCATAAACGTATCTCGGGATACTATCTATAATATCCTTAATGGAAAAACCCAAATATCACCTTCTGTTAAGCGAAATTTATTCGAAACTTATAAGAATATAAGCCGTGAATGGTTTGAACAGGGCATTGGGGAGATGTTTACATGGAAGGAGTCAAAAGAGCCTAAAGCGAAATTAAAAGCTATCAGTAATGTTGATGACAAAGATTTCATCATTGAAAAATATCAGAAGTTAATATCTCAACAAGGTAAGATTATTGATATGCTTACCGAAGATTCGACAAAATACCAGAATAAAATAATCGAACTTGAAAAGGAAATCCTGCGTTTAATGAGTCTAAATAGTACCAAATAAATTAAATCTAAATTAAATCTAAATTAAGATATTAACAAATTTTAACAAATATCACATTTTATATTATATAGATTTGGATAGTAATTTGTCTTAATCCTATTTCAAATTAATGATGAAAAAATCTAAATCGACGCAAATGGGTAACATAGCCTCCCTTAAAAAAACAATAGAATTTTATCAGAATGAACTATTGGAAAGAAATAAAATAATTTCGAGGCTTAATACTAGGTGTAATAATTTATTCGGTAAACTAAACTCTCAGATAAAAGATGACTTCCCTTCCCAAATAAAAATTAAACATACAGCAATATTGCTATTTTTTATTGTAAGCCATCTTAGTGAATTTAATATCTGGTTAACATTGTTTGAAATATGAAAAAACTATTATTCCTCTTAGCGCTTACCCTTCTTTTCTCCTGCGAAAAAGAAGCAGAATATTGTTGGACATGTACGGTAACTAAGGTCACTGTATTTCAGGGAGGCTCTTCTTCTACAACCACAACAACAACTCCATGCGGAATGTCAACCCGCGAAATGGAGCTTTATGCTCAGAAAAACAATGGTTACTGCACAAAAAATTAACCTATAAGTTAACTTTTAATTGCATCAATCACTTTTTTTAGCGCAGTATCTGCAGCATCTTCATCGAAATCAATGTAGAGATCTGTAATTGTGTCCTCTCCATGCCCGAGTATATGAGCAATAACATCCTTTGAAACACCTGCCTTCGATGCCATTGTGGCAAACGAATAGCGGGCAATATATGTCTTTAGCCTTAATTCAACTCCCAGGCTCTCTCCGGCAATCCTCAGATTCTTGTTAGTATTCTTCAGCAGATCCTTTATTTCATATCCTCGCCTCGAGGCCGGATGTATGGTTAATTTCTTTTCAATGAACGGAAGCAGGTACTTATCCCCCGGGTACCGCTTTATTATCTCAGCTGCCTCCGGGAATACCTTAATCGAGTACTCCCTTCCGGTCTTAAACCTCCGGTAAATAATGCGGCCCTTATAGTAATCCTCTTTTTTAAGGTATAACAGATCCTTAAAGTTCGTTCCTCCGGTGTAAAAAATCAGGAAGAAGATATCAATATCTCTCTGCTGGGCAGGAGTAAGGTATGGCTGAGCAATCAGCAACCTTCTCAGATCATTCCTATCAATTGCCCTAACCCTTTTACGGTCCTGCACAATCTTATACTTCTTGCCGAACGGAAAGAGATCCTGCTTAACTAACTTATCCGCGATTGCCTTGTTAAAAATTGCCCTTATGTTGCACATATAGTTCCGCAAAGTATTTGCGGAGTGATTTAAAAGTATATACTTTTCGAGCCGTTTCAGAAACTCGGGAGTTATTTCCCTGAACTTAATCTTCTCTGATCCTGTCATTGCTAAAAGAATCTTCAGTGTGGCAGCATACACCTCCATTGTTGATATCCTTCCCTCCAGCAGCAGCGATACAATCCTATCCCGTGTATATTGTACAAAGTCAGCTCCCCCGCCCGGCTCCCCCGTGAGCCTCTTAACAACCTGTTCAACATTCATATCCCTGATTTCAGGACCAATATCAACAATGGTATCATAATAATCCTGGTACTGGCTGGCCAGTGCCTTATTAAGGGTTGAATGCCCACGGTAATTAGGCTTAATTTTCCCTTTCTCCAGGTACTTTGGTTCGATATAGTAATCAGTCGGCAGGTACTTAATTACTTTTTTATGGATAATCCGAAAATAAATTTTACTTTTGCCATCTGATTTAACAAAATCGTTCTTTGTACATGCTTTAATTGTTGCCATAGTTCAGGAGAATAAATAAGATTGGTAAACTATTGGTAAACTTATCATATAAATTCATGCAAATTAACGCTAATTTATTAGATTTACAAGAGCAAAAAAAAGCCCTGATTATCAGGGCAAAAATAAAGAATATCAAAGCTTTACGGGGTGTGGCGCAGTTGGCTAGCGCACTTGCATGGGGTGCAAGTGGTCGACCGTTCGAGTCGGTTCACCCCGACTAAGTTTCAGAAGATCTGAAATATTTAAGTACATAGTTTAGTATATAACTCAAATACTGGCTATGTACTTTTTTTTGTTCGTTTTTAGGATGGGTTTATCTACTATTAAGGATAATCCAGCTCCATTTTGCCATTTAATAAGGTGTTACATTAGGCTTAAAATCAATGCTTTCCAATTCCTATTTTTTCTGGGTATTTGAAAGTATTTCAATATCAATGACTTTATATACAGGCAGTTCATCGTATTGTGCCATTTATTTTCAAAAAATCGACCACTTCGCGGTAAATAAATCAAATAGTAAAATAGACAAATAATCTAGAAATCCCTGACACACCTGACAGAAAAGCCATACTGCTTATTGCTGCCGGCCCTGTAAACATCGGCGCCATCGTAGTTCATGGTCCTGTTCCAGGCGTAGGTAGTAGCGTACTCGGTAGAACTCCACCAGTAACCGTAGTTTCCAACGTCGTCGTACGAGCCACCGTAGCCACGGTAGCCACCCGGCAGGGCTGTAAAGCCTGTTTCGTTAGTTGCACCTGTATTGGGGGTTATCCAATGGGTTAGCCCGGTTTCTTTAAGTTTGCCTCCGGCAACAGCTTCTCCTCCCAGATAGGTTGTTAAAGTTGTCCATTCGGCATCCGTTGGTATATGCCAGCCTGTGGGGCATACATTTTTACCCCCGTTGCTTGCCACCTTTGTTGTAGCATTATTATCTACTGCATACCAGTTATATAGTCTGCCATAAGTTGTTGAATTACCTGGAGTATTACTGTAATCACTATATGCACCTGTGGTCAATGCTGCCCATGCAGTATTATCTGTAACGTTAGGTATTGTTGTACCATCATTGTATTTAGTGGTTTTTAGGTTCTCTGACATCCAAACTTGAGTCCCTATTTTAACAGTGTTATATACATTATTTTCAACATCCGTTATAGTTCCTCCTGCCGCCGTAGATATTTTCAGCATATTTATCTGTTTTTGGAGTACATCAC
>CAIJYD010000048.1 GCA_903824785.1 uncultured Bacteroidota bacterium
GACTGAAGAATTTATGATGGATTATAACTACTACCATCCACATGATAGTTTAAGCAATTTGAGCCCAGTGCAATTTTTGAAAACAAAATATCAGAAAAAAATGTCCACTTTTACCCTGTAGGGAAAAGGGGGTACTTACACAACCTGCGATGGTAATTTTATATTTAAAAATAGTAACAGTTTAAAATTGAATCCTACCGGGTGTATGCCAATTATAGAAAGCGAAGAAACAATCTATACATTGACAAATGATACATTGACAGTTTCAAATAAATCTCTTTCGTTTTCAAGTTTCTATGGAAGAAAAGATAAGTATATAAAGATTAAATAATTCACTCAAACAAATAATTGCTATGACCACCTAACACTGACGGTGCTATGAAAAGCAAGTCAGCTGTTTTGCTTGTTAAAATTTAAATAAAAATTCTGTTTGATTTCTTCCATCAAAACGACTGATTCTTGTCCGAAACCTGGCATAAACCAGTCTTAATTGCTTTTCGCTTTACAAATAACAATAGCTTGCAGTTTAATGAACCTACTAACCAATTGATAAAAAAGGTATCTATTAAAGACAAATCATAAAATAAAATCTACTATGCCGAAAAATATTTTACTCGGATTAGCATTTGTAACTGCTTTATCCTGTAATAAGGACGATGCCTCTGTTAAACATGAAAATGGGACCATTTGGCTTAGTGGTGGTTTAGCTTATTGCGCTGAACAGATACATCTTGACAATGGAGATACCTTAATAGTTAATGTAGAGGATATAATATCATATAAGTCTGGAGATAGGGTAAGCGTAAAGTACAAAGAAATTGGTATTAATAAGTTTTGTTCTCCGAGCATTGATTGTGAGATCGTCGAAATTAATAAAGCTAAATAGAAAACTGCAAAAGCCGGACACCATGATCACCTCTGGCCGGTTCAGCTTCAATTATCATAGATAGTTTAATAACAAACACTTAACACCAAACTGAGATGGTTAAGTTGCTCCGGCTGAATGTGATCAGGTGTACTGGCTTTTCCAACCAAGCCAAAGAATAAAGGTTGAAAGGATGCTTAATTTAGAAATACGATATCTTTGAACCATGAAAATAGGAGAATATTTAACAATGATGAATAAATTATATCGAATTTTTCTAATTGGATTGCTTATTTCTGGTTGCTCAAAAGATACTTGTAAGGATGTAGATAGAGGCGTTTATATTTATCCTGAAAAGCCAAGTGGTATAACATTCCTTGAAGCACTGGAATTCTATAAAATTCCGGATAATATTGTCCAGTGTATCTATACCGATAAATTATTGCAAACCTGCATTTCCTATCCTGAAATAAGTCTGATTTGGACACGAAATAGCTTACAGCAGGGATTTGATTATGTCAAAAAGATTTGTAATGGCTTTGGAGAACTATTAAGCCGAAGTGATGCATATCCTGCAATTGTCATCGCTTATAAACAGTTAAAAATTGAAGGAGACTGGAATACATGGACAGATTTGGAAATTGGCCATTATATGTTTAATATTATCTATCATGAGTTATTTCTTGCGCAAAATGAAATTCTTAAGAGCTTGACGAAAGCTCAAAAATTAGAGCTTTTTCAACTTGCCTTAGATAATCAGAAACAAAAATTTGAATTACGAGTTGAGTACTATCCAATTACAGGAATGGAATCTTCTTTGGCAATTCTATCAAGGATTATGTATAATGACCAATATCCGCCATTTATGGAAGAATACTCAAACAGAGAACTTCTCAGGGTCCATATAGATGTAATAAAAATCCTTGATTCGGACTTAGTAGATATAATCACAAATTTATCAGAAGAATATCTTATAATGTTAAAAAATTAATCTGTAAGATAAAATAATCAACTTGTGCTATCATGGACGGTGCTATAAAAACCACCGCTCCCGGCTTGTTTAAATTTACATATAGATTCCCACTAGTGTCCGGTTAAGGACGGTTAAAAGTAATGTAATTTATTAATATATAGTACCTTAATTAAGGTCAAAAGTTTTTACGACTTGAATTTATACTTTCGCTCAAACAATATTTTGAGCGATTATGTACACCGGGAAAAC
>CAIJYD010000049.1 GCA_903824785.1 uncultured Bacteroidota bacterium
GTATATTGTTGTACAAAGGGGGTATTATGTTGTAACGACTTTAAATATAGCTGAATAAGTTAAAAATGAAGAACAAAAAAACCTTTTTTATGAATAATTCAGTTTAGAGTGCATAAAGTTAGAAAATCGGCTGTTAATACTGATTTTATTTTTGAGATAACCATTTTCAGGGTCTGGTAATCTGACAAAAGAGTAATTCGGGTGAGGTAGGAATTGATTCTGTATAAATCAGAAAATATGATTATCAAATGAATTTATTATATTTACTGATCAATCAACTGTATCATGACAGTAAGTAATAGTGATGAGCTTGTAAAAAGAATTGCCCGTTTAGCCAGACAGAATCAGGATCTTGAGGGATATATCAAGAAACTGGAAAAGATGAATGAGAAGCTTGTCAGGGAAAACAGCACGATTAAAACTCTTTATGAGAAGCTGGCTCCGCAAGGGATAAAGGAGGTTATTGAAGGAGAAAAGAATGAGAGGTCGCTTAAATTTAATATGGCGACGGTTCTTTTTGCCGATATTCATGGTTTTTCAAAGGTTGTAGAGGGAATGGAATCATCGGCAGTAATGGATGAGCTCGATGAAATACTTTTCGAATTTGATGCCATTGTCGAGAGGTTTAAAATTGAAAAGATAAAAACCATTGGCGATACCTATATGTGTGCCGGAGGAATAAGGGTAAAAAATATTTCAAACCCTATCGATGTTGTAATGGCGGCGATGGAGATGAGGAATTACCTGGAAAAATATGAAGCGGGAAAAAGAGGAGATGATCTCAGGATCTGGGATCTGAAAATCGGAATTCATACAGGGCCGGTCACGGCAACTATTTCAGGTAAGAAGAAGGTTAATTTTGATATTAAGGGAGATACCGTAAATACCGCAAGCCGTGTTGAAGCTGTTTCTGACAACGAAATGATTCTGATCTCAGTAATGACTTACGAACTGGTGAAGGAGTTTTTTGACTGTGAATACTTTGGCAAGCTGCCGGTAAAATATAAGAGTGATCTTCAGATGTACAAAGTGAAAGGTCTCAAACCGGAATTTTCAGTAAATGGGGAAGGTGTTCTGCCGAATGATTCATTCAGAATAAAATTCGGACTGATTCAGTTTACCGATATGCAGGAGATTATTCTTGATAAACTTGAAAAGGAGTTGCCTGATTATCTATACTATCATAATGTAAAGCATACTGTTGACGTTGTAACTGAGGTGGAACTCATTGGCTGGGGAGAGGGTTGCAGTGACGAGGAGATCTTACTATTAAAAACGGCAGGGTTATTTCACGATGCTGGGCACACAATTGCATACGATAACCATGAGTATTATGGAACGGAGATTGCGAAAGAGATGCTCCCAAAATATAATTATACTGAAGAGCAGATTGAAAAGATTTGTTCGATAATAATGGCTACACGCCTTCCTCCAAAGCCAACAAACCTCCTTGAAAATATTATTTGTGATTCAGATCTTGATTATCTTGGAAGGAGTGATTTTATTCCGGTTTCCAACACATTGTACGAGGAACTAAAAGCACAGAATAAGATGGGTTCCCTTAACGACTGGAATAAGATACAGGTTAAATTCATTTCGGGACATCAGTATTTTACCCAGACAGCCAGAAGCCTTCGAGAGGTAAATAAACAGCTTCAGATTGATCGGATACAGAGCCTAATAACTGAGTAGTTATTACCTTATTACCAGCATCTTGGTCACAAAAGATTTAGCTCCGTCGGTACTTGCACAGAAAACCAGATAGACACCTGTGGATACTCTCCGGCCAGTATAGGTATTTAAATCCCAGGTTGCCTCTCCTCCGTTTGATACTGTTTCGAAAACAAGGTTTCCACTTATGTCGGTTATCCTTATCTGTGAATCTTTCATTAGTCCGGTTATAGTAACATTCCCTGTAAAATCTTCCCGCACGGGGTTGGGAAAAGTATAAACATTTGAAAATTCTTCTGCTCCTGAAATGGCATCACCTCTGAAAGACTGGATCCCTTTTGAGGTTCCGAACCAGACATCACCCGATTTATTGTCGACATTAAGGGTTACAATAGAATTTGACAGGATAGGGCTGTTTTCTTCATTAAAATTTTTCAGAAGAATGGTCCCATCAGGAGAAAGATGATAGGCCCCGGAACTGAATGTACCAAGCCATTTTCTGTTAGCCCCGTCAACTGCGATAGATGTGATAATCTCGGTTTTAAGCATATAATCAGAAAGCCCGGTGCCATCATTTCTTGGGATCTTTACTCTGAAAGCTTTCAGTTCTTCATCAAATACTTTTTCAGGATTATAATAGATCAGAGGTCCTTGATCTGTTCCCACCCAGATATTTCCATCAAGGTCTTCGGCAATCGAATAGACGAGGGTAATTAATTTATTTTCGCTGTCGGCAATGAACATTTTCTTTGACCTGTCATCAGTGAAAATGTCGGGAGTATTATTGTCATCAAGAACAAAAAGACCATGTCCTCGGGGCAGAACAACCCATTTGTGTCCGTTACGGGTAATAATAATATCTCCGATAGATGGTGCATTTATTGTTACAGGATTAACAATCCAGCTGCCATCGGGTTTAAGTACTTTGATGGTGCCGGCTACTTCAGTTTGTGTAATCCACAGATTTTTAGCCTTATCCATTGCAAGCCCGCATATTCTTACATATGGTTGTCCGGGAATTATTGTCTGTAACGGTGAATTTGAATCGTTGAACTGTTTAACGAGAATGTTGTTTTCATATTCAAGCAGCCCTTTTCCCCAGGTTGATATAAAAAAATGGTTACTGTTTTCCGGGTCGATAAGCGCTCTCAAAGCATCATTTAAGTTACCCGGCGATACTGTTGTCCATCTGTTATTTTCATTTATTGAAACTTCCAGAGGTCTCCAGCGGTTGTTCCATGAGACATCGGTTGCTCCGCCGCAAATAATTGTTTTGCCATTTGATGAAGTGATACTAAAAGCATTATTTGAGGCCGGACCGGGAAGTGTAAGTGCAGTAAAAGCCGACATTGATTCGCCTCTCAGCAACCCTGATTTATAATCGGCAATCCAGATATTGCCATTTTCAGCAATTGCCTGTGATATTTGTGGCGAGTTCCATTCTGTTCCGTATGATGAAATTGTTTTGTTCAGAGAGCCATCAGTATTAAAATATCTGACAAAAGCTGATGATGAGACAGTAAAGCCGGCAGGTGATTGATCGAAGGAAGAATTAAAAACGCCGGAAAGGTAGGAAAACAGGCTGCTTGTTCCGTTGAATGAGTAAATAAAATCACCATTTGATGTTATATCCTTACGGTTTGCATACAGCTTATTCCCTGCAAAACAAAGAGAGGTATATTTACCTGAAGGAGATGGCAGAATATTTAAAAGGTTCCAGTTGGCGAAGTATGAGAGACCTGTGTTGGAAAGTACTGCAGAATATACTCCCATGCCGGTTGCAGCGTAGATTCTGTTATCTCCGAAAGCAATATCCCAGACCTCCGCATTTTCTGATCCCGGTCCGGGTTTCCATGTATCATAAATCTCATTCTTCAGAATATCCAGTACAACAATTCCAAAGCTGCAGGCCAGATATGCATATTTCCCGTTTGTGCGGATCCTGTTTATCTCTTTTTTGCCGGCAACATATTTCCTCTTAATGTCAGGGATGTTAATAATTGTATTGTTTTTGAGCAGGTCAATATTTGTGGTGGAATAGGCGACAATTAGGGTGCTGTTTTCTTCCGACCAGCCAATTGTGCTTATCTCCGTTTCAGTAAGGCCATTAATTCGGGAAACTTTTTTAAGCTCATCAAAATCTTTGTCATAAATTATTATTGATGAGCCTGTTGAGGCATATATCTGATGTGTGCCGGCCGCTATGCTATTTGCAGTATTGTATGTAAGGTGATCTGACCAGGTCCCAACCGGTGTCTGTCCCGACAGGGTAAAAAACAACGTTCCGGTAACTATTGTGGTCAGGATTCTTTTCATCAGGGAATAAACAATTAAATTGTCTCTTTATTGTTTGAAAGGTTGCTGGTATGAAGGAACTCTCTTAATTTTTCGAAGGCTCTTGCACGGTGCGAAACACTGTTCTTTTCTCCAAGCCCCATCTCAGCGAAGGTCCTTGATTTTCCATCAGGAATAAAAACCGGGTCGTAGCCAAATCCTTCAACTCCTCTCTTTTCCGTTATGATATTACCTGTAACAACTCCTTCAAAAAGATACTCTTTATTCTCAAGGATAAGGGCTATTACCGTTCTGAACCTTGCTTTGCGGTTTTCAGAATTCCCAAGCAGGAGAAGAACTTTTTCAATATTTGCTGAGGGATCTTTATTCTCCCCTGCAAATCGTGCCGAATGAACGCCGGGTAACCCATTCAGTGATTCTATCTCCAGACCGGTATCATCGGCAAAAACATTTTTTCCTGTTGCAGTATGAATAAATCTGGCCTTTGCAAGGGCATTTCCTTCCAGAACAGGTTCATTCTCAGGAATATCCTCAGTGATATTTATATCGCTTAAACTAAGAAGAGTAAAGCTGTTTCCAAGGATACTTTTTATTTCCCGGACCTTATGTTCATTATTGGAAGCGAAGATTAGTGTCATAATACTGGGATCTGATTTCGGGCAAAAATAGTCAAAATTGAGCTTTCCTTTTGACCTGATTCTTTTATGTATTACTTTTGAGTTAATAAATAGCAAGATAATTGTTTATGTCATATTACCTGAGTCTGCTTTTTCTTTTCCGGTTTTTTTTGTTGCCACTTCATAGTGCTGTTTTTTCCCCGCAATCAGGAGACGGGTCAGAACCAGTTACATCTCTGATAAATATAACGGTAAATGCAGATTCTGTTATTGAGATTCCGGTATCAGAAAAGGAGAGAGAACTGTTTTTCAGAAAAGGTATTATTCTTGAATACCGGAATAACAACATAACCTTTACATTAACTCCTTCTGACAGTATCGGGTACCAGTTTTTTCTGAATGGATTTGACAGGGAATGGTCAGCTTTAAGATACTCAGGCAGAAAAGAATATACAAATCTTCCGGCCGGCAATTACATTTTCCGGGCAAGATATCAGAAGTCAGATAAAAAACCGGTAGAAATATCATTACTGAAACTTACTGTACTGCCGTTTTGGTATTTCTCAAGAGTTGCCATTACTCTCTACCTTATTTTAGTTGCTTTTATAATTCGGGCGTTTTACGATCAGTTGAATTTAAGATTTGCCAGGAAACAATATATGCTTGAACAGATAATAAACAAGAGAACTGAAGATCTGATAATTGAAAAAGAAAAGACGGAGGCATTGCTTGCAAATCTCCTTCCAAAGAATACCGCAAGCGAAATAATGGAAAAGGGCAAAGCAACCAAGATAAAATATAATTTTGTAACTGTTTTATTCTCTGACATACAGGGCTTTACAAAAATAGCTGAGGAGATGAATCCGGAAGTTTTAATTGATGAGCTTGATAAATTCTTTTTCCATTTCGATTCCGTTGTGGATAAGTATGGGATTGAAAAGATAAAAACTATCGGGGATGCTTATATGTGTGCCGGCGGGATTCCCGAAAAGAACAGAACAAATCCTGTTGAGGTCATTCTTGCTGCACTCGAGATGAGGGTTTATATGAGAAACCTGAAAGAAACCTCAGAGCTGGCTGGAATGCAATACTGGGACATAAGGATTGGAATTCACACAGGAACTGTTGTGGCCGGTGTTGTAGGGCAGAAGAAGTTATCGTATGATATATGGGGAGATACTGTCAATACTGCAAGCAGGATGGAATCATCGGGCGACGCAGGAAAAATAAATATTTCGGGTACAACATATGAATTTGTTAAGGATTTTTTCAGTTGCGAGTACCGGGGGAAGATGCCGGTAAAATACAAAGGAGAGCTGGAGATGTATTTTGTGAATGGTATTTTACCTGATTTGTGCGGGGAGAACGGGGAGCCCAACAGAAAATTTATTATTAAAATGCAGCTGATAAAACTGCAGGATATTGAGGAGATGATAACCAAGATGTTTGATGATGAAGCTTCACCAAACCTCTATTTCCATAACTCAGCACTTGTTAAGAATATCAGTAATCAGGTTGAACTGCTTTCAAGAACAGAAAATCTGCCGGAAGAGGATTTTGTTAACCTGAAGCTCGCGTCAGTATTTCTTATGACAGGTTTTATCTCTGACTATGAAAAACCCATGGAAGCTTCTTTGCGCCTGGTTGAAGAGATTCTTCCTAAGTATAGTTTTGACCATGAGAATATTGAGGCAACAATAAATATCATAAAAAACTCATTTAGCGATCATCTGGAATCTCTTTCCGATAATATTCTTCACGATGCCAGGTATGATTATCTTGGACGGGTTGATTATATTAAACTTACCGAAAAGCTATTAAGAGAGAGAACGGAATATGGTAAGCATTCTGAAAGCAAAACCTGGATAGAGATACAAAAACAATATCTGATCGATCATGATTTTATTACAGGCACCGCGAGGTTTCTCAGAAGCGTACCATTGGAGGAACAGATAAAGAGACTTCAGGGAGACATTGAATAAACCGGTTTCCGGGAAATAGTGCATAAATTATGTTTTAAAAATGTATTTTTGCCACTTATATACTAACCATAGTTATGGAAAAGCTTGACTGGAAGAATCTGCCATTTGGATATATTAAAACAGATTTTAATATACGATGCCTTTATAAAGACGGAAAATGGGGAAAACCTGAAGTTTCATCTTCCGAATATATTGATATTCATATTGCTGCAACAGCACTGCATTATGGACAGGAAGCTTTTGAAGGGCTAAAGGCTTATATGGGGAAAGATGGGAGGATAAGGGTTTTTCGCTGGGAGGAAAACGCAAAAAGAATGATCTCCTCCGCTAATGGTGTTAAAATGGCTCCGGTTCCTGTGGAGCTGTTCAGGGAGGCAATGCTTAAAGTGATAGAATTGAATAAAAAATTTGTTCCTCCATATGGGTCGGGTGCAACTTTATATATAAGACCTTTATTATACGGAAGCGGAGCTGAGGTTGGTGTTAATCCTGCTAAAGAATATACTTTTCTGATGTTTGTAACACCGGTAGGGCCATATTTCAAAGGAGGAATCAAACCGGTTAATATGCTTATCTGCAGAGACTTTGACAGAGCTGCTCCGTTAGGTACCGGTACATTCAAAGTAGGAGGGAACTATGCGGCCAGCCTAAGAGCCATTATCTCTGCCCGGGAGGGAGGATATGCAAACATCATTTTTCTGGATGCTAGAGAAAAAAAATATATTGATGAATGCGGACCGGCTAATTTCTTTGCAATAAAAGATAATACATATATAACCCCAAAGTCGGAATCAATATTGAATTCAATTACCAATATGAGTCTGATACAAATTGCTGAGAGCCTTGGAATGAAAACAGAGCGCCGTCAGGTACCAGTTGAAGAGCTCTCTTCATTTGCTGAGGCAGGAGCATGCGGTACAGCGGCAGTTATTAGCCCGATAGCCAAAATATTTGATCCTTCGAATAACAAGGTTTATGAGTATTGTAAGGATGGTGAGCCTGGCAAGGAAAGTATGAAGCTCTACAATAAGCTGGTTGCAATTCAGTGTGGAGATGAAGAAGATTCTTTCGGATGGGTAACTATAGTGGATTAAAACTAAAGGCTGAGGCAGTTGGGATAATCAATACCTCGCCTCTTATAAAAATAAAAGTAGTGCAGGATTAATGAAATAATTTAAGAAAAGCAGATTGAAGAATAAAGAGAACGGGTTATCAAAAACCAGGCTTACAGGCTCTTACCTGACATTGGTGGTCAGCGTATCTTTGGTGCTATTCCTGCTTGGAGTATTGGGCCTTATTATCATTAATGCCAGGGAATTGTCGGATTATTTCCGCGAAAGCCTCTCATTTTCAGTTATGCTCGATGATGAGGCAAAAGTAGCAGATATCCGAATGTTGCAGAAGGACCTCGATGCAAAGCTTTATGTGAAATCAACTGAATATGTTTCGAAAGAAGAGGCTGCTGCAAAAATGAAGGAAGACCTTGGAGAAGATTTTATTGATTTTCTTGGTGATAATCCTCTTCCTCCTTCAATTGACGTATATCTTTATGCCGGTTTTACAAACCCTGACAGCGTAGCAAAAATCGAAAAATATGTTCTTGAATACCCATTCGTGAAAGAGGTCTATTATCAGGAATCATTGCTGTTTCTGATAAACGAAAATGTGAGGAAAATAAGTTTGTTTTTGCTCGTAATCAGTTCATTTCTTTTTTTAATTGCGTTGACAATCATTAATAATACAATCAGAATGTCGGTTTATTCCAGAAGGTTTCTGATACGTACAATGCAGCTGGTAGGGGCAACACGTTCTTTTATCAGGAGGCCTTTTATTCTCCAGAGCGCTTTTCATGGACTGCTCGCAGCACTTATTGCAATGAGCCTGCTGATGGGGCTTCTCTATTTAATTGAAAAGGAGTTCTTTATGATGTTTACCTTTGAAAGCACAAAACTGTTACTTCTTCTCGGAGCCTCAATCATTGTAACAGGTATATTAATAAATGTTATTTCGACCTTTTTTTCCGTTAACAGGTATCTTTCCATTTCCGAAGACAAACTTTATTATTGAATATATTATGGCAACAAAAAATGAGAATAAGGAAAAATTGAATTTTGCCCTTGGCCGCGAAAACTATAAATTACTGGCAATCGGATTTGCAATAATTGTAATAGGTTTTTTGCTTATGCTTGGGGGGAAATCGGATAGTCCCGATAAATTCAGTAACGACATATTCAGCTTCCGGAGAATAACACTCGCTCCGATTGTTGTTCTTGCAGGATTTATTTTTGAGATATGGGCAATTATGAAAAAGCCAAAAGACGCTGATAAATAAAATCCGGACAGGAAGACCTTTGCAGGGAAAAACCGGTAAAATTGAACTTAGTAAGCAGGTTTGGGGTTTAAGTAACTTAAACTATAATAATTTTATAATATGAATTGGATTGAAGCATTGATTCTTGGCCTGATTCAGGGATTAACGGAGTTTTTACCCGTAAGCAGTTCAGGACATCTTGAACTTGGAAAATATTTTTTCGGAATTGACGCAGAAGCAAATTTTTATTTTTCAGTAGCAGTACATGGAGCTACCGTTCTGAGCACAC
This sequence comes from uncultured Bacteroidota bacterium, assembly GCA_903824785.1. Taxonomy (GTDB): domain Bacteria; phylum Bacteroidota; class Bacteroidia; order Bacteroidales; family VadinHA17; genus LD21. Next base: position 9,166 of record CAIJYD010000049.1, read on the forward strand.
TGGTTGTTCTGTGGCCAGAAATAGCAGGTTTGTTTAAAGGATTTTTTAAGTTCCGGCTGAATGAGGAGACAAATTATATCTTCAAAATACTTATTTCCATGATCCCTGTCGGTATTGCAGGTTTCTTCCTTAAAGATATTGTCGAAAACTATTTTAATGGTAATATGATTTCACTTGGAATACAGTTTATTATAAGTGCTGCATTTCTGTTTCTGACACTGTTTATTAAACCAAAAGAGCGGCCAATCGGATATATCGATTCTTTTATTATCGGATTATCCCAGGCTATTGCTGTACTTCCAGCTATCTCCAGATCAGGTGCAACAATTGCAACCGGGATGATGCTGGGAAATAAGAAATCAGATATTGCAAAGTTCTCGTTTCTTATGGTTCTCGCTCCGATAATCGGAGCAAATATTGTTGAGATGAAGTCGGGTGATATTTCTATGGAAGGCACATCATTTTATGTTATTCTTATCGGATTCGTTACTGCCTTTATATCAGGTTATTTTGCCTGCAAATGGATGATAAATCTTGTAAAAAAGGGACATCTCGGATGGTTTGCTTTGTATTGTTTAGTGGTGGGATTGTTCTCAATTTTATTAGGATTGCATGTCATCTGAAAAACTGACTGTTTTTGAAGAAGGGCAGGTTCTGCTTTTCAATAAACCTCTTTACTGGACATCCTTTGATCTTGTAAACAAGGTGAGGATAATAATTCGTAGTTCACTTGGCATAAAAAAGATAAAGGTTGGCCATGCCGGAACACTTGATCCTCTTGCCAGTGGGTTAATGATAATCTGTACGGGCAGGGCAACAAAAAAAATTGATGAATTCCGTGACCTTGATAAAGAGTATGTGGCAACTTTCCATTTAGGAGCAACAACCCCTTCATTCGATCTTGAAACAGAGACAGATAACCAATATCCTACAGATCATATAACACAAGAAAAAGTATTGGAAGTACTAAAAAGTTTTTTGGGAGAACAAAAGCAGCTTCCTCCGATGTACTCCGCAAAACTGATTTCAGGGAAACGCGCCTATGAGTTTGCACGTCAAGGGATTCACAAAGAACTTACCCCGGTTACAGTTTCCTTCAGGGAAATAGAAATGCTCTCTTACGACATACCTGAAATTAAAATAAGGATGGTTTGCAGCAAGGGAACCTATATCAGATCGTTTGCCAGAGATCTCGGGTTAGCATTAAATAGTGGCAGTTATCTCTCTTCACTTGAAAGAACTGCTATTGGACAATACCGTGTTGAAGGAGCGAATATTATAGAAAAATTTCAGGAATATGTAGAACAAATGAAACAAATTTGATATTATTCCGTATAAAGGAACTCTTTAATTCACCAAATGGTTATATAATTATTTATGAAATTATCACAATTCAGGTACAATTTGCCACAGGAGCTTATTGCTCTCTACCCTTCTGAAAACAGAGATGAGTCCAGATTACTTGTTGTTAACAGAAAAACCGGTGAGATACAACATAAGATATTTAAAGATATAACAGAATATTTTAAGGAAAATGATGTCCTGGTTTTTAATAATACAAAAGTTTTTCCTGCCAGGTTATATGGGAATAAAGAAAAAACCGGGGCAGAAATTGAAGTTTTTTTATTGCGGGAACTGAATCGTGACCAGCGTTTATGGGATGTATTGGTTGACCCGGCAAGAAAGATCAGGATTGGCAATAAATTATACTTCGGAGAGGATGATCTTCTTGTTGCTGAGGTAATAGACAATACTACTTCCAGGGGACGGACACTGAGGTTTTTGTTTGATGGAACTTACGAAGAGTTTAAAGAGACTTTATACAGCCTAGGAGAGACGCCCCTTCCCAAGTTTATTAACAGAAAAGTAGAACCGGAAGATAGTGAACGATACCAGACCATCTTTGCCAAACACGAAGGAGCTGTTGCTGCTCCTACAGCCGGATTACATTTCAGTCGTGAGCTTCTAAAAAAGCTTGAGATAATTGGAGTTGATTTTGCCGAAATAACACTCCATGTCGGTTTGGGTAATTTCAGAAGTGTTGATGTTGAAGACCTTACAAAACATAAGGTTGATTCAGAACGGATTCATATAAATGATGAATCTGTTGAAATAGTTAATAAAGCCAAAGACAATAAATACAGAATCTGTGCGGTAGGAACAACTGTTGTCAGAACACTCGAGAGTTCAGTTTCTACCGATGGTTATCTGAAGCCTTTTGACGGCTGGACAAATAAGTTTATATTCCCACCTTATGACTTTAAGGTACCCGATATGATGATCAGCAATTTTCACCTGCCATATTCTACACTTCTTATGATGGTTTCAGCGTTTGCAGGATTTGACCTGCTATTTGACGCTTATAAAATAGCTGTTAAGGAAAAATACAGATTTGGAACTTATGGTGATGCCATGCTGATTATTTAGGAGGATACTCTTTCTGGTTTTATCTGCAGGTCATAGGAATGCAGAAGCTCAGTAAGTGCATTCCTTCGTACTTTCATTCCGTATAATTTGGAATTGTTTTAGCTAAAATGAGACAGTTATCAAAGAATATCTCCACTTGGTCAAAAAGTACCCCGGATATTAGATCTATTTTTTATCTTTATCTGTGAATTAAGTAGTTGTGTTTAAGCAACCTTATGATCGCTTTTTAAGTCTTTGAATAAGATATGATATTTGTCCGTTTTTAATCAGAAGGACGGATAACCACATAAAATTAACATTGATCGACCTAATAAAAAAAAGAAAAGGGTCGGGTAGTGATATTTATGTATTGTAGCAGGGTAGCAGATGAAATTAAAAAACAAGACCAAAATTATCAGTGAAATACGGTAATGAAAATATTAAGATGCAAACAAAATATTGGAATAGGAGGTATAGCATGAAAACGACACGAAACACATCTTCAACAATTTTCTGTTCGCGAAGATGGCACAAAAGAAAGAGGGTATTTACTGCTCCTTCCGGAATCGTTTTGTTTATAATGATTCTCTTTGGGATAATCGGTGGTCAGAAATCTTTTGGTCAGGGAGTAGGGATCAGCGAGATCTCTATAGTTCCGAATGGCTCCTCCGTTCTGGAACTCAGATCAACTTTCCGGGGTTTTCTGGCTCCCAGGATGACAACCACTGAACGTCTGGCAATTCTCTCTCCGGCACAGGGACTGTTGGTTTACGATATAACGAAACAATCTTTCTGGTACTGGGATAGTGGATGGAAAGCTGTGGCAGCGGTAGATTTTGGTCAGGGGAATCAGCTTCTTGGGATGAATGCGGGAGCAACCGCAAATGAATACAAAACATTAAATGGAAGTTCGAATATCCTGATTAATCATGGCGTCAGGTCCATTTCTATCAGCACAACAGCCTCACCTTCATTTGATGGTCTTACTTTAACAAGTCCGCTCGCTGTTACAAGCGGAGGGACAGGAATACAATCGGGTGTGTCGGGCGGAATCCCTTTTTTCAGCGGTCCCACAACAATCTCCTCCTCACAATTTCTGACAGCCAATGGTGTGATGGTTGGTGGCGGCAGCGGAACTGCCCCTTCCACAATTGGAGTTGGTGCCGCAAATACGGTTTTGAGGGGAACAGGAGGGGCACCTGTTTTTGGGAAAATAATTAATGGTGACGTACAATCTAATGCAGATATTGATGCCACCAAGTTGGCTACAGGAACGGTTGATAATACTGAATTTAACTATCTGAATGGAGTATTATCTCCCATCCAGACACAATTTAATAATTCTCAGACAGAACTTGATGACACACAGACAGGAGCGGGACTAAGTACCCTTGGAGCATATGTAAAAAACCTGACGGCGTCTTATATCTCAACAGCAACCAGTCTGGCAGATGCAGACAATAAACTTGATGCCTCGATCAGGACAAGGAGTGATGATCTGGCTGCAGAGGTATCGAGAGCAACTGCAGCAGAGGGTGTATTGACAACAAATCTGGCAACAGAAGTGTCGGATCGCACTGGTGGCGATGCAACGTTGACAACAAATCTTGGCAACGAAGTAACCAGAGCTACTGCGGCTGAAGGAGTTCTTTCAACCAACCTGGCGACAGAAGTATCGAATCGGACAACTGGCGATGCCACGTTGACAACTAATCTTGGCAACGAAGTTACCAGAGCAAC
>CAIJYD010000050.1 GCA_903824785.1 uncultured Bacteroidota bacterium
TGATTATTAGATATATATAATAATATAACCTTTTTAGAGTAAAAAACTAAAATCAATATAATAATCACAGTTCTTACCAAGTAAAACAATAATTTATTTCCGGTTTGGAAGGGGGAAGTGATGAAAAGCCAGATGAAAAAAAAAGGAATGCGCTCAAAGTAGTCTATCAAAATGTAAAAACATTTTACAGACAACTGTATAATATATTGACACTTAATAAATCATAAATTTATTATACTATTGATTATTAACTATTTACAAGTCTGGCATAGTTTTAGTAATAGGTATATAGAAATAACAAAAAAGTTTAAAACCAGATAAATGCCTATTTCGCTGCAATACAATAACCTCCCCAATTTGGGTTTCTATCCCCCAATAAAAAATCCCTGATTGGGTTTTACCCCCCCAATAATAAGGTGTCTCCCCAGACGCTTTATTTTCAAACTGTCTGAGCCCCCCAATCGGGGGGCTTGTGGGGTAAAACAAAAAAAAATTGTATTTTTATTACCTGAAAAACTGTCAGTCAACTATTGAATAAAATATTTTGAGATTTTCTCCTTCGGGCTATACAATGTCAGATCAGGGAGCGAGGGAAAAAGGGGTGCTCTGAAACAAAAGGAAAGTAAAAACCAGATAGCCAGAGCAAAACTGTAAAATTTGAATAATAATCATTCTTTTCAGGTTTGACGGAGAAGTATAATGAGAGAAAACATTAAACTGGCCTTTAGAAATATTTTTAAGCAAAAAACCGGAAGTCTGATTAATATCTACGGTTTTTCGGTTAGTTTAGGTATGTGTCTGGTCCTAATAATGTTCATAAGACAGGAACTCTCTTTTGACAAATTCAATAAAAACTATAATTCTGTTTACCGGTTGCTTAATATTGGAAAGAATGGTATCGTTCCTATTCACCCGGTCAGGTTCAGTGAGGTACTGAAGAGTAACCTGACTGAACTGAAAAACGGAACAATTGTGATAACACGTGGCTCTGATTCCGATTTCTTCAGGCATGACAGTACCGATTTTATGATTCCGAATGTTGTCTTCACAACTCCATCCTTTTTTGAAATCTTTTCTGTTGAATTTATTAAAGGAGCCACCGGGTCAGCTTTAGATTCACATGATAAGATTCTGATCTCTGAAAGTGTTTCGAAAAAGATTTTTGGCAATGAAAACCCTTTGGGGAAAATTCTCAGTTACTCCAATAGCTATGAATTTAAAGTTGCCGGAGTGTTTAAAGATCTGCCTGTAACTTCACATCTTCATGCTGAAATATTTGCTCCTGCCAAAGCACAGAAAAGTTTAAACAGATTTATAATGGAATCCTGGAACTGCCAGTCTGCCCGGTTCTATTATCTGTTACCTGCCGGCACAGATCTTCTTGCGCTTGAGAATAAAATTCAGGCTGAATACGAAAAGGTCATCCCGGGTGTATTATCTTTCAATAAATATCACTTACAGCCGTTATCAAAGATACACCTGCACTCCTCTGAAAACTTATGGGATAACTCTGACAAAGGAAGTATAAATGAAATCCGTACATTTATGACCATCGCTGCCCTGATCCTTTTTATGGCATGCTTTAATTACATCAACCTCTCAAACGTCCTGTCAGGGAAAAAGGCTGTTTATACAGGTATTCAAAAGACCATGGGTGCAGGTAATCCATCAATTTTCATGTCATTTTTCATTGAAACATTAATACTGGATTTAGCAGGCAGTTTTGTTGCAGTTATGATGGTGATTGATTTCCTGCCTGCATTTAACAGTATTATGGGATCGTCCCTCTCCGGAAAAAACATTGACAGTAAAATTATTTTTATATTTACAGGGTTAGTGATTTTCACTCTGCTTTTTACTTCATTGTATCAGTCATGGCGCCTTGCCCGTATCAGTCCTGTTGAAGTCTTAAACAAAAAAACAAGAAGTTCAGTCTTCTATGCAAAATATTCTTTCACCGGACTTTCCCAGTTTCTTTCAGTATCACAGATAATCATATCAATGATACTGATTGTCAGTCTGATTACAATAAATAAGCAAACCTCATTTCTTATGAATCATAAACTTGGATTTAACAAATCGAATTTAATATTGTTTAAAAATCCCTGGAATGGAAACAACACTGATAATTACCGCTTATTAAAGGATGCGATGAACAAATTGCCCGGAGTAAAAGAGGTTGCCACATCGTGGAATTCTCCGGGCGAAAACATATCAAACTATGGAATAATTGAGCTTGTTGGTGCAGACAAAGAAAACAGAGTCAATTTCGGGCAAATTCCTGTCGATGCGAAATTCCTTAGTGTGGTGGAGGCTGATTTTCTATGGGGCCGTAATTTCAATCCGTCATTAAGTTCCGATACGAATAAAGTAGTTATTAATAAGTTTGGAATGGACCAGTTAGCTCTTATAGATCCCGCAGGACGGAAATTAAGGAACTATTTTAATTCGGGAGATGAGACTTATGAGATTATCGGGGTGGTGGATAATATTCAGTATCAATCATTAAGAGAAAAAGAGAAACCTGTTATCTACTTTCTCTCACCGGAAGGTGAAGGGAATATTATAGTCCGGTTAAACTCCTTAAATAATATGGAGACAATTGATAAACTTAAAAAAATATGGGCCGGCATTGAACCCGATTATCCATTTCATTATGAATTTATTGAGAATATTATTCAAACGAACTACAGGAAAGAGATCCGTTCACGCTCCCTTCTATCTGTAATGGCATATTTTGCCATAGCAATTTCGATGCTCGGTATTTTTGGGCTGGGGATATTTATGTCTCAGAAAAGAACAAAAGAGATCGGAATCAGAAAAGTTAACGGCGCAACTATATGGGAAATAATCGCGATGCTAAATAAGGAATTTGTGAAATGGGTATTAATTGCTTTTGTCATCGCAACGCCGGGTTCCTGGTTTGTAATGCATAAATGGCTGGAAAATTTTGTCTATAAAACTGAGCTTAGCTGGTGGATTTTTGCCCTGTCTGGTGCATTGGTACTCATAATTGCACTTCTGACTGTAAGCTGGAAAAGCTGGCAGGCTGCAACGAGAAATCCTGTAGAAGCATTAAGATATGAGTGATTATCGTTTCCGGCATCCGGTTACTCTGAAAACCTGCTTTAAAAAATGGCTTTAAAACAAAAGTCTGCCGTGGAATTTTAGTGTGGATAATATTTTCAAATATTTTTAATGAAAAGATTTGCTGATTTTCTGAAAGAGGAATTATCGAAAGAGTTGCCCGGGACTGAAGTTCAATGGCAGATGGCGTCATCTGACCGGATGGTAAAGAACTTCCCACGAACTCCCGGGGCCGATGCAAGAGTTGCTGCAGTATTGATACTTCTTTATCCAATTAATGGGTTAATACATACAGTATTCATGCAACGTCATGATTATGATGGTGTTCACGGAGGCCAGGTCAGTTTTCCCGGAGGGAAGCAAGAGCTATCCGACCGGGATATAATTCACACCGCAATCCGCGAAGCAGAGGAGGAAACCGGTGCTGATACTTCAAAAATCAGGATAATCGGAAAACTTACTCCATTGTTTATTCCGGTAAGTAATATGATCGTTACTCCTGTTGTCGGCATAATGGATGAGAAACCGGTTTTTAATCACCGGCCCGAAGAGGTAGCATTCCTCTTTGAGAGTGAAATTAAAAAGCTGATGGATCCTTCGATTTCCAAAACCAAAGCCTTTGAAATTCAAGGAGAGATGACAAACATAAAGTATTTCGACAATGAAGGAATTGTGATATGGGGCGCAACGGCAATGATCCTTCATGAATTGCTCACCATAATCAGAAGGGGCGAGGCTTTTCTTCCGGAATAATGGCTTTATAATGTTCAAATCTGTCAAGCACCTGACTGACAAATTTTACTGACTCCGTTCCTTTGAAATATCCGTTCTTTACAACAATATCATTGTAATACTTAGGATCGTACTTTTTCAATAACCAGAAAGAAACATTCCCATTCCAGATAAGAGGATCCATACCATTTTTTTCAGCAAGCTTCATAGCATCCAGAACGTGCCCCGGACCTGCATTATACGAAGCAAGAATAAAATTCAGCCTCTCCTTTTCGTCAGAAATTTTCGGATCGAAGATTGAATGGAGCCAGTTAATATACATAGCTCCTGCCTTAATATTATTTTCCGGGGAGGATGTTATATCAATACCAAAGTTCTTTCCTGTTCCCGGCATAATCTGCATCAACCCGTAAGCGCCTGCATATGAGGTGACATCCGGATCAAAATGCGATTCCTGACAGATAAGGGAAGCTAGCAACCGCCAGTCCCAGTGAATGCTGTCACTATACTCTTTTATCATATCGTCATATTTCGATACTCTCCCTGCAGTAAAAGAATTGATATCGCGCCTTGTAGAAATCTTATAATCTACTCCGGTATAATCCGAGAAAGATTTGAGAAGCTCATAATGGAAGCCCATTGGCTCACCTTTGCAGATGAAATAATTCTTTGAATTAATATCAGTTACAGCTATAATGGTTCCTCTTTTTCTTAAAGAATCGAGGCCAGAAGAAACAGATTTATTATAAGTTATTTCAGATCCGTTGTGATATTCAGAACATGAAATAAGTACTGTCGCCAGTAACATGTAAACAAAAATCAGCTTTTTTATCAAAGGTCTTGTTTTGGTTCAACACTCCATTTTAAAATGGGTGCAAAGATACCACTATTTTTTTAATCGTAAAATGTCCAGGCTAGACCATAGCGGAACATCCTGATATTCATAGGATAATAAGGGATCATTTCAAAATTATAACCCATATAACCTGCATTCAGGTGATCGAACATAAGAAAGACTCTTGTTCTTTTCACCTTAAAATTCAGAAATACATTAATAAACGGATAGTTTCCTGCAGTTGAATGCTCCTGCCTGAAAAACCTTCCAGTTGATGGCATATAGGAATATGGGTGATAAGCAGTGTTATAGGTTACATCAACTCCCAGCTGTGTGTTAAGGTTTCCTCCTGTTTGCTTAAATTGGAAGAAATGTTCAAAGTAACCTGCCGAACGAACAGTTGCCAGAGGGAGATCGAGAATATCTGCATTGCTGCTCTTTTGAATTAATAGGTCATTGGCAAGATGAAATTTCCAAAGTCTGAATTCTTTCCGGAGAGTAAGGGCAGCAACTGACACCCCCCCGGAATACTGAGCCGGACGGGCCAATGTGTCAAAATCTGTATAATTATCAATAATTGCGTAGTTGAATTTTATTTCTGCCTTCCTTGCCGGATAGCTGAATGCTGAACCAATATCAACCCTTAACTCTTTATTAAAATCATTATGCCATTCAAAATGGTTACTACCCCATTGTCCGAACCAGAAGGATGGCGTCCTGTTTGTCATACTGCCTGTAAGAAGCAGGGCAGCCCTTCCTTTTTTCCAATCGAACGATTTGGAGATCTCGCCATTAAGATTAAAATCGCCGGCTCTGTATCCGCTCAGAAATAGCTCTCCTGTTGCCAGCCATCGGAATTTGTCCCCTATGCTGTTATAAATACGCCCGACTAAAACATTATTACTGTTATTCCATAAAGCAGTATCTGAGACTGTCAGAGTATGCGTAGGGATAATCTGGCTATATCTGAACAGTTCATTCCGCAAACCGACTCCACCACCGAGCCTGAATTTTCCCGATTCATCTGTTGCAAAATCAAATCTGACGGTGTTCTTCAAACTACGCGAATAGAGCGAGTCAAATGTTACAGATTTGCTGATATAAACTGAATCATAAAATCCCGATCCTGGGGATGCATCAGAGTAGACCCTCCTGTTATTTTCAAGAGTTAAAATGTGCGAAAATGTACCGCTTAATCCAAAGAACCCCGATTTTTTTTTCGGTACACTGTCTGATTGAACCACCCCTTTTGTACTGAAAGAATAACGTTGCACAAGAAGCAGATTCCGGTTTTTAAGAAGACTGCTTGCCTTGTCGAGTCCCCCAAGGTTAACCGGAACATCACGGGTTTTCTCCAGATCAAGCTTACTTCTGTCAGTTATCCCTCCGTTCTCAAATGATATCAGGTTATTTACTCCGGCTGAGAAATACATTTTATACTTCACTCCTGTGTATGAAGAATAAAATGCAGCATTCTTATTTTCAGCTCTTTGGTAGTTATACTGCCCTAAACTGAAAATAATGTCGTAAACAACTCCAAAGTTAAGGAACCTGTTTACATTCTGGGAATGCCTGATCCTGAACGTCTGTTCGGAAGTCACCTTTGGCCCGGAAAAGCTCCAGTCAAGTTCTGTAAAAGGAACCTGAGTATTCATGAATATTGCTTTTTCAGGAGTATACATGAAAGGGTAATAGGAGCTATAAAGAAATTTGTCAGGGTCGGTAATACGGTCAAAGAAATTAATCTGGTAGAAGGGTAAGCCATAATTTCCCATCGTTGCATTAAATGATGAGTATTTGTCGGCCAGGCGATAGCGGTTAAAGAGTGAAAAGAGAGTATCAACCGGATTTATTACCTCTTCGGAGAAATCAGATGAGAGATGCCATTCCCTTAAAACTCTTGGTTTTTTTAAAGAATCCTGTTTCTGGGCATATAACCCTGAAGAAAAGGCAATGAGAAGTACTATTAAAATCTGTTTGATCATTCACCGCAAATATAGAAAATATGGCAGGGGGTTGCCCTATTTATACTGTAAAAATTAACCAAACAATCTGCGAAGCATTACCTGTAGATAATATTATACTGATATACAGTTACTTAACTTTACTTGTCTGAAGAAAAAATTGCCGTCAGATTTGCCCGGATTCCTTTGTCAGGTCATTATCCTCATTTCAGATACGATACATACTCACGCAGAGATGTGCGGTTTTTGTATATTTACAACCGCAGATTAGTCAACATTATCATTCAGGTAAGCGTTATTCTCTCTAAGGACGGGTTCGTTATTTTCCCCTGAGGTAAGAGTGAATTTGGATAGTTTACTTTCAGATGCACCTTCAGTGACCCCAAGTGACATGTTTCTTCTTACATAGGCAGGAACATCTTCAAATGTATCGATATTCTCTTTCATGGTTTTATTTGAGAGACCCTCTTTTTTCAGCAGATTCTGCATATGCTTTACTTTCCTTAAAGTAGTTTCAGGTTTCTCCTGGCCTCCCTCACGGTCTCCTGACCTTCTGTTTCTGATTTCGTTCATCTCTTCATTATGTTCCAGGCTAAAGTCAATGGTTCCCTGGGATTCCTCCTCTAAATCAGTGATAAGGCTCTTCCGTCCCTTTTCATGAACAGTGAAAACATCATTTCCTGTCTGAGGAATAATACGGGAAGGAATTACATTGGAATTTGTCATCAATTCAACTCTGCTTGGGATTTTAGGTTTTTCAGGCTGAAAAAGACTGTTGGATTTGAATCCTGTTGCAATAACTGTTACGCTTATTTCATCCTTAAGGTTTTCATCTTTCGATAACCCCCTTATAATGAGAGCATCATCTGATGCTGCTTCGTACATATAATCAGTTATTTCTCCCAGTTCATCCATTGTAATTTCGTGCTCACCTATTCCGGAAGAAATATTTATAAGAATACTGTTAGCTCCTGTAACATCATTGGAATTCAGCAATGGAGAAGATAAAGCATCCTCAATTGCTTTGATTGCCCTGTTTTCTCCTGATGCCTTTCCCATACCCATAATAGACACTCCCGAGTTTTTCATAACTGTTTCGACATCGGCAAAATCGACATTTATATATCCGGTAACAGTAATTATCTCGGCAATCCCTTTAACGGCAGTTGTGAGAATATCATCTGCTTTGGCAAAGGCAGTTGAAACAGGTTGATTACCATATATCTCCCTGAGTTTTTCATTATTGATGACCAGCAAAGCATCAACATGGTCTTTAAGTTCAGTTACACCTTCAATAGCCTGCCTGATCCTCACCTTTCCCTCCGATTTGAAAGGTATTGTAACAACAGCAATTGTAAGAAGGCCGGCATCTTTGCAGGCTTTTGCTATAACCGGAGTAGCACCTGTACCTGTGCCACCTCCCATACCAGTAGTTATAAAAACCATTTTGGTATTTCCGGATAATGCCTCCATTACATTATCGATATTTTCTATTGCGGCCTGCCGGCCGATCTCAGGTTTGCTTCCGGCACCCCTGCCTTCGGTAAGTGATTCCCCGATCTGGACTTTAATCGGCACCTGGCTTTTTGTCAGAGCCTGATGGTCGGTATTGCAAACCACAAAATTCACATCTCTGATACCCTTTTCAAACATATGGTTGACAGCATTATTGCCACCACCTCCAATTCCCAGAACTTTAATAATCGACGATCTCTCCAAAGGCAGATCAAAATTCATTATATCGTCAGACATAGTATTCTTATTTAATTGATTTTTAACAGCATAAATTTTAGCGCAAAATGAATTTTTCATTTGATTGGCTGATCTTCCACTTCAAACATTCTTGTCAACATGGTCTTTATCTTATCTGCAAGAGGTATTTTTTCCTCTTCCGCTACATGTGAATTGAATGGCTCCTCCGCTTCCACTTCAACTTTGGGCACAACAGGGACTTCTGGTTGAATAAATTTCTCCGGTACCCCGGCATTGAATGTCTTTTTGTATGTTTCAAGATAGTCAAAGCCACGCATAATAAGACCAACGCTTGTTGCATACATAGGCTGGTTTATTTCATTTCGGGCTATCCCTGCAAGATGTTCATTTGGCAGACCTATTCTCACATCCATTGCAGTTTTGAACTTCATTAACTGAGGCAGGTGTTTGAGCATTGCTCCACCTCCTGTAATTACAACACCTGCAGCAAGTTTATCGGCATAACCTGAATTTTGTATTTCAAAATTCACCGATTCTATAATCTCCTCCATCCGCGACTGGATAATATACGCCAGACTTTTAAATGAGATCTCTTTAGCAGCCCTGCCGCTGATTCCGGGGATCGTAACAACCTGATCGTCAGGGGCCATATCGCCCAAGGCTGAACCATACTGAATTTTAAGCTGCTCTGCATACCGCTGAAGGATGGAGCAACCCTCCTTGATATCTTTTGTAACAACGTTTCCTCCAAATGGAATTACTGCAGTATGACGGATAATATTATCGTAATATACAGCCACATCTGTAGTACCACCACCAATATCAACAAGCACCACACCAGCCTCTTTTTCGTCCTCGGTAAGAACTGCATCGGAAGAAGCCAGCGGCTCAAGTATCATATCCTTAACTGTCAGATTTACTTTTCTGATACATTTCTCAATGTTCTTGGCAGCAGCAACCTGCCCGATCACAATATGGAAATTGGCTTCCAGCCTTCTGCCGCACATACCTATCGGATTTTTGACACCGGTCTCATAATCAACAATGAAGTTCTGAGGTATAACATGTATTATCTCCTCACCGATGTCGATATGTATCTTATGCATATCCTCAATGAGCTTGAAAATCTCCTCCTTTTTGATTTCATCATCGTAAGCATCGCGTATAATATAGCCGCGGTTCTTCATACTCTTAATATGCTGACCTGCAATGCCTACAAATACCTCAGTAAAAAGAATGCCGGATCTTTTCTGTACATCATCCACGGTTGTCTTAATAGCACTTACAGTCTCTTCAATATTAAGAACAACGCCTCTTTTTACTCCCTTCGAAAGAGCTTTGCTAAGTCCTAGAATTTCAATCTTGCCATTCTCATTTTTCTTACCGACAATCGCCACAATCTTTGTGGTTCCAATGTCGATAGCTGCTACATACTGTTCCTGTTTGCTCATAACTTTAATATGTTTATTTCTGATTATCTTTTTCTACAAACTATCTGATCTTTAAATTCAAGGTTAATAAGCGAATATTTATTCCAGCCTACCTCAGGTAGCACCTTATCATAAAATGCTTCAAGGTTTCTCAGCTTTCCTTCATAATTTTCAGCTGTTCCCAGATGGACAAGCTGGTTTCCAACCCGCGGAATAAGGTCAATCTCATCATTGTTGTCCACAAAAATCTGATCGATTTGTGCCGACCAGAAATTATCGTCATTTATGTAATTTACGATATGATAGATATCCCTGAGAATTGTATTTTTAATGCTCGTATCGAGTATGCTTACCCCGTTAAGCATTGCAGAACTGATATTTACATTCCCTCCTATTATATGCAGACGGGGAGTATAGAGATTCCTTGTTCTCACCACAACTCCCTCCTCATCAATAAAGAAGTCGCCTCCATTGTCCGGCATTACCCGCATTACAGGCTCGCGCTGATCAGCATAGACATGAAGTGTACCGTCATTAGTCATATAAACTTCAGCTACCTTCAGCTCCCTGAGTATATTAATTCTGCTCTCAATTTCAGAAAGGGGAATATCCTTTACCGGCTTACCCAGTATTCGTCCGGAGATCCCGTATACAATATTCAGCATCTGTCTCCTTGTAACAAAATGGTAATCAGAGGAGTCTTTAATGTCAATACTAATTCCTCCGCAGGGTTTTGCTTTTGCTGAACGATAAAAACAGACCGGTATTATTATAAGGTATAACACAGGAAATATCAATAATATATTCAGAAACTTCTTCATCTGGCTCTCTCCTTTCCAAGTTTCTCTTCAATTGGAGTTACAAGTGAGTCAATATCTCCTGCTCCGATAGTCAGAAGAACATCCAGTTTGCTGATATCAAGTTTCCCGGGAATATCCTCTTTTCTCAAAAGTCTTTTATTTACAGATTTCATTCTGTTAAAGATCATTTCGGAGGAAACACCTTCTATCGGTTTTTCGCGGGCAGGATAAACAGGAAGAATGATTACTTCATCCAGTTCATCCAGAATAGAGGCAAATCCGTCAGCATGGTCGCGTGTGCGGGAAAAGAGATGTGGCTGAAAAATACCGGTAATTTTTCTGCCCTTGAAGTACTCTTTCATCGATTTAATGCAGGCCCTGATCTCTTCCGGATGGTGAGCATAATCATCAACGTAAGCAAGTCCCGGTAAATTGATCCTGATGTCAAACCTCCTCTTTACACCCTGAAACAGAATGGCAGCTTTCCGAATTTCCTGTTCTTTAACACCGCACATAAGAGCAATAGCAACAGCTGCAGTGAAATTTTCGATATTTATAATGCCGGGGAATGTAAAATGCAGATCTTCAATTACTTTATCAGGTGTTTTAATACTGAAACTGTAATAATCTTTTGTATGTATAATATTGAACGCGTTGTAATCAGCATCAGGATCAAGTCCGTAGGTAAAAAATGTCACATCTGCCGGAACAATAATCTGGCTTTTAATTTTGCTGTTGACGACAAGTGTTCCTCCGGGTTTTATTTTACTGCAAAAGATATTATATGCCTCCACCATAGTAGCCAGATCTCCGTAAATATCGAGATGATCGGCATCGAGTGAAGTAACAACTGCCATTAACGGTTTAAGCTGATGGAAGGAACGGTCGAATTCGTCAGCCTCCATCACAGTATATCTGCTCTCTCCGGTAAGAAGATTTGAATTATAGTTTTTAGAGATGCCGCCAAGGAACGCTGAGCAATCGGTTTCAGACTGTTTCAGCAGATGTGCAATCATTGTCGAGACGGTGGTTTTTCCATGAGTTCCGGCTACTGCCAGAGTATCTGTATGGGATGAAATTCCGCCAAGGATCTCCGCACGTTTATAAAGCCGGTATCCATTATTTCTGAAATGTGAAAGGATTCTGTTTTCTGAAGGTATAGCCGGCGTATAGACCACAATTACCTTATCCTTATGAACAGGATTAAAAAACAGATCGGGCAGAAAAGCGGTATTATCTTCATATGTAATGGCACATCCGCTGTCGGCAAGTGAAAGCGTTATACGGCTTTCAGACCGGTCAAAGCCTGCAACTGCATACCCCCCCTTCCTGAAATATAACGCAAGGGCACTCATGCCGATGCCGCCTATTCCGACAAAATAAATTCCTTCCGTATTTTTGAAATCTATCATTTTCCTGCCAGTTTAAGTACCTCTTCAGCTATCCTTATATCTGCATCTCTATCGGCCATATTCAGTATGTTTCCGGAAAGAAGCTCCTGTTCATTTTTATCCGATACCAGCCTTATTGCTTCTTCCACAAGAATATTATTCGCCTTGTCATCCGGTATTAAGATGGCCGCCCTGTGCTCTGCCAAAGCGAGTGCGTTTTTGGTCTGATGATCCTCTGCAACATTTGGAGAAGGAACAAGAATCACCGGTTTCCCCACCAGACACAATTCTGATATTGTTCCCGCCCCTGCCCTCGAAATAATTATATCAGCCGCTGCATAAGCATAATCCATCCTGTTAATGAATCCCTGAACTATAATGTTTTTACTGAAAGAGAGGCTAACCAGTGTATTGACATTTTCAAAATAGTTTTTTCCTGTCTGCCACAGCCATTGGCAGCTGGACTCTTTAATCCGCTCAATTTTCCCGGCAAGAGTGTTATTAATGGTTCCTGCTCCGAGAGACCCCCCAAGTACCAGTATTACAGGAGAATTATTATCGAGGTTAAAAAATGAAAGTGCCTCGCCCTGCAGGCTTTTCAGATTATCAAAATTCTGACGTACAGGGTTTCCTGTTTTAATTATTTTTTCAGCCGGAAAATACTTTTCCATTCCATCGTAAGCAACACAAATAGCCGATGCTTTTTTTGCCAGAAGTTTGTTTGTCACGCCCGCATAACTGTTTTGTTCCTGAATGAGAGTTGGGATTCCCAGTTTCCCTGCCTGTCTGAGTACCGGTCCGCTGACATACCCTCCAACCCCAACCACCACATCCGGATTAAATTCCATGATAATTTTTTTAGCCATCCCAAGGCTCTTAAAAAGCTTAAGTATCACTTTTATATTCTTAAATGTCAGGCTTCTGTACAAACCTGCTACGGGCAATCCGACAATTCTGTAACCTGCTGCCGGAATTTTTTCCATCTCCATTCTCCCTTCGGCTCCAACAAATAAGATCTCTGTCTCAGGGTCAATTCTCCTGAGAGCATTGGCAACAGATATTGCAGGAAAGATATGCCCTCCCGTTCCACCACCGCTTATTATGATCCTCTTATGGTTTGACCGGTTCATAAATTTTCTCTCCATCATCCGTTATTTCACCTTCAGGAAGTTCTTCTTTTTTAACCCGCGCATTTACCACCCTGCTTACACTCAGAATAGCCCCAATAGAGAAACTCATTACCAGGACAGAAGTTCTGCCCCAGCTGACCATTGGAAGTGTCTGCCCGGTAACAGGGAATAATCCCACGGCAACAAACATATTCAGCATTGCCTGAACGACAATCATAATAACCAATCCCATAACCAGGAAAGCCGGAAATGCTGTTTCACATTTTCTGGCTATAGTAATCCCCCTGAACAGCAGTATCGTATAGGCAAGTATAAGAGGAATAGCTCCTCCCAATAATCCGTATTCCTCAATTATTATTGCAAAAATGAAGTCGGAATTAGATTGGGGAAGCATATTTCTCTGTGTGCTTTTCCCGGGAGCTTTTCCGATTAACCCCCCTGTTGAGATAGCAATATTAGCCTGATTAGACTGATAGTCGCCATCCGCATCCTCAGTGCGCGAGAAAAAATGCTCAATTCTGTTTTTCCATACCTGCACCCTGTTGCTTTTTACTACTACCGTAAGGACCATTGCAAATAGAACTAAACCTACAACAGCTATCCCCACATAAGCCAGTAGGAATCTGAAAGGCACTCTCCCTATGAATAATATTATCATGCTGATACCGAATATCATCATTGCTGTGGATAGGTTTTCCGGCATAATAAGCCCAATTGTTATAGCTATAGGCGCCATAAAATATTTGGTTACCAGCATAAAATTATTCAACTCATTCTGGTATCGGGCAAGAGACCTCGCGAGATAAAGTACAAGTGCAACTTTGGCAACATCAGAAGTCTGGAGCCGGAAGCCTGTTCCCGGTATTACAAGCCACCTGGTAGCCTCATTAACCCTCGATCCGAATGCATAAGTAAGAATAAGCAATCCGATAGCAACCAGAAGGATAAGACCTGCTGTAGAGAAATAAATCTTATAAGGCAGGTAATGTACAATCACTATTATTATAAGGCTGAGTGCGAGCATTAGGAACTGGCTCCTCAGGAAATAAGTTGTATTTCCCTGAAAAGTTTTAAATGCCACTCCCACTGAAGAGCTGTAAACAGCCAGGAGAGAATAGAACATAAAAAGAGCAACAATGCCCCAGATTGCCCTGTCTCCCTTGAATGTCTTTGTAAGCCAACCCTTCTCCATTTACTGTTAATTAAAGATTTCTTACTGCCTGTTTAAACTGACGTCCCCTGTCTTCATAATTCTTAAAGAGATCGAAGCTTGCGCATGCCGGTGACAACAAAACCGTTTCTCCTTTTTTAGCCAGATAATACGATGCTCTCACAGCCTCTTCCATCGATGAGGTTTCAACAATTGTAGGAACCATATCTTTAAAAGCCTCCATTATTTTACTGTTGTCCTTACCCATGCAGACAACAGCCTTCACCTTTTTCCTGACCACCGGAAAAAGCTCTGAATAATCATTTCCCTTGTCGACCCCTCCCACAATCCATACAATATCGTTCTCCATACACTCTATGGCATACCATGTCGAATTTACATTAGTAGCTTTAGAGTCGTTGATAAAGTCAATTCCGCAAACTGTAATTACCGGTTCAAGACGGTGTTCTACCCCCTGGAAATCAGCAAGACTTTCCCGTATCTCCTCCTTCCGGATATTTAGAACTTTGCCTGCAATGGCTGCCGCCATTGAGTTGTAGACGTTGTGGCGGCCTTTTAGCGCCAATTCATGAATAGTCATAAGGTTTGTTTTATTTGGGTAGTCAATTATCAATTCGTTCTTTTCAATATATGCGGTCATCCCTTCTGTGATTTCATCGGAAAAGGGAAGAAGGGTCATTTCAAACTTCTTTTTATTTAATTCCGATTTAATGATTGGATCGCCTGCCCAGTATATCAGGAAATCTGATTTTTGCTGATTCTGTGTAACTCTGAATTTAGAATCGACATAATTCTGAAGCTGGTATCCGTATCTGTCGAGATGATCAGGAGTAATATTCATCAGGACAGCAATATCTGCTTTAAACTCATACATGCCGTCGAGCTGAAAACTGCTAAGCTCAATTACATAATAATCGTATCCTCCTTCTGCCACAGCCATTGCGAAACTGTTCCCTACATTACCTGTCATTGCAACTTTTTTTCCTGCTTTTTGCAGGATATGGTAAATCATATTTGTAACAGTTGTCTTTCCGTTGCTTCCTGTTATACAAACCTTTATGCCGGTTGCATATCTTCCTGCAAATTCAATCTCAGAAATAACAGGAATCCCCTTTTCACGCAGCAGCAGGATAACAGGTGCATTTTCAGGAATTCCGGGGCTTTTAATAACTTCATCAGCAGAAAGTATAACCGTTTCATTATGATTATTCTCTTCCCACTTTATATTATGTTTATCAAGAATTTCTTTATACTTTTCTTTTATCGGTCCCTTATCAGATACGAACACATCAAACCCATTCATCTGCGCCAGTACAGCTGACCCGGCACCACTTTCTCCTGCTCCCAGAATTACAATCTTCTTCTTCATTTTATTATCTAATCTTGAGCGTCACAATGCTTATTACAGCCAATATTATAGCAACAATCCAGAACCGGGTGACAATTTTCGGTTCAGGGTAGCCCTTTTTCTGATAATGGTGGTGAAGCGGTGCCATAAGAAAAACACGCCTCCCTTCACCATATTTTCTTTTTGTCCTTTTAAACCAGGTAACCTGTATCATAACTGAAAGTGCTTCAACAAGAAATATCCCGCAGAGTATTGGAATCAGAAGCTCTTTTCTGATTATAATTGCAAACACAGCTATAATACCACCAAGGGCAAGACTTCCGGTATCGCCCATAAATACCTGAGCCGGGTATGAGTTATACCAAAGGAAACCTATTGTAGCCCCGATAAAGGCACTGGCAAAGATCACCAGCTCCTGCGAGCCGGGTATGTACATAATTTTAAGATAGTTGGCATAGATGACGTTACTCGAAAGGTATGCCAGAATTCCAAGGGCACTGCCAATTATTGCAGATGTGCCTGTTGCAAGGCCATCGAGCCCGTCAGTAAGGTTGGCTCCATTTGAAACTGCAGTAACAATAAAAATTACAATAATCACAAAAACAAGCCAGGTAAACGGCTGCCTGTGATCTTCATCAATAAAGGAGACAAGCCTGGAATAGTCGAATTCATTATTTTTCACAAAAGGAATAGTTGTTTTTGTTGACTTCCTTTCCATGGCAATTTCACCTTTTGAAGCAAAAGGCACTGACGGATCGAGCAGCTCCATTTTCTCTCTGGAGGAGAGGTCGGCAATACTTACCTTTTCAGTAATAATTACATCATCACTGAAAAACAGTGTCAACCCGACAATAAGTCCGAGACCGATCTGACCAATAATCTTAAACCTGCCGGCAAGCCCCTCTTTATTTTTCCTGAATATTTTAATATAATCATCAAGGAATCCAATTAACCCTAACCAGACAGTGGTTAAAAGCATAAGAATAACATAGATATTATTGAGTTTTGCAAACAGGAGTGTCGGGATAATTATCGATGAAAGAATTATTATACCTCCCATAGAAGGAGTTCCTTTTTTCTGGTATTGTCCTTCAAGGCCAAGGTTTCTGACCACTTCCCCAACCTGTTTTTTCTGAAGAAACAGAATAATTTTTTTGCCTATCAGAAGGGAAATGATAAGAGAGGTTATAATAGCCATTGCCGCCCTGAAAGAGATAAACTGAAAAACTCCGGCTCCGGGAATATCAAGTGTATCAAGATATTTAAACAAGTATACCAGCATATCTCTATTGGTTTATTTCAGTAACAATGCGTTAGTAAGTTCCTCTCTGTCGTCGAAATGATATTTCACTCCCATAATTTCCTGGTATGTCTCATGACCTTTCCCTGCCACAAGAATAACATCGCCTGTATTTGCAAGCATAACAGCAGTTCTGATAGCTTCTCTCCTGTCGGTTATCCTCAGAGTCTTCCTTTTAAGGTCCGGAGTTATTCCGGCTTCCATATCATCAAGTATTTTTTCAGGATCTTCAGTTCTGGGGTTATCGGAGGTAAGGATTGTTCTGGCAGATCCTTCGGCAGAAATTGCAGCCATTTTTGGTCGCTTTGTCTTATCTCTGTCGCCACCTGCCCCGACAACCGTTATAAGCTGAACGCTTCCCTCACGAATTTCATTTATCGTATCTATCACATTCATAAGAGCATCGGGAGAATGGGCATAATCCACAATACCGGAGATCCCTCCGGCCGACTTAACCACTTCGAGCCTTCCGCAAACTGGATAAAGGTCGCTGAGTATAGTAAGTATCTCCTTTTTTGTTGCCCCCAGAAGTTCAGAAGCAGCATACACTGCCAGCAGGTTCGAGGCATTAAAACCACCAATAAATCTTGTCCAGACCTCTTCTCCCTGAATTCTTAAACCCATTCCTTCAAAACCCTGCTCAATAATACCGCAGCGATAATCTGCCATCGCCCTGACAGAAAAGGTGAAATGTTGTGCCTTGCAGTTTTGCAGCATAACCCTGCCATTCCTGTCGTCGATATTGACCAGAGCGAACGAATCAACCGGAAGGGAATCAAAGAAGCTCTTTTTTGCCGCAAGGTAATTATCGAAGGTTTTATGATAATCGAGATGATCGTGAGTAAGGTTTGTGAAGATGCCTCCTCCAAAATTAAGTCCGGCAATACGCTTCTGATCAACTGAATGAGAGCTTACTTCCATAAACACATAGTCGCACCCTTCTGTAACCATATCTGACAGAATGCTGTTAAGCTGAACCGGATCCGGAGTTGTGTGTGTTGCAGGAAGTTCCTTTCCGTTAATAAAATTGCAGACCGTTGAGAAAAGGCCGCATTTATAACCCAGCTGAATGAACATTCTGTATAGCAGGGTAGCAATTGTTGTTTTTCCGTTAGTACCTGTAACCCCTATCAGTTTTAAAGAAGAGGAAGGATTCCCAAAGAAGTTTGATGCTGCAAATCCAAGAGCTTTTGAAGAGTCTGCCGTTCGGATCCAGGTAACACTCTTATCGGGATTTTCAGGAAGTTTCTCGCAAATGACAGCTGTTGCGCCGGCTAAGAGAGCTTTATCTATAAAATCATGACCATCTGAACTAGATCCATTAACGGCAACAAAGAGAGAACCGGCAGTTACCCTTCTGGAATCAAATTCTATATTTTCGATTACCCGGTTTATTCCTTCTGATAAAGAAACTATTTCGATCCCTTTTAATATATCTTCAATCTTCATCATATCACATATTCATATCAAGTGAAACCACTGAACCGACGTAGTATCTGGCACCATGTTCAGGGGACTGTCTCAACACCCGGCCTTTACCGTTGTATTTCACTCTCAGTCCTGAATTTTCGAGCAGATAAACGGCATCTCTCAGGCTCATTCCCCTGACATCCGGAACGAGGCCTTTCTGCAGGTTCACAGCAGCGAGACGGATTGTATCGCCACTTTCCCTTGTTGCAACCCAGTCGTCATCAGCTGTTCGCCTGTATCGTACCTGCAGATTACTGAGGACTTCATTAATATCTTCCCTGTAGCCATTACCTGCCTCCGGAGCAGCAGGTTTTACATCTTCTTTATTTTCAGCAATATAGTCGTGAAAAAATCTTGTTGCGTACACTTTATCAGAAATCTCCTTGAATACAGAACCTGCCACGAGGTTTCCATAATAGACTCCGTTTGAAGGAGAATTAACCACAACTATACAGGAATAGATCGGGCTCTCTGCAGGGAAATATCCTACAAAAGAGGCCTGATAGGACTTCTGCGCGTATCCGCCTTTACCCTTGGCTATCTGTGCAGTACCTGTTTTTCCGGCAATTTTATAATTTGCGTTTTGCAGGTTTGTGGCCGTTCCTCTTTCAACTACCCCTTCCATCATTTTTTTTGCTTTTCTGATTGTGGAATGTGATGCGATGGAGTTAATAATCACATCGGGGCTGAAGCTCTTAACTACAGAACCGTTACGGAGGATCTCCGTCACGAATCTGGGTCGCATCATTCTTCCGTCGTTTGCAACAGCATTATAAAAAGTAAGAATCTGCAGAGGGGTCATCAGAACCTCATATCCGTGCGACATCATCGGCAGAGTTAATCCTGACCACAATTTATCTCCGGGGTATCTGATTACCGGTTCCCCTTCGCCTTTTATCTGAAGATCGAGTTTCTCATTAAGTTTCATGGCATAGAGCCGGTTCACGAAATCTTTAGGGTTATCTTTATAATGCTGATAAATAAGTTTTGATGTACCCACGTTGGATGATTTCTCAAAAACCTCTTTTACAGTTATCCTGCCATTTCCCTCCTCCTTTGTATCCCTGATAATCTTGTCAAAGAATTTTACACTGCCAGTACCGGTATCGACAATATCTCCTGTATCTATAACCCCGTCTTCAAGAGCTGCCATAAGAACCGGCAGTTTAAAAGTTGAACCGGGTTCAGTACTTTCCCCGACAGCATAATTATAGGTTTCGTGATAGTCTCCGTCGCCACCAATCTCGAGGTTGGCAATGGCTTTAATATCGCCTGTTGCAACTTCCATCAGTACTGCGCAACCATGATGGGCACTATGTTTACGGAGCTGATTGAGCAGGGCTGTAGTGGCAACATCCTGCAGATCAATGTCCAATGTTGTAACAACATCATTCCCGTCCCTGGAATTCACACTGGCTGCCCCGTCCACAGTTATCCAGTCTCCTCTAATAAGCCGTTGCATTACTGCTACCCCGTTTCTGCCTGCCAGCTCCTTGTTAAAAGACCCTTCTATTCCAACCTCATTTCCTTCGCTTCCAAGATTCAGGTAACCGATAGTACGCGCTGCCAGGTCGCTATTCGGAAGAATTCTCCGGTTCTCAGCCTGAGACACCATTCCCCCTTTGTATTGACCTTCTTTGAATATTGGCAGTTTTTTCAGTTGTTTGAGTGTTTCATAATTAACTTTCCGCTGGATAAGAAAATAGCGGTCACCCTTTCTTCTGGCTTCAGTTATAGCCGATCTCCAGCCGGAAGCAGATCTCTCCCCAACCAGGCGGGATAATCCGGCTGACAATCCACTTATTCCATTTGACCACGTTGTACCTGACATTCCGGTACTTCTTGTATCCATATAAATTGTATAATACGGTATTGAGCTGGCAAGCAAACGTCCGTCATCAGTAAGGATATCGCCCCTGCTGGCCGGCACCTCCGCTGTTTTATATACAAACTTTTCACTCATGTCGGCCCATTTGTCCCGCTGTACATATTGCAGGATCAGTATCCTGCCAAGCAGTATAACAGCCATACTACCAATTATATAGTATACAACACTGCTTCTCCAGACAATATCCTCCCTGATTGTCATTCTCTCCACCTTTTATTAACCAGCAATTTAAACGGAGGGCTCTTCAACTCTTCCAGATTAAGCCCCCTTTCCCTGACCAGCATATAAACTTCCGACTGCTTGCTCACATACATCAGATCGGCGGAAGTGGAAAGAGCTTCTGATCTGAGGTCCTTTACTTCGCTCTGAAGCCTTGCCGTTTCCCTTGTTATTTTTTCCGCATGAAACCTGTTTCCAATGTAAAATGCTGCCAGCATCGTGATAAAAGAGATATATCCAAGATTCTTAAGAATGAGCTTTTCGGAAACCATACTCCCGCTCAGGAGCTCCATTATTAGTGTCCCTGTTGTTGCTTTCTTTTTTGTATCTTCCTTAATATCTTCCATTTATCCAACTTTTTCTGCGATACGGAGTCTTGCGCTTCTTGCCCTGTTATTATTTGCCACCTCTTCATCGCCCGGAGTTGTACCTTTTTTGTTTATTATCCGGAATGGGGTTTCAATATTTCCATAAAAATCCTTCTTCTCCTCCCCTTCAAAATTGCCTGTCTTCATGAAATTCTTAACAACCCTGTCTTCCAGTGAGTGGTAGGTTATCACAACCAGCCTTCCTCCTGTATTAAGAAGAGAGAGAGATTGTTCGAGCATCTCTTTCAGGTATTCTATTTCATGATTTACAGCTATCCGGAGAGCCTGAAATACTTTTGCATAGAACTTATGCTCCTGCCTGAATGGTGCCAGTTTACCAATTGCATCAATTATGTGGTTAACTGAATTAACCGGCCTGACTGCACGGGCAGAAACAATTTCCCGTGCTATCCTCCGGGAATTTGTTAGTTCTCCATAGTTGTAAAAAATATCTGCCAGCGATGCCTCATCAAGGGTGTTAAGAATTGTTGCGGCAGTAACCTGCCCTCCCTTATTCATTCTCATGTCCAGGGGGGCATCCTGTCTGAATGTAAAACCTCTTTCCGGCTCATCAAACTGATGAAAGGAAACCCCCAGATCAGCAATCAGTCCATCTATTGAGTTAATATTGTTAAACTTCAGATTATTCTCCAGAAAACGAAAATTCTGATCCAGAAAGAGTAATTTCTTATCAGCCGGTGCGTTAAGGGCAGCATCCTCATCCTGATCAAAAGCGATAAGCCTGCCTGTCTGAAGTCTTTTCAGTATTTCCATTGAGTGGCCACCACCACCGAAAGTTACATCCACATAAATCCCATCAGGCCTGATATTCAGCCCATCAATACTCTCATTGAGCAGTGCGGGGATATGGTAAGCCATTATAATTCAGGATCATTTATACTTCCACCCAAAAGTTTCTCAGCAAGGTTGGCAAAGTCGTCCGCTGTCATATCAATTTTATTGTAGATATCAGCAGCCCATAACTCAATCCTTCCATCCTGTCCTGCAAGAACAACATCCCTTTCTGCACCGATAAGATCCATTAATCGTTTCGGTACAAGCAAGCGGTTATTCGTATCAAGCGAGAGTTCAGCAGTTCCTTTAAAAAAATTCCTCAGAAACATATTATGCTCACGGTTATACGGATTTATCTTTTTCCTGATCTTATCCAATTGTCCGTTCCAGTCTTCAATTGAATAGAGAACAAGACAATTCTCAAAGATGTCTTTCCGTACCACAAAGTGATCCTGTGCATCAGCAGGCATCTGCTTTTTGAATGCCACCGGCAGGATTATCCTTCCTTTGACATCCACTTTGCACGTGTAATCACCTATAAATGTGGCCATACTCGCTTTTTCATATTAAGGGGCTAAAATAAACATTTTTTATCCACTTTCCCCCACTTTGCTCCACTTTTTTACCTTTTTGTTAATAACTTTTTGAGAGAATTACACCCTCCTGATTACCAAAGGGTGCTATCCATCAGTGTAATCTGTTTGATTTTTTGTAAGTTTGACTAACTATTTATGATAATTTCAAAGACTAAGAATATGCATGTAAACCGACGCAATTTTCTAAGGCAATCATTTGCTTCAGCAGCAGGCATAACTGCAACTTCCATGTTCCCGGCAGATCTGTTCGGGAAAGACCTTCATGGCACATCCCGGCCTGATGAAATTATAATAAAACCTCAGGATCGTCCAAAACCCAAAGAATCGATCAGATTTTCAGTAATAGGCCTCAATCATGGGCATATTTACGGCATGGCAGATGCACTGATAAAAGGAGGAGGAGAAATAGTAGCTGTTTATTCAAAAGAACCCGAATTATTGCCTGGCTTTATAAAACTCTATCCTGGTATAAAAGTCGCCAGAAGTGCTGAAGAAATTCTCGGGGATAATTCCATTCAACTTGTGGCAAGTGCTGCCATTCCTGTTGACAGGGCACCACTCGGCATACGTGTTATGCAGTCTGGTAAGGATTTTATGACAGACAAGCCGGGGATTGTCACTTTTGCCCAATTTGAAGAGGTAAAAAAGGTACAGAAAGAGACGAAACGGATCTATTCCATAATGTATAGTGAACGGCTGGGAAATCCCGCCTCAGTTCAGGCTGGAGAATTGATTAAGGCCGGGGCAATAGGTAAGGTGGTTCAGACAATTGGCCTGGGGCCGCACAGAATGACACCGAATACCCGTCCTGACTGGTTTTTTGATCCTGAAAAAGCAGGAGGGGTATTATGCGATATTGGCTCTCATCAATGCGACCAGTTCCTTTTTTACACCAACTCCCAACAGGCACAGGTTAATTTTTCTCAGATTGGAAATTTCGGCACAAACAAATATCCGGAATATCAGGATTTTGGCGATATGAGTGTACGCAGTTCTCACGCAACGGGCTACATCCGCATTGATTGGTTCACACCGAATGGTCTGGCAACCTGGGGAGATGGCCGAACGTTCATTCTGGGAACAGAAGGCTATATTGAAATGCGAAAATATATCGATATTGCTGGTAAAGCCGGAGGAAATCATCTATTTTTAGTCAACCAGAAGGAAACAAAATATTTCAATTGCTCAGAGGTGTATATGCCTTATGGAGAACAACTTGTAAGCGATGTTGTAAACCGTACCGAGACTGCAATGTCTCAGGATCATTGCTTCCTTGCTACAGAACTGGCTTTGAGTGGTCAGAAAATGGCTTTTAAACTTATTTGAATCAGGAGAAATGGATAGTTCCCCGGAGAAAATAAATATTCAGGAGATAGACCTCGGAAAAGTTCTCAACTCGAAAAACCCCACACTTGCAAAGGTAGTTCCGAAGTTCATTGTAAATTACCTGAAAAAGATTGTGCACCAGGATGATATTAACATATTTCTGAAAGAATACGGAAAGCTCAGAAATGCAGAGCTGATTGGTGCTTTTCTGAATTACATCGGGATTAACAAAAGGGTCACCGGGAGTGAAAATATACCAAAAACAGGGAGGTACATTTTTGTTTCGAATCATCCTCTCGGGGGACTTGACGGTCTGGTTTTTATATATGAATTGTCAAAACATTTCCCCGGTATTAAATTCCCGGTAAACGATATACTTACCAGCATCAATAATCTTTCCGGTATATTTCTTCCTGTTAACAAGCATGGTTCACAGGGGAAAGAGGCAGCCAGGATGATTGAGGAGGCATACTCTTCTGACGATCAGATACTATATTTCCCGGCAGGATTATGTTCAAGAAAAAAAGGGGGAATAATTCGGGATTTGTTGTGGCATAAAAATTTCATAACCAAATCTGTACAGCATAAAAGAGACGTAATTCCAGCCTTTTTTTCAGGCAGAAATTCAAATTTTTTCTATAACCTATCAACCATCAGGAGTTTTCTAGGAATAAAAGCAAATATTGAGATGCTGTATCTTGCTGATGAGATGTTCAGACAAAAAAATAAGGAGATAAATCTGGTTTTCGGAAAAAAGATTCCCTGGCAAACTTTTGACAAAAGCAAAACCGCACATGAATGGGCCGATTGGGTTAAGTTAAAGTCTTATGAACTTGAATCATTCATTTAAGTATGTTAATGAAATAAAAAAATGAGTAAATTGCATTTTGGTATTTTGAAAAGCGAAATTATAAAATATCGATACAGTTACTGGAATTAAATGAAACCTGTTGTTACTCAATTACCTAAAGATCAGATAATTGCCGAATTAACCATTGATAAGCTGCTTCGCAGGACAAACAATGGGAACAATGAGGTATATATCTTCGACAATAATAATTCTCCGACTTTGATGCAGGAAGTTGGCAGGGTAAGGGAGCTTACTTTCCGGCATGCCGGTGGAGGAACAGGGAAAGAGATTGATATTGACGACTTTGACACCGCATTAAGTGATCCTCAGAAGCAGCTTATTGTCTGGGATCCTGAAAACAGTGAGATCATTGGAGGTTACAGGTTTTATTTCCCCGAAAAAGGGTGCACAAGTTGTGATATTTCAAAGCTTGCATCGTCAGCCTATTTCAATTTCTCCGGAAAATTCCTGAAAAAATATTACCCTCACCTTATGGAGCTTGGCAGGTCATTTGTCCATCCCGATTATCAGTCACGTTCTATGGGAAGGAAGAGTCTCTTTGCACTTGATAATCTATGGGATGGCCTTGGGGCACTTATTATAGATAATCATCATCTTAAATATCTTTTCGGCAAAGTAACAATGTATCCCCATTTCAATCAGAAAGCCAGAGATATGATTCTCTATTTCCTGAAAAGACACTTTAACGATCCTGACAAGCTCGTCACTCCTATCGATCCTGCCAGGATTGAAATTCATGAAGAGGCCATGAGGAAAATATTCAAAGGATGGAGATATAAAGAAAATTATAAGATCCTTTCACGCGAGGTAAGAAACCTGAATGAGAATATTCCTCCTCTTATCAATGCATATATGAACCTGTCACCAACAATGCGCACTTTCGGCACATTTATCAATCATAAATTCGGTGACGTTGAAGAGACGGGAATTATGATTACTCTCAGAGATATTTATGTTGAGAAAATTAACAGGCATCTCTCATCATATAAGAAGGACTTTGAGATAACGTGGTTCACACACGAAAATCAATAAGCTCTTATATTTCTGCCTTCCACATAGTTAATAAAAGACTGGTTTACAACCTTATTGCCCCCCGGTGTTGGATAATTTCCTGTAAAATACCAGTCACCCGTATGGCCAGGACAGGCCTCATGCAGACCTTCAATAGACTGAAAAACAATTTCCACATCTGCTTTAATCTCATCTGACCTCAGAAGAGAGGAGATCTTTTTTGATATTTCATCGGGGCAAAATGGTTTGTATATTTTCCTTACCACATTGGTCATCTCGGCGACAGGCTTCTTAAGCTCCGAAACAGCTTCATTATAAACCTGCATTATCAACGATTCTCTGCCGGTATCCTTCAGAAGTTCTATAGCTGCTTTGAAAGCAATAAAATCTCCAAGTTTTGCCATGTCAATCCCATAGCAGTCGGGATATCTGAGCTGAGGAGATGAAGAGACCACAACAATTTTTTTCGGATCAAGTTTATCAAGAATCCTGATTATGCTTTTCTTCAGTGTTGTCCCTCTTACAATTGAGTCGTCAATAACAACAAGATTGTCTACTCCGCGTCTTATGACTCCATAAGTAACATCATAAATATGCCCTACGAGGTCATCGCGCCCTTTATCTTCGGAAATAAATGTCCTCAGCTTTGCATCCTTTACAGCAATTTTCTCTACACGCGGCCGCTGCTGGATAATCTTTTCAAGCTCCTCCCGTGACATATACTTGCCTCTGCTGAGGATATGATCGATCTTTACCTGATTGAGATAATCCTCGACCCCTTTTATCAAACCATAGAAAGCGCTTTCCGCAGTGTTCGGTATATATGAAAAGACGGTGTTGTCAAGATCGTAGTTTACCGTTTTCAGAACGGATTCAGCCAGCAGTTCTCCCAGTTTTTTTCTTTCCCTGTAAATAGCTTTATCAGTCCCTCTTGAGAAATAGATCCTTTCGAAAGAGCATTTTCTTTGTGGGGTCTCCTCCCTTATATTTACAATGGATGTTTCGCCCGATGCTTTAATAATAATAGCTCCGGCAGCAGGCAGCTCATTGACATCATCGGTACGGACATTGAATATTGTCTGAATAACAGGACGTTCCGAAGCAACTACAACTACCTCATCATCAATATAATAATATGCCGGCCTTATTCCGGATGGATCTCTCATTACAAATGCATCGCCATGGCCAACCATTCCGGCCATCGCATAACCTCCATCCCAGTTACGGCTTGCCTTTCTCAGGATAGAAATGACATCCAGATTTTTCTCTATCAGCGGGGAGATCTCTTTCTTTGAAAATCCCTCGTCCTTGAATTTCCGGAATAATTTTTCATTTTCCTCATCCAGACGGTGGCCTACATTTTCCAGAATCGTAACAGTATCAGAAAAATCGACAGGGTTCTGACCCAATTCGACCAGGCTGCTGAATACCTCGCCGACATTTGTAAGATTGAAGTTCCCTGCCATAACCAGATTCTTTGACTTCCAGTTATTCTCGCGGCTCACAGGATGTACGTAATCTATATTATAATTTCCGTAAGTCCCGTACCTTAAATGTCCAAGATAGATATCGCAGGCAAACGGAACATTTTCCCTGATGAAATCCGGATT
This sequence comes from uncultured Bacteroidota bacterium, assembly GCA_903824785.1. Classification (GTDB taxonomy): domain Bacteria; phylum Bacteroidota; class Bacteroidia; order Bacteroidales; family VadinHA17; genus LD21. Next base: position 27,056 of record CAIJYD010000050.1, read on the forward strand.
CTTAAAATCATCTTTGTTAGTAGCTGTTAATGCGTCAATATCTTCATATATAAGGCCGAAGATCTCTTTAATAGGATTTGCCAGGTTTGATCTCTGGCGGAAAATATATCTGTTTCCCGGCAGTACATTCAGTTTAATGCCTGCTATCCCGGCTCCATCCTGTCCCCTGTTATGCTGCTTCTCCATCATCAGGTACATCTTCTGAAGTCCATAGCTCCAGGTACCATATTTTTCAATATAATATTCCATCGGCTTACGCAATCTTAACATTGCAATGCCGCATTCGTGTTTGATCCTGTCACTCATAACTATTTGGTATTCAGATCAGGGAAATTAATAATATCCGGGACCAGATATGCATCCGGAAACTCCTTGCTGATAATAAGAAACAGCTTGGTGGCCTCGGTTTTTGTTCTGAAGTCACCTACTCTTATTTTGAAATATCCGGGGTCGGCATACAGGGGATATGAAACAATGTCCGGGAACCTGATCATAAATTCGGCGCGGGCTCTATTCGATTCCTCTCTTGCATTCCTGTTTGAACTGCTGTAGATCTGTATCCTGAATCCTTCCATTCCATAATAGCCATTCTCCAGATAAATGTTCGTATTCATCAGTATATATCTGCCTATCAGACTGTCAATTGCCGGATTCTGAATGATGTTAAGCTTCCCGATATGAATATTGCTATCGGGCCTCTTGAAAAGATCTGAAGTTTTAACCAATGATTGTGCTGATCCAGACAGTGCTGAAAAATTCAGAATAAATAAAATCAAAAAATACTTTCTGATCATTTGGCAAAAATAACATTTCATTGACATTAATAAAACGGAAATCATGGTTTTATTATTTTGAACAGCAGAATCGTGATTCGTCTTAATCTGATTTTATCCCATTGATAAAAAATTTAAGTTAAACAGCAGATTCCCTGAAAGATTAATTTCGCTGCGATTACATGCAGGCATAAGGCTTACCGGAAATTTTGCCGTTTCAAAATAATATGTACTTTTATTCTCTGACTGTCAATCAAAGGGTTTTATCCGGAAACGTTTCAAAAAATCGAACCATATTTGCAAAAAAATAAAGATGATGATTGAAAAGGGGTATCTCAATTTTATACATTTTGTCAATAGACTGACTGAAACGAATAAAAGAGTCTATTTTACAGGACTTTTCTTTGCAATCCTTATTACATTGAAGGAGGTTCTCGGATTGTCGTATAATAACTTTCAGATCTTTTCATTCGCCACATCCGATTTCTGGAGTGGAATTAATCCATATTCCAGCTGGCATCATTTATCCTTACATGGAAAACCTCTCGATAATTTTCTGTACGGTCCGTTGTTTTCAGTATTATTTACCCCCTTCACACTTTTCCCGGCATGGCTTGGTGTTTTTTTCTGGAATATCTTTACCTACTCGGTATTTTATTTCTCTGTCTTCACTCTTCCAGATCAGTTTGATTTTGTGAAGAAAAAATTCATATTTTTCTTCTCATCTCTCTTACTTTTTGCTACACTGCTTTCAGTACAGTTTAATCCGGTGGTAGCAGCAATATTTCTCTTTTCCTTTACACTTCTTGAAAAAAAACAGGGACTTCTGGCTGTTTTACTTATTTTTCTTTCGGGTTTCACCAAAGTCTACGGCATTTTTCAGATCGCGATGATATTGTTTTATCCCGGATTCCGTAAGAACATCCTCTATTCTGCACTTATTGGAATTATTTTCATCTTCATTCCACTTATAAATGTTCCTCTGAATGAACTGGCAACATATTATCAATCATGGATTTTTAAAGTTATGGACCATTCTGAGGCAGTGCTCCGTTTCAGTATTTACCGTCCCCTTTGTTCCTTTAATAGCTCCATTGAACCATTCACAGGGTTTATCTCACTGGGAGTACTTTTCGTGATACTTTTATTCACCCTCAGAAAGCTGAAAATATTTAAAGAATCCATTTTGTTCCGGGGGCAGTTTCTCGGCATAATCATGAGCTGGGCCATCCTGTTTGGAGTAGGCTCTGAAAGGCATACTTATGTAATTGCAATCGCCGGTTATGCAATCTGGTATTTATGTTCCACTCCCGGCCTTTTCGAAAAAATACTACTCTGGATAAATTTCGTTTTGCTTGGTGTTATGCCTATCGATATCTTATGCCCTCCTGTAATTTCGGAGTTTATCCTGAAAAAGCTTTTCCTGGGCATAATCGTATTTACAATTACATGGGGAATAATGGTTTATAAAACATTCAGCTCAAAATATGAGCTTAAGAATTGACATTTTCCGTATCTATCCGCATAAAATAGATACATTTGTCCGGATTAACTGTATGGAAAGTTGAGGAGTAAGAGATCGCTTTTATAATAAACAAGAATGAAAATTGATTTTGCTGTAATTGTTCCGATGGCGAACGAAAAGGAAGATTTTTTTCCTTTTATCTCTTCCCTCATAACTGTTTTGGATAAAATTGATAGCGGAAGAGTATATTTAATAATAGATAATGTCTCAAAAGACAATACTTTGGAATTATGTAACAACCTGTCATTAAGCGACAACAGGTTTATTACAGTCTGGTCTCCCGAGAATAAAAATGTTGTCGATGCGTACATGAGAGGTTACCGGGAAGCTTTGAAAAACAAACATGAATTCATAATCGAAATGGATGCAGGTTTGTCGCACGATCCGAATGCACTTCCATTGTTTCTGAAAGTATTAAATGAGGGTGATTTATGCGCTTTCGGCAGTCGTTTTATCCAGGGAGGCTCCATTCATGATTCAACCTGGAAAAGAACATTTTTATCAAAGACAGGCACCATTCTTTCAAATCTGCTTTTAGGTACCAGCATGTATGATATGACATCGGGATTTCAGGGATTTCACATCAGCATCGTTGAGAAATTTACAGCATATCCCTTACTATCCAAGGCTCATTTTTATCAGACCGAATTGCGGTATCTGCTGCGCAAAACCCGATACAAGGAGGTTCCTATTCACTACAGGGCTCCCTCTCCGAGTGTTTCCAAAAAAGCTATTTATAATTCATTTGATGTTCTGTTGCATTATTTCATTCTAAGGTTGAAATTTAAAGCTGCTGTAATAAAATGAATAAACCCAACCATACTTTCTTAGTCATTACCTCAATTGCCGGGAGTGATAATGCAGTACTGAAGAAATTTTCAGAAGAATCTTCAGAACACAACATATCCTTTATTGTGGCAGGCGATACCAAAAGCCCGAAGGAATTTAATCTTCCCGGGTGCGATTTTTACTCAATTGAACGTCAGCAGGAGCTCGATTTTGAACTGGCAAAGGTATTACCTGTAAGACATTATGCACGAAAAAACCTCGGGTATTTACTGGCCATGAGAGCGGGTGCTGAAATAATTATCGAAACAGATGATGATAATTTTCCTCTTCCCTCCTTCTGGGACAAAAGAAAGAGGCTGGTAAATGCTCATCTCATGAATGACAGGGGATGGGTGAATATTTACAAATATTTTACAGATGTTCATATCTGGCCAAGAGGCTTCGCTCTGGAAAACATTAACGACAGTTTACCTGAACCTGAACCTCTTATATCGGTTGAGTGCCCCATCCAGCAGGGATTAGCAGATGAAAACCCTGATGTGGATGCAATATACCGGCTTGTTCTTCCATTGCCGGTAACCTTTGACAAATCGGAGAATATTGCACTTGGCAAAAACTCAGTCTGCCCTTTCAACAGTCAGAACACCACCTGGTTCAGGGAAGCATTTATGCTGATGTATCTCCCTTCGTACTGTAGTTTCAGGATGACTGATATCTGGCGTTCTTTTGTGGCGCAGCGTATCGCATGGACATGCGGATGGCCGGTGTTATTTCACCAGAGCACGGTATGGCAACAGAGAAACGATCATAATTTAATGCATGATTTTCGCGATGAGATTTCCGGTTACAATAACAATGCACAGATAATCAACTGTCTCCGTGAATTGCCTTTAAAGGAGGGTGCTGAGAATATTGGGGCAAATATGATTCACTGTTACCAGAAACTGATTGAGCTTGGACTTGTTGATCAGAATGAAATAATTCTTCTGAATAGCTGGCTAAAAGATATCAGTTCCCTTTCAGAAAAATAAAGTTTTTAATTTTCCGGGTAAGTACCGGATATAATCTTATCAGCAAGCTCTAAATAGGAAAAGATCTATCCCAGCGCTTCTGCCAGTTCGTCGGTCATCTCAAGATTATGGTATACAAACTGAATATCATCATCATCTTCCAGTATATCAACAAGTTTTAATACTTTTTTTGCAGAATCAATATCAAGTTTTTTGGCATCATTCGGGATTCTTTTCAATCCGGCTTCTTCAACTTCAATACCAAGTTCACTGAGTTTTTTGTTTAAGCTTCCGAAGTCTTCCATTGCGCATGAAACAGTAATCAGATCACCATCAACTTCAAAGTCTTCAGCCCCGGCATCGATCATTTCAAGTTCAATTTCATCCAGAGCAAGACCTTCATTTTTAATAGTAAAAATACCTTTCCTGTCAAAAAGGAAGCTGAGAGAACCATTAGTTCCAAGGTTTCCGCCATGCTTATTAAAAGCAGATCTTACAGAAGCAACTGTTCTGTTATTATTGTCAGTAAGGCACTCTACGAAAACAGCAACACCGCAGGGGCCATAACCTTCAAATGATGTCTCTATAAAACTTTCGGCATCTGCACCGGTAGCTTTTTTTATTGCCCTGTCAATATTATCTTTAGGCATGTTGGCGCCTTTAGCGTTTTGGACAGCAAGCCGGAGCCTTGCATTTGATTCGGCATCTCCGCCTCCCTCTTTCGCAGCAATAATTATCTCCTTTATAATTTTGGTAAATTTCTTTCCCCTTTTAGCATCTATTGCCCCTTTTTTCCGCTTGATGGTTGACCACTTACTATGACCTGACATATTATTAATTTTTATTATACAGAATGCAAAATTAAATAATTCTTTCAAACCTCGCTCATACTTTATAGATTTGTGCTTTATTTGAAATACATCTGACACCCGAACCTATCGGGAAGGCCTCAGGCTACGGGACTCCTGAATTAACTTTTCCTGTCGCCTGTCGCCACTTAATTAGTTAATAAAGTCATTAATGAGTAAGAAAGTATTTATAGAAACATATGGTTGCCAAATGAATGTCGCTGATAGTGAGGTTGTTATGTCCATACTTTCAAATGCAGGCTATGAATCCACTGATAATATAAATGAGGCCGGATTAATATTAATAAATACCTGTTCAATCCGTGATAATGCTGAACAACGTATATGGGGAAGACTGAAAGCCATCAGCCATCTGAAAAAGCGGAAGCACGACCTGAAAATCGGAATCATCGGATGCATGGCTGAACGGCTGAAGGAAAAACTTATTGAAACGGAAAAGCTGGTTGACATTGTGGTCGGACCTGATGCTTACCGTGAGCTTCCGCTTCTTGTTGCAGAAGCTGAAGCGGGCCATAAAGCCGTCAATGTGCTCCTTTCCCGCGAGGAGACTTATGCTGACATCTCACCTGTGAGAATGGATAAAAACGGAGTATCCTCATTTGTATCGATAATGAGGGGCTGCAATAATATGTGTTCATATTGTGTAGTGCCTTATGTTCGCGGAGCAGAAAGAAGCCGGAATCCCGAATCCATCATGAAAGAGGCACAGGAGCTTTATGAAATGGGCTACAGGGAGGTGACACTGCTTGGACAGAATGTTGACTCGTATAAATGGGACAATAACAATAAGATAATGGGCTTTCCTGAACTGCTCAGTAATGTGGCAGCGATAAATCCTCTTTTAAGGGTAAGGTTTTCCACTTCTCATCCGAAAGATATCTCAGATGAATTACTTCATACTATTGCCCTGCATGACAATATCTGCAAACACATCCACCTGCCTGCACAGAGTGGAAGCAGCCGGATCCTGAAACTTATGAACCGTGATTATTCCAGAGAATGGTATATGGATCGCATTAAGGCAATTCGTTCCATCATTCCCGAATGCTCACTCTCGACCGATATGATTGCCGGGTTTTGCACCGAAACGAAAGAAGATCATGAAGAATCACTATCACTGATGGAATGGGTGGGTTATGACTTTGCTTATATGTTCAAGTATAGCGAACGGCCCGGAACCAGAGCAGCAAGAAAATATAAAGATGATGTTCCTGAGCTTATTAAGTCCGAAAGGCTCAGTGAAATGATCGCTCTCCAGAACAAGCTTTCCATTAAATCAAAAAAAAATGACCCGGGTAGGATCTATGAGGTTCTTGTTGAGGGTTATTCAAAAAGATCCGATGAACATTTATCGGGACGCACATCACAGAATAAGGTTGTTGTTTTCCCAGCGGAGAGCCGGGTAAAGGGGGAATATGTAAATGTACTTATTGAAAAATGTACCTCTGCAACCCTTATCGGAAAATGTATTTAGCAGAAGAATAATTTGCTCTTCTCTTAGCTTCGGCGTAACTTGCACCATAATCAGATGACGATAATATGAAATGGAATTATAGCCTTGCAATAATTATTGCTGTTTGTATCGGGCAGGTTACATACGGACAGAATAGTTCAAAAAAAGCCGGAAAGAGCATTACCATTACAGGTAAGATAATTAACCAGCAGCAAAAGCCTGTTGAAGGAGCTGTTTTTTATATTGACAATTTAAAAACCAGTTTTAAATCGAAAAGCAATGGTTCTTATAAGGTTAAAGCGAGCTCTTCTGCTGTTAAACTTAAGGTGATCTCACCGGAGTATGGTGCAGGCGAAACTTTAATAAACGGACAGAAAACTATTAATTTTACCCTGGACGGCATAACGGAAAACCCCTCATTTAATTCCGCAATCAGCGGAGAAAACGGACAAAATCAGAATCCTGCCCCATCTTCTTCAAAGACAAGGGCTAAAAAGATGAACACCTACAGCAACATTTATCAGATGATCCGTGGGGAAGTAAGAGGTGTTGTTGTAAGCGGAAAAAGTGTTCAGGTTATGCAGGGACATTCATTCTATGGCAGCAGGACACCTCTCTTTGTTGTAAACGGGATAATTGTTACCAGCATTGATTTTGTTAATCCTGTGGAAGTAAAATCAATAACATATCTTAAAGGCTCACAAGCAGCAATTTACGGAATAAATGGCACAAACGGTGTAATAAGTATCACCCTTCTAAATGGCTCCGAGAGGGAGAAATAGGATTGCGGAAATAAATAAAACAAAATTATAATGATGAGATCAAAAGCCTTCTTCATAATTCTGATTCTGATTCTATCTGTAACTGTTTCGTCAGGTCAAAAGGGTGACAAAATGGTTGTTATTTCCGGCGCAGTAACTGATGCCAAAAAAAATCCGGTTGAAGGAGCTGTGTTCTATATTGACAATTTAAAAACCAGTTACAGAACCAAGAGCAACGGTTCGTATAAAATAAAAGTGAGTCCCTCTGCCCGTAAATTATCTGTCAGAACAAACGATTGGGGTTCCCGCGACACTATAATAAATGAACTGACAATCATCAACTTCACTCTGCCCGGCTCACTTATTACTGATAATGGGAAGCAAGAAGAAGAGAAAGCTGTGAAAGAAGTAAATTCTTCCGGAAGTCCTGAGAACCAGAGGAGTGAGACAACAAAAGTAAATAAAATAGACGGAACAATAAATAAGTACGCCTCATATAAGAATATTTATGAAATCCTGGATGGCAAAGTACCCGGGGTACAGGTAAGTGGCAAAACCATTACTATCCGCGGACAGAATTCTGTTAACGGAAATTCGCAGCCGGTCTTTGTGGTTGATGGATCAATAGTTTACTCCATTGATGATATAAATCCTGTTGATGTTAAATCAATTGAGGTATTAAAAGGTGCAGCGGCAGCTCTCTACGGTTATCAGGGAGCAAACGGTGTTATTTCAATAACACTAGTCAAAGCAGGCGATACGAAATAAATCACCCGCGCGTATCAGGTTTAATAAGTAGTCTGAGTTCATTAAGCTGCTGAACTGAGATCTGAGAAGGAGTGTCGAGCATAACATCTCTGCCTGAGTTGTTTTTCGGGAAGGCTATAAAATCGCGAATGGAATCCTGTCCTCCGAACATTGCAACCCATCTGTCGAATCCGAAAGCAATACCACCGTGAGGCGGTGCCCCGAATTTGAAAGCATTCAAAAGAAAACCAAACTGGTCATCAGCCTCTTCATCACTGAAACCTAACACTTTAAACATCATTTTCTGAATAGTGGCATCGTGTATTCTTATTGAACCACCTCCTATCTCCACACCGTTTATAACAAGGTCGTAAGCGTTGGCCCTGACTTTACCCGGATCTTTTTCCAGCAAATCGAGATCTTCAGGTATTGGAGAGGTGAACGGGTGGTGCATTGCATAGAATCTTTTACTCTCTTCATCCCATTCAAGAAGAGGAAAATCAACTACCCATAAAGGTTTAAAGAGATCTCTCTTTCGTAATCCGAGACGGCTTCCCATTTCAAGTCTTAATTCCGAAAGAGCTGTCAGGGTTTTTTTCTTATCACCGGCCAATACCAGTAACAGATCGCCAGGTTTTGCATTCATGGCAACAGCCCATTTCAATAACTCTTCCGGCGAATAAAATTTATCGACCGACGATTTTAATGTCCCGTCAGGATTATATCTCACATATATCAGCCCCTTTGCTCCTATCTGAGGTTTTTTAACAAACTCTGTCAATTCGTCGAGCTGTTTTCTGGTATATTCATAACAGCCTTCTGCACAGATGGCTCCAACATATTCCGAGGAATCAAAAACTACAAAATCATGCCCTTTGGCTATTCCTGATATTTCGGTGAATCGCATTCCAAAACGTAGGTCAGGCTTGTCGGAGCCATAGAATTCCATTGCCTCCTGGTATGGGATCCTCATAAACGGTTCAGAAAATTCAATTCCTTTTACCTGTTTAAAAAGATATTTTGCCAGTCCTTCAAACGTATTCAGGATATCATCTCTCTCCACAAAAGACATTTCACAATCTATCTGCGAAAATTCAGGCTGCCTGTCAGCACGAAGATCTTCATCCCTGAAACATTTAACTATCTGAAAATATTTATCGAAACCTGCCACCATGAGCAGTTGTTTCAGCGTCTGCGGGGACTGAGGCAAGGCATAGAAAGTACCTGGCTGCATCCTTGAGGGAACAACAAAATCGCGGGCTCCTTCGGGAGTGGATTTAATCAGGACAGGTGTTTCAACCTCCACGAAACCAATCGAATCCATGTGTTTTCTAACCTCCTGAGCCACCCGGTGACGAAGAATAATATTGTTTTTAACTGTTGTCCTGCGAAGGTCGAGATAGCGGTATTTCATCCTTAATTCTTCTCCTCCGTCTGTCTCCTCCTCAATTGTAAAAGGGGGAACCTCGCTCCTGTTAAGAATATTCAGCTCCTCGACATCTATTTCAATTTCACCGGTTATAATCTTCAGGTTTTTATTACTGCGCTCTTTAACTTTCCCTTTAGCCTGAATTACAAACTCACGGCCGAGTTTACGTGCTTTTTCACAAAGGAGACTATTTGTTTCCATATTGAAAACGAGCTGGGTAATACCATACCTGTCGCGGAGATCAACAAAAGTCATACCTCCAAGATCCCTTGATTTCTGAACCCAGCCGCATAAAATAACGTCGTTACCCGTAAATTTCATGTTTAACTCTCCGCACGTGTGTGTCCTGTACATCTCTATCTGATTAAATTTCTGCAAAAATAAGAAAATTATCAGATTGAAGAGTGAAAGCTAAATCCCAATTTTCTTTATACTTTTATAAGTCAAAACCTCCAATAATGATTCAGAGCAAAAAAGAGCAATTTATGAGAGCAGCCCTGGCTGAAGCGAACAAGGCATTTGACAAAAAGGAGGTTCCGGTTGGAGCGGTAGTGGTCTGCAATGATATTATTATTGCCCGTGCTCATAATCTTACTGAAACATTAAAGGATCCGACAGCACATGCAGAGATGCAGGCTATTACATCTGCTACCAACTGGCTCGGCGGCAAGTATCTAACCGACTGTACAATATATGTAACCCTTGAGCCATGTGCAATGTGTGCGGGCGCCCTGGGATGGAGTCAGGCGGCTGCTCTGGTATATGGTGCAACAGACGAGAAGAAGGGCTTCAGTTCCATATCTGACTCACTGCTTCATCCGAAAACAAAAGTTGAATCGGGGCTCCTTGAGAAAGAATGCGGTGAACTTCTGACAAGGTTTTTTAAAAGCCGCCGATAAGTATTTCCCCTTCCGGAATGGTTTCCGAAAAAGAGAGTCCGGCAAGCCGACCCCGTGAAAAATGTGGCCGGAAGATAATCTGGTCACAAAATGAAAAATAAATATTAAATTTAAACAAATTTTATAATTATGACATTCGACAACAGCCGTACCATAATAAGTCTAAGATTAAAGTTATTCGCAGCAACAGTCATTTTTCTGGTCTATATTGTCCTGACATATGTAGCCATGATGATAAAATATCCGCTTCTGGGTATGAGTGACACAGTCTGGACAGTAATACTTGTTGTAATTTATCTTTTTGTTGTTTTTCTGCCGGTAATCCTTAATTATCAGTATATCAGCTATTCTGACGAGGAAGAAAAATTAGTTTTCAGATATTTTACTTCCGGGATATTTGGAGGGAAGAAAAATTCCGTAGAGATTGACAAGCGAACCTTTTCAGGATATAAAATTGAAAAACGCCTTTTTGGTCTGATACAGAGCATTACTCTTTTTCAGCAGTTGAAGCAAGGGGTTGCAAAGTATCCGCCTGTTTATATAAGCGCATTAACCAGATCGGAAAAAGAAAAAATAATAAGATCGCTTGGTTTACATGGACCTCAGGCGTGAAGGTTATCATTTGATAACATGAGTTTTATCATTTTTAATGACTCCCGGTTTTTACTAATTTAAAAGTTTATTTCTGACCCTGATTATTAATTTAAAATATCAAAATAATGAACGTGGATAAAATTATGAACAACCTCGAGAAGAAGCATCCCGGAGAGGTTGAGTATTTACAGGCAGTCAGAGAAGTCCTGGAATCAATTGAAGAGGTTTACAATGAGAACCCCCAGTTTGAATCTGCCAACATTATTGAGCGCATTATTGAACCTGATCGCGTCCTGACTTTTAAAATCCCCTGGGTTGATGACGAAGGAAATGTAAAAGTGAACCTGGGCTACAGGGTTCAGTTCAATAATGCTATCGGACCGTATAAAGGAGGCCTTCGCTTCCACCCGAGTGTGAATCTTTCAATCCTGAAGTTTCTTGGTTTTGAGCAGATCTTCAAGAACGCCCTTACAACACTTCCAATGGGCGGTGGAAAAGGCGGTTCAGACTTTGATCCCAAAGGAAAATCGAATGCAGAAGTAATGCGTTTCTGCCAGGCATTTATGCTTGAACTATGGAAGTACATCGGACCTGAAACTGATGTTCCAGCAGGGGATATAGGTGTTGGCGGCCGTGAAATTGGCTTTTTGTATGGTATGTATAAAAGGCTTTCAGGTGACCATACAGGAGTTCTGACCGGAAAAGGAAGTAACTGGGGAGGATCGCTGGTTCGCCCTGAGGCTACAGGATATGGCTGCGTCTATTTTGCAAAAGAGATGCTTGCAACCCGCGGAGAATCATTCCAGGGTAAAAGAGTAGCAATAAGCGGATTCGGAAACGTTGCATGGGGTGCTGCACTAAAGGTTACAGAACTGGGTGGAAAAGTTGTCACCATTTCAGGACCCGACGGCTATGTTTATGATGAGGAGGGAATTTCAGGAAAGAAAATTGAGTTTATGCTGGAACTTCGTGCCTCAAATGAAGATATTGTAAAGCCTTATTCCTATGCATTTGAAGGAGTAGAATTTCATGAAGGGAAACGTCCGTGGGAGGTCAAAGTAGATATCGCTCTGCCTTGTGCAACACAAAATGAGTTAAGCGGAGAAGATGCCGGGAAACTTATTAATAATGGCTGCATCTGTATCTGTGAAGGGGCAAACATGCCAAGCACTCCGGAAGCCATTGAGATCATTCATAAAAACGGGATCCTTTTTGCACCCGGAAAAGCATCAAATGCGGGCGGTGTAGCAACATCAGGTCTTGAGATGACTCAGAACTCAATGAAACTCCGCTGGAGCAGCAAAGAGGTTGACGACCGGCTTCATGACATAATGTGCAATATTCATCTTCAGTGTGTTAAGCATGGAAAAAGGGATGATGGTTATGTGGATTATGTTAAAGGTGCAAATATTGCAGGATTCCTTAAAGTTGCGAGCTCGATGCTTGATATGGGAGTGATATAGTATTAAACTATTTTTTTCAATCAAAAATATTGCAGGGACGAGTCATTATATCGTCCCTGTTTTTTATATTTGTATGTCTCTATTTCCTGTGCTATGTCTGAATTATCACTTAAGCATAAAATTGCTTTGGGCCTTATTCCGCGTATTGGCGATATTAATGCCCGGAAACTTGTAGCTCATTTCGGCAGCGTGGAAGCAATCTTTCACGAACCATACCGAAATCTCATAAAGATCCCCGGAATCGGCTCCGGGATAGCAAAATATATCAGCGACAGATCGTACCTTGAAATAGCAGAAAAAGAGGCTGATTATATCATTGAAAACAATATAAGGACCTATTTCTATCTGGATAACGATTATCCATTCAGACTACGCCAGTGTGACGATTCTCCCGTTGTCTTTTTCTTTATGGGAAAATGTGACCTGAATTCCGCAAAAATATTGAGTGTTGTAGGTACCCGTAATGCCACTACCCGTGGGAGAGAATTATGTGAAAAGATCATCGGAGGGCTGGCTGCCGGGCATCCCGATCTGATAATTGTAAGCGGACTGGCTTATGGTATTGATATTGCATCACATAAAGCCGCCCTTGCCAATAATCTGCAGACAATCGGTGTTCTCGGGCATGGCTTCAAAACAACCTATCCGGCAATACATGCCTCCACAGCTAAGGCAATGGTTAAAAACGGCGGACTGCTATCCGATTTTCTGTCGGATGCACTTCCGGAACGAAATAATTTCCTGAAAAGAAACCGAATAATTGCAGGTTTATCGGATGCAACTCTTGTGGTGGAATCAGGAAATAAAGGTGGAGCCCTGATTACTGCAGATATTGCCAATTCCTATAACCGCGATGTTTTTGCCGTTCCCGGAAGACCCGATGATCAATGGTCAGACGGGTGCAATAACCTCATCAGGAACAATAAAGCAGCACTTACGGAATGTTCTGACCATATAGAATATTTTCTTAACTGGAAACCGGAAAAATCAAAACAACCTGTGCAGCGAACATTGTTTTCCGAACTTGATGAGACAGAAAGAATTATATATGAGCTGGTTGTAAAAGAAGGAGAGCTTACCATCGACACTATTTGCAGGTCACTTGAAATGCCGGTTTATAAACTGTCAGCAATGCTTCTTCAGATGGAGTTTAAAGGATTGCTAAAGTGCTATCCCGGAAATGTATACAGAACAGCATAACCAGAAAACCAAGAGCTAAGATCCTGACAGTCTGAATAGTGGGATTGCTTCAGTGACAAAAGAAAACGCCCCTGCTCTCATGAGTTTTTTATCTTCATTTCATTTCCAACATTCCCTGAAAAACTAATGGATTATTGCCTGAGATTTTATAATTTTAACAGGCCAATTAACACTATCATTAAAACTTTTCAATTATGGACAATAGAGTACAACAATTCATGGCTATGATCAAAGCCAGAAATCCCGGAGAAAACGAATTCCATCAGGCTGTTCAGGAGGTTGCGGAATCACTGATTCCATTTATCGAAGAGAATCCGAAGTATAAGCACGCAAAAATACTTGAAAGAATTGCCGAACCTGAAAGGACAATAATTTTCAGAGTCCCATGGCTCGATGACAAAGGAGAGGTGCAGATCAACCGCGGATACAGAATTGAGATGAACAGTGCAATTGGCCCCTATAAAGGCGGACTCAGGTTTCATCCTACGGTTAACCTTGGCATCCTTAAATTCCTCGCCTTTGAACAGGTATTTAAAAACAGCCTTACAACGCTGCCTATGGGTGGCGGAAAAGGTGGTTCAGACTTCGACCCTAAGGGAAAGTCTGATAATGAAGTTATGCGGTTCTGCCAGAGTTTTATGTCAGAGCTGTTCCGTCATATAAGTGCAGATACGGATGTTCCTGCAGGTGATATCGGAGTTGGAGGCAGGGAGATCGGGTTCCTGTTCGGCCAGTACAAAAGGCTGAAAAATGAGTTTACCGGTGTCCTTACCGGGAAAGGTATTGAGTGGGGTGGTTCGCTTATCCGCCCTGAAGCAACCGGTTATGGAGCAACCTATTTTGCTCAGGAGATGCTCTCCACCCGTGGCGACAGCTTAAAAGGGAAAGTCGTGTGTATCTCAGGATCAGGTAACGTGGCCCAGTATGCCACAGAAAAAGTTACCGAATTTGGAGGGAAAGTGGTTACATCTTCCGACTCAAACGGGTTTATTTATGACCCTCGCGGAATTGATGGGGAAAAACTTCAATTCATTATGGAGCTTAAAAATGTCAGAAGAGGCAGGATAAAAGAGTATGCTGAGAAATACGGAGTTGAATATTTTGAAGGAAAAAGGCCCTGGATAATCAGGTGCGATATAGCCATGCCTAATGCTACCCAGAATGAGATAAATGAAGAAGAGGCCAAACTTCTGGTTAAGAACGGCTGCATCTGCGTGTCGGAAGGGGCTAACATGCCTTCCACACCTGAAGCTGTTGAGGTATTCCTGAATGCACAGATATTATATGGCCCCGGCAAGGCAGCCAATGCTGGCGGAGTAGCAACATCAGGTCTTGAGATGACTCAGAACTCCATGAGACTGCCCTGGTCGCGCGAAGAGGTTGATGCAAAGCTTCAGACAATAATGAAAAACATTCATAAAACCTGTGTGAAGTATGGAACAAAAGAGAACGGTTTCATCAATTATGTTGACGGCGCCAACATCGGAGGTTTTGTGAAGGTTGCTAATGCCATGATTGCCCAGGGAGTTGTTTGATGCAGTTTATTGATACCCATACACATCTTTATCTTCCGGAATTTGATACAGACAGGGATGAAGCTGTTCACAGAGCTGTATCTGATGGCATCGAAAAAATGCTGATGCCGAATATTGATATTCTATCAGTTGAGGCGATGCTTTCAGTTGAAAACAGATATCCCGGTATCTGTTACCCGATGTCAGGCCTTCATCCCACTTCGGTCAGAGAGGATTATTCCGATCAGCTCGACAAGCTTGAAGAGTTGTTCCTTAAACACAGATTCATTGCCATTGGCGAGATCGGGATCGATCTCTACTGGGATAAAACATTTCTGAAGGAACAAATAGTTGCCTTCAGGAGACAGATTGTTTTTGCACTTGAAAATGAAATGGCTGTTGCAATTCATTCACGCGATTCGTTCCCAGAGGTTTTTTCCGTTCTCGACGAATTTGAAGGAAAGGGGTTGAAAGGGGTTCTTCATGCCTTTACAGGAACCTTATCAGACGCTGAAAAGGCAACCGGGATGGGATTAAAATTAGGTATCGGTGGCATTTTAACCTTTAAGAACTCAGGCCTCGACAAAATAGTTCAAGTGATTGGCCCTGAAAATATTATCCTTGAGACCGACTCTCCCTATCTTGCACCGGTGCCATACAGAGGAAAAAGGAACGAGAGTTCGTATATTTGCATAATAAATAAAAAGCTTGCAGAAATTTGCGGGATAAGTGAGGAAGAGGCAGCTTCAATAACATACGCCAACTCAACTTCGCTTTTTAATCTTTGAGAAGTAGGCATGAAGACAAAAAAAGAGATCTCCATACTGATCATCTATACCGGGGGAACTATCGGAATGGTTCACGACCCAGCCACCGGTTCATTGGTTCCAATCGATTTTCGTCACATCTCAGACCATGTTCCCGAACTCCGGAAATTTGGTTATGATCTTCATTCAATCTCATTTGACCCGGTAAAAGATTCCTCCAATATCGATCCCGCAGTCTGGATAAAACTGGCCGAAATTATTGAAGATGGGTATAATGATTTTGACGGTTTTGTAGTTTTACATGGAACGGATACGATGGCTTACAGTGCATCGGCATTAAGCTATATGCTTGATAATCTGAAGAAACCAATTATTTTTACCGGTTCTCAATTACCAATCGGGTTGCTTCGTACTGATGGAAAAGAGAATCTCATTACTGCCATAGAGATAGCTGCAGCAATAGAGAATGGTATTCCTTCCGTCCCGGAGGTTTCTATTTTTTTTGACAATAAGCTTACACGTGGAAATCGTACAACAAAGATGAGTGCGGAACATTTTGATGCCTTTAATTCTCCCAACTATCCTCCGTTGGCGGAAGTAGGGCTCCATCTGAAATATTTCTCCAATCTTATTATGCATACAGGAAAGGAAGAAAAGCTTATAGTCCATAAAGCATTCGACAACAACGTTGCCATACTGAAGCTCTTTCCGGGGATAAACAGGAAACTTATGCAGGCGATAATTAATATTGACGGATTAAGAGGATTAATAATTGAGACCTTCGGGTCGGGGAATGCTCCTACTTATCAATGGTTTCTGGACGATCTTAAACAATTCATTGATAAGGGCGGAATAGTTCTCAATGTTACTCAATGCCATGGAGGCAGTGTTGAAATGGGATTATATGAAACAAGCCGGCAGATGCTTTCTGCAGGTGTGATAAGCGGAACGGATATTACATCTGAAGCTTCGGTCACCAAACTGATGTTTCTTCTTGGCAGATACTCATCAAGGGAGGATGTAGAAAACTCTCTGAAAAAGTCACTTGCAGGAGAAATATCCTGACAAGGCGGATTGTAAAAATATTTTTGTAATTTGCGCCGCTGTTTTAAGAACTTAATGCATCAATAAGGAGAGATGCAGGAGTGGTTTAACTGGCACGCCTGGAAAGCGTGTGTACCTCAAAAGGGTACCGGGGGTTCGAATCCCTTTCTCTCCGCAAAGTCGAGTTACAAATTTATGCAAAACCCTGAAATGTCTTCATTATCAGGGTTTTTTCGTTTTGCACCCTGTCATCTATATGCAAGGTTTGTCATATAGTTCGGGGTCAATTCGGTGGAGATAAAATCCACGTCCCAAAGTCCACCTATGTTACTTTTTGCATTGATATTCATGTATTTGCATATTTTTTGTGAATAACATTAGGTTTAACTTTATATAAAAATTAGTATGAAAAACTCGACATTTTCAATCTGCTTCTTTATCAAGAAAAGTAAGCTGCTCAAAAACGGTAATGCCCCGCTATTCATGAGAATCACGATAAATGGAAGGCGGTGGGAAACTTCAGCTCAGGTAGGTGTTGATCCTGACAAATGGGATTCAAAAAAAGAGAGAGCCAGAGGCAGTGACAGAAACTCATATCTGGTTAATGAGACTATTGACAATGCCAGGCACAAAGTGCAGAATATCAAACTAAAAATGAACCAGGAAGAGAAACCGCTTACACTAGCAAGTATACAATACGGGGTCACAGACAGGCAAAGAGTTGAAAGAACTATCATGAAATTATTTGATGAGCACAATAAAAACTGTGTAAGAAAAATCGGTATACAAATGGCACAGGCTACCTATGAACGATACATTATTTGCTACAAGCATTTCAAGGAGTTTCTCTTATTTGAATATAAGGTTGATGATCTTCCGGTTTGCGATATTAATAAAGATGTCTATGAAAAATTTGAACTGTACTTAAGAACGGAAAAGAAGTGTGCTAATAACACAACAATCAAGTATATAAGAAACTTCAATAAAATAGTAAGGATTGCTATTGAAAAAGGTTGGATAATAAAAAGTCCATATAAAGAAGTCGGATTCAAATTGGAAGAGATTGACAAACCTTATCTGTCAAAAGCAGAACTTGATGCCATTAGTGAAAAGGAAATTACATTACCTAGATTAGACCTGATTTGTGATATTTTCACTTTTTGCTGTTATACTGGTCTTGCATTCTCTGATGTAAAAGAACTTACCCAAGACAACATCATAATCGGAATTGATAGTCGCACATGGATAAGTAAACACAGAAAAAAGACCAATGTGATCTCAAAAATTCCATTGTTCGCTGTTGCTAAAAAGTTAATAGAGAAGTACAAAAATAATCCGGTGTGTATTATTAAAGATGTGTTGTTTCCTGTACCAAGCAATCAGAAGATGAACGCTTACTTAAAAGAGATTGCAGACTTATGTGGAATAACAAAGACTCTTACAACCCATACTGCAAGAAGGACATTTGCGACAACTATAATGCTTCACAATGGCGCAAGTATGGAAGCTGTAAGCAAAATGCTAGGGCACTCCAGTCTCTACATGACAAGAAAATATGCCAAAGTAGATGAATTATATATCTCACAAGAAACAAAAGGAATCGAGGAGAAACTTAAAATAGCAGTATCATGAATATCTTAGTATTAAACAGTTCCGATAAATGCTATGCCACGCAGAGCATCCTTACCGCAGGTGAGAAACATGGTCATAAAATGATTGTCCTTGACCCTGCTTATTTTACACCACTGGTTTCAAATGTCGAGAAAGGATACGACCGGGTCTACGATCTCCTTCCTAAAGCAGCGACACGAATAACGATGAGTGAGGTCGATGCCATTATCCCCCGGATTGGCAACAATCTAATTTACAACTCTTATATTCTCGAACACCTTACGCTTAACCTTGGTATATACTCTATTCAAAGCGCAGCTGGTTTGCGGGCAGCTTCAAATAAATTTCATACCCTGCAAATGGTTAGCAGACATGGAATTAAGACCCCCATTACCCTGTATGTCAAAGCTGCAAACAATATTGATTTTCTGATTGAAAAAGTAGGCGGACTACCTTTTATTTTGAAATACAACTATGGCTCCCAGGGTGCTGGGGTAATGTTGATGGAAACTAAAAAATCAGCTGTCTCTACTATTGAAGGCTTATTGAAAAATAAGGCCGATTTCATACTTCAGCAATACATCGAATCCAAAGGTCAGGACATAAGGGCTATTGTGATGGGTGATCTTGTAGTTGCTGCATACCGGCGAACAGCTCCCAAAGGCGACTTTCGCAGTAACTTGTCACTTGGTGGTACAGGTGAGTTAGTAAACTTATCAATGGATGATCAGATAATTTGTGTGAAGGCTTCAAAGGCAATCGACATGGAGGTATCAGGAGTGGATCTCATTAAGGATACAAAAGGCACTACCTATCTCAACGAGATCAACAGTAACTTCGGATTCAAGGGCCAGAAGATTACGGGGATTAACATTGGGGAACACCTGATTAGATATATCGAGAATCGAAAGATTATTGGTAATGATGCACCTACAAAAGCACCGGATCAATATTACGAACAACTGAGGACTGAAAACAAATCATTGTTCCAACAAGTACAATTTTTCAAAGAAAACAAAAGGATTAATGAGCTTTTTGAGGCGACAAAGGGCAAGGAAATTGACTATCGGGATTTAACCGGAAGACCCGCCAAGCGAAGCATCAAGAGCAAATTTGACATTTACAAAATCATGATAGACACGTTTTTAATCAAATAATATGGAAGCAATCTATTCATCTATACCTGAAACCAGAAATCCATTGAAAAAGGTTCTGATCGTTACTATTACAGTACTCCTCATTGGAACCTCATTCTGGTATTTAACTCGGAAAAACAAAAGAAAAAATGAAAGTCGCAATTTACGTTAGGGTCTCTACGCAAGATCAGACAGTTGAGAATCAGATTCTTCGTCTAACTGAATTTGCAAATTCAAAAGGGTGGGAATATGAGGTCTTTTCTGAGGTCATGAGTACCCGGAAAACGAGGCCGGTAAAACAGGAATTATTGGCAAAACTCCGGAAACATCAATTTGATGCTGTGGTAGTTTTTAAACTAGACCGTTGGGCAAGAAGTAGTACTGAATTAATACTCGACACAAAAGAACTTATTGACAAAGGTGTAGGTTTTATAAGTGTGTCGGACAATCTCGACTTTAACACTGCTGCTGGTAAATTGCACTTCCAGATTCTTTCAGCTTTCGCTGAATTTGAGCGCAGTTTAATTTCTGAAAGGACGAAAGAAGGCATTTACAGAGCCAGAAACAATGGTAAAATACTTGGCAGACCAGTGGGTGCAAAGGACAAACCAAGGCGTAGGCGTAGCGGTTATTTACTTCGTATGGCTGGAGAAAGACAGAAGGCTGATCAGGCAAAAGGACAACATAAAGCCCTTGATGAATATATACGGTAGAAAGTACGGTAAATGGTACGGTTAAAAGAACGGTAGAAAGTACGGTTAAATGTACGGCAGATGGAACGGTAACTTATGTAACTCAACATTCATTAAGTACTTGATTATGAAAATTATATTAAAAATTCCAAACGATAAACGGAACGGTAAACAGAACGCTAAGAAGTGCGCTTATTGTGACGGTAATTTTTATGCTATAAGAGATACTGCAATATACTGTTCCGATAGCTGTAAGAAACAGTTCAATCTGGAGAAAAATAAGAACCAGAAATGGTACTCTCATGATCCAAACAAAGGAATAAGATTAGCTCTTGGAACAATAACTTCTTGGGAAATGCCGGAAGACAAATTAGTATTTTCAGGAGACCTGATGTCAATACACGCTGAATTAGTTGACTATGTATCGCCGGAGCAGCTAACAAAAGAGAAAGAATCCATTGAAATCCTTAAACCGTTTTCTGAAACTCAGGAGTTGCCGGAATCATCAATTCAGATATTTACAGACACTAATTTTATTGAAGTATTCCGGATTTCACCAGCTATTTACAAACTTTATGTCTGGCCTTGGGGTAAGGATAATGAGAAACCATATGTATAAAAATAAAATATGCAGTATCTGTCGCCTTGTAACAGTTTTCAGCTTGGATGCAACCTCTTTTGAATTGTGGTTAAGTATGATATAATTATCTTTGACACACTGTAAACAATATATTTATGGAAACAGGAATAACAATTACCTCTGCCGAATATGCCGGAGGAAATAAAATAAAAATAATCTATTCCCTATGAAACCGGAGTATAAGTGTTTAGAATGTGTTCAGATTATGGCAGAAGCTAAAAAAATGCTCGGGAAGGCACGAAACAAAAATGGATTATATGATGATATTAAGGTAGTTCAGAAGGCTTGTGATATGGTCTATAAATCGGTATTAATGGCACTTAAAACCGCAAGAACTTCTATTTTTAATTTTACATTATTTTTAACCAACCCAAAATAGTTCGTTAAAGCGTACTTGCGCTATAAAGCGACACTTTTCATCTCTTATTTTGGCAGAAAAATATTGAAGTATCAATATTTTTCAAAAATTCGCCCGCTGCGCGGTAAATTATCAAATAGTAAAATAGACAAATAAATCAAAAATCCCTGACACACCTGACAGAAAAGCCATACTGCTTACCGTAGTTGTCCCTGTATACACTGGGGTCCCTGTAGGTCATGTACCTGTACCAGGCGCTCGTAGTCGAGTACTCGGCAGAACTCCACCAGAAACCGAAGATCCCAATGTAGTAGTACGAACCATTGGTGCCACGGTCGCCACCCGGCAGGGCTGTAAAACCGCTGCTGTTGTTGCTCGCCTGGTCGTTGCCTACTGTGCCTGCTGTGGTATATGTAGTCCAACCCGATGTACTTGCCATAGATTTGCCTATGTCGCTTCCACTTCCCTGATAACCATAACCGCTATTTGTAAGGTAATCAGTTAACGTTGTCCATTCGGCATCCGTTGGTATATGCCAGCCTGTTGGGCAAACATTCTTACTACCGTTACTTGCTGCCTTTGTAGCAGCATTATTATCTACTGCATACCAATTATACAATGCTCCATAAGTTGCTTTATAGGTAGTTGCATCATTATTATACCAACTGTAAGCACCAGTGGTCAATGCTAACCATGCAGTATTATCTGTTACGTTTGGTATTGATGTGCCATCATTGTATTTTGTTGTTTTAAGGTTTTCTGCCATCCATAACTGGGATCCAATTCTCACAGTAGGATAGATATTCCCATCTGCATCAACTACAATTGTACCAGTTTTGCTTAACTGACCAATCAGGATATCCACGTATGCCTTTGTAGCAGCATCCTGAGCATTAACAGGGTTAGCTACATTTGTAATTTTATTGTTATAGACGTTAACTTCTCCGGACTTAAAAGATGCAATTGCAGTTGGGGTAAACGGCTGGTCTTTTACTGAACCACCACCCGGTTCATTAACAAAAATAGTTGTGGTATGCCAAAATGGATAGTTGAAGATAATCCCTGATGCTCCAAGGGAAGCATGGGTATTTGAAAAGTGCAAAGTGTTTAAACTATTATTTAAGTAAGCATTAGATGCAAATAACCCATAGCCGCCTGTACCTGCTGACATATCTGCCCAATCGCTTACTGCTATTTGACGGTTATTATTCAAATCGTAAACCTGAAGCATTGCCACGGGTGAGGCGGTGCCAATCCCCAGCCTTTTATTTGTATTGTCCCAGTGAAAGTTTGCATCACCACTGAAATCTGCTGAGTTATTAAACTGCACATTCCCGGATACTCCACCAGGCTTTGTACCATTCTGGACATCTTTTGCATATAAAGCATACGGTACACTTAATAACTGACTGGTCCCTGATATGTTATAATTTGTAGCACCCGCAGGGTCAGTTTCAGTTTTAATAAAATATGGCCCCGCAGCCCAGTTAATACCGGCAAACGTCCCTGAAACAACCGTACCTGCACCAATTTCAATAGATACCAACCCATTGGCATTGGTCGTTGGTGTATGCGTTTCAACATAAACGGAAGTTCCACCTGAAGAGCCTTGCAATATGCTTATTCTTATTCCCACAGTACTTGAGGTAACTAAAACATTGCTACTATTTCTGATAACAGCCTGATAACTCATTTTCTGAGGAGCCTGGGAAAAAAGGCATACAGTAAATAATACTACTGTAAGAGTTGTGAAGATCTTTTTCATGGGATACTAGTTTTTGATGATTTTAAATGTCTTTAATTCGGTTCTGCCGCTGAGAACTTTCAGAAAATAGACAGAGGGGATAAGATTATCCATCGGTATTTCTGTTTCCTCGCTTTCAATTTTTTTATCCTGTAAAGGGGTTCCATTCATATCAAACAACTGAATATGAAGATTTTCAAAGGCTGGGATTCGGATAATAAGTTTAAGATCCCTGTTTGTGGGATTAGGAAAAACTATACATTCAAGATTGATTTCCACTGCATTTATAATAGCAGTGACAATAGAAATTTCATAGGGCTGCTGCACTCCCTGGGCTACTGATCCGTTTGTTCCTGAAACGGTGCTGTAGCTGATCTGGCCCACAGTGTAACTAACTGAACCGCCACTGCCTGCAGAATTACCCCCGACTGTTGCGATAGTCGCCTGCGCGTTAACGGCCAGGGGCCAGACAAAACAAAATAATAAGCAACTAAAGGTTTTTCTCTTTTGTTTCATTTTCTTTAGAATTTAGATCACTAGTGTCCGGTTAAGGACGGTTAAAAGTAATGTAATTTATTAATATATAGTACCTTAATTAAGGTCAAAAGTTTTTACGACTTGAATTTATACTTTCGCTCAAACAATATTTTGAGCGATTATGTACACCGGGAAA